>JBAYSX010000003.1:0-175387 GCA_041675905.1 Sphingomonadaceae bacterium | reverse complement strand
TGCAGGGCGATATCCGTTCCTACACCACCACGCGCAGCGGCGCCTATACGCGGGTGGGTAGCGCCGCCATCGGCAACTGGCTGTGGCGGCAGGGCGCCTATGGCGAGGCGGAGGCCATGGGCGGGGCGGACACGCCCACCGCCTGGTGGATCAATTTCGGCGGCTATGTGCCGAACAATCCCTATAACAACAGCGCCACCGCGCCCAACAGTCACAATGGGCCGCTGCTGGAAGGCTTCATGGGCATCGGCACGTTGGGCGGCGGCAATCTGACGGTGTCCGCCGGCGGCAATGTCGGCGTGATGGAAAACTGGTCGATCCAGGCCAATGGTGTCAGCGAGACCAACATCGGCGTTGTCGCCTCGACCGCGCTCAACCTCGCGGTGGGCGGCACGGGCCGCGTGACGGATGTGACGATGGTGGAAGGCCGCGTCACCGGCGGCACGCTGGTGCAGACCGGCGGCGGCGACATGATCGTGAAGATCGGCGGGTCGCTCAATCCGGGTTCGGGCACCAACCATGCCGGCGATCTGAACGGCACATTCGTCAACCTGCGCGGCGACATGGAGATCGCCGCCGGGTCGATCGGGGTGATCCAGCCCTATATCGCCAATGTGTTCGAGCTGGCGCTGGAACCGCGCGTGCCCGATCCGCTCAACCCCGCCAAGGCACACAGCCGGGGCGGCATCAGCCTGGTGCCCGGCGACGGGCAGGTGCGCATCACCACGCGCGGCGACATGGTGGTGGCGGGCGCGGCCGATCCGGGGCGGGTGACGCAATCGGCCAATGCCGGCGTCAGCTATATCAGCATGGCCGAGATATTGCCCGCACCGCAGGCCTATTGGACTGCCGACGCGGCGGCCACCTTCGGCATGACGGAGGGCGCGCTCGTCACGCGGCAGGACGCCCAGTTCCTGATCGATCAGGGCTATGCCACGACTTACGACGATCTCCTCGCCTGGTATGTCGGCTGGCTGTTCACCATCGAAACCAGCGACGAATCGACATTCGTGACCGCGCGCCAGCCCGGCGACATCCTCCGCACCGGCTTCAGCCTGTGGCAGCCGGATACGGCGATCAGCCTGTTCTCGGCCGGCGGCGACCTGACGCCGCTGGTGTTCGACAACACGGGCAATGTGGACACCCGCAACGTCATGAAGATGGACGGCGGCCGCTACTGGTTCCCCGGCACCCTCAGCGTGATCGCCGCCCATGGCGACGTGTTCGCCGATGCGGGCAATTGCAGCGGCACCGGCACGACCTGCGATGGTGGGGCGGGCGGCGCGGCGGTGCTGGAACTGGCGCCCTCGGCCAATGGCAGCCTCGAATTCCTCGTCGGCGGTTCGATCCGGGGGGCGGGCACCTATATGGCGTCGGACGGCACGCGCCATCCGGCCGGCATGGCGGTCGGCATGTCGGGCATGGCGTGGAACGCCAATGACGTGCCCAACCCGTTCCGGCCGCATTGGAACACCTTCTATTCCCGCGCCTGGGGCGGCCCGGCCAACAGCGGCCGGCTGGCGCTGACGGCCAGTCCGGGCGTCTCCGCCAACAGCCTGCTGCCGTTCCAGCGCGATACGGCGCTGGGCACGCTGTATGAAGGGCAGCGCGATCCGATGCGCTTTTATGCGGTGGGCGGCGATATCACGAACTTCAGCGTCGGCTTTATGGACTGGCAGGTGGCGACGCCGAATTATATCGGCGCGGGGCCGGCGGAAATCCGCGCCGGGCGCGACATCGTGAATTTCGGCAGCAGCCCGCTGCTGGGCTGCGGGTCCAACGGCCTCACCAGTTGCCGCACGGCGGACAATTCCTACCTGAGCGGCGCGGGCACGATCCGGGGCTATGTCGTCCACAACGATCCGCGCGACATCTCCGTGCTGTCGGCCGGGCGCGACATCATCCAGTCGAGCATGAATATCGCCGGACCGGGCAATCTGGTGGTCGAGGCCGGACGCGATATCTATCAGGCCGATCGCGGCATCTTCAGAAGCGTCGGTCCGCTCTATGGCCTGTCGCCCGAAACGCGGCAAGGCGGCGCCAGCATTACCATCCTGACGGGTGTGGGCACTGGCGGGCCGGACTATGCCCGCTTCCTCGACCTCTATCTGAACCCCGCATATCTGGCCGATGCCGAACGCCCGCTGGCCGAACAGAATATCGTCAATGACGAAGGTTTCGTCGAGGAGGTGAACAAGGTCGCCAAGAATTACGGCGAGGAACTGGCCGCATGGCTGGAAACCCGCTTCGGCTATGAGGCGGAGGATGCGGACGATGCCCGTCTATATCTGGCGACGCTGACCCCGCAGGAGCAGGCGATCTTCGCCCGGCAGGTCTATTTCGACGAATTGAAGATCGGTGGACGCGAATATAGCGGCAAGATCGAAAGCGGGCGTCTGAGCAGCTATCTGCGCAGCCGCCTCGCCATCGCGGCGCTGTTCCCGGAAACGGACGCCGAAGGAAACGCCATTTCCTATGGCGGCAACCTCACCATGTTCGGCGCGTCGGGCGTGCGGACGGAGTTCGGCGGCGATATCGAGATGCTGGTGGCCGGCGGGCAGACGACGCTGGGCGTCGGCGGCATCGCGCCGCCTTCCACGGCGGGCGTGCTCTCCATGGGCTCGGGCAATGTCGACATCTATTCGCTGGGCTCCATCCTGCTGGGGCAGAGCCGGGTGTTCACCACTTTCGGCGGCGATATATTTATGTGGGCGGCCGATGGCGACATCAACGCCGGGCGCGGGGCCAAGAGCACTGTGGTCTATCAGCCGCCGCGTCGGGTCTATGACAGCTTCGGCAATGTCACACTGTCGCCGCCGACCCAGAATACGGGCGCTGGCATCGCCACCCTAGCCCCGATCCCGGAAATCCCGGCGGGCGACGTGGACCTGATCGCGCCGCTGGGCGTGATCGACGCGGGCGAAGCCGGCATCCGCGTGTCGGGCGACATCAACCTCGCCGCGCTGCAAATCCTCAATGCCGCGAACATCAAGGTGGAGGGCGAGGCAACCGGCATCCCAGTGATGGTGGCGGTCAATACCGGCGCGCTCACCTCGGCATCCTCGGCCGCGAGCGCCGTCGCCAATCAGGCCGCGGATCTCGCCGAACGCGCCCGGCCGCAGGGTCGGACAGAAATCCCGACGATCCTCAATGTCCGCTTCCTCGGCTTCGGTGAGTGATTTCCTTCGTGGGGCGGCAACGCCGCCCCACCATCTTCCTTTTGGAGACAGTATGAACAACCAGTCCGCCGCCACTGCGGTGCCCACGTCCACGCCAAGGCTCCCGCTATTCTATCGTGCGCTGGCGCCGCTTCATTCCGAACGCCATGCCGACTGGCGCCTGAAGGAAGGCGATGCCTCCTTTGCCGCCGAAACGCCCTATGTGCCGATCGTCGTGGGCGAGTTGGCGCAGGCTGCCCGCACCTATCCGATCGTCTTTGCCGCCGGCGACGCGCAGCCGATCGCCATTCTCGGTCTTGAGCGGCGCAATCTCTTCCTCCATGATGGGCGCTGGGCGGCCGATGCCTATGTCCCGGCCTATGTCCGCCGTTACCCCTTCGGCTTCCTCGCCACGATGGAGGCCGGGAGCGATGAGCCGACCGGCTTTGCGCTGGCCATCGACACCGGCTCGGATCGCGTGGCGCGCGAGGGGGCCGAAGGCGCGGCGCTGTTCGAGAATGGCGAGCCATCGGCGCTGACCAGACAGGCGCTGGAGTTCTGCAACGCATTCCAGACCGAAGCGCGCGCCACCATGGCGTTCGCCAAGGCGCTTCAGGACCGCGACCTGCTGGTCGAGCGCCGCGCCGACGCTACCTTGCCTGATGGCCGCAAGCTTGGTCTTGAAGGCTTTCAGGTAGTCGATTCCGCGAAATTCTCGACGTTGCCGGACGACGTGGTGCTCGAGTGGCACAACAACGGCTATCTCGCCTGGGTCTATTTCCATCTCGCTTCGCTCGATCGTTTCTCGACGCTGCTCGATCGACAGGCGCTCCGCATCGCTGTCGCGCCGGAGTCACAAGCTGCTGCTTCATCCGAACCTGTCGCCGCCGATGGCGATGCGGCTCCCAAATCCGCCAAATCCAAAAAGGTCGTTGCCTGATGTCCCGTATCCTCCTTCTCTCCGCTGCCCTGCTGGCTTCCGCTTCCACCTCCGCCGCTTCGGCGCAGACCGTGGGCGGGGCGCAGCCCGCGACGGCGCCCGCCGCGCAGCCCTTGGGCGGTCCGGTCATTCCGGGCGTCTGCCTGCTCTCGCGTGAAGCCATTTTCGCCAATGCCGCGGTCGGCAAGGTGGCCTCGGCGCGGCTTGCCGAACTGACCCGCGCCGCCCAGACCGAGATCGACGCGCAGCGCACACCGCTGGAGGCCGAAGCCCGCACGCTGGAAGGTCAGGCCGGCAACGCCCAGACCCAGCAGCGCCGCCAGGCTCTGGCGACGCGCTGGCAGGCGCTCCAGCAGCAGGCCGCGCATTCGAGCCGCGAGATCGAAGCGACCCGCGCCAAGGCACTGGAGCAGATCGCCACGCAAGCCCAGCCGGTGATCGCGCAGGTCTATGGCCAGAAGAAGTGCGGCCTGCTGTTCGACCGCGGCGCGGCGCTCGGCGGCAATTTCGCCAATGACCTGACCGCCGATGTGGTGCGCGCGCTCGACACCCGCATCCAGACCATCACCTTCGAGCGCGAGCGCCTGCCGCAGCAGCCCGCCGCGCCGACCGTCCAGTAAGCCGCAAACGATAGGGAGAATATCATGTTGCCGGTCATCGGCCTCCTGCTCGCCGGTTTTCTGCTTGGTGCTCTCCTTGCCGGCATTGCCGCCGCCTTCGTCATCGGCGTCATCCATCGCGAGGCGGCAAGCATCGTCGATAGCCATATGTTCGCCATGGCCGGGACGTTCGCTGTCCATTCGGAGCACGGCGACGGCAAGGTAGTGGCACTTTCAGGATTTCCCCATGCAAACCGATAGGATCGAAACGACGCTGGCGCGCTCATGCCGCCCTGTGGCCGGCGCCGGCGGCGGGCTGGCGCAATGGTGGCGCGACATCAGCGCCAGCCACAGCGTCTATGTCGCCGAGCGCGCGCAGCGCCGCCGTCGCAAACGCGAACTAATGCCGGTCACGCCATTCCAGTTGTGGTTCTACCGGCTGGCATTTTCCGGGCTGGGGCTGACCTATGCCTGGCTATTGATGGAAAGATTGTCATGACTGCCAAGAAGCCCTCGCTGATTGCCCGCGCTGCGCGCTGGACGGCGGCCCTGCTCGGCGCCTGCGTCGCCGCGACCACGCCGGTCGCCGCGCAATCGGTCGCACCGGCACAGGCCCCGGCCGAGTGGATCGCCTATGCCGAGGCGGCGACCGCCAGCGTCACCGCGTTGCTTCAGGCCGACAGCGAACCGGCGGTGCGCCTGCGCGCCTATCTCGACGCCACGCGCTCGGCGCCCGACCAGCCCACCGCGCCGCTGGTGCTGAAGATCTGGGTCGATGCGAATGGCGCGGTGTCGCGGATCGACTATCCGCCCTTCGCTCATGCTCAGGCCAATGCCGATCTGCGCGGTCTGATCGTCGGCGCGGCGCTACCGGGCGCCCCGCCAAAGGATATGCTGCTGCCGATGCGCATTGCGGTGCAACTCGACGCCAGGCCGACGCAGCCCCTGCCGCCGGGCAGCGTCTGAGGACAGCGTAGTGATGAGCATCGGCCTGATAGTCAGTCATGCGGCGGCCTTGCTCGCCGGCATATGCGGAGCACTGATCGCACTGAAAATTGCAGCGCTGATCCGCCGCCACCGGGATGCGTTTGACGATGACGACTATGACTATCATCCTTATGGCGTCTGAACCGTGCCCGGTTATTGGCACGTCTTTTTCAACCCCAATGCGAGTAAACTGATCTTATGAACGGAAATGAGCTTGCCGACGCCCTTGCCGCCGCACAGGGCGTCACCAAAGCCGACGCCAAAAAGGCCGTCGACATCGTCTTTTCGCTGATCGGCGACGCTGCCGCCAGCGGTGAGGAAATATCGATCAACGGGTTTGGGAAGTTCGCGGTGAAAGATACGCCGGAGCGCGAGGGCCGCAACCCCGCTACCGGCGAGCCAATGACAATCAAGGCGGCCCGCAAGATTGGTTTCAAGCCCGCGAAGGCGCTCAAGGACAAGCTCAACGGCTGAACGGGAGGCGGCAATGGCGCCACGCCCACTGGCGATGGGTCGGCATTGTCGCCTGACGCCCGATGGGTGTCGTACCGGGTGGAATCTTCCGACCGATTATCCCATGGTTGCACCGTGCCAGCGACCTTTTCGGGAGTAAGAATCTGATGAGCGACCAATTCCATCGCTATCGGATATTCGAGTCGCCCTATTTCGTGGTCGCTGTTCAAGCGCTCTCCGCAGCCGGTGCGGTAGCGTTTCTTGTCTCAATCCTCGTCAATGCCTGGGTTTTCTACCGCTGGGGTCTGAACTTTCTTCAACTCGCCTCGCCTGCCGATGTGATCAATTCAGGGTTGCAACTGTTCCTCGTCGCCAGCGTCCCCTTGCTGGCGGGCGCCGTCGGCATTCTCGTTCAGAAGTTCGTGCTTCCCCAGAGCGTCCAGCCAATGTTTTTCAAATGGCTGCGCCGGGTCTATGGATTTTTGCTGACCGTCCTTTTGGGCGTATATTTCCTATTCGACGTCCAGCGCTGGATCGACGAAACCATCACACGCTGGCTCATCTTCTATTCGGTGCTGTTTTTCGTTGGCGGGACCGTGGTTGGCCGAGTGTTCCTGTCCCCAGGCGTTCAGGACAGCGCGACCATTTCAGAGCGTGAAAGTCGGAAATGGTCCTGGCTGGCGCCGGTACTTCTGGGCTGCTTTGTCATCGGGGTTCCTGTGAACCAGAGCGTTTCGGCTGTGATCGCACAGGGATATGTGGGCGATTTCACTTTCGATGTCCCAGGCGCGCATTGTACGCCTGCACGCGTGATGTGGCTGGGGGATCGGGCCATTGTCGGCCGATGTGAAAACGGTAATTTCGTCGTGCTGAACGCCCCTGACCGCGTGGTGATGAACAAAGCCGCTCTATAATATGGCGGCACTTTGCCATGCGACGGATGGCATGAAGGATGATCGAAGCCATATGGAGGCCGCGCGATGGCGGCCTCCGGCATATGGATTTATGCGGCCTTCTTCACGGCCTTCTTCAGCGCCTTGATCTTCTTCTCATGGTTCGAGACCTTGGCCTTGCGCTTCCTGATCTCCTGCTTGAGCGAGATCACCTTTTTTTCGGCGGCGTTGTTTTTCTTCGACAAGAGTCGTCTCCTTGTTGGAACGGCTGTCCTTCGGCGCGTTCTTCTTGATGAACCCGCGTATGAACTGCCTGATTTCGCGAGCGGCGCTGGTATCCAGCTCATCGCATAATTGCAGGAACTGCTCGCGCTCATCGCTGCTGATACGGATCAGCAGCTGGCTGTCTTTCTTGTTGCGTTTCGCTGTTCTGACCTTGTCTGTCATGACAAACTCATACAAGAAAGTGATATGCAATGTATATACATTTCTGTGGTGGTCAAGGGTGGCCCAGGGCCGCTCAAATTCCGTCGCCGCATTTGCTCAATGCCGCGCGTCGAACAGGAATCCGAAGACGAGGGCTGATTGAACCGCTCAACTTCAGGCCGCTATCGGCAGCCCTTCGGAATCATTGGCGCCGGCCCCAACCTCTGCATCGGCAAGCCCCAGAAACCGGGCAAGTGCGGCCTGACGGGAATCACGATCCAGTGCATAGGCGGTATGTTTGAATGCCATCCCCTGAAGCAGACCCTGAATATACCCCGAGATCGTGTCGGCGGCCATGATCAGCGCCGTGTCGAGCGTATGGATGTATTTGCTCGTCACGCTGCTGCGCGAATGCCCAACGATTGCCGAGATGGTCGCCTCGGTGAACCCAAGATCGTTGCCAAGACTGGCGAAGCTATGACGTAAAACATGGGCCGTCATCCATTCCAGGTCGGTCCCTTTTAGGATGGCCTTCCACTGGCGCGGAAAGCCGCCGAAGGCCTGGTCAAGTTTGCGCACACCTGAAAATACGAAGTGCGCATCATCATCCGAACGCAGGTTCTCGAGCCGTTCGACCACCCGCAGGCCGATGGGGCGAACAGATGCACCTTCCTTGCTATCGTTCAGGCGCAGACAACTATTGTCGCCATCGAACTCAGCCCATTCCAGTCCGATAATCTCGGAGCGCCGCGCTCCGGTCAGTGCAATGAGCCGGGCGATCTCGACCGTCATTGCATAATTCGGGTTCTCGCTTGCGTTATCGAGTATCTGCCCGAAGCGACGGTATTCATTTTCCGTCAAACGGCGAGTACGAACCTGGTCCTTGGGCTTTTTCACACCCGCAGCCGGGTTGACGTCGATGACGCCCTGATCCTTCGCGTAAGTCAGGATACCGCCCAGAAGTCCGATGGTGCGGCTCGCAGTGCCAACGCCACCCTTGACGACAGAGCGCCCACGCAGGTTCGTGGTCTTTACGTTTCGCCGGGTCTTACCGGCCATCACGTCCTTCATAACCTTATTCACGTCGGCCTTGGTCAGATCCTTGACGCGGCGCGTCCCGATCAGCGGTACGATGTGACGGTGAATACGTCCCTTGTCGGATACGATGGTTCCAGGTCGCTTCGGTCGCCCGCCCTTGCCCAGGATCAGGCCGGCGTCCAAATCCTTGAGATAGAGGTCGCATAGCTCTTTGACCGTCATGGCCTTATGATCGAGCTGCTTTTCCTCAGCAGGGTTCTCGCCCTGCGCAATCCGGCCGAGCAGCGCCTTCGCCTCTTTCCGGGCGAGTTCGGGCGTCCAAACTCCATGCAGGCCGATCGTGAATCGCCGGGAGCGACCAAGGGCGCGATATTGCACGAGGTAGCTGCGCTTGCCCGATGCGAAGACTCGCAGCCCGAAACCAGGCAGGTCATCGTCCCAGATGAAATAATCCTTTTCCCGTGGGCCAGCGGCATCCACAGTGCGCTTGTTGATCTTGGACATAGTGAAAAACCTCCGGCGTCTGGCCTGCTCCCACGGAAGCACCACGGAAGCAGGTGGGAGCAAAGTCCCGAGTAAAACATCGTGCCATCGGCGTATTCTAGTACCAAAAAAACCTAATGAATATAGAGCATTAGCGTAGATTATTGCAGGTTGGCGTAGAATGGAAAGCCGTGGCGTGGCCCTAATTCTATTCCTCCGAAGGCAAAGGCCACACGTTCGAATCGTGTCGGGTGCGCCATTAAAATCAAGCACTTAGACGATATACCAGCGGTCACAAAATGGCCGGAGTCACCACGAGGCTAATTCGTCGCCGCGCGAATGGCAGGTGCATGAGCCATCGGGCGCGCGTCAAACCAACCGAAAAACACGAAAATTGGAATTGCGCATGAAAATGTTGCCCTATGTTTTTTGGTGATACGAGTGATACAGGTGATACAATCTTATAAATAAAGGGAAAAACCTGTATCACCCGCCGATTTTTCAGGTGATACAAGGTGCTACAAGGTGATACAGACGCTCAGGAAGCGCCGGTAATGAACCGGCGAAGGCCCTCGCCATCGTCGTCATTGCCGTTGTCGCCCTTGTCGGATTCGGATTCGCGCGGCCCCCAGTCGCCATCGGTGCCGCCAAGCGCCCGATATGCGGCTTGCGCCTGGCGAACCATCGCGCTGCGAAGCTGACTGTCGGCAATAGTGACGCTTCGCCGCGCTCCGCCGGGTGTTTCCAGCTTCGGTGCCCATACAGTCAGACCGTGGCGCGGGGTGCGGACAAAGGCGCATCCGGCCAGTTCCAGTCCGTTCGCCTCACAGTCGAAATATGCCAGAATGACATTGCCGGACTTGTTTGGCGTTAGCCGCGAATTGCGGGTTAACCCGGTGACATTCACTTGGTGCATGGTGCTGCTCCTTAGAGAAAGAGGAATCCGCCTTCGCGGGCCTCATAGGGTGAAGGGGTGATTTCATTTGCGAGAATGCGGCCAACGGCGATCGCGGCGGCAACAGCGCCATCGATTCGCCCGCGCGCCCGCTCCTTGGTGAATTTTTCGTTTTCCGCCGCGTCCTTATCGGCCACTACATTGCCGAAGCACATGCGCAGCAGCGGGTTGCCGCCGTGCCGGAAGTGTCCGGTCAGGATCGCCCGCTTCAGTTCTTTCACGGGCGCGGCCATGCTGGCGAAGCCTTGGCCAAACTGGCTGACCGTGAAGCCCTCTTCCTGAAGGGACGTATTCACTGCCGTCGAGTTCCAGCGGTCGATCGCGATTTCCTGCACACCGTATCGCTCGCCAAGCGCGATGACATGATCCACGATGGCCGAATGATCCACCACGTTGCCGGGTGTCAGGGTCAGGACGCCTTCGGCAGCCCAGCGCATATAATCCGCCCGGTCCTTTTCGCCCTTCTTCGCGATATTCGCTTCGGGCAAGAAAAACATGGGCAGCACGTCATAACGCTGGCCCTCGTCATCGTCTTCGGGAAAGACGGCCACCACGGCAGTCAAATCTTCCACGCTGGAAAGGTCGATACCAACCCAGCACGGTTGCCCGGCAAGGTCTTCGATCGGAGTCATGGCTTCAGCGGCATCATAAACTTCGAGCGCCAGCCACGGATTCGCCGCCCCTTCCTGCCATTGGTTAAGGTGGAAGCGCCGGAAATCAGCAATCTCGGCAGGAAAATGTTCAATCCGCCGCGCCTTGATGCGCAGCTCGTCCATTGAACAGAAGCCGGCATCGATCGCCGGGTTGGCCGCATGCCAGGCGGATTCATCCCGCCAGTCGGTTTCGGGATTGACGTCGCGATGACCCAGATGCTGGCTGACCGTGAACAGCCCGTCCGGATTGTCCATCATGAACAATTCGGCAGAGATATGCCGAAATTGATGTGGCGTGATAGCGACGCCCAGAACCCGCTTCGTTTGGGCACGGATGGCGTGCGCCATGGTTTTCGCGCCGATACAACTTCCGTCCGGTGCCGGAAAGAGCCACGGACTCGGTGTCGGGCACAGCTTTGGTCGCCATTCGTTGAGATAGATTTCGAGCATGGCCACGGTCTGATCAGGCAGGCGGAAGCGCAGCGGCTCCTCATTCTTTACCTCCTCGGCCTCGTGCTCGATAATCCAGAACGCGTCCTTACCTTGCCCGATCCGCTTGATTGACCTGCCCAGTTCCAGAGCAGTCAGGTTAGCGCGGCGGACGCTGCACATGAGCAACACCTCGATTGCCATGGCGGTGCGGGCAAGCGCGGGTGCCCACGGCTTGCCGGGATTCTTGAGGGCGCGTTCCATCAAAAGGAACGGCAAAAGCTGGACGTTGTCGGCAAAACGCTTGTCGTCCAGCCTGTTCAGCAACGCTCGGTTTTTTGGCGTCATGCCTCGCTGCAGGTCGTGCTGTTCGCGTATGCTGTAAAATATCCTGTCGAGACGTTCGAGATCGCTGTCAGACAGTTTGCACCAGCGGGCAATGGTCCGCGCCCGGAATGCCAGCTGAAACATCTGCGGCGTGATCTTGCCGTCGGCCCGTTGATGCAGATACTGCATCGCCCGGTCGATATTTCCTGGTCGGACCACATCGGCGAGGTGCTTTAGCGCCGATACCGCCACCCCGCATTGTACCAGCGCTGACACGATAATTGTTACATTGTAGCGATACTGCCCGATCGTTCCCGGCTTCAAGGGCTTGCGGGGCACTTCCTCGAAGCAGGAGGGCATTGCCAACCAATCCCCGCCGAAGTGCCATAGTCGCTGTCGGCCGCGACATTGAGGACGTTGGTGGCGGTATTGCCACGGGCCAGTGCCCGCGTGCTGTTGCCGGCGATCGTCACGCCACCGTTAGCAAGCGCCGCCGCTGGCGCGAGGGCATCGCCTCCCGCAAGCGTCACGTTGGCAAAGGTGGTAGCGTTGGCGTTCACCGCAGCCGTGCTTTGCTGATCGTTGGCGATGCCGGCGCTGGCAGTCTGGGTCGTCCCGGTGTTCAGCGTCACACTGTTGACGGCCCGGTTTGCCGAAGCTTCACCAACCGTGCTGTTGCCCGACATGGTCACGCTGCTGTTGGCAAGGCCAAGACCAATCGTTGCGATCCGATCTTCGTTGTACAGACGGGTCGTGGCGCTGCTGGTTGCCGTCGTGATAGCGACTTGCATGTTGGCAAGCACATGATCACCGGTTGCCGTGTCGGTCCCATTCAGCGCAAGGCTGGCAGTGCCGATGGTGCTGAGAAGTCGAAAGCGATCGTGGTGACAGCATCCAGCGTCAGAATGCTCCCCCCCGTCAGGCTGGAACCGGTGCCGGTAATTACGCCGGCTCCGCTCACACCAGCAAAGTTGATGGGATCGGTTCCGATGGTCCCTTGCAGGCCGATGTCCGCCGACAAATCGGCATCGCTCGTCTGGAAGTTCTGCAGACCGGTGGTGCTGGCGATCCCGTTCGCCGCGACCGATAGCGTGCTGTTGGCGCTGTTGCCGGTAGCGGATGCGACGGATCGATTAGCTTCGGACAGAATGGTAGCATCCGCCACATCCCCGCCCACGACGGTCAACATGCCAGCGGCGGTCGTCGGAGTCGCCGGATTGTCGAGCTGTGAAGCGGAAATCGCACCCGTTTCCGACTGGGCGTTCTGCACCGCGAACGACGCATTGGCCGTAAGCACGGCGTTACCGGAGCCATCGAATGTTGTAGTCACGCCCGTAGTGGGCGTCGTGGACGCCGTATCGATATTGTTGCCGCTGACGATCAGTTCATTTGCGGTTGCCCGGTTGCCATGGGCGGATGCCTGGATGGTGTTGCCCGAGGTCGACACACCAGCGCCGGTGACATTATCTTCGATCATCGTACGGATGATGTTCGCGCCACTCGCAGTGGCAGCGATCGTCGAAGTGTCACGGCCCGCGGCCTGCGTATTGCTGACAGCGGCAACTGATGCGAAGTCTCCACCCGTGTCGACATTGCCGGTGGAAAGCATCGCGCCATTGTTGACGTCGTTGCCATAAGCGGCGGCAACAAAAAGATTGCCGTCATTCGCCGTCGAGCCGCCAATCACATCGCCCTCGACGACAAGTCCGATATTGCCGCGCTGGAAGGCGAGATTGCCGATTTGCTCACAGGGCTGGTGGCGTGAGGTTAAACGGACACCTCACGCTTCCACGGGGATGGGAGTTGGCACCGCTCAAAAGACTGACACGTTTCGGCTACGGCGACGCTATTGCGGCAGATGATCGAGATTCCAGCGGTCCCGTTTTGGTTTACGGTTCCAATGGACCTTTCGACCGACATTCGGCCGCCAACACTCTTGGTCCATGCATTGTCGTCGGTCGTAAGGGATCATACGGGAAATGCCAGTATTCCGAAACGCCGGTGTTCGCGGTGGACACTACGTTCGTGGTCGATCGGCGTCATACCGAGGCTGATCTGCGCTACCTCTTTCACCTCTTAGGGATTTTGGGTCTAGACGAGCTTTCAGACGATACGGCGGTGCCCGGTCTTTCCAGAGAAAAGGCCTACCAGTCGCTTGCCCCTCTGCCTCCGCTCGAAACCCAGAAACGCATCGCGGCATTTCTGGATGAGAAAACGGCGCGGATCGACGCGCTGATTGCGAAGAAACAGGCGCTGCTCGACCGCCTCGCCGAAAAGCGGCAGGCGATCATCACCCACGCCGTCACAAAAGGCCTGAACCCCGGCGCCCCGATGAAAGACAGCGGCATCGACTGGCTCGGCCAAATCCCGGCGCATTGGGAGGTGAATTGCTGCAACCGGCGATATTCACGCCGGATGATGTGCAGGCATTTTCCACCATATGGTTCAAGGGCCGGCGCGAACATAGCGGGCAGGATCATCGGGCGATGAACGCCATTCTCGACGTGTGCGTCGACCGCTTCAACAATCAGCAAGAGCCAGTGCAGGAGGAGTTTCGCGGCCATCTGACGGCGTTCCGCAACCTCTACGCTTTCCTGTCGCAGATCATGCCGTGGTTCGATCCGGGGCTCGAACAGCTATATGTCTTCCTGCGCAACCTGTCGTCGAAGCTGCCGCAGGCGGGCGATGGAACGCGGTTCACGCTGGACGATGATGTGGCGCTGAAATATTTCCGGCTACAGCAAATGAGCCAGGGCAGCATTGACCTGTCTTTGGGCGAAGCCGACCCGATCAAGGGACCAACCGACGTAGGCACCGGGCGGCCGAAGGATACCGAGGTTGCGCTATCGACGCTTATCGACAAACTGAACGAGCGCTTCGGCACGGATTTCACCGAGGCCGATCAACTGTTCTTCGATCAGGTGCGATCAGCGGCGGAACAGGACGAACGGATTGTTGAGGCGGCAAACGCCAACACGCCCGGCAATTTTTATACGTGGTTCGGGCGCATCATGGATGAACTTTTCATCCAGCGGATGGAAGGCAATGACGAAATCGTGACGCGCGTAATGAGCGACCGGCAGTTTCGCAGCGCGACACAGGAACATCTGGCGAAGGAGATCTACGAGCGGATTCGGGGCCAAAATCAACGATGACCCGGAGCATCTAGCGCGATCCGGTCACGGATATCCAGCCTTCTCCGCGATATCAAAATGTCAGGCTTTGCAGGCCAACTGCTGCCTGTTTAGCGAGAAGGTGGCCGTAATGCCTGTCGATCATTTCCAAACTTGTGCCGGAAAGGCGGGCGACGGTAAGAGCGTCGAGACCCACGCCTATCAAATCCGTGATAACGCTATGGCGCAGCGTATATGCGACCGTATTTTCTGGCAGGCCTGCTGTCTTGGCAGCGCGTTTGATAAACCAGTCCCAACCGTCCCGCGCCCATTGCTTGCCGCTGGTGCGTATGAACAGCCATTCGTCGCCGGGACGCTCCTTGGCAGCTTCCGCAAAATGGGCGCTGGTCGTCGGCGGTAGCACCACCATTCGGCTTCCACCTTTGTCTTTGGCGACGGCAAGTGCGCCCGTGCGTGGTTCAAAATCTGATACCAGCAGTTTGGACTTGTACGGTTTTGCGCCGGTCATCTGAGCGTTTTAAGCTCGCGACAGGAGACCGATGAGATGATCAAGCATAGCGAAGAGTTCAGGCAGGAGGCGGTGCGTATTTGGCCACGCCCTTTGCGGCGCTTCGCGCCAGCGCGGCTTTCGAGCGGCCGATGCGGATTTCTCAGGCAACTATATCTACGATCCTGCCGCGGCGCGACGGATGCGGCAAAAAGCGTCGTCCATCAATGCACCCGCGCTCGACATGGCGCGACGGACGACCTCAGGCCACTTGACGCGACGGAGCGCAACGCGCGGACGGGAATCGCGTTCCGGGTTTCTCAGTATATCCCGATCTGCGCCGCGAGGCTCTGCGCCGCGCGCACATAGGCGGGCCCGCCGCACACGGTCCAGGCATGAGGCAGACGGATGCGGGGAATGTCGCGCAACGCCGGATGATGCAGCATTTCAGTCCCTTGATCGGCAATATCGTCGGTCGACGTTTCGACGATCATGAAGTCTGGCTGCGCAGCGACCAGCTCCTCGATCGACAATTGCGAGAGTGCGGGCTTGCCGAGCTTGCTCGCGAGGTTGACGAGGCCGACGCGCTGCATGAGATCATCGACCAGTGTGCCCGTTCCGGTCATGAAACCGCGCCGCTGATAATAAGCTGCAACCCGGCCCCTGCCCGGTTTTCCCAGCTTTGCGAGTTCCTGTTCCATTTGCGAAACCAGTGCTTCTCCGCGCGCTGGATGGCCGATGGCATGCGCGACTTTCCGCGTTTGCGCGACAATGTCCGCAAAGCTATCGGCCATCCGAAGATCGAGTGCCGGATAGTTTTTCTCCTTCAGCGCCATCATGACGGCGCTGCGCCGGACCGTCTCGCCCACCACGAGATCGGGATCGATCACGAGCACCTCCTCGGCCGACCGGCCCAATATCCGGAGCCCGCGTGTCTGCGCCGCCGCCGCCGACATCTCGGGATCGTTCGCGTTGGGCGTCAGCCCGGCGATCTGGCCTGGATCGGCCAGCGCCAGCAAATACTGGTCGGCACAGAGATTGAGTGAAATGATCTTGCGAGGTGTGCCGATGACCGTGTTCGCTCTGGCTGCGCCCTGCCCCTGCGCATGCAGCGGGGCCGGAAACGCCCCGGCCAACAGCAGTCCGGCGCAAGCTATAATCCGGCCCGATCGCGTCCGAACCGTCCACATCGATTTAATCCACGGCACCATGCCGTGGTCCTTAGCAACACGACTCCGGGACACAAGTGCCGGGCCGAAGCCAACGTCCGGGGATGTCCGGCGCGCCTTGCGTGTCTATGTACACGCCTGTCTGTTGCTGTGGCTGAATCGCGGAAGGAATCATATGGGCGCTTTGATGCTGCAAGGCACTGGCTCGGATGTGGGCAAGTCGGTGCTGGTCGCCGGCCTGTGCCGGGCCTTGAGCAATCGTGGCTTGCGGGTGCTGCCGTTCAAGCCGCAGAATATGTCGAACAACGCCGCCGTCACCGAGGACGGCGGCGAGATCGGCCGGGCGCAGGCGTTGCAGGCGATGGCCTGCCGCGCCGAGCCCCACACAGACATGAATCCGGTTTTGCTGAAGCCGCAGGCGGACCATACTTCCCAACTGATCGTGCATGGCCGGGTGCGTGGCACGCTGGGCGCTGGCAATTTCCGTACCAAACGCGCTTCGCTTTTGCCTGAAGTGCTGGAAAGCTGGCAGCGCCTGCGCGCCCGATGCGATATCGTCATGGTCGAGGGCGCAGGTTCTCCTGCGGAAATCAATTTGCGCGCCGGAGACATTGCCAACATGGGCTTCGCCCGCGCCGCCGATGTGCCGGTCGTGCTGGTCGGCGATATCGATCGCGGCGGCGTAATTGCAGCGCTGGCCGGCACGCGCACGGTGCTGGATACGCAGGACGCCGCCATGATTCGGGGCTTCATCATCAACAAGTTTCGCGGCGATCCGGCACTGTTCACCGACGGCTATCGCCAGATCGAGATCCTTTCGGGCTGGCGCGGTTTTGGTGTCGTGCCCTGGCTTCACGCCACCGCCCGCCTGCCCAGCGAGGATGGAGTGACGCTGGAACGTCCGGCCAGCAGCGGCACGGGCCGGTTGAAAATCGCCTGCCCGATCCTCCCGCGCATATCCAATTTCGACGATCTGGACCCGCTGAAGCTGGAGCCTTTGGTCGAACTCGTCATGGTGCCGCCGGGCCAGCCAATCCCGGCCGACACCGCGCTGATCATCCTGCCCGGTTCCAAGGCCAGCATCGCCGATCTTGCGGCGCTGCGCGCGGAAGGCTGGGACATCGATATCCTGGCGCATCATCGCCAGGGCGGCGCGATACTGGGGCTGTGCGGCGGCTATCAGATGCTGGGGCGGAAGATTGCCGATCCCGACGGTTTCGAAGGCCCGCCGGGAACGGCCGACGGCCTGGGCTTGCTGGATGTCGAAACGCGGCTTGGCCCGCAAAAGCAGTTGCGCGCGGTAAGCGGCGAAGCCCTGGGCGCACGTTTCACCGGCTATGAGATGCACATAGGTGAGACCGACGGCCCCGGCGCCAGCCTCGCCTTTGCCCGATTGGACGACGGGAAGATGGAAGGCGTAATCGCGCCTTCGGGCCTTGTCATGGGCAGCTATGTTCATGGTCTTCTGACCAGCGCCGATTTGCGCCACGCGCTGTTGCAACGCCTTGGCGGCGCGGGCGGCGGCGCGGATTATGGTGCGAGCGTCGACGCCGCGCTCGATACTATCGCTGACGAACTGGAGCAGCATCTTGACGTCGATGCATTGATGGCACTTGCCGGCGAACCAGGCGGAGGCCGCGCATGACGGTCAGCACGCTTCTTGTATCGGGCAGCCCGGATGCGCGCCATCGGCAAGAACGCGGGCCGGGTTTCACAAATTGAGCAGCGCCGGGTCGCCGCCCTGGGCCGCGATGTTGACAGACAGGGCGCGTTCGGTCGCGTAACGTAGGAGCGCATGCGGACCGCCTGCCTTGGGACCGGTGCCGGACAGGCCCTCGCCGCCGAACGGCTGGACGCCGACCACCGCGCCGATGATCGAGCGATTGACATAGCAATTGCCCGCCGGAACCAGGGCGCGCACTTCGTGAGCGAAGGACTCCACGCGGCTGTGGATGCCCAGCGTCAGACCATAACCGCGTGACGCAAACGCCCGCGCCACTCGGGGCAGTCCGGCGCGATCATAGCGATAGATATGCAGGATCGGGCCGAAAACCTCATGTTCCAGGAAATCGGGCAAAGGAATTTCCGCGATCACGGGCGCGAAAAAATGCCCGCGCTCCCGCATGTCGCCGATGTCCTTGATATGAAGGAGCTTCGCCTCCCGCCGCAGTCTTTCGACATGGACGTCAAGCGCCGCGCGGGCATCCGCGCCGATCAGCGGACCGATGTCGGTCGCGGGATCGGCCGGATCGCCCACCACCAGCACCTCGAGCGCGCCGATAAGCATCTCGACAATCCGACCGGCGGTTTCATCGGGCAGAAACAAAACGCGCAGCGCCGAGCAGCGCTGTCCGGCCGAGCCGAAAGCAGAGAGCAGCACATCGTCCACCACCTGTTCGGCAAGCGCTGTCGTATCGACAAACATGCCGTTCAACCCGCCGGTTTCGGCAATAAACGGCAGGATTGGCCCCGGACGGGCAGCAAGCGCCCGGTTGATGCCCGCCGCGGTATCGATTCCGCCGGTGAATGCTACACCGTTGATGCCTGGATGGGCGGTTAGCAGCGGTCCGATCCTGGCGCCTTTTCCCGGCAGCAGCGCCAGCAGGCCGGGATCAAGCCCGGCCCGGTGGAACAACCGCACGGCCTCGGCTGCGATCAGCGGCGTTTGCTCGGCGGGCTTGGCGATGACGGCGTTACCGGCGGCCAGCGCCGCCCCGATCTGCCCGGTGAAGATGGCGAGCGGGAAATTCCACGGCGAGATGCAGGCAAATACCCCGCGCCCGCGCAGTTCCATCTGGTTGGTCTCGCCAACAGGACCGGCGAGAGTGGTGAAGCCCGCGAACTGCCGTTCGGCGAGTGCCGCATAATAGCGGCAGAAATCAATGGCCTCACGCACTTCGGCGACACCATCGTTAAGCGTCTTGCCGGCCTCCCGGCTGATCAGCGCGATCAGCCTGTCCATTTCATGTTCGAGCGCATCTCCCATCGCGCGCAGCACTTTGGCACGGGACGGCCCACCCATTGCATCCCAGCGTGGCTGTGCGACTTTCGCGTGGGCAATGGCCTCGTCGAGCATTGTGGCATCGGCGGCGAATACGTTCCCGACCTCGCTGCCATCACCGGGGGAACGAACGGCGGACACAGCGCCAGCGCGCCGCAATTCGCCGGTAATGATCGGGCCTGATACAAAGCGGTCGTTTTCGACCTTACGCCGCGCATGTCCGGCGAGGGCGCGCACACGGGTGATGCTGTAATCGCGACCAGGCGAATTCTTGCGCGACGGACCATGGATATCCGCCGGGCGCGGAATGCGCGGATGCCGGTCGGGATGCGCTTCAACCTGCGCAACCGGATCGGCGGCAATCGCCGCCGCCGGCAGTTGTTCGTCGCGCAAGGCATGGACGAAGCTGGTGTTGACGCCATTTTCCAGCAGGCGGCGGACGAGATAAGGCAAGAGTTCCGCATGGCTGCCTACCGGCGCATAGGTGCGCAGGCGCAATTCGCCATAGCGTTCCAACGCCGCCCGATAGAGCTCTTCCCCCATGCCATGCAGCCGCTGGTACTCAACGATGACACCGGCATCCGCCGCCATGCGATGGACGGCGGCGAGCGTGTGAGCGTTATGGGTGGCGAACTGCGGATAAAGACCAGGCGACGCGATCAGCGTCCTTGCGCAGACGAGATATGAAAGATCAGTCGCGGCTTTGGTGGTGAAAACCGGATAATCGAGCCGTCCGGCGACCTGCGCGCGTTTGATCTCGCTATCCCAATACGCGCCCTTGACCAAGCGCACCATGATCCGGCGGTTTGAAGAGCGCGCCAACCCTGCCAGGGCATGGATCAGGGCGACGCCGCGCTTTTGATAAGCCTGAACCGCGATGCCGAGGCCGGTCCATCCGTCCAGTTCAGGCGCGCGCGACAGCCGTTCAAACAGCTTCAGCGAGATGACCAGTCGGTCGGCCTCCTCCGCATCGACGGTGAAGTTGAGGTTATGCCGTGCGGCGAGAGTCGCGAGACGCAGCAGGCGGGGATAAAGTTCCTTCCACACCCGTTCCTCCTGCACCGCCTCATAGCGCGGACTGAGCGCGGACAGCTTGACGGAGATGCCATGCCCCGCTTCCGGCCCGAGACCTGTGAACACCTTGCCGACCGCTTCCAAGGCATTGGCATAGATGCGCTCGTAAGTTTCAGCATCGGCGGCGGTGCGTGCGCCTTCGCCCAGCATGTCGAACGAGCAAAGCAGATTTTCCCTGCCCGCACGCGCCAGCGCCGCTTCGATGGTGCGGCCGAGCACGAACTGTTCCCCCATGATCCTGATCGCCATTGCGACTGCCTTGCGGATCGCCGGTTCGCCGATGCGCCCGGCCAGGCGCTTCAGCCATCCCGAAAGATCGCGCCGGGGTTCGTCATCGATATCGATCAGCTTGCCGGAAAGCATCAGGCCCCAGGTGGAGGCATTCACAAACAGGCTGTCGGAATGACCGATATGGCTTTTCCAGTCGGCGGAACCGATTTTTTCGGCGATCAGCCGGTCACGGCTTTCGGAGTCGGGCGTCCGCAACAGCGCCTCGGCCAGGCACATCAACGCCAGGCCTTCCTCTGTCGCCAGCGAGAACTCCTGAAGGAAATTCCCGACGGCGCCCGATTTGCCAGGCGATGCGCGCACGGCCTCGATAAGCGCGATCGCCTCCGCGAAGATTCTGTCGCGCTGTGGGCGATCGGGTGGCCCGGCGGCCAGCAGCGTCGCAACCACTTCGGCCTCATTCTGATACTTCAGATCGTCGAGATTATCCCAGTCAGATGGGACAGAGCGGTTCGGACGGCCCTCCTTCATAGCGCAGTTGCCTCAGCTTTTTGCGCTTTCACTTATAATGCTTCTGCCTGCCAGGGGGTAGAGCAGTTGGGCGTGCTTTATCTCCCGGGCCCCAACGAGGTCGCGATCAGCTTGTCATTATCCCCTCGCGGAGGCAGTATCGCGCTATCCGCAGTACCGAGGAGTTTCGTTCATGCCGATCAACAGCGAAACCAAAGCCCGTCTGGAAGCGCAGCTCGCCGACCTTGAGGAGCGGCGGAAGCGTACGGTCCGCGAGTTGGCGCAGCCGCTTAGCCGGGACGCCGACGAGCAGGCGGTCGAGTTGGAAGATGACGCGTCGCTGGGCGCGCAAGCCGCACTGATCGACCGGGAAATTGCCTCCGTAAAGCGTGCTCTTTTACGCATTGAAAGCGGCACTTACGGCGAATGTGTACGTTGCGGTGACACCATCGATCCAAAACGTCTGGAAGCGCGGCCGGAAGCGGCGTTATGCTTTTCCTGCGCGAGTCAGGAACAGTAAGCGCAAACTGGAACGAATGGCGCTCTGAAATGTTTTGATCCCGGATGCATATTCGGGAAAGAGGTTCAATTTGGCGCCGCGCGCAAACTGGAAGGGCTTTCTGAAGATCGGCGAAGTTGTTTGCCCGGTGGCGCTTTATACGGCCGCTTCCACTTCGGAACGTATATCCCTGCACATGGTGAACCGCGCAACCGGCAATCGCCTGAGACGCGAACTGATCGACAGCGAAACCGGAGATCCGGTGGAGCGCGACGATCAGGTCAAAGGGTATGAGGTAAACAGCGGTGAGTATATTGTCCTGACACCCGAAGAAGTAGCGGATGCGGTGCCCGAAAATGACAAGACGCTGTCTGTCTCTGACTTCATCGCCTGTAATGCGATTGACGAAGTTTATTTCGACAAACCCTATTATCTTGCTCCCTCCGATCCCGGGGCGCTGGAAAGTTTCGCGCTGATCCGTGAGGGTATGCGCGGCGCAAAAGTGGCGGCGTTGGCGCAGGCGGTTCTGTTCCGGCGGGCGCGCAATCTGTTGATCCGCGCGTATGGCAAGGGTCTCCTCGCGACGACGCTCAATCATGATTATGAAGTCCTGGCGGCTGCCGAGGCGTTTCACGATGTACCGGCGTTGAAAATCGAAGCCGAAATGCTGGAACTCGCCGAGCATATCATCGGAATGCGTAAAGGCGCTTTCGACCCGTCGGCGTTCGAGGATCGGTATGAAGCAGCACTGGCGGAACTGGTGCGAGCGAAGGTGGAAGGCCGGCGTATCGAACGCCCGAAGGCTGCAAGAAGCGAAAAGGTGGTCGACCTGATGGTCGCCTTGCGGGAAAGCGCAGCACTTGCCAGGAAAAAGACGAAGCCGAAGGCTCGCCCCCCGCAAAGCAAGGCTGGCTGAGTTATGCCTTCCCTGGAAACCTACCGCCAGAAACGCGACTTCACCGCCACCAGAGAGCCGCGTGGAGGAAAGAAGTGCAAGGGCGGCGACAGTTTCGTGATCCAGAAACACGCCGCCCGGCGACTGCATTATGATCTTCGTCTGGAGATGGACGGGGTACTGAAAAGCTGGGCTGTCACGCGCGGGCCAAGCCTGGTGCCGGGTGAAAAACGCCTCGCCGTGCATGTCGAGGATCATCCGATCGAATATGGCGATTTTGAAGGCACGATTCCGAAAGGCGAATATGGCGGCGGTACGGTTATCGTGTGGGATCGCGGCAAATGGACGCCCGTCGGAGATGCCGCGAAAGGTTATACCAAGGGCCATCTGGAATTCCGGTTGGAAGGCGAAAAGCTGACCGGGCGCTGGCATCTGGTGCGCATGCAGCGGAAATCCGGTGAAAAGCGCGAAAACTGGTTGTTGATCAAGGGCGAGGATGAGGCAGCGCGCAATGAGAATGATCCTGATATCCTGAAGGAGCGCCCTGGGTCGGTGAAAACCGGGCGGCTGCTGGAAGATGTCGCGGCGGAAGAACCGGGCTGGTCGTCAAAAACGGGAAAAATTGCGCGTGCGCCCGATCCATCTGATGTGAAAGGTGCGAAAGCGGCCCGCTTGCCCGATTTTGTCGAACCCATGCTGGCGAGCCTCGCCGCGAAACCGCCCGCAGGTGAGCGTTATATTCATGAGATCAAATTCGATGGCTATCGGTTGCAGGCACGCATCGACGCCGGGCGGGCGCAATTACTGACACGCGGCGGGCTGGACTGGACGCAAAAATTCGGCAACGCCATTGCCGAGGCCTTGCAAGACTTGCCGGCGGGTACAGCGCTGATCGATGGGGAGATTGTTGTCGAAACTGCGGGCGGTGCATCTGATTTTTCCGCATTGCAGGCGGATCTTTCGGCCGGGCGGAATGACCGCTTCCTGTTTTATGCGTTCGATCTCCTCTATCTGGACGGGTATGATTTGCGTTCCGTACCGCTGGTCACGCGCAAGAAAATGCTGGAACAGTTGATCGGCGCCGATACCGGCATTCTGCGTTTCAGCCGTCATTTCGACGAAAACGGCGCGCTGGTCTTGCGCCATGCCTGCCGGTTGAGCCTGGAGGGCGTCATCTCAAAAGTGGCGCGTTCAACTTACCGGTCCGGTCGAAGCAAAAGCTGGATCAAGTCCAAATGCTCGGCGCGGCAGGAGTTTGTCGTCGGTGGTTATACGCCCTCCACCACCTCGTCCGGTTTGATCGGCTCGTTGCTGCTGGGCGTTTACGAGGACGGCAAACTTCATCATGTGGGGCGCGTGGGCACAGGATTTAGCACGGAAGTTGCCAAATCCCTCTTCCAGCGCCTTGAGCAAATCCGCACGAAAGAAAGCCCCTTTGCCGGAAAGCTGACCAGCGAAGAGGCCCGGCGTGCACATTATGTGCGCCCCGAACTGGTCGCCGAAGTGGAGTTTCGCGCCTGGACCGCCGACGGCCATCTGCGCCATGCGTCCTTTCGCGGCCTGCGCGAGGATAAGCCCGCCGACCAGATCGTCCGCGAAACGCCCGCCTCCACACGTGCCGCCCGCCCGCAACGCCGCACCGTCAGCCTCACCCATCCGGACCGCATCTATTGGCCCGACGCCGGCGTCACCAAGGAGGGGCTGGCCGATTATTATACCGAGGTCTGGCGCTATATCGCCCCGCATATCGTAGGCCGGCCACTGGCGCTGTTGCGCGCGCCAACCGGCATTACGGGCCAGATGTTTTTTCAGAAACATGCGTGGAAAGGCCTGAACCGCCATATCAAACGAATCCACGACCCAAAGGAAAAAACGGATTCGCCGCTGATTGCGATTGACGACCTCGACGGGCTGCTCGGCCTCGTGCAATCGGGGGTGCTGGAAATTCATCCCTGGGGCGCAGCGCTGCCGGATTGGGAACATCCCGACACCATCACCATGGACCTCGATCCGGGTGACGGGGTGGATTGGGAAAGGGTGCTGGAGGCCGCGCGCGAAACGCGGGAGCGGCTGGAGCAGGCCGGGCTTGCTGTCTTTGTCAAAACATCGGGCGGCAAGGGATTGCATGTCGTTTCGCCATTGACACCGAAAGCGGACTGGGCGGCAGTGAAAGCATTCACCAAATCCATTGCCGACGCCATGGCTGCCGATAGCCCGGACCGTTATGTGGCGACGATTGCGAAGGCAAAACGCAAGGGCAAAATCCTCGTTGATTATTTGCGCAACCAGCGCGGCATGACCGCTGTGGCGCCCTACTCCACCCGCGCGCGGCCGGGCGCCGCGGTATCGATGCCGCTGGCGTGGGAGGAACTCGATCCCGGCATTGGTCCGGCGCACTTCACGGTGGAAAACACGCCAATCCGGCTGGCATCCCTGACTGCCGATCCATGGGAGAATTTGCGCCGCGCCGCAGTACCGCTTGAAGCTTGAGACAGCTATTTGCCGTCCGGCTTTTCGGAGCGGATGCTTTTGCGCAGCGCATCCATGATATTCACGACATTATCCGGCGGCGGGGTTCCGGGCAGGGCTGCGGCCTTGCGCTTCCGGCCCTTTTTCCGCGCCGCGATCATGTGGAGCAATTGTTCCTGCACCGGGTCGTGGACCATCGCCGGGTCCCACGCGCTGGTCCGCTCTTCGATCAGCTTCTCGAATAGCCGCAATGTTGTGGCGTCGGGCTTTTCGTCTGTTATACCGGCGAAATAAACGTCTTCGTTCCGCACCTCATCGCCATAGCGCAAGGTCCACAGGATAATCCCCTTGCCACAGGGTTTCAGCATGATGGCGCGTTCACGACGATACATTACCAGGCGCGCGATACCCACGGTTTCGGTCGCGGCCATGGCCTCGCGGATAACCGAAAATGCCTCTTCCCCCACCTTGTCGCCGGGTTTGAGATAATGGGGCGTGTCGTACCAGATCCAGCCAATGCTGTCGTTCGCCACAAATGTGTCGATATCGATGGTACGCGTGCTTTCCAGCGCCACCTCCGACAGTTCGTCTTCTTCCAGGATAACCAGATCATCCTCTCCGCGCGGATAGCCGCGCGCTTCATTTTCCTCGTCCACCGCCTTGCCGGTAACGGAATCGACATAGCGAGCGACGACCGGGTTACCGGTCCGGCTGTTGAGCGTGCGAAACCGTACCTTTTCCCGATCCGAAGTTGCCGGCATCATCCCGACCGGGCATGTCACCAGCGACAGTTTCAGATAGCCCTTCCAGAAAACCCGCGACGCCATATGGGGTCACGCCCGATCCTGTAACGCGTCGACTCCTTGCTTCCTCGCGCAATGTGCGCAGCAATAAATCGTGTCGCTGTCCTCCACTCCATGCCCGATGACGCGACACCCGCAATGCGGACAAGTGGGTGCGAGCGCATGAATGGCGCATTCGAAACTGTCGAACGTCATGGTGCGCCCGTCTTTGGTAAGGGTGAATGATTTGTCATAATCATTTCCGCACTGGTCACATTTGGCCATTTATCGTCCCTCCATCTGCGCAACAACGCGCCGGCAGGGCGAACGTTCCCTCATTTTTTGCAAATTTCGGTTGAACCGGCAGCGGCAGGATGAACGGTTCGCCGCCGGGGAACATCATCGCCCCCGCCCCGTTCCTTCATGGACGGCTGCGGATCGCATCAAGCGGAACACTGCAAAAGCCGACCCCTGATATCGAGGAGAATATCATGACTGATCAAACTATTGCTACTGATGAAACCGCGCATCTGATTGCGTCGGACAAGGTTGAAGGGACCGCCGTTTATAATAGCGCCGGAGAAAAACTCGGTACCGTGCACAATTTCATGGTCGATAAATTGTCAGGCAAGGTTGAATATGCGGTGATGAGCTTCGGCGGCTTCCTGGGCATTGGCGAAAGCTATCACCCGCTGCCCTGGAATGTTCTGACCTATGACACGGACCAGAATGGCTATTTGGTCAATCTGAGCAAGGAAATGCTCGAGAAAGGCCCGACTTATAAACGTGGGCAAGAGCCACGGTTTGACCGCGCCTATTCTTCCAGCCTTTATGGATATTACGGCGTTCCCTACGGGCAATAAGACGCCTGGTCGTCGGCGGGGATACCCGCCGGCGCCAGCGGTTCAAGCGGCCTATGGCCCGATTTGCCGACAACGCCGGATCTACCCTATGCTGGCTCTGACACAGGTCCGAACGGAGAATCAGCATGAGCAATCCGACCACCGCGCAGGTGGAAGAAGCGCAGGGAAGTCCATTCGCGGTTGCAATCGAAGTATCCGGGCACCATCTTTTCGGAGACGAACCTGTCGACGCGGGCGGTCGCAATCTCGGCCCTTCCCCTTATGATCTGCTGACGGCGGCGCTGGGCGAGTGCACGGCCATGACTGTCCGCTGGTACGCCCGGCACCAGGATTGGCCGGTGGATCATGTTTCCTGTACCGTCCGGCACGAAAGAAAAATGGTGGAAGGCCATGACCGAAAGATCGATGTCTTCCACAAGACGGTGACGGTAAGGGGCGATTCCCTGACGGACGAACAGCGGCAAAAGCTGGTTGAAGTCGCCGCGCGCTG
Organism: Sphingomonadaceae bacterium; assembly: GCA_041675905.1. Classification (GTDB taxonomy): domain Bacteria; phylum Pseudomonadota; class Alphaproteobacteria; order Sphingomonadales; family Sphingomonadaceae; genus Sandaracinobacteroides. Next base: position 148,445 of record JBAYSX010000003.1, on the reverse strand, counting down.
CCCCGTGCAAAAAACGCTGTCGGGGCCCGTTCAGATCGACACGGAAGCAGGTATCTGAAGCCTATTCCTTTGGCCGGTAACGGCTTTCGAGAAACCGCCCTTCTACTTCCAGCGCGTCCAGCCGATCCCGCCCGAGGTTTTGCGCCAGCCGTCCGAGTTCCTGCTCCACGACATCCAGCCCCTGCGCGAACTGCTTTTCGGTTTCTGCCTTGCCGCGCAGCCGTTCAGGCACATCGGTATAGCTTTTGACCAGGCGAGGCAGATGATCGGACAAGAGCCAGCGGGCATCATCGGCACGGGAATCGCCAGGCTTCAGCGCGGCCAGTTCGGGAGCCAGTTCATCCATTTGCACCATGATCCGGTCGATCGCGGAACGGGACGGCGCGGGCAAAGCCTTACGCTGGCTGTCCAGCCAGTCTTCCACCTGGGCGGGGAGCGCCGCCAGCGGCGCATCTGGTAACGCTTCCACCACCGGGTCTTTGGCACGTGGATAAAAGGCCAGCAAAAAGAACACCGAAACCATCGCCAGCAGCGTCAGCAATACACCGGAAACCCCGATGGGAGAGACGAACACGCCCCAGATAAACGCGGCAATCGCCACCGCCGCCGCACCGCCCACCATCCGGGCCAACCGGCGGATAAAGGCGTCCCATCGCCGTTTCAGCCGGCGCGCGCGCGCCGCCAGCACCGGTTGCGATTGCATTAACCGCTCCACGCGCTGTTCGTTGCGGGCAATGGTTTCGGAGATATTCACCATAATGTCAGGGCTGCACCGGCTGGAAGGGCGATTCAAGCTGTTCGACCGGCGATTGCGCCGTCAGGCGCGCGGCCCCCTCGGCCCGGGCGATATAGCCGCGCGATTTCTCCACCTCTCCGGAAAGCGATTCCACCGTGGTTTTCATTGACTGCAACGCTTCCACCTTGAACTGGTCAATCGAATCCATCGTGGCGTAAATATTGTTGAATGCCTGTTTCAACGTTTCGAGCGGTATAGTAGACGATGCCGCCTGTTTATGAATTTCGGCGGTCTGCGTGCGCAACAGATTGCCGGTGCCTTCGATGACATTCGCCGTGGTGGTGTTCAAGGCTGTAATCTGATCCAGCACCAGCTTCTGGTTATTCAGTGCCTGCGCCACCGTGACTGCCGTACGCAATGCGGAAACCGTGGTGGTGGAGGCGCGATCGACGCCCTTGATCAGTTCGACATTGTTTTTCTTCACCAGATCGAGCGCCAGATAACCCTGCACCGACACCGCCATCTGCGTCAGCAGGTCGGTCGTGCGCTGGCGGGTATAGAATAAAGCCGATTCCCGCACGGCCTTGGCCTTGGCCGGATCGCTATGGTCCAGATCAGCGGCCTTTTCTTCCAGCCTTTTATCCAGGGTTTTCGACACGTGAATCATCTGTTCCAGCCGGCCCATCGCGTCCCACAAATTGCGGCGTTCTACATCGATGGCGGCGTTATCGCGCAGCAATTCGTCCTTGCCGCCGGTCAGGCGCTTCAGAATGGCGGCGATATGGCCTTGCGCCGATTCATAACTGTCGAAATAGGCGCGCGCCTTGTTCCCGAACGGGATGATGCCAAAGATTTTGCGGCGGGATAGCAGATTTCCGCGTGTGGACGGATCGAGATCCTCGACCGTGCGGCGCAATTCGGTCAGATCCGCGCCGATGCCATTGTCCGCATCCATCGCCCGCACCGGACGATCCAGAAAGCGATTCGATTGCGCCGAGGTTTCGGCAATCTCCCGCCGGCCCAGCGCTGTCAGTTGATCGACGCGGCGGCCAAATTCCGGACTGTTCGGATCTTGCTCCAACAGTTCATCGACAAATCGATCAACCCGTTGGTCCAACTCGGTTTTCTGCTTGTCGTCCAGCGGAACCAGCCCTGCGGCGGTATCCCTTGACACGACGGCGACCGGTTCCGGCGCTTCGAGAACGAGTTTGGAATCCGTCGCCATCAGCTATCCATCTCCATAGTTGCGCCTTCCAGAAGGATGGGGATTGCCACAGGCGGTCGCAACCCCCGGTCTTGTCAGGCGCTTTAGCTGCCGGTAGCAGAACATACCATGCATTTCGTCTCTTTCGATGGCGCAAAGATCGCCTGCACCGAGATGGGCAGCGGGGAGCCGTTGCTGTTAATTCACGGCCTGTTTTCCAATGCACACACCAATTGGGTGAAATATGGGACAGCGGAAAAGCTGGCGGCGGCGGGCTGGCGAGTCATCATGCCGGATCTGCGCGGCCATGGGGGGAGCGATGCGCCGCCGGAGGAATCCGGCTGGCCCGATGAAGTGCTGGCCATGGATGCGGAAGCGTTGATCGCGCATCTGGGGCTGGGAAATGACTTGATAATCGGCGGTTATTCGCTGGGCGCGCGCACCACGGTGCGGTTGCTGGCGCGTGGTTTGCGTCCGCGCGCAGCCATTCTCGCTGGCATGGGGCTGGAAGGCATTATCGGCGCCGCTGGCCGCAGCGACTGGTTTATTCGCCTGATCGACGGCCTGGACGGCTGGAAACCCGGCGACCCGCAATTCATGGCGGCGGCGTTCCTGAAGGCGAACATCCCCGATCCCAAACCCTTGCTGCATTTGCTGCGCCAGCAAAAGAATACGGATACAGCTACACTGGCCGAATTCAACTTTCCGACACTGGTGGTCTGTGGCGTGGACGACGACGATAATGGCTCGGCGCCGGCGCTGGCCGATGCCTTGCCGCAAGGCCAGTATGCGGAAATTCCGGGGAACCATATGGCCAGCGTAACGAAGCCTGAACTGGCTGACGCCATGCTGCGGTTTCTCGCCGGTTTGTGATGACCCCATGTGGCTGATTCTGGGCCAGGGCTATTGCGGCACCTTTCTGGCCGATGCGGCGCGGGCGCGGGGATTCAGCGTTTTGGGCGTACGCCGCGAAGCCGGACCGGAGATATTGGCGTTCGACGATCCGGCGGCGGCCGGTGCGATGGCTTCAGCCAGCTATATTGTTTCGACCATTGCGCCGGTAAGTGGCGTCGATCCGGTGCTGGCGCGCTATGGCGCGGAACTGGCGCAATCGCGGGCGTGGAAAGCCTGGCTCTCCTCCACCGGCGTTTATGGCGATGCCGGTGGCGCGTGGGTGGACGAAGCAAGCCCTCTCGCCGTAGGCGGACGCCGCGCCGCGCGGGTGGAGGCGGACCGGCAGTGGCAGACAGTGGATGCCGCCATATTTCGTCTGCCGGGCATTTATGGCCCCGGCCGCTCGGCGCTGGATGCGGTGCGCAGCGGTACGGCGCGGCGGATCGATCGCCCCGGCCATCGTTTCAGTCGCATCCATGTGCGGGATATCATCGGCGCGCTGTTGATCGCTGCCGAACATCGGCTGACGGGCGTATGGAATCTTACGGACAACCTCCCCGCTGAACCCGCCGCCGTCACTGAAGAAGCCTGCCGATTGCTCAGCGTAGAACCGCCGCCGCCTGTAGCACTGGAGGACGCCGGCTTATCGCCCATGGCGGGTGGTTTCTGGGAAGATCATCGGCTGGTTTCGGGGGAGCGCTTTCTGCGCAAGACCGGTTATCGGTTGCGTTATCCCGATTACAAGGCTGGCCTGCGCGCCATTTTGAAGGAAGAAACATGGCCTACTGGCTGCTGAAATCCGAACCTCATGCCTATAGCTGGGACGATCTCGTTCGCGATGGTGAAACCGCCTGGGATGGTGTGCGGAATTATCAGGCCAGCAATAATCTGAAGGCGATGCAGCCGGACGACGAGGCCTTCTTCTATCACAGCAATGTGGGGAAAGAGATTGTTGGCATCGCCCGCATCACCAGAACCGCCTTTCCGGACACAACGGACGATAGCGGTCGCTGGGTGGCGGTGGGTGTCGCGCCGGTGCGCCCCGTCGCCCGTCCGGTGACGCTGGCGGAAATGAAGGCCATGCCGGAACTTGAAGGCTTTGCGTTGATCCGCCAATCGCGCCTGTCCGTCGTGCCCGTCAGCGCCGACGAATGGCGGATCATCACCGCACTGTCAGAAAGCGTCGGCGGGTAATTCCATCAGCGCGGCGCCCCCTGCGGATATTTCCCGTGCCAATGCGCTGGCCTCGGGTAGCCGGCGCGTGAAAAAGTGGCGGGCGGTGATCAGTTTGGCCTCCAGGAATTGCCGGTCCACATCTGTGCCTGCCAATTGTTCTGCGGCGCCTTTCGCCATCGTCAGCCACATATGCCCCATCGCCACCAGGGCCATCAGGCGCAGATAGGGCATCGCGGCGGCTCCCGCTTCGTCCGGGTTGGAAAGACCGTGTTGCATCAGCCACATGGTCGCCCCTTGCAGCTTGCCCGTCGCCCCTTGCAGGTCGTCGGCATGGGTACGTAGCGGCGTGCCGGCTGCGGAGTCGTCGATGTTTGCTTTCACGATCCCCAAAAAAGTCCGCAACGCCCGCCCGCCATTTTGCGCCAACTTGCGGCCAACCAGATCCATCGCCTGCACGCCGTTCGCACCTTCGTAAATCATCGCGATGCGCGCATCGCGGACGAACTGTTCCATGCCGGTTTCAACGATATACCCATGGCCACCAAAAACCTGCTGTGCGGCGGTGGCATGGGTATAGCCTTCGTCGGTGAAATACGCCTTGATGACGGGGGTCAGCAGCGCCAGCAAATCGCCGGCCACCTCGCGCTCCGATGCGTCGGTTGCGCCTTCGGCCAGGTCGGCCTGCAGCGCCACCCACAGCATCAACGCGCGGGCGCCCTCGTTGAAGGCCTTTGCGTTCAATAACATCCGTCGCACATCCGGGTGCACGATAATCGGGTCCGCCGGTTCATCCGGTGCTTTCGGGCCGGAAAGCGCCCTGCCCTGCAACCGTTCGCGTGCATATCGGGCGGCATTTTGCGTGGCGATTTCGGCTTGCGCCATGCCCTGCACCGCTACCCCCAGCCGCGCCATGTTCATCATCACGAACATGATTTGCAGACCGCGCATTTCCTCGCCGATCAGCCAGCCGGTAGCCCCGTCATAGTTCATCGCGCAGGTGGCGTTGCCGTGAATCCCCATCTTATGTTCGAGCGCATCGCAGGAAACTTCATTGCACGCACCCAGGCTACCGTCGGCATTGGCGAGGAATTTCGGCACGACAAACAGCGAAATGCCCTTCGAGTTGTCCGGCGCGCCCGGCGTTTTCGCCAGCACCAGATGCACGATATTCTCCGCCAGATCATGTTCGCCAGCCGAAATGAAGATTTTGCTGCCTGTGATCGCCCAACTGCCATCCGCATTGGGCGTGGCGCGGGTACGCAGCAGCCCGAGGTCCGTGCCGGCGTGCGGCTCGGTCAGGTTCATCGTCGCCGTCCAGCGGCCAGATACCAGATGCGGCAAATAGCGGGCCTTCAATTCCTCGCTGCCGCCAAACACCAGCGCCGGAATCGCGCCTTTGGTGAGCCCGGGGTACATGCCGAAAGCCATATTGGCCGACGAGACATATTCATCGAAGGCGACGCCCACCACAAAAGGCAGAGCCTGGCCGCCAAATGCCCTGTCTGCTATCAGCGTATTCCAGCCGCCTTCGATAAAGGACTGATATGCTTTCCGGAAACCTTTGGGCGTGGTGACGCTGCCATCCGCATGGCGCGTGCATCCCTCCCGGTCGCCCACGGCGTTCAGCGGGTGGAGTATTTCTTCGGCAAAACGCCCGCCTTCCTCCAGGATGGCGCGAACCACATCGGGTGTCGCGTCGGCAAAACGCGGCAATGCCGCCAGCTTTTCCAGCCCAACCACGGTTTCCAGCACAAAGGCGGTATCGCGAACGGGTGCGTTATAGGTGGCAGGCATGGCGTTTCTCCCTCAGTCGTTCGTCAAATGGCCGTCGGGTTCAAGAACCCGGAAAAAACAGCTCGTCGCGCCCGTATGGCAGGCCGGACCGTCCGGCATGGCCTTGAGCCACAGACAATCCTGGTCGCAATCGACCCGAATCTCCCGAACATGCAGGATATGTCCGGAAGTCTCTCCTTTCATCCACAATTTCTGCCGGGACCGCGACCAGAAATGCGCCTTTCCTGTTTCCCGCGTAGCGGCTATGGCTTCTGCGTTCATATGCGCGACCATCAGCAGGGCCCCTGTTTCCGCGTGCGTAACCACTGCCGTCAACAGCCCGGACGCGTCAAATTTGGGATTAAAAACATCATTCATGGATTATAGCCTGCGCGAGATTATGACAGATTGTGACAGTTTGTCTGGCGACAAACCCGTCGCATTCCTACATGAGGCGCAAGCGCGAGTGTAGCGGGATACGAAATTATGACAGCGGATCGGGATGCGGGCGAGTGGCCTTTGGGCGCTCACCCCTTTGACGATGACAAATTACATGAAGAATGTGGCGTATTCGGAGCCTGGGGTGTCGACCAGGCGGCAGCGGCAGTGGCGCTTGGTCTTCATGCCCTGCAACATCGCGGCCAGGAAGCCGCCGGCATCGTCAGCTTTGACAATGGCGTTTTCTACCAGCACCGGGCGCTGGGTCATGTTGCCGGCAATTTCGACCGCGCCGATGTCATCGCCACCCTGCCCGGCAATGTAGCTATTGGTCATAATCGTTATGCCACTTCCGGCGATACGGGATTACGCAACGTCCAGCCACTGTTCGCCGAATTGGCGTCTGGCGGATTTGCCGTGGCCCATAACGGCAATCTTTCCAATGCACAGACCTTGCGGCGGGATCTGATCCGGCGGGGTTCCATCTTCCAGTCCACCAGCGACACCGAAGTCATCATCCACCTCGTCGCCACCTCCACCTTCCGCACCCTGCTGGATCGTTTCATCGATGCGCTGAAGCAGATCGAGGGCGGCTATTCGCTGATTTGCCTGACAAAAGAAGGCATTATCGCCTGCCGCGATCCGTTGGGGATCAGGCCGCTGGTGCTGGGGCGGTTGGGCGATGCCTATATCCTCGCATCCGAAACCGTCGCGCTGGACATTGTGGACGCCACCTATGTGCGCGCCATCGAACCGGGCGAACTGGTGGTGATAGACGAAGCCGGGATGCGTTCGCTGAAGCCCTTTGGCGAGACGGCCCAGCCGCGATCCTGTATTTTCGAGCAGGTGTATTTCGCCCGCCCTGACAGTTTTGTCGATGACCGTTCCATCTATCAGGTCCGCAAGGCAATTGGCGCGGAACTGGCGCATGAATCGCCGGTTGAAGCCGATATGGTGGTGCCGGTGCCGGATTCCGGCACGCCGGCCGCCATCGGCTACGCCCAGGCCGCCAATATCCCGTTCGAACTGGGCATCATCCGTTCCCACTATGTTGGCCGCACCTTCATCCAGCCGGGCGAGCAAATCCGCCATCTGGGCGTAAAGCTGAAACACAATGCCAACCGCGCGATGATCGAAGGCAAGCGTCTTGTCCTGATCGACGATTCGGTCGTGCGGGGCACCACCTCGGTAAAAATTGTGCAAATGCTGCGCGAAGCCGGTGCGAAAGAGGTGCACCTGCGCATCGCCAGCCCGCCCACCACACATAGCTGCTATTATGGCGTCGATACGCCGGAACGCTCGAAATTGCTGGCGTCGCGCATGAGCATCGAGGAAATGCGCAGCCATATCGGTGCGGACAGCCTCGCCTTCCTGAGCATCGACGGTCTCTATCGCGCGTTGGGCAAGCCAGGGCGCGCCCGGAATCCGCAATATTGCGATGCCTGCTTCACCGGTGACTATCCGACCCGCCTTACCGATCAGGAACAGGCGGAAGTGCATATGCTGAAACTCGCCGAAGGACAGCGCTGACCGATATGACCGCAGAAAAACCTGTAGCGCTTGTCACCGGCGCCAGCCGGGGCATTGGCGCGGCGCTGGCTGAACGGCTGGCGAAAGATGGCTATCATGTCGTCCTCACCGCGCGGACGGAAGGCGGCCTGGTCGAGGTGGAGGAGCGCATCCACGCCGCCGGTGGCACAGCCACCATTGCGCCGCTCGATCTGACGCAGGCCACCGATGTCGACAAGCTGGCGGCGGCGCTGGCGGGCCGCTGGGGGAAGCTCGATCTGCTGGTATTGAATGCGGCCACGCTTGGCTCGCTCGCACCGGTTGCCCATGCCGGGCCCGACGAGTTTGAAACGATCATGGCGCTGAACGTGACGGCCCAATGGCGATTGCTGCGCAATTTCGACCCGATGCTGCGACGCGCACGTGGGGCGGTGGTGGCGTTCACCTCATCCGTCGCGAGCCGCGCACAGCCCTATTGGGGGCCTTATGCGGCATCGAAAGCGGCGCTGGAAACGCTGATCGGGACTTACGCGGCGGAAATGCAGGCGCTGGGTGTGCCAGCGTTGATCGTCGATCCGGGCGGGACACGCACCGCCATGCGGGCGAAGGCCTATCCCGGCGAAGATCCGCTAAGCCTGAAACCCGCTGAAACCGTGGCGGATGCGGTGGGCGATCGGCTCGCCGGGGGGCTGCCCGCCGGTCTCTCCCGTCTCGCCATCGACAGGCAGGGCCAGATCATTCCGGAAGATCAGCGGGTGGCCTGAAACAGTCTCTTGCCAGCGAGCCAGGTTTCCTCAACACGGATCGCCGGCACGGATTCGGGCGCGATGGCGAACGGGTCCTGATCCACGAGAATAAAATCGGCCCATTTGCCGGGAGCCAGGCTGCCCACCGCGTCGTCCGCATGCCCGGCAAAGGCGGCGCCGGTCGTTAGGCTGGCGAGTGCGGTGGCCATGTCCTCGCCGCGCAGCAGCGCCGCATGCAGCAGCGCAAATGGCGGCGTTCCCGGCCTGGTTGGCGCCATCATCAGCGTTTCCAGTTCTGCCAGTCGTTCGAGATCGGCGGGAGCCGGATTCTGCGCCTGTTCGATACGATTGCGATATTTCCCGCCATAGGCGGGGCGAATCACGGCGAAACTGTCCAGCACCCGGGTAATGGCGACGGGGTCCGTCGCTTCCACGGCCACCTGATAACCGAAATAATTGCTGCGGCTGAACAGATTTTTCATGCGCGTGTCGGCGGCGCCCATATTGTCGGCGCGCAGAAATATCCCCTGCAGACGAAGCCGGCCTTCATACAGCCATGGCGTCGGGCGCAATGGCGCGATTGCTTCCATTGCCGGCATGTCGTCGGCATAGGCCGTAATCCGCACATTCAGCCGTCCCGCATCGCCCAGGCTACGCAAAAGCGCCCAATCCGCTGCCGTCGTGCCCATATCATGCACGCCCGTCACGCCGAGGGTCGGGAGTTTGTCCAGATATGCGATCAGCGCCAGTTCGCGTTGCACCGGACTGGCGGAATCTGCTGTTTCAGGCGTAAATCCACGCATCAACAGCGCCTGACGCAATATTTGCCCATGGGTTTCGATCAGTCCGGGGAGCAGCGTTTTGCCTTTTACATCGAGACGATAATCCCCGTCGCTGAGTTTCGGTTCGGATTTGCCCTTTCGCAAAACCGAGACGACCTTGCCGTCTTCTCCAATCAGCAGCGTGGAAAACCGTTGCACCTTGCCTTTTTTATCAATGCTATAGCCGTTGGCGTTCACAACCAGTGTCTGTCCGGCAAGCAGGGGCGCAGCAAGAATCAGCAACGCCGCCAGCATCACGCGACGGAAAATTTTCATCACAGCAAATCCGGCCATGGTTTCCGCCCCTGGCGCAACCCGGCCATGTCTGCAAGGCGGATTGCAACTCCGCATTTGCTGCCCCGCCCGCGAAGCGCTATTGCGCACGGCGAAAGGATTATCATGATGGACGCTGGAGATATGGACCGTACAGCTACGCAGGCGGAGAACGGGCTGCCCATCGGCTTTGCCGATGTGGAGCGCGCTGCCGATGCGATTGCCGGCCATATCATTCGCACGCCCACACTTGAAAGCCGCACGCTTTCCGAAGTGACCGGCGCGCGCGTGTTCCTGAAGTTCGAAAACCTTCAGTTCACCGCCGCCTTCAAGGAGCGCGGGGCGCTGAACCGTCTGCTGGCACTGTCGGACGAAGAGAAAAAGCGTGGCGTTGTCGCCATGTCGGCGGGAAATCATGCGCAAGGGCTGGCCTATCATGCGCGGCGGCTGGGCATCCCGGCCACCATCGTGATGCCGCGCTTCACACCGCTGATCAAGGTGCAGCAAACCGAAGGCCATGACGCCGAAGTGGTGCTGCATGGCGAAAAGCTGGAGGAATCGACCGCCCACGCCCACCATATCGCCGAAAAGCGCGGGCTGGTATTCGTACACCCGTTCGACGATCCGTACATCATGGCCGGCCAGGGCACGATTGCGCTGGAAATGCTGACGGACGCGCCTGATATCGACACGCTGGTGGTGCCCGTTGGCGGAGGCGGCCTGATCGCGGGGATGGCCACGGTGGCGGCGCAGATCGCACCCAACAGCGACATTGTCGGGGTTCAGGCGGAACTTTATCCATCGATGAAGGCCACTTTGGCGGGCGAGCCGGTGGTGGCCGATGGCGACACGCTGGCGGAAGGCATCGCCGTGAAGGAACCGGGCGCCCAAACCGTGCCGATCGTATCGAAGCTGGTGTCGGATATCCTGCTGGTAGGAGAGCGCGATCTGGAACGTGCGGTCGCTATGCTGCTGGCGATCGAGAAAACCGTGGTGGAAGGCGCGGGCGCCGCCGGGCTTGCGGCGCTGCTGGCGCATCCGCGCCGGTTTCGCGGGCGGACTGTCGGCCTGATCCTTTCGGGCGGCAATATCGACACCCGCCTTCTCGCCAACGTGCTCCTGCGCGATCTGGTACGGTCCGGTCGGCTGGCGCGGCTGCGTATCCGCCTGAAAGACCGGCCGGGACAATTGTACGGGGTTGCACGCGTGTTTGACCAACAGCAGGTAAATATCCTGGAAGTGTCGCACCAACGCATTTTTACCAACCTGCCGGCCAAAGGCCTGGTGACGGAAATTGAGTGTGAAACGCGCGGCGGCGAACATCTGGAGCGGCTGATCGAGGCGCTGCGCGGCGCCGGTTTTGAGGTGAGCCGGGTCGAACTCGCCTGAAACCGGCACATTAACCATGCGCGGGCCATTATGAATGGCACGGAACCGCCGTAAACAGGCATGAAATGGCAAGATCAGCCTTTCAAGGCGGGAATTCATCCGGAATTCCCGCGCGGCAACACTTGCGCCAGGGCCTGACGATGTGCAGATTGTCAGGCAGCAATCTTTGCGGAAACGGACGAGACAAGAGGTGAGATCAAGCACGCGCATATTCGGGTTGCAACGGTCGTCCTCCGGTCGCCTGGATGGAATATGGGCGATATGACCAGCCAGCCCACACGTTTCCCGCGCTTTTTCGTTACCGCCGAAAGCCCCTGCCCCTATCTGGACGGTAAAACGGAGCGCAAGGTATTCACGGAATTGCGCGGGTCGGATGCGCAGCAAATGAGCGAGGGCCTGGGGCGCATCGGCTTTCGCCGCAGCCAGAATGTTGTTTATCGCCCCAGTTGTACGGCCTGCACCGCCTGCGTATCCGTGCGTGTTGTCGCCCGCGATTTTCGCGCGTCGGCATCCCAACGGAAACTGATACGCCGCAACGCCGATCTGGACGCTTCCGCCTGCGACCCTTGCGCAACTGAAGAACAATATGCCCTGCTGCGCTCCTACCTGCATAACCGTCACCCGGAGGGCGGCATGTCCTCGATGGATGGATATGATTTCGCCGATATGATCGAAACCTCCCCCATCGATACAGTGGTGGTTGAATATCGCGAGCCTTCGGCAAACGGGCGACCGGGCCGTTTGGTGGGGGCGTGCCTTACGGACCGGCAAACCGACGGATTGTCGATGGTTTATAGTTTCTATGATACCGGGCCGGATGCGCGCCCCGGCCTGGGTACTTATATTATTCTGGACCATATTATCCGCACGGCGACAGTGGGCATGAACTATGTGTATCTGGGATACTGGATCAATGGTTCGCCGCGTATGGATTACAAACGCCGCTTCAAGCCGCTGGAGATGCTGACGACGCATGGATGGCGACTGCTGCGCGATTAAAGGAGCCGGATGATGATCGAACTGGTGATCGAGCAGCGGCGGCGTGATCTGGGCGGCGGCATGGAAGTCGGGCGTGTTCTGCCGTTTCACAAACGGCGCATGGTGGGGCCTTTCATCTTTTTCGACCATATTGGGCCGATGGATCTGGAAGCCGGGAAATCCCGTGGGCTCGATATCCGTCCCCATCCGCATATTGGCCTGTCCACCGTCACCTACCTTTTCGATGGTGAAATGATGCACCGGGACAGTGTCGGCTCGGAAATCGCGATCCGCCCCGGAGAGGTGAACTGGATGACTGCGGGCCGTGGCATCACGCATAGCGAGCGTTTCGAAAAGGCGCAGGCTGTTGGCGACCATTTGCATGGTATCCAGGCCTGGGTGGCGTTGCCGGTGGCGGACGAGGAAGGCGACCCGACATTCTCTCACCATGAAGGCGTGGAATTGCCACATTGGGAGCAGGATGGCGTGTTCGGGCGGCTGATCGCCGGTAGTGCATTCGGGTTGACGGCGGCAGTGAAAACGCACTCGCCGCTTTTTTATCTGCATATGGAATTGACTGCAGGCGCTCGCGCCGAGGTTCCCGCCAACTATAGCGAACGTGCGCTGTATATCGCCAGGGGTGAAATCGCGATTGCCGGACAGCATTTTTTCGCGGGTCAAATGGCGGTGCTGGCCGCCGGGCCGGCGTTTCTTACGGCCCTGACGCCCGCCACCGTGATGCTGCTGGGCGGCGAACCGATCGGGGAGCGGCATATTTACTGGAATTTTGTATCTTCGTCGCCCGAACGGATCGAACAGGCAAAGGCCGACTGGCAGGCCGGTCGCATGAAATTGCCCGACCTTGACAATCAGGAATATACACCGCTTCCCCGGCGCGACGGTTAGGCACCCGGAAGACTGGCAAAGTCATCGCCCCCTTTGCGCGCGAGTCATTTCGGCTTGCGCCGCCCGTGGCGGCGGAATATGCGCGCACGTCCGCCGAAGCCGGATCGATCGCAACCCTTGGCTGGCGGGAGTTTTTCGTCGCCCCGCAATTACAGCGCCTGATCGAGACGGCGCTGGCCAACAACCGCGATATTCGGATCGCCGCCGGCCGGGTTGAAGAGGCGCGCGCCGCCTACCGGATCGAGGGTTCCTGGCTCTACCCGGATCTGAACGCCAGCGCTTCCGGAACGCGCGCCCGTATTCCGGGCGATGTTTCGGGCTTTGGCGAGCCGATGACCAGCACGCAGATTTACGCGCAACTGGGGGCGAGTTGGGAAATCGACTTCTGGGGACGTCTGCGTAACTTGCGGCAATATGCGCGCCAGCAATATCTGGCGAGCGAAGAAGCGCATCGCGCCGTCGCCATCAGCCTGGTGGCAAATGTGGCGAACACCTTTCTTGCTCATCGCGAATATGAGGAGCGGCTTGCGCTGACGGCGGAATCCATCGCCACGCGCGAGGAAGCCCTGCGCATACTACGGCGGCGCTATGAGGTCGGTTCGGGCTCGAAGCTTGACATGACGCAGGCGCAATTGCTGCTGGCGCAAGCGAAGACGGCCCTTCATGCGCTCGAACAGCAGCGCGATCTCAATTTCAACGCGCTGGCATTACTGGTCGGCCAACCCGTCGAAATTGGTCCCGGCAAATTACGCCTGGCGGAGACGGACCGGGATCGCCCCCTGCCCGCAGGCCTGCCATCGGAACTGTTGATCCACCGACCCGATATTATCGCCGCCGAACATCAGTTGCGCGCCGCCAATGCCGATATTGGCGCGGCCCGCGCGGCGTTTTTCCCGAATATCACGCTGACGGGCTCGGCTGGCACGGCCAGTTCGGAACTGGATGGACTTTTTGGGGGCGGCAGCGGCGCATGGAGTTTCACTCCATCCCTCCGCCTGCCGATTTTCAACGCCGGCCGCCTTGCCGCGAACCTCGATCTGGCGGAGGCGCGGCGCAATATCGCCGTCGCTGCTTATGAGCAGACGGTGCAGCGGGCGTTTCAGGATGTGTCCGATGCGGCGCAGCGGCGGTTTGCCCGTTCGGCCACGCTGGCGGCCGAAGGCGCGATGGCCGTGCAGGAGCGCGACGACGACCAGGCCAACGTGGAAGGCGCGCAGGCCGCGCTGGCGGCGGCGCGCGCGCAAGTGCTGGCGGCGCAAGCAGCGATTGCCTCGGCCCGTTCGCAAGTGATCGGGGCGGGCTCGAATGCCGAGGCCGCGGCGGCGACAGTTCGGCGGCTGGATGCCGATATCGCCGATAGCGCGCTGAAAGCCCCTCGCGATGCGCGGGTGCAGTATCGGGTGGCGCAACCGGGCGAGGTACTGGGAAGCGGCGGGCGGGTGCTGAATCTCGTCGATCTGTCCGATGTGTATATGACCTTCTTTCTGCCCGAAACCGTGGTCGGGCGTGTGGCCATCGGCTCGGAGGCGCGGATCGTGCTGGATGCGGCGCCCGAATATCCGATTCCGGCGAAAATCTCGTTCGTGGCCGATGTCGCGCAATTCACGCCGAAAACGGTGGAGACGAAAAGCGAACGGCAGAAGTTGATGTTTCGGGTAAAAGCGCAAATTGACCCGGATTTGCTGCAAAAACATATCTCCCAGGTGAAAACCGGGCTGCCCGGCATGGCCTATGTGCGGATCGACCCCGATACGCCCTGGCCGGATGAACTGGCGATCAGAACTGCACCATGACGTTTGCTGCGCGCCTTACCGGAGTTAGCCTCCGATATGGGCAGACGAAGGCGCTGGATGATATTGATCTGGAGATACCGGCGGGGCGCATGGTGGCGCTGATCGGACCGGATGGCGTAGGGAAATCCAGCCTGTTTTCGCTGATCGCGGGTGCGCGGGTAATCCAGCAAGGTGAAGTCGAGGTATTTGGCGGGGACATTGCCCGTCGTCAGCATCGCGACGCCGTGCGCCCACGCATTGCCTATATGCCGCAAGGACTAGGCAAAAATCTCTATCCCACCCTGTCAATTTCCGAAAATCTGGCGTTTTTCGGGCGGTTGTTCGGACAAGATGCCGCGGAACGCGAACGCCGCATTGCCGACCTCGTACGGAGTACCGGCCTTGCGCCTTTTCGGGACCGCGCCGCCGGCAAGCTTTCCGGCGGCATGAAGCAGAAGCTGGGCCTGTGCTGCGCACTGATCCATGATCCGGACTTCCTGCTTCTGGATGAGCCCACCACCGGCGTCGATCCCTTGGCACGGGCGCAATTCTGGGATCTGATCGACCGCATCCGCACCAGCCGCCCCGGCATGAGCGTGCTGGTGGCCACCGCCTATATGGACGAGGCATCGCGTTTCGACTGGCTGGTGATGATGAACGCCGGAAAGATCCTGGCGACCAGTACGCGCGACGAATTATGCGCGCGGGCAGGTGCGGACAATCTCGAAAGCGCATTCATTGCCTTGCTGCCCGGGGCGCAACGCGCCGGATACAGGGAAGTTGTCATTCCACCGCGCACCAATGACGATAATGATATCGCCATCGAAGCGAGGGGACTGACCAAAAAATTCGGCGACTTCACCGCTGTCGATGCTGTCGATTTCCGCATCGCGCGCGGCGAGATTTTCGGTTTTCTTGGCTCCAATGGCTGCGGCAAATCCACCACGATGAAAATGCTGACGGGGCTGTTACCGCCAACCGAAGGCAAGGCCTGGCTGTTCGGAAAAGAAATCAAGGACAGCGGCCTGGAAACCCGTCGCCGCGTCGGCTATATGTCACAGGCGTTTTCGCTCTATTCCGAACTGACCGTGCGGCAGAATCTGGAACTGCACGCGCAATTATTTCATCTGCCTCCCGCCGAAATTCCGGCGCGGGTGGCGGAAATGGCCGGACGTTTCGGCCTGGGCGATGCTCTCGATGCCCCGCCCGCTTCGCTGCCACTCGGGCAAAAGCAACGGCTGTCTCTGGCGGTGGCGATGATTCACCGTCCGGAAATACTGATTCTGGATGAGCCGACATCGGGTGTCGATCCGATCGCGCGCGACGGTTTCTGGCAGATGCTGATCGATCTGTCCCGGCAGGATCAGGTGACGATTTTTATCTCCACCCATTTCATGAACGAGGCCGAGCGTTGCGACCGCATGTCGTTGATGCACGCCGGCAAGGTACTGGCGGTGGGAACCCCGGCGGAAATCGTCGCGGAACGCGGTGCAGAGACGCTGGAAGAGGCGTTTATCGCCTGTCTGAAGGATGCATCACCGGAAGACACGACAGAACCCGCGCCACCACTGGCCACCGCCCCGGAAACTGCCACCCCTCCCATACGCGGCTTCAATTTGCGGCGTCTGGGCAGTTATGCCACACGCGAAGCACTTGAACTGCAACGCGACCCGATCCGCCTGACGCTTGCGGTGTTGGGGAGCGTGTTGCTGATGTTCATCATGGGCTATGGCATCAGTATGGACGTGGAGGATTTGTCCTTTGCGGTGCTTGACCGCGATCAGACCACAACCAGCCGGAATTACACGCTGAATCTCGCCGGATCGCGTTATTTCGCCGAACAGCCGCCGATCACCGATTATGACGCGCTCGATCAGCGGATGCGCGAGGGAGAGTTGAGCGTCGCCATCGAAATACCGCACGGATTTGCCCGCGATTTGCGGCGTGGGACGCCGGTGCAGATTGGCGTATGGATGGATGGCGCGATGCCAATGCGCGCCGAAACCGTGCAGGGTTATATCCAGGCCATGCATATGCATTGGCTGCAGGAAATGGCCATGCAGGAAACCGGCAGCCGCCCGGTCGCCGGGCCGGTCAATATCGAGATACGCTACCGCTATAACCCGGACGTCAAAAGTCTTGTCGCGATTGCGCCCGCGGTTATTCCGATCTTGCTGTTATTGTTTCCGGCAATGCTGACGGCCCTCAGCGTAGTGCGCGAAAAGGAACTTGGCTCGATCATCAATTTCTACGTGACACCCGTCAGCCGCATCGAATTTCTGCTGGGCAAGCAGTTTCCCTATGTCGTGCTGGCCATGTCCAATTATCTGTTGCTGGTGCTGCTGGCCAGATTTGTGTTTGGCGTGCCGATCACCGGGAATATATGGGCAATGACTTTGGATGCACTGTTTTACACCGTCGCGGCCACGGCGCTGGGGTTGTTGTTTTCGGTGTTCATGCGCAGCCAGATCGCCGCCCTTTTCGCCACCGCCATCGGCACCATGCTGCCGGCCATGCAGTTTTCCGGCCTGCTGACTCCGGTCTCGTCGCTCGACGGCATAGGAAAATTGATGGGCAATATTTTCCCGGCGACCCATTTTATTCTGATCTGCCGTGGCGTTTTTTCCAAGGGTCTGGGCTTTGGCGATCTGAAGATACAATTGCTGGCGCTGGCCATTACCGGACCCGTGCTGATCCTGTTGTGTGCGCTGCTGCTACGCAAGCAGGAGCGTTGAGGTGCGCGTCATCTCCAATATCTGGCGGCTCGGTATCAAGGAATTGCGCAGCCTGTGGCGGGACCGCATGATGTTGATACTGATCATCTATGCTTTTTCGCTTGGCATTTACGTGTCGGCGACGGCGGCGCCCGAAACACTATTCCACGCGCCGATCGCCATTGTGGATGAAGATCAATCTCCCGTGTCGAATCGCATTATTTCGGCTTTCTATCCGCCGCAATTCACCCGACCTGCGCTGATCGGACTGAACGAAGTCGATCCCGGCATGGACAGGGGCATTTTCACCTTCGCCCTCGATATCCCGCCTGATTTCCAGCGCGATCTTTTGGCGGGGCGCACGCCGACGGTGCAACTCAACATAGACGCCACGCGGATGAGCCAGGCCTTTACCGGTGGCGGCTATATTTCGCAGATTGTCTCGGGCGAGGTGGCGGAGTTCCTGCAGGGCACGCGCGCCGCCACGACGCCGCCCGTCGATCTGGCTTTGCGCGCCCGCTTCAACCCGACGCTGGATAATATCCCCTTTGGATCGCTGATGGAAATCATCAGCAATATTACCATGCTGTCTATCATATTGACCGGCGCTGCACTGATCCGGGAGCGTGAACACGGTACGATCGCGCATTTGCTGGTGATGCCGGTTACGCCGTTCGAGATCATGGCAAGCAAGGTCTGGTCGATGGGTCTGGTCGTCGTGGCCGCTTCTGCCCTGTCGTTGCTGTTCATCGTCGAGGGAGTGCTGCCGGTGCCCATCGAAGGGTCGGTGGCGCTATTCATGGTGGGGGTCAGCCTGCATCTGTTTTCCACGACATCCATGGGCATCTTCCTCGGCACCATCGCACGTTCGATGCCACAATTCGGCATGCTCCTGATGCTGGTGCCGCTGGAAATGCTTTCGGGCAGCGCCACGCCGCGCGAAAGCATGCCGGAATTTGTACAAGCGGTGATGCTGGCTGCGCCGAACACCCATTTCGTCAGTCTGGCTCAAGCGATTTTATATCGTGGCGCAGGGTTCGATGTCGTCCGGCCGCAATTTTTGGCGATTATCATCATCGGCACGGTCTTTTTCCTGACCGCCCTGTTCCGCTTCAGAAAAACTATCGGAACCATGACCTGACCTGCCAGCTGTTCTTTGATGGTGCAGGTTGGGTGCAAACCTTTCGGCCGGCTACCCGGATTTTTCGGATGTATGAAGCGCGCGCCGCCTGCCTGAAAACCGGCGGATGGGGGATGCCTGGAATGGTGCCCGGGGGCGGACTCGAACCGCCGACACAGCGATTTTCAGTCGCTTGCTCTACCAACTGAGCTACCCAGGCACGGAGGCCGGGGTATAGGCGGCTCATGTAGCCGGGTCAATCGGGATTGACGCGCTGATATGGTTTTCAGTGGAAGTTCCGGAGGTGGCTGGGGTGCCAGGATTCGAACCTGGGAATGGCGGTACCAAAAACCGCTGCCTTACCGCTTGGCTACACCCCAATACCGGCTATACCACCGGGGAGCGGACCGAAGCCGCTGGTGGAAGGGCGCTGATAGCCAAAAGCAATGGCGCTGCCAAGCCCTTTTCCACGAAAATCAGCCCGCGCTAACCTTTGGTTTATAAATTGCCGCGCCGATCAACGCGACATAGCCGATGAATGTTACCAGCAACCACCAATGGGCCGTTCCCGGCAGCAATATCGCCCCGGCGTTTGGCAAGGCCACGAGCGCCAGCACCCACGTTAACGGCCGTGGCCAGCCCCACCGCTCGTATAAATAATGGTGCAAATGGTCCCGTCCTGCAGTGAAGGGACTTTTGCGGTGCAACATCCGTTGCACCATCAGCCGCAGGGTATCAAACACCGGCACCGCGAAAATCAACGCGACGTCATCGGCGCGGAAATCCGCGAAACCCGCATTCCACCCGACAACCGCCAGCAAGCCGAAAATCGCCGAAAGCGCGTAGCTGCCACCATCCCCCAGGAACAGCCGCCCCTTCATATTATAGAAAAACAGCACGGCAAGCGCGCCCGATACCGCGGCAACGATCGGCAGCAACCATTGCGGCAGACGGACCATCAGGATCACGGACCAGATCAACGCCTGGCCTATCACCAGCCCATTCTTGCCATCCGCCATGTTCACCGCGTTCAGAAAACCGACGAGGCACAGCAAGGTGAACCCCACCCCGACCAGGCCGGGAAGCAAGATCAGCTCGGTTTGCCCCGAAAACAGCAAAAAATGCAGATTGAAACGCGGCACCGCGCCTATGGCCAGCACCAGTAGTGCTATCGCCATCCCCAGTCGAAACGGCGCAGTCAACCCGAAACGGTCGTCGGCAATTCCGATCACATACAGGCCGACCACGGTAATGATGAACCAGCTGATCATCTGGTCCTGCGCAAGTGATGATGGCTGGGCCCACAACAGTAGCACCGGCGGCAGCAGTGCGGCCACCACTGCAAGCCCCCCGACCAGAGGCGTGACGGTGGCATGCAATTTCCGCCCCCCGTCGACATCGGGATAATCAAGCAGGCGCAACCTTGTGCCGATCGCCAGGGCATGATGGCCGATCATCAGCGCGATCAGGGCACCCGGCGCCATCATGGCGATTGCGGCCAGCATCTGGCCGCTCCTAACGGGTCGCCAGAACGGCGACCGTGGCAACCGATGAAGCGAGCTGGGCGATGATAGTGGTGATGTCGCGGAACACCGAAAGGCGGTACAGCGGATCGATATTTTTCGGCACGATAATCGTGGTTCCGGGCGGGGGCGGCGCACCGCGATTGCCAGACCAGCCCCCATTCATACTCAGCGGCTGGGCGCTGCCATTCGGCAGGACCATGAAAGCGCGCTTTCTGTCAGCGGTGGAGAGCGAGCCACCTGATTCGTCCAGATATTCGCCCGCCGTCTTGCCGGCGACGAACTGCAACGCACCCGGATTATTCACATCCCCCAGTGCCAGAACATAATTGGGCTGCTTCGGCACATGAATGGCGTCGCCACCTTCGAGAACGGTATCGAGATCAGGGCGCAAGGCCAGAACGCGAGGATCGGCTTCGACCACCATCCGCCCTGGCGCTTCCGTCTCCGCCAGCGTCTGGATCAGCGAGGCCGCGCCTGCGAGATTTCCGCCGCTGCCCTGCGTGGAACGCGCGGCAATTGCCAGCAGACTGTTGTTGAGTTCGCGTGCCGAGCGCCTGAAACCGGCCTCCTGACTCTGCTTTACGCTGCGCCGGGTAAACACCGTGCCATAGGCATAAGCATATTCCGTATGCCCCCCTGCCCGCTTCAATAATTGTGACAATGTTTCGCCGCGCCGGATCGCATAGAGCCCCGGGCGCGCCACCTCGCCCGATACCAGCACTCCGGAGCCTTCGAAGTTCGCCTGTTGTGCGTTGTACCGGATATCGTCACCCGGGCGGACATCCGTTACCGCCAGTACCGTTCCCGCCGCGTCCACTTCGATCCGGTCCGAAATTCCGCTGTGCAGACGGTTGATGTCCAGCACGAGATCGGTTGCGCCCACGACAAGACCATCAGCCACCAAAGCCAGATCACGCGCCGATACATTACCGCCAACCGGATAGGCGCCCGGCCGGCGCACCGAACCCCCGACGCTGACCGAATGTTCGATCAGAACCGCGAGCAATTCCGGCTCTTCCTCGAAAATCTCGGGGCAGATTTGTTCCTCAAACCTGTTTTCGTTGCGCCTGACCGTCTGGCTTTCATTTTCCCTCAAGCGCCGATCCCGACCGCCGAACTCCTCAGCGTTCATGGCGTCCTCGGCCACCTGCTCCTCAAGACTGCGCCCGGCCTCACCACCAAGCGCACGACCGACGGTTCCCAGTGAGACCCCACGCTCCGTTTCGATGACGAACCCGCCGCGCGACACCGCGCTGAAACGTGCCGCCTGCGTATCGCGAACAAGTCCCGCCAGCACGCGTAACGACCGGCATTGCGGCAGGGGATTAGGCTGCCCAAGCACGATCTGCCGCACCGGCGCGCTGTTCAGGAAACGGATATTCTGGTTCGAGAAAACGTAAAGCCGGTCCTCGCTCATTAACGGCGTAGAGATTCCACTCCGTAATTCCTGGGCGAGATTGACCGGTTCGAACACTCTGGCGCCCGTACGCGGGTCACGGCGCACCAGCACTGCCGCCAGCTGATAGGCGTCGATCGGGAGTTCTTCCGACCGACCGACCAGTTCTGCCACCGTACCCACAGACGCCAGCGGGCGCGGACCGGCGTTTGCGACATTGCCCAGCAGGCTGACCCTGCCGCTTGACCCTCCGGGCGAGCCGCCGACCAACTGCAACACGTCGCCGCCAATGATGCGATCATGATTGCCCGCCGCGTGAATCCAGGTTTCCGCCCCATCCGGGCCAATGCGGCTGATGCTGACCTGCGCTCCCCGCTGCCGCAACGGACCGCCGGCCCATGCAAGCACCGCCCCGACGGTTGACTGGCCCTTAAGTTCATAAATGGCGGGCCTTGCAACCGCGCCCGTAATCGCAATCGTCGGACCGATCACCGGCACAATAACCCGGTCGCCATCACGCAAGCCCTGCGATCCCGGCGCGCCGATCCCGAGCAGACCGTAAAGATCGACCGTTCGACTGCCGCCGCCCGCGCTGAACACGCGCACCTGCCGCAGGGAACCGTTGCGCCGGACACCACCCGCCTGCGCCAGCGCCGTGCCGATATTGGCCAGCGAAGTCAGGCTATACTGGCCTGGCCGCGCCACTTCGCCGCCGACGAACACACTGATCGCGCGTACTTCACCGACAGAGACATGCACATCGGTCGCCAGCATGGTGGCTTTCGTTTCGGTGGCGAGCGCGGACCGCACACTGCCAAGCGTTCGGCCCGCGGCCACCACCGGTCGCAATTGCCCGATCACCAGGCGACCATCGCGATCGACCGTCGCTATTTCATTGCCGTTGGTCGCCCCGCGGAACGCAACATGCACCTGATCACCGATTCCCAGCACATAATCGTCCCCGATCATGCCCGTGCGGGTGCCGGTCGGCGCCGGGCCAGACTCAAAAAATTCATAGCCGAACTGGCGGATCTCCCTGTCCCCCAGCCGTTGCCGGTAATCATGTTCCACGGGAGACGGGGTATAAAGCTGATGCAGTCTCTGACGCGCTGCGGCGCGACGAAATTCCTGTTCTTCGCGCGTATCCACGCGCCCGCCGGTCGTTGTCGGCTCCGTATTCAAGGTTTCGGCCGGGCTTGCCGATCGGGATTGTTGAGAAGGACTGCTGACGCCAAGCTGCCCCTGGAGACCTTGCAGAATCTTCGGGTCAATGGACTGCGCGCCGGCCGGGGCCGTCAACATCATATAAATTGTGAAAATGAACGCCGATACCAGCCGGACCAGAAACTTCACTCACCCACCTTTTTGCACCAGCGAAACGTGCGTCCGTTTATGATCCGGCGCTATACCGGTCAACCGGCGTTATGGATTGGAGGATTTATCGGCGGTATCTGCCAAAATCTTGACTTCGGCGCTGGCCAGCGCATCGAGCGACTGCGTCCCTTCGCTTTTCCGCACGTCGGTCACGCTGCTGGCGTGGGCCGGCAACCCTCCGGGCCCATTCATCGCGGGCGCCATGATCAGCATCGCACTCGCCAGCGACAGGGCGAACAGGTCACCGCCGCGCTGCCACAGCCGCGACCCTTGCTCATGCGAGGACAAGCTGCCGTCAATCTCGTCGAGGCTTTTGCCCATCCCGCCATTCCCCTTCAGGTGCCATTTCCTCCCGCCGGTTTCGGGCGGGGCGCCGCGGCACGCAATAAAGCGGCGCGTATTGTCCCTTAATCCCGTGCCACCATAATTGACAACCATTCTTCCCCCGCAGTTCAGCATTCGTCCTGCCTGCCTGTCGTTTTGTCGCATGATCAGATTTTCAGACCAGCTTGCCCCCGCGCCATCATTGGGTAGAATTAATGGCACATGCCAGAAATTTCGTCAAAGCCCTCATCCGTACCCGGTCGCGCGTCGCCGTTGTTCCTCCGCGAATCGGAGATCCGGCATGGGGTCGAATTATTATATTTCGGTTACTCCCATCTGGTCAGCAGCGCGGACTCCCTGCTGGCACAACATAAACTCGGCCGCGCGCATCATCGTGCGCTGCATTTCATTGCCCGCCGGCCCGGTCTCCCCGTTTTCGAATTGCTGCGTCTTCTCGGTATCACCAAACAGGCCCTGTCGCGGATACTGATCGATCTCGTGCGCGAGAATTTCGTACTGCAAAAAGTCGGAACGTCCGATCGGCGGCAGCGACGGTTGCATCTGACCCCGGCTGGCGCGGAACTGGAAGCTGCACTGTTCGCGCTGTTACGGAACCATATGGCCGCCGCCTACGCCCAGGCCGGACAGGAAGCGGTCACCGGTTTCTGGGCGGTTCTGTCCGGCCTGATTCCGCCTGAAGACCGGGCGATGATCGCTGCCCTCGCCCAGCCTGCACGCGAAGACTGAAATTCAGGAGCGAACGGCGTCCCTGCCCTGCACGCCGGTCTCGATTGCCGAATCGACCGCCGTCGCCAGGGCCCGCGACCGTTCCGCCGCCGCCCGCAAGGTTGCACGCAGCAGGCTGGACAAGGCGCCATCGCCATCCAGCACATCGAGCCCGGCCTGGGTGGTGCCGTTCGGGCTCGTTACCTGTTGACGCAGGGTCGCCGGCGTCGCCTCGCTGCGTGTGGCCAGTTCGGCGGCGCCGGCCACGGTTTCCAGCGCCAGCATGCTGGCCGTTGCGGGATCGAGGCCGATGGTTTCCCCTGCACCAGCCAATGTTTCCACGAAACGGAACAAAAATGCCGGTCCGGAGCCCGACAATGCTGTCACCGCGTCAAACCGGTTTTCATCGTCCACCCACAGGGCGCGGCCTGCCGCAGTTGCCAGCGAATCAGCAATTTCAGCATCGCCGGGGGCAAGATTGACCCCGAACAGCGCAGTTACCCCCCGGCCCACGCGCGCCGGGGTATTCGGCATGATCCGCACGATCCGGGCCCCCGGAAACAGATGCGAAAGCGTTGCGGTGCGCACGCCCGCCAACATCGACAGAATGAAGGGTGCAGGGGGCAAGCGCCCCTTCAGCGCATCGGCCACCTGCAGCACCGTCAGCGGTTTAACACCCAGAACGAGGATTTGCGGCCCTTCCCCTCCGGGAGGCAGAACATTGGCGTCGTTCACCACCGCGCCGCTGAAGCCCTGTGGCAGACCCGCCGGAGCGGGATCGATCACAGTAACATTTTCCGGCCGCAAGCCCGCATCCAGCCAGCGCGCCAGCAGGGTGCCACCCATTGCCCCGCACCCGGCCAGCCACAAACTATTCAGGCGGTCCAAGCCGCCCGGCTCGATGTTCGACATATTATTCATATTGTCCCCAATAGGCCCCGCCCCGCGCTGCGCCAACCCGCTGCCCGGGTCACTATGGTTACCGCATCTTCTTTGCACGAATCTTGCCCCATTTATCGGTGCGTGTCCCCGGACGGCCCGCCATGGCTCGCCCCCGCATCGGCTGTTCGGATCTTATACCCAGTTCGTCGGCCTCCAGTCGCCTTATTTCGTCGCGCAGCCGCGCCGCTTCCTCGAATTCCAGATCCCCTGCGGCCTTTTGCATCTTCTTTTCGAGATCAGCGATATAAGATCTCAGATTATGCCCTACGAGGTGCGGCGTATCGGCATCGATTTCGACGGTCAGATAGTCCTGCGCTGTTACATGGCCGACCACATCGGCAATCGCCTTCTTCACTGTCGCCGGCGTGATTCCATGGGCTTCGTTATGGGCGATCTGGCGATTACGCCGCCGCTCCGTCTCGGCCAGCGCCCGCTGCATCGATCCGGTCATGCGGTCGGCATAGAGAATGACCCGGCCTTCGACATTTCGCGCCGCACGACCGATGGTCTGGACCAGCGACGTTTCCGAGCGCAAAAACCCTTCCTTGTCGGCATCCAGAATACAGACGAGCCCGCATTCAGGAATATCGAGTCCTTCGCGCAAAAGGTTGATACCGACCAGCACATCATAAACGCCCATGCGCAAATCGCGGATGAGTTCGATGCGCTCCAGCGTTTCCACATCGGAGTGCATATACCGTACTTTCAGCCCGGCCTCGTGCAGATATTCGGTCAGATCCTCGGCCATTTTTTTGGTAAGTGTCGTTACCAGCGTGCGATAGCCTTGCTCGGCTGTCGCCTTCGCTTCCGCCATCAGATCGTCGACCTGATCTTCCACGGGCCGCACCACCACCACCGGGTCAATCAGGCCCGTCGGGCGAATCACCTGTTCGACGAACGCGCCGCCAGTCTGCGCCATTTCCCAGTTTCCGGGCGTTGCCGACACGCAGATGGTCTGCGGTCGCAACATATCCCATTCCTCGAACTTCAGCGGACGGTTATCCACACAGGATGGCAGGCGGAAACCATATTCCGCCAGGGTGACCTTGCGCGCCCGGTCTCCTCGCGCCATGCCACCGACTTGCGGGATGGTGACGTGACTTTCATCGACAAACAATAATGCGTTGTCCGGCAAATATTCGAACAATGTCGGCGGCGGTTCGCCGGGTGCGCGCCCGGTCAGAAAGCGACTGTAGTTTTCGATGCCCGAGCAAGCCCCGGTCGCCGCGATCATCTCCAGATCGAAATTGGTGCGCTGTTCCAGCCGCTGATATTCCAGCAGCCGGCCCTCTTCCTGCAGGATTCTCAGGCGGACATCCAGTTCGTGGCGAATGGCCTGGGTCGCCTGTTTCAGCGTTGGCCCCGGAGTCACATAGTGGCTGTTCGCGTAAATCTTGATGGTTTCAAGATTGGCGATCCGATTTCCCGTCAAAGGATCAAATTCGGTTATCGCCTCGATCTCCTCGCCAAAGAAGCTGATCCGCCACGCCATGTCTTCATAGTGGGACGGAAATAGCTCCAGGGTATCCCCCTTCATCCGGAAGCTTCCCCGAACAAAAGATGCTTCATTGCGCTTGTATTGCAGCGCCACGAGCCGACGGATGATCTCGCGCGGGTCGTGGGTATCGCCCTTGTTCAGGCTGAATGTCATCGCTGAATAGGTTTCAACCGAACCGATACCATAAAGGCAGGATACGGAGGCGACGATCAGTACATCGTCCCGTTCCAGCAAGGAACGCGTTGCCGAGTGCCGCATCCGGTCGATTGCTTCGTTGATCGAACTGTCTTTCTCGATGTAGGTATCGGTGCGCGGTACATAGGCTTCAGGCTGGTAATAATCATAATAGCTGACGAAATATTCTACGGCATTATCCGGAAAAAAGCTTTTGAACTCGCCGTAAAGCTGGGCCGCAAGAATTTTATTGGGCGCCAGAACCAGCGTCGGGCGCTGTAATCTCTCAACAACCTTCGCCATGGTGAAGGTTTTGCCCGAACCCGTCACACCCAGCAGCACCTGATCGCGCTCCTCGGCCAGCGCCGCCGATACAAGCGCTTCAATCGCCGCCGGCTGATCGCCCGCCGGCTGATAATCCGATTGCAGCACGAATTTGCGCCCGCCTTCTGATTTGAGCGGTCGCGCCGGGCGGTTGGGTGCATAATCGGGCGGCAACGGAAGGTCCGCAAGGGATGTGCGAATCATAATAGGGGCCGAGGACATGCCAGCCAAACTAGGCGTTCGCCCTTCGTTCTTAAAGACCCTGTTTCCCCTGGCCGCAATAGCGCATAAAGGAACTGGATGAGCATCTGGACCGGAATCCTGCTGGCGCTGGCCACGATAATCGTCATGGAAGGGATCGCCTGGTCCGGGCATCGCTGGCTGATGCACGGCCCGCTGTGGTGCCTCCACAAATCCCATCACGAACCGCGCACCGGCCGTTTCGAGAAAAACGACTGGTTCGGTGTGATGGGGGCGGCAGCAGCCATCGCGCTTTTTTATGTCGGCGTAACACTGGGCAAAGGCGACAGTTTCACCTGGGTTGCCATCGGCGTCACCATTTATGGTGCGATCTATTTCGGATTCCACGATATTATCGTCCACCGGCGGGTAAACACCGGCTATGTCCCGCGTTCCGCCTATATGAAACGCATCGTCCAGGCACATCGACTGCACCATGTGGTGGAATCTAGACAGGGCGCTGTCAGTTTCGGGTTCATTTATGCGCCGCCTGTGTCCGTTTTGAAGCGGCAACTGGCGGAGAATCTTGTGGAAAACGGTGCCTGCAGACGGAGCAGCCACCATGTGTCCGTAGCGGAATAGCACCCGCCCCTTTCATCGCCAGGTTGCATGCAGGCAACCGCGTGCTACAGGCGGGCGCGAACACCCAGGGTTGAGACGGAGCAGGATGGTCAGTACGCAACCGGCAAATAGTCCGGACACGCAAATCGCCAGCGATGAGATCGACCTCAGGGAGCTGTTCCGGACGATCTGGGCCGGGCGCTGGATTATCATGGTAGTCACGGCTGCTTTTCTGGGGCTTGCCTCTCTCTATCTTCATAACGCCACCTATCGCTACACGGCGGAATTGACTCTCACCCCGGCACAATCGGGGGGTGGTGCAAAACTGGCCGGCCTTGGCGGGCTTGCATCGCTGGCCGGGATTAATATTCCACAGGGCCAGGAGGAACTGAGCTTTTCCCTTTATGCGGAAGGGGTCCATTCCCGTGGCCTCGCCGAAGCACTCGCCGCGCATCCGGATCTGATGCGCGTGATATTCAGCAATGAATGGAATGAAGAAACAGGGCAGTGGCAGCAGCCGCGCGGGTTCGTATCATCCACCATTGCGGTGATCAAAAACCTTCTCGGCGCGCCGACCTTTGCGTGGAGTCCGCCCGATGGTGCGCGTTTACAGGAGTTTTTGCAGCGGGAAGTCGAGGTAGCGCAGGACCCAAAGAATCCGTTCCTGACTCTCCGATTCAATCACAAGGATCCGGCGTTTGCCGTTCGGTTTCTGAACACGCTGAACAACGAACTGGATAATATTTTACGTCGAAAGGCCCTGGAGCGATCGACCGGCAACATCGCCTATCTGTCATCGCAACTGGAGCGGGTGACACTTGCCGAACATCGGGCGGCAATTGCGGAGTCGCTCAGCGAACAGGAAAAACAGCGGATGGCGGCCAGTTCGTCGGCACCCTATGCTGCGGACCCGTTCGGCAGCGCCAATGCGTCCCTGCGACCCACATCGCCCCGGCCATCGCTGGTTCTCGTCGCCAGCGTGTTGGGCGGGATCATATTCGGAAGCTTGCTCGTGCTGGTGCGATCGAGCTACGCGGCGTTTAAACATATGCCAGAGCGTGAAGAGGCTTCCGCATAGCCACCGGCAAAGGCGAAAACCGGATGACTTCCCATGTACAACGCGCGCTGAATATCGGCTTGCGCTTTGGTACGCTGGGCGTTCGCTTTCTCTTTATATTCTTTCTCGCCAGATATCTCGATGCAACCTCGGTTGGCTATTACGGGCTTTTCACCGCAACTGTCGGATATTGCCTGTATTTTGTCGGGCTGGATTATTATGTGTTTGTGACGCGCGAAATACTGCGCGTTCCCGAAGACCAGCGCGGCCGTATGCTGAAAGGCCAGGCTGCCTTGTCCGGTCTGCTCTATCTGCTCCTGTCGCCCGCAGCTGTTATGCTGTTGGCTCATATGGATTGGCCTGGAAATCTGGTCTGGTGGTTCTTCCCGATTCTGATTCTGGAGCATTTCAATCAGGAAATATCGCGCCTGCTTGTTGCACTTTCCGAACAGATCTCTGCCAGTGTCATCCTGTTTGTGCGCCAGGGCAGTTGGGCTATCGCCATCGTCGCCCTGATGATGCACGACCCTGACAGTCGCCATCTGGACGCGGTGATGGCGCTATGGACATGTGCGGGCGTGGCCGCGGCGGCATCGGGAATCTGGAAGGTGCAGCGCCTGCGGATGGGTGGCTGGCGCCACCCGATCGACTGGAACTGGATCAGAAAAGGAATCACCGTCAGCGCTGCTTTCCTGATCGCCACACTCGCGCTTCGGGGATTCCAGACAATCGACCGATACTGGCTGGAAGCACTGGGCGGCATCGAGATGGTGGGCGCATATGTGCTGTTTCTGGGTGTCGCGAGCGCGCTGATGGTGTTTCTTGATGCGGGTGTCTTCTCCTTCTCTTACCCGGCCCTCATCCGCCACAGTCATAATCGTGAATATGATCTGGCGCGTACCCGCCTCCGGCAAATGCTTGTCCAGACGCTCGTCTGTTCACTGGGTTTCGCTGTTGTCAGTTGGTTACTGTTGCCATGGCTGCTGGATTGGGTCGGAAACCCCGTCTATATGGAAGCCATCCATCTTTATCCGTGGGTGATGGCGGCCATGCTCATCAATGCCCTTGGCATGGTGCCGCATTACGCGCTCTATTCCCATGGGCAGGATAAACCCGTCATCTACAGCCACATCGCCGCCCTGCCGGTCTTCGCGCTCTCCACCTGGATCATCAGCAAATCGGCGCCCATACTGGCCGTTCCGGCGGGCATCGTTATCGCGTTTCTGATGATTCTGACATGGAAGACGCTGGCATGGCGGAGGATCAGCCGAAGCTATGTCTGAGTGCACTTCAACGCTGGCAGTTTGATGTGACACGTCCTATGACGGCCCGACTCACCGCCTGACCGACAGAAGAACTGGCGGGCATTCAATCTGCATAACACAAGCCATGGAACAGATTCATGATCCGCTACGGGCAACAGGATATCACGCAAGCAGACATTGACGCGGTCATCAAGGTACTGACATCGGTCAACCTGACCCAGGGGCCGAATATCCCGCAGTTTGAAGAGGCTGTCATGGCGCATACCGGTGCGCGGCATGCAGTGGCGGTAAACAGCGCCACCTCGGCCCTGCATATCGCCTGCCTTGCGCTCGATCTTGGCCCCGGAGACTGGCTGTGGACTTCACCCAATACTTTTGTGGCCTCGGCTAATTGCGCGCTATATTGCGGCGCGCAGGTAGATTTCGTGGATATCGACCCGCTTACATACAATCTATGCCCGAAGGCGCTGGAAGAAAAACTGATTGTGGCGGAAAAAGCCGGCCGCCTGCCCAGGATCGTCGTTCCCGTGCATTTTTCCGGCCAGCCATGCGATATGGCGGCCATTCACGCGCTCGGCCAGAAATATGGTTTCCGCATCATCGAGGATGCGGCACACGCCATAGGCGGACGATACAAGGGGGAACCCATTGGCAATGGCCGCTATAGCGACATTACCGTTTTCAGCTTTCATCCGGTCAAGATCATCACCACTGCCGAAGGCGGAATGGCGCTGACGAATGACGCCGCGCTGGCCACCCGTCTGGGGCTGTTGCGGAGCCATGGGATCACTCGCGACCCCGCGCTGATGACGCAGGAAATGGACGGCCCGTGGTATTACCAGCAGGTAGCGCTCGGCTATAATTACCGCATGACGGATATCCAGGCCGCTTTGGGCGTCAGCCAGATCAACCGGCTGGATCAATATGTCGCCCGACGACACGAACTCGCGGACAGGTACAACCGCCTGCTCGCCGATATGCCGTTGACCTTACCCTGGCAGCATCCGGATAGCTATTCCGCCTGGCATCTTTATGTCATCCGCCTGCAACTGGATAAAATAGCGGTGACACATCGGCACGTCTTCGAGTATCTGCGCACAAAAAACATTATGGTGAATCTGCACTATATTCCGGTGCATACTCAGCCCTATTATCAAAAAATGGGTTTCCGTTCCGGCAATTATCCGGAAGCCGAGCAATATTATCGCGAAGCGATCAGCATTCCGATGCACCCGACGCTAACCGACTCTGAGCAGGATTGCGTGGTGGAGGCGTTGCGCGAGGTAATAGGATGACCAGCGTTGCTGTCATTCAGGCCCGAACAAATTCCACCAGACTACCCGGTAAAGTGCTTTTGCCCGTCGGAGGCAGGCCGGTTGTGGTGCTCGCCGCCCAACGGGCTGCAAATACCGGACGGAACGCCATAGTCGCCACGTCGACGGAGAAGAGCGACGACGGACTTGTCGAGGTGCTACGGGGCTATGGCATTCGCTATTACCGGGGAAGCCTGGAAGATACTTTATCCCGCTTCGTTGAGGCGCTGAAGGATTTCGATGACGAAACTTTGGTTTTTCGGCTGACAGCGGACAATGTTCTCCCCGATGGACATCTGCTTGATGAAATTGAGGATGATTTCTACAGCAGAGGCTTGGAGTATCTTGCCTGTAATGGAATGAATTCTGGCTTGCCTTACGGCATGAGTGCCGAAGTTATGCGCTTGCGTCTTTTAAGATTAGCGCACCGAGATAGCAGTGTTTTATCAGATTTAGAACATGTAACCCCCTATATTATCAGGAAATTTGGCAAAACATATTTTCAGAAATACTTTTACAAAGGAATGGGGCATTACAGATGCACTATTGATTGTTTAGATGATTATCTATACATTGAAAAATTATTCCGAGAAATTAATAATCCCGTAGATATACATGCGCTTGATCTAATTGATCAGATGAAGGGATCTGACCTACAGCCGTTAGTCAGTAAACCTGCCTGTAAACTTGTACTGGGGGCCGCTCAGTTAGGGATGCACTATGGAATTTCCAATACCAGCGGCCAGCCAGGTGCGGAAACCGGCAAACAATTAATCCGGACAGCAATCGTCAACGGGGTTCGGTGGCTCGATACGGCGAGGGCGTATGGTAGCAGTGAAGAGATCATAGGGCGATCTCTGAGTAATGGCTGGCAAGGGCGCGTACAAATAGTCACCAAGATGTCGACGCTTACGGATTGTCCAGATGATGCACCTCCATCAGTTGTAGATGCCTTCGTTGACTCCAGTCTTTACAATTCCCTGACGAATCTTGGGACTCGTAAAATTGACACTTTGCTTTTGCATCGAACAAGTCATTTACGCGACTGGAACGGCAGTGTATGGAACAGACTGGTCAAGCACACGGATGAAGGAAGAATAGATAAACTTGGAATTTCTGTGCAGTGTCCGCATGAGTTACTTATAGCCCTTGATGAGTCAAGAGTATCTCATATCCAGATGCCGTTCAGTATAATAGATCACCGCTGGGATGAATTATCCTCACATATCGAGTTTGTCAAAGCAACCCGCGATCTCACGATTCATGTCCGCAGTGTATTATTGCAAGGGCTCCTTTGCAGCCATGACATTAGAAGCTGGAATCGTGCACATGTCGAGAATCCGACGCTAATTTGGAAATGGCTGGAGGAAATGCGGGAGGGGTTTGAGCGAACATCCCTTGCGGACCTGTGTATCGGCTTTGTTGCAGGTTTCCCTTGGATAGACGGGATCGTAGTGGGTACCGAAACAATGGGACAGTTAATGACCAATCTGGCGCTTATGGAAAACGACCCCTTGTCATATTCACAAATTCAGGAAGTTCGTGATACCCGTCCGTGGATTGAAAATCTCACCCTCAATCCTGCGCTTTGGAAGCGAGCTGACCGATGAGTTTGATCGACACATTTTCCCTTCATGGCCGCGATATTCTTATTACGGGAGCGACCGGATACCTGGGGAAAGCAATGAGTCGGGTGTTGGCTGAAGCAGGTGCGCGGATTCTTGTAAATTCACGCTCACATGAGGCTTGTCAGCAACTGGTTTCCGAACTAACTGAAGCCGGATATTTGGCAGACAGTGCCGCATTCGACTTAAATGATCATTCTGCTACTGCCAAATTTTTCAAGATCAGAAACGAAAAGCCAATTCATTGTGTAATCAATAATGCATATTCAGGCGGCGCAGGAACAATCGAGACATCCGGATGTGATGATTACCGGAAGAGCTATGAAATGTCTGTTGTTGCAGCTCACAATATCTTTCGTCTTGCGCTTCCAGCCTTACGAAAGGCAGTGCGGGATACCGGCGATGCCTCGGTAATTAATGTATCATCGATGTACGCATCCGTTAGCCCGGATCTTGGAGCTTATGATCACGCCGAGGTAGCAAACCCTCCCTTCTACGGGGCTGCGAAGGCGGCTTTGCTGCAATGGACCCGCTACGCTGCCTGCGAATTCGGCAAGGAGAATATCAGGGTAAATGCTGTTTCTCCTGGCCCTTTCCCATCCACCGCAGTGCAAAAATCTTCTCCGGCATTTGTGAACCGGCTCGCCGCCAAAGTTCCAATGGGCCGCATCGGTCAATCGCATGAAATCGGGGGTGTCATTTTGATGCTGGCGTCGCCAGCCTCCACGTTTATTAACGGCGCAAACATTCCGGTAGACGGTGGCTGGACAAGTTGGTAACTCCATTGCAACAGCGCATTGTATTCCGCACCGACGCTTCAGTGCAGATTGGCACCGGCCATGTCATGCGTTGCCTGACGTTGGCCGACGCCTTGCGCGACCGGGGGGCAGAGTGCCTGTTCATCTCGCGCCCGCACCAGGGGCATTTGCTGGATACCATCGCGGAACGCGGACATCAGGTGATGGCCTTGCCCACCCGGGAAAATCTTGCCGACTACCCGGCGGATTTTGCCCATGCACACTGGCTTGGCACGGATCAGGCGACGGATAGCGCCGACACGCTCCTGGTGATGAACGGAACAACCGTGGATTGGCTGGTGGTCGATCATTATGCGCTCGATCACCGCTGGGAGCAGGCTTTGCGCCCCCACTGTCGCCAACTGATGGTGATGGACGATCTGGCCGACCGCTCACATGATTGTGACCTGCTGCTGGACCCGAGCCTTGGCCGCACCCCGGCGGATTATGCCCACCTGACACCGCCCACGGCCACCTTGCTCCTCGGCCCGCAATATGCGCTGTTACGCCCGGAGTTTGCGCGGCTGCGTGACGAAAGCCTCGCTCGCCGCGCCTCGCCGCGTCTGGAGCATCTGCTGATCACCATGGGCGGTGTGGACAAGGATAACGCCACCGGAGCAGTCCTTGACGCGCTCGACTCATGCACCCTGCCACCGGATTTACGGATCACCGTGGTGATGGGCCAGCATGCCCCTTGGCTGGCGCAGGTTAAAGAACGGGCCGCAAGGATGAACCGCCCCGTGCAGGTGCTGGCCGGCGTGCGCGATATGGCGCGGCTGATGGCCAACAGCGATCTCGCCATCGGCGCTGCCGGCGGTACCTCGTGGGAGCGTTGCTGTCTGGGATTGCCGGCGATTCAACTCGTTTTGGCAGATAATCAGCGCGAAGCCGCCGTTGCCTTTTCGGCACTGGGCGCGGCCGAAAGCCTTGCGGTCCAGTCAGACCTTTCCCAAACCTTACCGCCTCTGTTACACGCGTTGCAACCCGACCGGTTGCGGGCGCTCTCAGATTCTGCGGCCCACATCTGCGATGGTCGCGGCACGCCGAAGGCCGTAGAGTTACTGTTGCGGAAGGAACAATAGCATGAGTGCATCAGGACAATTGCGTGCAATTGAAGACCATGAACTGGAACTGATGCGCTCCTGGCGCAACGCTCCTTCCGTGCGCGCCAACATGTACACTCGCCACGAAATCTCTCCCGCCGAGCATCTTTCCTGGTGGCAACGGACACGCTCACGCGAAGATCAGCAATATTTCATGTACGAAAACGACGCCTCCCCGCTGGGCATCGTCGGCTTCACGGCAATCGATCGCGTCAATTCCAATTGCTCCTGGGCTTTTTATGCTGCGCCCAATGCGCCCCGGGGAACGGGATCACGCATGGAATTTCTGGCAATCGATCATGTTTTCACCACGATCGGCCTACACAAGCTGCATTGTGAGGTACTGGCGTTCAATGCACCGGTTATTCGTTTGCATCAGAAATTCGGCTTCCTGATCGAAGGCACATTTCGCCAGCATCATCGATTGGACGGCAATTATATCGATATCGTCCGATTGGGGTTGCTTGCCGACGAATGGGCAAGCAAACGCAACGAAATGCAGACCAGACTGACCGGCGCGCCGCAGGAGCGATAAAATGACCAACGCGATTGCAATTGCCGGCCGCCCTATTGGCCCTGACCATCCCCCCTATGTGATTGCCGAACTGTCCGCCAATCATAATGGCAGCCTGGAAACGGCGCTGCGCATCGTGCAGGCAGCGAAACAGGCGGGCGCGGATGCTGTAAAGCTGCAAACCTACAAACCGGATACGATCACGCTCAATTCCGACAGCGAGGAGTTTCGCATCCACGGCGGCTTGTGGGACGGGAGAACGCTGTACGAGCTTTACGAAGAAGCCCATATGCCATGGGAATGGCACAAGCCGCTGTTCGATCATGCCCGCGATCTTGGCATCACCATCTTCAGCTCGCCGTTCGATACCACCGCCGTCGATCTGCTGGAGGATTTGAACGCGCCTGCCTATAAAATCGCCTCTTTCGAGGCGGTGGACCTGCCCTTGATCCGCCATGTGGCGGGCACGGGAAAGCCGATGATCATCTCCACCGGCATGGCCGACGCCGATGAAATCGCCGAGGCCATCGCCGCCGCGCGCGATGGCGGCTGCCGGGAACTGGCGATCCTGCATTGCGTGAGCGGCTATCCCGCCCCGGCTGAGGATTATAATCTGCGCACCATCCCCGACATGATCGCCCGTTTCGGGCTGGTTACGGGCCTGTCGGATCACACGCTGGATAACACCACGGCGATCGCCAGCGTGGCGCTGGGCGCATCCATCATCGAAAAGCATTTCACGCTGGATCGCAGCGGCGGCGGCCCGGACGACAGCTTCTCGCTGCAACCCTTGGAGATGGCGGCCCTGTGCGCGGGCGCAAAAACCGCGTGGGCGGCACTGGGCCAGGTGGATTATGGCCGCAAATCGAGCGAACAGGGCAATGCGCAATTCCGCCGGTCGCTGTATTTCGTGAAGGATATGAAAGCGGGCGATGTGATCACCGCCGACGCCATCCGCAGCGTGCGTCCGGGCTATGGGCTGGCGCCGAAATATCTGGACGCCGTGATGGGGCAAACACTCGCCCGCAACGTCAACGAATTCACCCCGGTTCATTTCGAGGACATCGAATAAGGTGGTTTCGCCAAAGCCGACACTGGCCCTCATCCGCACACTGGCCGGAGAAGGGGATTTCCACCTGTATCGCCTGATCGCGGAGGGGAAAGCCGGCTTTGTTTTTTTGAAATGCCTTCGCACCACATTGTCCTATGCATGGCTCCGGGGCGGGATATCGGATGCCGAAACAGTGGCATTTATAAAGGGCCCAAATCAGTTACGGCTGTTCCAAAATCAGAAAGCATCACTGGAAGCTGAATTCGGCAAACTGCAAGCGTATACCTCGCCCCGTGCAAACACGAAAATGCATCAGCTGGCCTTGCCTCGCTTCGCCATACGGCACATTCTGTTCCAGACATATTACCTGCTGCTGATGCTCGTCACGCGCAGAGCACGATATCTGAACCTCTTTCTCCTGCATTTTTTTGCGGCGATACAAATATCCATCGATCGCGGATTCGCTTCGACACGAAACTTCATCTGCTACAATGACCAGCCTTTCGACGTCGCTGCAATAATTGCCGCTCTCCATCAAAGGGCAGACTGCCGGACGATCGTGATACAGCATGGTCTTGTTCTGAGTGAAAAATTTTACTTCCCCGCCAACGCACAGGAATTCTGGGCATGGGGTGAGCTTTCACGGGTGCACTTCCAAAGCCGCGCGCCAAATGGAAAAATGGTGGTCAAGGGCCGGTACAAGGACGATCTGGAAAGCAAAAGCGACATCTTCGTCATGCCGGAAGAAGGGGATAAAAACTGGAAAATTCTTGTTGCCCCGTCTTTCAAGCATGACGAGAT
Organism: Sphingomonadaceae bacterium; assembly: GCA_041675905.1. Classification (GTDB taxonomy): domain Bacteria; phylum Pseudomonadota; class Alphaproteobacteria; order Sphingomonadales; family Sphingomonadaceae; genus Sandaracinobacteroides. Next base: position 111,385 of record JBAYSX010000003.1, on the reverse strand, counting down.
CAAGGAATTGGTTGGTATAGCCAAGAAGACATTTTTCCCGAAAGGGAAGAGCTTTGACCGTATGGCAATAAAAATGCACCCAGCCACAAAAAGTGTTTGGATGATTAAACTATGGCTTTTAATGACTGCAAGAGGAATTGTGATTGAACGGGCGCATATGGAAGACCTCTCTGACCAATATGATGTCCTTTTCACAAAACATTCCACCTCAGCGGTAGATTTTCTTCTTCGGGGAAAGCCGGTAGCATTTTTAACTCTCGTTTCAGGCGCCACATTCCCTTCCGATAAATATGGTTTGAGTATTAGTCAGTTCAAAACACCTTTACAGACGGGCAAATATGATATCGAACACATGAACGAATCGCGCATAAAATTTTTGAAATGCGCACTTAATGTTTGAATAATAATAATATGATTTCAATTCGAACACAGTATATAATACACAAATTTGTTCTGTTGGCACTTTCCGCCCTCTGTATAGTTATGTTTTATATTGAGGCATCCGGACCTACAGTGGTAGATACTGTTTCGATGAAGCTCGTATATGCCTCCGGGTGGATTGGGATCGTGTCCTATATAGGGATATTTTTAAAACGTAATTTTGATGCATTCCTAACATCGTTATATCAAATCTTTTATTTTATGGGTGTGCTAATAGGTTCGACTCTAGCCTCTTTCGGAGAGCGCATGTATGAAATCAAGATGTTTGGCACAGGCAACGGCGTTTTTTGGTTTCTTGTTCTGTCTCTATTAATTACATCTGAGGCTATTCAGCAAGGGTACAAGTTATTTAACCCTGGAACACATAGATCATTCTCTATTTTACCTCCCTATTGGGGAAATATGGTGGTGAAATATACTGTTTTATTTATAATAATATGTTCACTTTTTGTTTTACTTATATATGGAAGTCCCGTATTATTGGGAATATCAAGGACCAATTATTGGGGTTCGGCGGCTCCATCGTTCCTATCATTTCTACGAATTTTGATTATTCTGACTTTTTTTTGGGTTTCGGCCCTTTCTCTCAATGCTTCGGGTGGTATTACCAGCTCGAGGATCGGAAAGATATATGCTGCACTGTACGTATTTTTAGGACTGTTCTTATTAGGTGAGAAATTTTCCTTATTTATTATGTATATGTCCTCTTGGTTATTTGTATATGCTGCAAAAACGAATCGTACATACCCCATAAAAACCGTTACTGGAATTATATCCGTAATAATTATTATGGCAGCGCAGGTAGCATACCGGTATGAAGTAGCCGGTCTGGGGGTAATGTTTATTTTCTCTAGGTTTACCTTGCAGGCCCAACTTCCTTGGAGCACGTTTAACGAGGCAGCCGGTATACTATATTTTGGACTTGGATCGGTTGGGGAATATATTAATATCTTTCATCTAAGAGAAATTATTAGCGATAGATATCTTCCTCTTAATGTGCAAGCAGCGCACGAAATTTCGGGGACCAGCCTATCGGGTTTCCTCCCATCGTGGCAAATACTTACGTTTGGGATTCCTATTTCTATTATATTTCTTATAATTTTTGGTATTTTTTTGGGATATTTACAAGCGACTATCGTGCACTATGTCAGATTAAAGAATATAATTACTGCATTTTTTGTATTTTCCTTTCATTTTTTTCTTTTATCTGTTTGGTATGTGGGAAATTTCAACGTCATTAATATTATAATTTTACTATCTTTTCTTTTTATTATTGCTTACTTATCTCCACGAAAATTAGAAAGGGGGGTTCCAACCAATGTTCACCGATAAAACCCTGCTTATCACCGGCGGAACCGGCTCCTTCGGGAATGCCGTTTTGCGGCGGTTTCTCGATTCCGATCTGCGCGAAATCCGCATCTTCAGCCGGGACGAGAAGAAGCAGGACGACATGCGCAAGAAGTACAACAGCGCGAAACTGAAATTCTACATCGGGGATGTGCGGGATTATCAGTCTATCCTGAACGCCGTGCGCGGGGTGGATTTCATCTATCATGCCGCAGCGCTGAAACAGGTGCCCAGTTGCGAATTTCACCCGATGGAAGCGGTGAAAACCAATGTATTGGGCACGGAAAATACGCTGGAGGCAGCGATCACCAGCGGCGTGAAACGCGTCGTCTGCCTTTCCACCGACAAGGCCGTGTATCCGATCAACGCCATGGGCATCAGCAAGGCGATGATGGAGAAGGTGATTGTCGCCAAATCCCGGTCCAGCAGCGATACGGTCATCTGTGCCACCCGCTATGGCAATGTGATGGCCTCGCGCGGGTCGGTGATCCCGCTGTTCACCAACCAGATCAGGGGCGGACAGCCCATCACCCTCACCGATGGCGCGATGACGCGTTTCATGATGACGCTGGACGATGCGGTGGACCTGGTACTCTATGCCTTCCAGCATGGCAGCCCCGGCGAAATTTACGTGCAAAAGGCCCCGGCCGCGACCATCGAGACGCTGGCGATTGCCCTGACAGACCTGTTGGGCGTGCCGGATCATCCGATCAACACCATCGGCACCCGCCACGGCGAAAAGCTGTTCGAGGTATTGCTTTCGCGCGAGGAAATGGTGGCGGCAGAGGATCTTGGCGGCTATTACCGCGTGCCGCCAGACCTGCGCGATCTGAACTATGGCAAGTTCGTCGAACAGGGCGAAGTGCGGATTTCGCAGGCCGTCGATTATAATTCGCACAATACCACGCGGCTGGATGTCAAGGGCATGCAGGCGCTGCTAATGAAGCTGCGTTTCATGCAGGCGATTGTGCGCGGCGAGCATGTGGAACCCGAGGAGTAAGCAATGACGCAGCCGGTGCGCCGGATTGTGGTGACAGGGGCGCGGGGTTTCATCGGCCGGAATCTGACGGTTCGGCTGGGGGAACTGCCGGGTTTTTCTATCGTGCCATTTGTGCGTGGCGACGATCCCGCCACCTTGCCCGCACTGGTGGCAGGGGCCGATGCGGTCATCCATCTGGCCGGAGAGAACCGCCCGGCAGACGAAAGCGCCTTCGCCGAGGTGAATACCGGCCTGACGGTCAAGCTGTGCAATGCGATCCGTGCTTCGGGCCGGCGGGTGCCGCTGATTCTGGCGTCATCCACGCAAGCCGGGCGCGACAATCCCTATGGTCGCAGCAAACTGGCTGCCGAACAGGCCGTGGCGGCACTGGGCGAAGAAATGGGCAATCCCGTGGCGATTTTCCGCCTGCCCGGCGTATTCGGGAAATGGTGCAGGCCGGATTATAATTCGGTTGTGGCGACCTTTTGCCATAACATCGCGCGTGGCCTGCCAATCCGCATCCATGATCCAGCGGCGAAATTGCGGCTGGTTTATGTGGACGATGTTGTCTCCGCGCTGATCTCGGCGCTGGATGAGCCGGCGGCGGTGGTGCAGCCGGAATATGAAATTACGCTTGGAGAGCTTGCGGCGCAGATCGAGGCGTTCGAAGCGAGCCGCGTTTCGCTTTTGACCGAGCGGGTAGGCGCCGGCCTGGCGCGGGCGCTGTATGCCACCTATGTGAGCTATCTGCCGACGGAGCGTTTTTCCTACCCGATCCCGCAGCACGCCGATCCGCGTGGTGTATTCGTGGAGATGCTGAAAACGCCAGATTGCGGCCAGTTCAGCTTCCTGACAGCCCATCCCGGCGTGACCCGTGGGGGACATTACCACCATACGAAAACCGAGAAATTCCTAGTCATCCGGGGCGAAGCGCTGTTTCGCTTTCGCCATCTGGTGACGGATGAGCGGGTGGAATTGCGGACATCCGGCGCAACACCGCAAGTGGTCGAGACGATTCCCGGCTGGTCGCACGACATCACCAATGTAGGCGAGGATGAAATGTTTGTGATGCTGTGGGCTAATGAGATATTCGACCGCGCGCGGCCTGACACCATCTCCAGCAAGGTTTGATCATGCAAAAATTGAAGATCATGTCGGTCGTGGGAACACGACCTGAAATCATCCGGCTGTCGCGGGTGCTGGCCGCGCTGGACCGCCATTGTGATCATCTTCTGGTGCACACCGGTCAGAATTACGATTATGAGTTGAATCAGGTTTTTTTTGACGATCTCGGCGTTCGTAAACCCGATTATTTCCTGAATAGCGCCGAGGGCACTACGGGCGCAGCGAATACTATTGGCAATCTGATTACGGCAGTGGATGGGGTTCTGGCGGAAGTGCAGCCGGAGGCGATGCTGGTTCTGGGGGATACGAACAGTTGCCTGTCCGTCATTCCTGCAAAGCGGCGCAAGGTCCCAATTTTCCATATGGAGGCAGGTAATCGCTGTTTCGACTTGCGTGTTCCGGAAGAAACCAACCGCCGCATCGTCGATCACACCGCAGACATCAACCTGACTTACAGCACCATCGCGCGCGATTACCTGCTTCGGGAAGGGCTGCCGCCCGATCAGGTCATCAAGACCGGCAGTCCGATGTATGAAGTATTGCATCATTACATGCCGCAAATCCGGGCGTCGGATGCATTGAACCGGCTGGACCTTATCCCCGAACAATATTTCGTGGTCAGCGCCCATCGCGAGGAAAATATAGAGTCCGACCGCAGTTTTTCCCGTTTGGTGCAGATACTGAACGCTGTGGCGGAGGACCATAATCTTCCGGTGGTCGTTTCCACCCATCCGCGCACGCGGAACCGCGTGGAGGCAACCGGCACAGTGTTTCACCCACAGGTACGACTGCTGAAACCTTTGGGTTTTCATGATTATGTGCATTTGCAAATGCACGCCAGGGCCGTGCTTTCGGATAGCGGCACGATCACCGAGGAATCCTCCATCCTGAACTTCCCTGCGCTGAACCTGCGCGAAGCGCATGAGCGCCCCGAAGGCATGGAGGAAGCGGCGGTGATGATGGTTGGCCTGGAAGTTGACCGGGTACGACAAGGGCTGGCGATCCTGGAAAGCCAGCCGAGGGGTGATGAACGCGGGTTGCGCCTGGTTGCCGACTACACCGCCCCGAATGTCAGCGATAAGGTCGTGCGCATCATCCATAGCTATACGGACTATGTGAACCGCGTCGTGTGGAAGAAATATTGAGGCGGTCGATGCGGGTTGCGCTGGTTGCTGATACATTTCCGCCGTTACGGACCTCTGGCGCGGTACAATTGCGGGATCTGGCGCGTGAATTCGCCCGGCAGGGCCACGATCTCACGGTCATGCTGCCGTCATCGGAGATTGATTGTCCGTGGCAACTGGGGGATTTCGACGGCGCGCAAATCTTGCGGCTGCAAGCCCCCAAAACCAAGGATATCGGTTATGTGCGCCGCACTTTGGCCGAGTTCGCCATGCCTTTTACGATGCTGCGGAACTTACGCAAAAGTCCGCTGGCCGTGCAAAAATGGGACGGCGTGGTGTGGTATGCGCCATCGATCTTTCACGGGCCGCTGGCGAGCGTACTGAAGCGGCAGAGTGGTTGCAAGGGCTATCTGATCATCCGTGACATCTTCCCTGAATGGGCGGTGGATATGGGGCTGATGGGGCGCGGCCTGCCCTATCGCTTTTTTGACGCGGTAGCGCGCTATCAATATTCGGTGGCGGATGTGATCGGCGTGCAGACGCAAGGCAATTGCGCCTATTTCGCCGATTGGCAGGAAAAGCCCGGACGCGAACTGGAAGTGTTGCAGAACTGGCTGGACAAACCGGCGGACAGGCCCTGTCCGATCCGTGTGGCCGACACCCCGCTCGCGGGGCGCAAATTGCTTGTCTATGCTGGCAACATGGGCGTTGCCCAGGGGCTGGATATTGTGCTGGACCTGGCGGAGCGTATGGCGACGCGACGGGACGCAGGCTTTATATTCGTTGGTCGCGGCAGCGAAGTATCGCGTCTTAAAGAGCGGGCCAAAGCGCTTGAATTAACGAACATATTATTTTTCGATGAAATACACCCGGATGAAATTCCTGATCTTTACGGGCAATGCCATGCCGGAATTGTCGCACTGGACCACCGTCACAAATCTCATAATATTCCCGGCAAGTTTTTGACCTACATGCAAAGCGGCCTGCCCGTTCTGGCCAACGTAAACGCCGGCAATGATTTGTGCAGCCTGATACGCGATGAGCAGGTGGGCGAGGTTTCAGAAGCCAATCAGATCGATGAACTAGTCCAGCGCGCGACAGCGCTGCTGGACCAGATTGATGTCGACGCCGATCTTTCCGCGCGTTGCCGGAAATTATTTGACCGGCGGTTCTCGGTAGAACAGGCAGTGCGGCAGATTGTGAATGCCCTGAAGCAAGCTCCGGTCAGGTGAAAATCAACTGACCAGGAGCGGATGCGATCACGGGCGGGGTTCCGCTGTGGCTGCATGCCGGCCAGCTATCCGTCCGAACCACGAGCCTGGCCCGAGGCTCTGGCCGCTGGCGTAGGCTTTGCCGCTCTGCGGGATATGCGCCGTGCATGCGCCCGCAGCATAAAGCCCTTTTACGGGGTTGTGATCCCTGTCGAGAACCCGACCGTAGCTGTCCGTATTCAGGCCGCCAAGGGTGATGTACAGATAAATGGATTTGTTGAAGGAAATGTCGAAGGCCGCGTACGGACCGCTATCCAGCGGCTGCAACCATTCCTGCTGTTTGAAAAACCGACGATCGCAGCCCGATGCAGCGTCACGGTTATAATTGTCCAGGGTGCGTTGCAACGCGCCTGTCGGGATACCAAGGCCGGTTTCCATTTCGGCGACGGTTTCATAACCATCGACCAGACGATGCTGGTGCGTTTCAATCTCGGGATAGGCGAAGATGCTGGAGTCGACAATCAGCCAGGCGGTCTGGTCCGGTTGCTCCATAACAAAAGATGCGGTGCGACCATGATAGGCATCTTCGGCAACGAAACGCTCGCCACGTTTGTTGACGATGATCCCCTTGATCAGTTGCGCGGGCGGATAGATTGACGCAGTGGCGATCACGCCATCCATTGCGGCAAGCACCCCGCCAACGGATTGACCGAGCAAAAGCCCGAATCCGTCATTGCTGGGAATGCCCAGCGGCTCGGCCGGGTCGCTGACCAGCGGCAAATAGTGACGGACCATTTCCTTGTTCAGATTGAACCCGCCGGTGGCAAGAATAACGCCGCGCCGCGCTGCAATATAGATATCCTTGCCGGCCTGACGCGCACGCAAACCCGCCACCCGACCTTCGTCATCCACCACCATCGCGGTCACGCGGGTATCATAAAGCGCTGGAATATTGGCTTCGGCACAGCGGGCAAGAATGGCGTTCATCGCCACCGCACCGGCATTTTCACCCGTTCCCGCTACCTTGTGTCCGCGCGGCGCCGGTTTTGCAATTTCGTTAAAAGGCCAGGCTTTTTCATTGCCCGTGACAAACAGACACTCCGTACTGTTCAGAAAAACCGCCTTGCCCTTGAATTCCGTGCGCTCGAACGGAACCCCCAGTTCTTCCAGCCAATCGAAATGGGCGGCGCTATTGTCGCAAAATTCGCGCACCGCCTGAGGATTGGCCGGCTGGGTGCTGGCAAACAGGAACTTATACATTTCGTCCGCGGTATCATCGTAGCCGCAGGCCTTCTGCACTGCCGTTCCGCCACCCAGATAGAAAATGCCGGACGACATGGCGCTGGCTCCACCACCGCCACTCGCCCGCTCGACGATAAGCACCTCGGCGCCCGCATTCCTGGCTTCCAGCGCGGCGCAACTGCCAGCCACGCCCTGCCCTATCACCACGACGTCCGCGTGATGATTCCACTGCTCAACCTGTCGGGTGGAAATGGTTTCAGGAACTTCCATCACTCTGATTACTCCAGTTTCTTGAATGAGCAGTGCTACGCCAATCCCGGTCTGGCGGAGGCCGATTATTGCGCTTTCGCGCCCTCCGCGATCCATGTGCGGAATTTGGTCAAGACGCCAGCGTCAAGCGGCGGCATACCCATCGGCATACGCATTCCTGCTCCGCCGGCCTTCAGATGCGTGCCTTCCAGCTTCATCATCAGATAGCTTTCGTCAGGCTTGCCCGGACGGACATGCACGAACTTCGGATCAAGGGCCCTGGCGTCCACCAGGCTTCCATAGGCTTTCGCTGGCGTCAGAGCCAGCTTACCCGCTTCCTGACCGGTCATGTGGCAGGCAGCGCAGCGGGTTTTCAGGATTGGTACGATATCCGTCTGAAAGCTGACGGGGGCGGCGTGGACCGCGCCTCCGACACAAGCCAGTATTGCAAACGTCAATAACTTCATACAGCAGTCTCCGCCGCAGCGTTGATGCCGGCGAGATACCCGAAGGCCAGCGCCAGCCCGATTGTGCCGCCCGCGCCGTAATATGCCTCCCGCGACGGACTCGCAATGCAATTGCCCGCACCATAGAGGCCCGGAACAGGCTTGCCGGCATAATCCACTATCTGTGCTTTCTCGTTGATGACCGGCCCGCCATTCGTGTCGAGCGCGCCAGCCGCCAGAATGAAGGCGTAGTAAGGACCCTTATCCGACAACGGATGCATGACGTTGTTAGGATAGGGGTTTTCCGGTTGTTTTGTCCCTTCGCGGCGCGGAGAAAACACCAGTTGCCACGAGCGGTCATAGTCATGTTCGCCGCGCTGGAACTCCGGGTCCTTGCCGGCTTTGGCATAGCCATTGAATGTGTTGATCGTCGTCTGCAGGGTTGTCGCAAAGTCCGGGGAGAGCGCAACATGGCCGGTTTGCGCGCCAATCTTCTCCAGACGCTGGCCGATCGCGGTGGTCAATTCCGCAAGGCTGTTGCCCTGGATCAGCCAGGGGCTTTCACGCACATCGACCGGGATGGGGTAGGATCCGCCGAATGCATCGAGCGAGCGGGCATCAAACACCATGAACATCAATTGGTTTGGATACTCTTCTCGTGTCGGGTCGAAAGTAAAGTGGACCCGCGTGCGGTCGTTATAATCCCGTTTTTCATTGACGACGCGTTTTCCATATTTGTTGACCGCAATCATGGAATCGCCCGGCAGGAAGAATGCGCCAAGCCCCATGGCGCGATTCTGCAACGCCTCTTCGAGCACTACCTGGGTTCGCCAGGCCATGTGCAATCCGCCAGACTTCGCGCCAATTTCGGACGCAATGGGAATCAGATCGCCGGTGGCGCCGGTTGATGCACAGGATCCGTAAAGGGCAGTCTGGTGATGATTGATCAGGTCGGTATTATGCGCAAAACCGCCAGTTCCGAACACCACGCCACGGCGGGCGCGAATATGGATGGCGCCATTCTCCGTTTCCGCCGCCACGCCGATTACCCGCCCCCGATCACGGATTACCCGGTTCACCCGCGTCTCGGTCAGAATCGTTGCGCCATGTTTCCGGAGCCATTGTTCCATGCGTTCCGCAAAACCCAGACCCCCGGTTGGGCCGAGACCGCCGGCCGGTTGCAGCGCGCGTCCGGTGGGCATTTTATTTTCCGGCAAATGATCAGCATAATCGGGGGCCGGTATGTTCGCGTGATACATGCGGAATTCTTCGAAATCGACGGCTTTCAACGATCGTAACTTGTCGACAGCGACGGAGCCATTATCATAAAACGCCACAAGCAATCGGTAGTCGGCATCGGCAAGCCCAAGGGTTGGGCTGGCGGCATTATATTGCTGCGGAAAAGCATAGCGCGCCATATAGCGCAGGCAATCCTGCTTTTCGTCGACCTTCCCTTGCGATTTCAGGAAAAAATTATTCGGAATCCAGAGGACGCCTCCCGATTTTCCGGTGGTTCCGCCGAGGAGCGGCATTTTTTCGACGAGCATCACCTTCGCCCCGGCATCAATCGCGGCGATTCCCGCCATGCATGCTGCAGCACCGCTGCCGACACACAGAACATCCGTCTCGTGGTCCCATTTCACACTGGCGGATGTTGCCGTCGCTGCCTCCGCTTCTCCCCCGATCGTAGCGGCGGCGGTAACTGCGCCGACGCCTGCCAGCAGTTGGCGCCGATCAAGACCGGAGACCGCACCCTCTGTTTTCCGTTGCATTTTTTCTATCTCCATCCGCACTACTTATTTTCCTGGCATCGCATATCGATCCGACGCTGTCCGCCTGATAAATGTTGCAGTTCGCAATTGCCTGAAAGCCACAACCGCAAGCAAAAAAGGCTGCCGGCATATGCCGGCAGCCCCCCGTTGAAGTCTGGCTTATCTAATTACGCGTTGGTCTGATTACGCGTTGGCGGTGTGGACCGTGCGTTGTTTGCGCATTGCGAAACCCACCAGACCAAAGCCGGCGATCATCAGCGCCCATGTGCCCGGCTCAGGAATGGGGAGGAAGGTAGCCTGGCCACCGTAAGACCCTTGCCCGCGTGACAAGCCGTTGATTTCAATGGTGTTCAGGACACCACTGAAGATCGGCACATTGCTGATGCTGAATGTTTCGCTCAGTCCATCGGCGCTGACGACCTTTGTGGCCGCGAGACCGTTGACGAATACGGAAATCAGATCGAGGTCCGTTGAGCTGTTGAGAAGCGTGGTGCTCGTCGTGACCGAGCCGCTTCCGGTGCCGAACTGATCGATGGTGAACAGGTAGGTGTCCTGAAAATTGCCCGCAGCAATTCCCGCATTACCAAAGAAGGCGGAAATCGGCCCCGAATTGATGTCCCCCACTACCGTAAAGTTTGGATCAGCGGGGGTGAACACCGCCGCACTGGCTGAAGGCGCGAATATCGCAGCAGAGACGATGCCCAGCGCTCCTAACAGTCCATATTTCATTGTATTCCCTCCGTTACGCAAATGCCGACAGAGAATTAAACCCGTATGATCTAATACATTCTACGGCGACTCGGAGGCTATATGGTGTCCGAATTCCAAGCAAACCTTAGATTGTATATATTTATCGTAAATATTTACTATATACATCTTATTTGTTGTTAATTCATATTTACATCTATTAATATTTTACTGCTTCATATTGAAAATGCCGGTTTTTACATTTTAATGAATTTTTCCCCCGGTTTCGGGTTGCAAGGCGATTCCCGGTTGCCCGCCTTCATAATTGCACGGGCCATCGGTATCCGTGCGTTTGAGCGTTACAATTCCCGAAGCACCCCGTTAGGGGGACTGCAATCACTCGCGGGTATGGGCTGCCAGCGAGACAACGCCAGCGAACCAATATGGCGCCATCTGACCGGGTGGTCAGAGGGGGTGTGCGCTATGCAACCTTGAAGGATAACCTATGACGATAATTCAGGAAATGCCGCATCGCCTTCAACTCGAAACTGGCGCCAGTATGGAGCATCCCGGCACCCTGCCGCGGGCGTTCGAGGCGGCCGTTGATGGAGAAGTCGATGCGCAGAAAAACATCGAAGTTTGTCTGATACATTCCGGGGCAGACAGGGAACTGGCCGAACAATTGATCAATCGCATGTATGCGTGGCGCGGATATGGCTCCAATCACCGTTTGCCGACGGCAGAACATTGCATGACATTTATTGCTTATGCCGAAGAAAATGTGGTCGGAACCTTGACCCTTACTGTTGATTCACCGGATGGTCTTGCGCTTGACCATACTTTTGCCAATGAACTGGCTGAATTCCGCGCCATGCCTGGCTCCCGGATCTGCGAACTGTCGAAATTCGCCTTTGATCCGTCTATCCAATCGAAAACCGTATTGGCAGCCATGTTTCATACGATCTTCATCCATGGTTCGAAATTTAATTGCACCGATCTGTTTATCGAAGTTAACCCACGCCACCGCCGATTTTACGAAGCAATGCTCGGATTCAAGCGGATAGGCGCAGTAAAATCCAATGATGCGGTCGGGGCTCCGTCGCAGCTCATGTGGGTAAAAGTGGCGTCGATCCGGCAGAACATTGAACAGAGCGCCTCTGGCAACATATGCGGTGGCCGCTCTTTCTATCCTTTCTTCTTTCCGACCGGTCAGGAAAATGGCATCCGCATCTCCATACCTGCCTGCCCGCAGGAGCAACACCTGATCTAGCGATCCCGCTTCTCCGGTTCCGGGCGACGCCATATCCAGGTGCCGCCAATGAGTGCTGCCGCCAACGGCAGCAGGCTCCAGGGGAAGGGAGAGAAAGCCAACCCGACGACGCCGGTAATCACGAAGGCTCCAAGTGCCGCGCGTTTGCCGGTGCGGCTGATCGCGCCTGATTGGCGCCAGTTGCGGATATGATAGCCAAATAGAGGATGGCCGACGAGCCACGCCTCAAGCCGGGGACTGGAGCGCGCGAAACACCAGGTCGCCAGGAGCACAAAGGGCACGGTCGGCAATATCGGCAACAGGGCGCCGATGCCTCCCAGTCCGAGCGACAGCCAGCCGGCCGCGAGAAATCCAATCCGCCGCATATGCGCGATATTAAAGTCGGAAAGCCGATTGTGCGCAAGCGCGGCGAAACGCGCTTGTGCATTTGCAAAAGAGCATATAACCTTCTGACATCGACCGGAAACATCCCGCATCAAGGGAGGCCGGCTGTATGGAGGGTCAAAGAGTATGGACAATAATTCGAAGCTCGCAGAAGCACGTAGCATCGGACCGGTGGTGATATTTGCCATTGTGGCATGGGGAACCTTCATCGCCATTCTGCTGAGCAAGCTCGGATAATAATCGTCTCCTCGACCCTGATTTTCGGCTCCCCAAGGTAGTTCTGCTGCCGTAGTTCCGGTTGGTGATCCCAACCCGTCTGTTCGCTGCCCGCTTGTTGGTGCATGAGGGGCCGCATGGCTGACGACGTCAAATCCGTAACACCCGGCGAATCCGCCGCCGCGCCCGGGGAAGCCGGGCCATCCCGAACGTCCGCGCTGGCGCCCTTTTCCGTTCCGATCTTCCGATCCATCTGGATCGCGTCGATGATCGCCAATTTCGGCATGTTGTTTCAGGCCGTCGGCGCATCATGGATGATGATTTCGCTCGATGATTCCCCGAAAATGGTCGCACTTGTCCAGTCCACCAACACCTTGCCGATCATGCTGCTGTCGTTGCTGGCCGGGGCCATGGCCGACAATGTCGACCGCCGCATTATCATGCTGGCGGCGCAGATCTTCATGCTGGTCATCTCGGCGGCTCTGGCGGTTACGGCATGGCTGGGATTGCTGACCCCCTGGCTCCTGCTGGGCTTCACCTTTCTTGTGGGTTGCGGAACAGCAATGTATTTGCCGGCCTGGCAGGCGTCCGTTGGTGAAATGGTGCCGCGCGCCCTGCTCCCTGGTGCGGTCGCGATGAATTCCATGGGTTTCAATATGGCGCGCAGCATCGGCCCGGCGTTTGGCGGCATGATTGTGGCGCTATGGGGTGCGGCCAGCACGTTTTTGCTCAATGCGCTGAGTTATATTGGTGTTATCCGGGTCTTGTGGGGCTGGCGACCGGAACGTCCGCCCCGGCTGCTCCCGCGTGAGGAAATCGGGCAAGCGATGCTTGCAGGCGTTCGCTATGTCGTCCTGTCCCCCACCTTATGGCGCGTGATGCTGCGCGGCTGTCTGTTCGGCCTCGCTGGCAGCGCCGTTCCGGCGATGATGCCGCTCGTAGCCTATAACCTGCTCCGTGGCGGCGCACTGACATATGGCCTGTTGCTCGGAGCATTCGGGATCGGCGCGGTGATCGGCGCGTTTTCCACGTCCCGCCTGCGCAGACACCTGAGCACTGAAAATATCGTTCGTTCGGGCATACTGGCCATGGCTGTCGGAGCGATGATTGCCGGATCAAGCCGGATGATGCCCTTCGCCATGGCCGGATTGATCGTGGCCGGTGCAGGCTGGGTGCTTACCCTGTCCAGCTTCAATGTCACGGTACAACTTTCCTCGCCCCGCTGGGTCGTTGCCAGGGCGTTGTCACTTTATCAAATGTTCACCTTCGGTGGTATGGCGGGGGGTGCATGGATCGCGGGCATCATCGCCCAGCAGTATAATGTTTCAGTGGCGTTGTTTGCTGCCGGAGGTATGGCTGTTGCCGGTCTGTTGATCGGACGGTGGTTTCCCCTGCCCGAGTTGCAGGACGTCAACCTCGATCCGCTCGCCAACTGGAATGTGCCGCAAAATGCCTTGACCATTCAGCCACGTAGCGGCCCGATTATCGTGAATGTCGAATACCGGATTTCAGCGGCCGATATTCCGCAGTTCCTGATACTGATGCACGAACGCCATCGCATCCGCCGGCGCGACGGTGCCCGCAGCTGGAGTCTGCAACGCGATCTGGCGGAGCCCGATCTGTGGATCGAGCGATACGAACTGCCCACCTGGACGGAATATGTCCGGCACAACCAACGCCGTACCCAGGCCGACCTCGCCAATTTCGAAGCCGCCCGCGCCCTGCATATCGGGCCAGACTTGCCCATTGTGCGCAGACGAATCGAACGGCAGACCAGTTCACTGCCCGGTGCGCATGAGTTGGCCAGCGCTGCCACCGATCCCAGCGGCCGACATTAGGACATTGGCGCAAACGTCATGCTTTTTCGACCGCCTGGATCGCCTCAAAGCCTTCGAATTGCGGCGGCCCCACGTAAATATCACGGCTGGCGCCGGCATTGGCGTGCGCCAGGCGGAAGGCTTCCGAGCGGGTCCAGTCTTCGAATGCGGCCCGGGAGTCCCAGACCGAATGGGAAGAATAGAGGCTGTACTCCTCCTGCCGCTCCCCCTTCAGCAGATGGAAGGAGCGGAAACCCGGCACCTCCTTCAGATAGGTGTTGCGGCCAAGCCATAGCGATTCAAAGTCATTTTCGCGGCCTGGCGCGATCCGAAAGCGGTTCATGGCGATAAACATTGGCGTTTCTCCCTGATCGATTGATGCAGGCCGAAAGCCGCTGCCGTCAACCGTGCGGCATCGCATAAATCGCTTCAGCCACTTGCCAACAGGTTTGCGCCCGCTATGCGACAGCCTATGACTGCATTATCCATCCTGTTGCTCGGCGGCGGTGGGCGCGAACATGCGCTCGCGTGGAAGCTGGCGCAATCGCCGCGCTGTGGCCGCCTGTTTGCTGCCCCTGGCAATCCCGGCATTTCCGAACATGCGCAACTTGTGACGCTCGACCCCAATGACGGCGCGGCGGTCGCCGCCTGGGCGGTCGCGCATCATATCGACCTGGTGGTCATTGGTCCCGAAGCGCCGTTGGCCGCTGGCGTGTCGGATTCCTGCCGCGCCGCCGGGATCCAGGTGTTCGGACCATCCAAAGCCGCCGCGATGCTGGAGGCATCCAAGGGTTACACCAAGAAACTTTGCGATGTAGCCCGGGTGCCGACCGCATCCTGGGCGCATTTCACCGATCTGGACTCCGCCCTCACCCATGTACGCGCCGGGCCGGTGCCGGTTGTGGTGAAGGCGGACGGCCTTGCCGCCGGCAAGGGGGTAACAGTCGCGCAGACGCTGAAGGAGGCTGAAGAGGCACTGACGGCACTCTTTGCCGATGGACCGGCGGAAGTCGTGATCGAGGAATGTCTGGCGGGCGAGGAAGTCAGCTTCTTTGTGCTGACGGATGGCGCGACCGCCCTGCCCCTGATCGCGGCGCAAGATCACAAGCGCGTCGGCGATGGAGACACCGGCCCGAACACCGGTGGCATGGGGGCATATGCCCCCACACATATATTCACCCGGGAACTGCAGGATCAGACAATGCAACGCATTGTCTTGCCGACCTTGTCCACCATGGCGGCGCGCGGCACGCCGTTTCAGGGCATCTTGTTCGTTGGCCTGATGCTGACGGCCGAAGGGCCAAAGCTGATCGAATATAATGTCCGTTTCGGAGACCCCGAATGCCAGGTGCTGATGACGCTTCTGGACAGCGATCTGGTGGATCTGCTCGAAGCTGCCGCCACTGGCAAGTTGGCCGGCAATCAGGTGGAATGGAAAGACGGCGTAGCGTTGACGGTGGTGGTCGCCGCCGCCGGCTATCCGGGCAAACCAAGGGCTGGTGGCCGGATCGGCAATCTGGCGGAGGCGGGGAAACATGCCCGGATCTTTCAGGCCGGGACGAGCCGCAATGATGAGGGCCATCTGGTCGCCAGCGGGGGCCGGGTGCTGGCTGTCACCGCCAATGCCGAAACGACGACTGCCGCCGCCAGACTTGCCTATTCCGCATGCGCGGCGCTGGATTTTCCGGATGGCTTTTATCGCCACGATATCGGCCATCGGGAAATTGCCCGGGAAGCGTAATGAAATGGCGTCGCCTGTTCGCGCGAACAGGCGACGCGCCTGCCATTAATTGCTTCCTGTTTGCAGCAGCGTTTTCGTTCCTTGCGCACTGCAATATTCCGGCGTCAGCTCCATATTTTGCCGTTCCGAAAATGGCGTGGTTACGTTGCCTGTAACTTCCCAGCTTGACGGAGCAGGTTTGGGGAAATTGAACCCGGACACCAGATTATTCCGGACGCTCACCTTGGCGTCCCCCGCAACCAGCCGAACACCGAATTTCGCACCCAGCGTTACATTATCGGCGATCGTCACGCCCTGTGTACGCGAACCCCAGCTGGTAATTGCAGACGAAGAGTCGCCCGTGCCGATCAGAATATTGTTCCGGAACACAAGATTGTTGTGTGTCAGCTTGTTGTCGCCGTGGAACGTGATTGGCCGGGTGGAATTATAAACGCAGTTGTTTTCAATAAGGATATTCTGGTTCGCCAGATAGAAGGACATGGCGTTACCATGCACCCCTTGCATCTCGCGCAGGTTATTCCCCCGAACGACGCCATCGACAACACCGCCGAAATAAATTCCCGTGCGCGAAACGCGCTGCAGGCTATTATCCAGCACCTGCAGATTTCGCACCTTGCCTGCTACACGAACGCCTGAACCAACCTGAATGGAGCTGATTTCATTGTTACGAACAATTGCTCCATCGGAATAATTGATCGAAATCGTGCCACGGCCGTGGCGCAACACAGCCGGACCGAATTTATTGTTTTCGATGACCCAATTATAGCCCCAGACGCCCCGGCTGTTATTGATCGCAATGCCCTGGCCGCTAAACGGTGTATCTCCTGTGCCATTCGCGAAGTGAAAGCCCTGGATCACGATATGCGACTGCCCCCGTATATCGATACCAGCCCGGCCATTCCCCACCGAGAATGCACCGCCACCGGAACGTGGGTAAACCACCGCCTTGCCGGGCGCGATGACGGCGAAACTGCCAGGCGCTGTCACCGCGTTGGCGCTACCCACGAGCGCCACCCGGCCGGGCCGATCCTTGTAAAGCTTCAGACCGTTCGGCTTGAAATAGATATTTGCCCCGGAAACTGAATCTATCTGGCGCGACGCAAGCTGATTGCCGCTGATCCAGAACAGCAATTTGGCGTGCGGCCCGGCTTTCGCAGCCTGGGCTGCAAGCACCCGATGTTCCAGCCGTCCGGACTCGATCGCCGCCACACTTGAGAGAGGCGTGACCGCCATATGGTCCAGATTATCGTTCCAGAACGGATCTTTTATGGCAGGATACTGTGACGGAAATAATTGTCCTTTCTGGTCGTAGAACATAATTTCCTTAACCACTGGCTGTTTAAACGTCACCAGTTTCAACTTCTGCCAGTTGGCGGCATTGCCGCATGCGCCCTTTGAGGGGCAATTTACCGTGGAAGTCACCGCATCGGCGCCGTCGATAATGGCGCGGCCGGTCCCCCACCCCGTACCCGACCAGGTGATGGCCTTGCCAGAAACCCCACTATGCTTCAGGGAAATACTTCCCCGGTAATGGACGCCGCCGCGAAAACGCACGACATCTCCGGGATTAAGTTTGATATTGGCCGGTATGCCTGTCGCGGCGGGATCGCCGGGGGCACGCCGCCAGGCCGAAGAGGTGGCGGTGCCGCTGTTGCCATCGTTGCCATTCGCAAAATCGACATAATAAACTGCCGCGGCGGCAGGAGCGGCAGCAGCCATCAAGACAGAGAAGGTTAACGCCCGGGGGAGGATATGCATGGTTTATTCTTCCACTCAGTTTCGGTCCCCGGGCTGTGGCCGAACGATCGTGCGAAGACGATTGCTGCAAGCGCGTACAGAGATGAACCGTGGATGAATCCCGACGAGATGCCTAATGGGTCTTAATAATTTATAAACTGAGTGTTACCCTATTTCAAGGGAGCGTCATCACGTCCAGCAGATTCGACATGGCGGGAAGAAACCGTCCCTTCCACGAGGCCCGCTCTTCCTCCCTTTTTATCGCGCATTTGCCGTTCGTCCGGCTTGGCGCCGAAAAACGTGTCCTGCATCCCGGATGCAGCGCGGGAGCCCGCCACGCCCACCATGGCCAGTACCGCCATGCCGATCAGCCAGCCAATGGCTACGATAATCTGGGCTGGCACGGCAATCATGGCCAAAGTATCGCCCAGCCATTGCGTGGATGAAGGATCAAATCCCAGCCAGCGCGTTATGGAGGCGACAACTTGCGCCCCGGTCCCGAGCAGCGTGGCGGCAAACCAGCAAAATATGGACCACAGCAGCGAGAATATCGCCAAAACGATCCAGATAAGCCGATTCATTCGCTTTCCAGGCGGCGGATCAGCAATTTGTCGATCTTGCGGCCATCCATGTCGATTACCTCTATGCGGAAACCATAAACATCGAAGATTTCGCCGGTTTCCGGAATATGTTCCAGTTCCGCCAGCACGAAGCCGGCGACCGTATGATAATCCCGCTCGTCGGGGAGGCGAAAGCCCAGAAATTCCGCCAGTTCGTCGGCCGCCATGCCGCCGGATACCAGCCACGAGCCGTCTTCCCGCGTGATAATCGCGGCGTCGTGCCCCTCGTCCATATCCGAACGAAATTCTCCGGCGATGGCGGCCATCAGATCCGACGGCGTTACGACGCCTTCGAAATGCCCGTATTCGTCAATCACAATGGCCATCGGCACATCGGCATCGCGCAATACAGACAAGGCGATGGTGGCGTCGGCCACGTCCGGCACGACCGGCGCCTTGCGCACCAGCTTGTGCAGGTCGATTTTCTTCCCCTCCAGCAGGGCAGAAAGGGCGTCACGGGCCTGGATGACCCCCATAATGCGGTCTATTGATCCGTCCGCCACCGCAAGGCGCGTATGGGGTGTCTGGATGAGATGCTGGCGTATGTCTTCTTCCTCGGCATTAATGTCGATCCAGTCCACCTCGCGCCGGGGGGTCATCACGCCGCGCACCTGACGATCGGCGAAACGCATAATGCCGGTGAGCAGTTCCCGTTCTTCTTCCTCGATTACGCCGGCCGATTGGGCCTCGGCCATAATGTGCCGCAGCTCTTCTTCGGTAACCGTTTGTTCGCTTTCGCGATTGACGCGCAGCAACCGGAAAATCAGCGCCGTCGACGCATCCAGCAGGGTGACGAACGGCGATGCGATCCGTGTTACCCCTCGCATGATGGGCGCAACCAGCGCCGCGGTGCGCTCGGGCGCGCGCAGGGCCAGCTGTTTGGGCACGAGTTCGCCAATAATCAGCGACAAATAGGTGACGACGGCGACGACCAGCGCAAAGCCGGCTTCCTGAGAAAATCGCACAGGCAATCCGGCGCTGACCAGCAGATCGCCAACCGGCCCGGCCAGGCTCGCCCCGGAAACCGCGCCATTGGCAACGCCGACAAGCGTGATACCGATCTGCACAGCGGACAGAAATCGTCCCTGATTCGCCTGCAACGCCAGCGCGGTCGATGCGCCTCGTGTGCCGGACCTCTCCAGCATCTGAAGGCGCGGGCGACGGGCCGATACAATGGCCAGTTCGGCTCCGGCAAAGAAGCCATTTAAGGCGATCAACGCCAGGATGATCGCAACGGTGCCCCAGGGTATGGATTCCATGATTGCGCACTTCTATGCCGCCCGGAACGATTCAACTCAAGTATTGTTATGGCTGGATCGCCTGGTAGCGATAAGAAGGGTTACCTGGCAGGCTGGCACAGCGTAGGTTAAGACTGACGGACACAAATGCCTTCAATCCGTTACAACAGGAGAATGCGCATATGACACAGGGTATCCGCACTATTTCGCTCGCCGGGGCGATGGCCGCGCTGGTTTTCACCACTGCCTGCACCACCGATCCGATGACGGGCGAACGAAGCATGTCGAAGGCGGGCACCGGCGCGCTGATCGGCGCGGGCGCGGGCGGCCTGTTGGGCGTGATTCTGGGCGGACGCAATAATCGCACCGAAACGATTGTTGGCGCCGGCATCGGCGCGGTCGCCGGCGCGGGCATCGGCCATTATATGGACCAGCAGGAGCGTAAGCTGCGCGAGCAAACTGCCGGCACCGGGATCGGCGTCGAGCGGGTCGGCGATGATATTGTCCTCTCCATGCCCGACAATGTGACGTTCGATTTCAACTCCGTAGCGCTGAAGCCGCAATTCCGCCCGCAGATCGAGCAAATCGCCCAGACGTTGCGGCAATATCCATCCACGTTCGTCGATGTTTATGGGCACACAGATTCTGTCGGCTCTGCGGAAGTGAACCAGCGAATCTCGGAACAGCGGGCGCAAACCGTCGCCAACGCCCTGGCGACCTACGGCGTACAGCAGGCACGGATCGCCACCCGTGGCTATGGCTATACCATGCCGGTTGCCAGCAACGACACGGACGCAGGCCGCGCGCAAAACCGCCGCGTGGAAATCCGCCTGTCTCCGGTGACGGAAGGGGATGTCGCCGCGACGCAGCGCTGATTTCCCGGCGCGGGCTGGGCTATTCCCTGCCCGCGCCGTTATTCCGGAACCGGCGACACCTGAAGCGCATTTCCCGAAAGGCCTGTCACCACCAGCCGCGCGCCAACAGGCGCATCGGCGCCATGCGCTGTCCAGACCGTGTCGCCCAGACGCACGCGCCCTTCCCCGCCCGCAAGCGCAACGACGACAGTGACATGCTCCCCCACCAGCCGCACGCCACGCCGGTTCAGCGCCGGATCGTCGCTGGTGATCGGGTGACGGCGCTTTAGTTGCAGCGACGCCATCACCGCCAGAAAAGCAAAAAGGGCAAACGCGCCCATTTGCCAGCCGACGCCTAACGACAGCAACAGGGTCGCAATCGCCGTCGCCAGCGCCGCAGCCGCAAGCCAGATCATGAAAGCGCCGGGCAGCAGGATTTCAAGACCGGCGGCAACCGCCGCAACCGAAAGCCAACCCCACGGCGAAAATAACCATAGCAGTGGAGATGCTGTTTCCATCAGTCGCGTGACCGCCAAGGATTGGGCCGTACCGGCGGCTCCGCCGGAGCAGGGCCGCCCTTGTCCGGCCCGTCTTTCAGCGCTTTCACCAGTTCGGAAATGCCGCCCACCGTCCCGATCAGGCTGGAGGTTTCCACAGGCAGGAAGATCGTTTTGGCATTGGCGGAATTGGCAAAGGCAACCAGCGAATCTACGTACTTCTGCGCCACGAAATAATTGATCGCCTGCACATCGCCCGCTGCAATGGCTTCAGATACCATGCGGGTCGCGGCAGCTTCGGCCTCGGCTTCGCGTTCGCGTGCCTCGGCGTCACGGAAGGCAGCTTCGCGCCTGCCTTCGGCTTCCAGAATTTGCGCCTGTTTCGCGCCTTCGGCCCGCAAGATTTCGGCGGCGCGAAGACCTTCCGCTTCCAGTGTCACGGCGCGTTTTTCCCGCTCCGCCTTCATTTGCCGCGCCATGGCGCTGACAATATCCTGCGGCGGGCGAATATCGCGCACTTCCACCCGTGTCACTTTCAGACCCCACGGCGCCGTCGCATGGTCGATCACCGTCAGCAGCCGGGCGTTGATCTCATCGCGCTGTGATAGCGACTGATCAAGATCGAGCGCGCCCATCACGGTGCGCAAATTGGTTTGCGTCAGCGCTACGATGGACGGTTGCAGATGGGCGACTTCATAGGCGGCCTTGGCGGCATCGAGGATCTGGTAGAATACCACGCCATCGACGGACACCAGCGCATTGTCGCGGGTGATGATCTCCTGCGTCGGGATATCCAGCACCTGCTCCATCATATTGATGCGTTTGCCGACGCGATCGACGAAGGGGATAATCAGCGAAAATCCTGGCCTTAGAGTCGTGGTGTAGCGACCGAAACGTTCCAGCGTATATTCATAGCCCTGGCGCACGACAACAATGGCGGTGGCCACGGCGAGCACGGCAAGGCCAGCCAGAATTAACGCAAATATCGTGCCGCCCATATCTGTCGCCCTTCCACTTTGCCGGAAATACAAGATAGGGATATGTGCAGGTTTTGAAAGCAATTTCACGGAAGGGCCTTGCCATGCACCTCAACCGCAGCCTCTTGTATCTGCCCGCCGCCAATGCCCGCGCCATTGAAAAGGCGCGCACCGCGGATGCGGATATCGTGATCCTGGATCTCGAAGATGCGGTGGCGCCGGCTGCGAAAGAGGAAGCGCGCAAGGCAGCCACGGATGCGGTGAATAATGGCGATTGGGGCGGGCGGCGGCTGGCGATCCGCGTCAATGGCTTTGGCACATCATGGTCCGACGCGGATTTTGCGGCAGCCGCCGGCTCGCGGGTCGAACTGCTGATCGTGCCGAAAGTCAACACGGTGGAAGACGCCGCAACCGCTGTGGCGAAGGCCGGCGGCAAGCCGGTATGGGCGATGATCGAAACGCCGCAGGCCGTGCAGGCGGTCGATGGCATCGCCGCCGTTCCCGGCATCACCGGATTGGTTGCCGGCTTCAACGATCTGGCGAAAGACTTGCGGATAACGCCGACGCCAGACCGCATGGCGTTGATCTACAGCGCCAGCCGCATGATCGTGGCGGCAAGGGCTGCGGGCATCGCCGTGTTCGATGGCGTGTTCGGCGATTTTCGCAATCCGGAAGGCCTGGCAATTGAAACGGCGCAAGGTCGCGCCTTCGGCTTCGACGGCAAAACCTGCATCCACCCCGATCAGCTGGCCACGGTCAACCGGCTGTTCACGCCATCCGACCGGCAAATCGAAGAAGCCGAAGGCCTTGTTGCCGTCTGGACAGAAGCAGAACGCGCCGGTCAGGGCATCGCCACTTACAAGGGCCGGATGGTCGAAAGCATGCATGCGACCGCCGCCCGCGAAGTGCTGGCGCTGGCCGACGCCATCCGCCAACGCGTATGACTTCTCCTGGTATCCCCACCTTCGATCAGCTGCGTATTTTCCTCACCGTGGCAGAGGAAGGCAGTTTCGCCGCCGCCGGACGCAAGCTGAACCGCGCCACCTCCGTCATCAGCTACGGCATCGCCAACCTGGAAGTGCAACTGGGCGTCACGCTGTTCGACCGCGAAGGCACGCGCAAGCCCCGCCTGACCACCGCCGGACAGGCGGTTCTGGCGGATGCGCGCAATGTCGCCCATGGCGTCGAGTCCCTGCGCGCCCGTGTGCAACGGCTGCTGGAAGGGGTGGAAGCAGAGGTGCATCTGGTGGTGGATGCGCTTTTGCCAACGCATTTGCTGGCGGACGCGCTGCGCAGTTTCAGCAGCGAATGGCCCACCGTAACGCTGCATCTCCATGCCGAGGCGCTGGGCGCGGTGATGCAGATGGTGCGCGATGGAGGGGCGGTGATCGGCATCGGCGGCGGCCCGATTGCGGATGAGCATCCGGAAATCGAACGTGTCTTCGCCTGTTCGGTGCTGCTGGTGCCGGTGGCAGCCCCCGCTCACCCCCTCACCCGCCAGCAACCCATTCCGCCGGGTGCCGCGCGCGAACATTTGCAACTGGTGCTGACCGATCGCTCTGCCCTGACGCAGGGCCGGGATTTTTCGGTGATGGCGGCGCACACCTGGCGGCTGGCGGATTTGTCCGTTCGCCATGCGCTGCTGCGGGAAGGGCTTGGCTGGGCCTATATGCCGCTGCCGATGGTGGCGGATGATCTCGCCGCTGGCCGTTTGCTTCGCCTCGCCATCACGGATTCCGGCGATGTACATTATGATTTCCACGCCATGTGGCGGCGGGACACACCGCCCGGCCCGGCAGCCCAGTGGCTGCTTGACCGGCTGGTGGAGAACAGCGCAGCTCATCAGAATAGTTGAACAGTTCATTCGATCTTGTTCCACTATCCGACGCGTTACGGGCAGGATACAAGGCGCTCATCCAGTCCCACGATTAAAAGGTTCCGCACATGGCGAAGATGCTTGTTCTCTATTATTCCAGCTATGGTCATATCGAAACGCTCGCCCACGCTATTGCGGAAGGTGCGCGCGATGCCGGCGCGCAGGTGGATATCAAGCGCGTTCCCGAGACCGTTCCGGAGGACGTCGCCCGTAACGCCGGCTACAAACTCGATCAGCAAGCCCCCGTCGCCTCCATCACCGATCTGGCGAATTATGACGCCATCATCATTGGCACCGGGACGCGGTTCGGACGCATGTCCTCGCAAATGGCGGCATTTCTGGATCAGGCGGGCGGCCTGTGGGCCAGCGGCGCGCTGAACGGCAAGGTCGGCGGCGCGTTTACCTCCACCGGTTCACAGCATGGCGGTCAGGAAACGACGCTGTTTTCGATCATCACCAATTTGCTGCACTTTGGCATGATTATCGTTGGCCTGCCCTACAGCCACCAGGGCCAGACGGCGATGGACGAAATCGTCGGCGGCGCGCCCTATGGCGCCACTACGATCACCGGCGGTGACGGAAGCCGCCAGCCGTCCACCATCGACCTCGACGGCGGGCGCCACCAGGGCGAAGTGACGGCGCGGGCGGCCATCAAACTGTTCGGCTAAGCCCTTAAGGCACAGCCAGTGGCGCGTTCGCTGGTTGTGCCTTTTCCACCACACCCGACACATAAGACGGTCGGAACCCGCTGAAACGGCTGATTGTCACTCAATTGTAATTGCTGCGTCGCACAACTGCAGCAAAGTTTCCCTAGCCCGGCCCCGACACGGCAATCCCGCCAGGGTTCAGGGAAACGCGAAATGCGAAATAAAATTCTGTTATCGGCAACCACCGCGCTGGTCTTCCCGGCGGTGGCGTTTGCCCAGTCCACCGGCACGACCGCACTGGAATCGGACATCATCATCACGGCAGCCGCCGCTGTCACCGAAATCGGTGGCCTGCGCCTGCCAGATACCTCCAAGCCGCGCCTGACGCTGACGGAAGAAGCGATCCTGCGTCAGACTCCCGGCCAGACCATCCTCGACACCATCAAGCTGATGCCGGGGGTAAATTTCCAGAACAACGACGGCTATGGCTCGGCTGGCGGCACGCTGACCATCCGCGGCTTCGACTCCAGCCGTATCTCCCTCACCTGGGACGGGATGCAGCTGAACGATTCCGGCAACTACGCCATCTATTCCAACCAGCAGCTCGATCCGGAAGTGATCGAACGCGTGACGGTCAGCCTGGGCTCGACGGATGTGGACAGCCCGACGGCCTCGGCCGCCGGTGGCACGGTCGGTTATCAAACCCGCCTCCCGCGCGAACAAGCCGGAATTCTGGCCTCTGCCTCCGTTGGCAAATATGCGTTCCACCGCGTGTTCGCCGTGGTCGATACCGGCGAACTGGGCAGCCTCGGCACCCGGGCATTCATCTCCGGCTCGCGCGCCGTGAACGACAATCCGTTCAACGATTATGGCCAGATCAACAAAAAGCAGGTGAATGGCCGAATCTATCAGCCGATCGGCGACAATGGCGACTTCATTTCCGTCGCCGGCCACTATAATGAAAACCGCAACAATTTCTTCGGCAGCGTCGGCCTGCGCAACGATCGCCCCGTAACGGGCGGCTGGCCGCAATCGAAGGACGAGCGTTTCTATAGCGTCGAGCGTTGCACCACAGCGGCGGCGAGACCGGGCGTTGCCGACCTTGCCAACAGCTGCGGTTCCTCGTTCGACGAGCGCTGGAACCCGTCCAACACCGGCAATATCCGCGTCCAGTCGCGCTTCACGCTGGCCGAAAATCTGATCCTCACGGTTGACCCCAACTATCAGTCGGTAAAGGCCAATGGCGGCGGCGGCACGGTTGCGCGCGAATGGCTGTATAATGCCAACGGCACCGGGATCGCGGGTTATATTGGTGGCCGTCCTTATGCCGGCGTCGATCTCAACGGCGATGGTGATACGCTCGATGAAGTACGGGTGCTGACCCCGAGCCAGACGCGGACGAAGCGCTTCGGTGTTGCCGCCTCGCTGATCTATGAAATCAACGACGCCCACCGCGTACGTCTGGCCTACACCTTCGATCGCGCCAAACACCGCCAGACGGGCGAAGTCGGCTATCTCGACAGCGCCGGTCGTCCGTTCGATGTGTTCCCGGTCAACGATCCGATCCTCGATGCAGCAGGTAATCCGCTGCAAAAGCGCGATCGTAAATCCATCGCGATGCTGAACCAGATTGCCGGTGAATATGTCGGCCGCTTCGCCGATAACCGGCTGGTGGTGAACGCCGGTCTGCGGGTGCCCTTCTTCAAGCGCGACCTGAATCAATATTGCTTCACCACCAGCGCCAGCGGATTCGTCGATTGCTTCGCCGGCAATACATCAGCCGAAGCCGCCTATGCCGCCGCCAATCCGAATGCGGTCGCGCCGATCAGCAAGAACTTCAAATATGACAAGTTACTGCCGAACCTGGGCTTCGTCTATCACTTTACCGATAACGCCAGCCTGTTCGCCAGCTATGCGCGTGGTATGTCGGCGCCAGCCACCGACAATCTGTATAACTCCTTCTTCTTCGAAGGCGCGCCCGGCACCGTGCCGCAACCGGAAACCACCGATACTCTCGATGGTGGCGTCCGTTATCTGACCGGCAACATCCAGGCGCAAATCGCCGGCTGGTTCACCAAGTACAAGAACCGCACGGCTTCGGCCTTCGATCCGGATCTGAACGAATATATCATCCGGAATCTCGGCAAGGTCGATAAATGGGGCATCGACGGCAGCGTTTCGTGGAGCCCGATCCGTGAAGTGACGGCCTATGCTTTCGGATCGTATCTGAATTCCGAGATCAAGGACGACCTGCAAATCGGCGTGGACGCAACCGGCAATCCGCTGTTCGCTGCTACCGGCGGCAAAACCGAAAGCGGCTCCCCCACCTGGACGTTCGGCGGACGCCTCGAAGGCCGGCTTGGCCCGATTGAACTGGGCGTACAAGCCAAGCGCACCGGCAGCCGTTATGTGTATGACACCAATCTGCCGGTGATGGCGGGCGCCACCTCCAACGTGCAGGTGTTCACGGCCAGGGCTCCGGCCTACACGCTGGTCGATCTCGATGCGCGCTTCTCGCTGGCAAGTGTGGGTCTGGAGCGTTCCTACCTGCAGTTCAACGTCAGCAACCTGTTCGACAAACTCTATGTCGGCGGCTTTGGCGGCAATCTGAACCAGACCGGCAGCCCGCCGTTCGTGCAGATCGGCGCGCCGCGCACCATCAGCGGCACCTTCGTGGTCGGCTTCTGATGCGGACGTTCCGCCAGGCGCTGCTGGCCAGCCTTGCGCTGCTGGCTGTCGGTTGCACCCCTGTGCCGCCGGCGGCCACCGCCCTGCCCCCGGCAGCGCCGGCGGAACAGACTGCCGCCGCCACACCGGTCATTCTGCTGTCGATAGACGGTTTTCGCGCCGATTATCTCGACCGCGGGCTGACCCCGAATTTGCAACAATTGGCGAAAACCGGCGCGCATGCTCCATACATGCGCCCGGGTTTCCCCAGCGTCACTTTCCCCAATCATTATTCCGTGGTTACCGGCAAAGCTCCGGGCGAACATGGCATCATCAACAACACCATCGAAGACCCGGAGATTCCCGGCGTCACCTTCCGCCTGAGCAATGCCGAAGCCGTAACCGACCGGCGCTGGTGGGATGACGCCGAGCCCATCTGGGTCACGGCGGAAAAACGGGGCATCCGCACCGCGACCATGTTCTGGCCCGGCTCTGAGGCCGCTATTCGTGGCGTGCGACCGACGGATTTCACCAAATTCGACCGCCACAAGACCAGTACGGAACGCATCGACCAGGTGCTGGCCTGGCTGGACCGCCCTGAAGCTGAACGCCCGCGTCTGATTACGCTTTACCTTCAGGAAACCGACGATATCGGCCACGCGAAAGGCACGGAAGGACCGGAGATCGACGCCGCCATCCGCAATTCCGACGCCGCCGTTGGCCGCTTGCTGGAAGGGCTGCGCGCGCGCAATCTTGCCGCCAATCTGGTAGTCGTGTCCGATCATGGCATGGTGAATGTGAACCGCGTCATCCGGCTCGACAAAATCGCCAGCCCGCAGGATTTCCGGCTGGTAACGGGTGGCGCCGTCGCTGGCATCGAGGCGCGCGAAGGCCGCGAGGCAGCCCTGGCGGCCTCGTTGCTGAAACCGCATGACGGCATGGAGTGCTGGAAGAAGGGCACGCTACCGGCGCGGTTCGTCTATAACGACCACCGCCGCATTCCGTCCTTCATATGTCTGGCCACCCCGGGGGGCATGATTACCGACCGGGAGCCGCAGAGCCTGCCCGCAGGTATGCACGGCTATGACCCGGACCTGCCGGAAATGGCCGCCATCTTCGTCGCCAACGGTCCGGACATTCCCGCCGGCACGGACACCGGCCCGATGCGGGTGGAGCAGGTACAGCCTTATCTGCTGAAACTGCTGGGCCTCACGCGTTAATCCACAGGCCCGAGCGACGGGTCGAGATCGCGCGGGCGGACGAAGCGGACGAAATGGCCCCGGCCTTCATCCACTTCCGCCCAGCGCCTGCCCGGAAACTCCAGTGTGGCGAGGGTCGCGGTCGGGTATTTTTCCTCCACCTCGCGGCGCAGGGCTGCGGATTTATCCAGGGTGGCCAACAGCGCCATATCTTCCAGCCCCGGATTATGCCCGATCAGCAGCAAATGTCCGACATCGTCCGGCGTTTCCTGCACCAGGGAATAAAGCATCGCGGCGGATGCCAGATAGATACGTTCATCGAAACGGGCATTGAGTTTTGCGCCCATGCCCTCTTCCACGCCCTCGATCGTTTCCCGTACCCGTACTGCCGGTGAGGCCAGAACCAGATCGAACCGCAGTTTTTCATCGGCCAGAAACTGGCCGATACGGCGCGCGGCGCGGTGGCCGCGCTTGTTCAGCGGGCGGTCGAAATCCCGCTCCACCGGATCGTCCCAACTGGATTTGGCGTGGCGCAACAGGCTGAGCACAGGCATCGGGACGGCATAACCCCTGTTTTGATGGACAGTTTTGTCCTAGGTGCTGGCGGCGTCCGAAGCAATCCCCGCCGCTGTTCGATCGCAAGCAAGAAACGCGCGGGTGGCGTCGATCGCTTCCGCCAGGGGTACCCGCGCGACCGGGACACCGGGCGGAAACGCGGTCAACAGCCGCGATGGCGTCGCTGCGCCCAGCAGCACAAATACGCCCCGATCATCGGCGCGGCGGATCAGCCGGCCAAAGGCCTGCGCCAGCCGCTGTTTCACCTGCACATCTTCATATGCTTGCCCGCCAAAGGCCGCGCGCCGCGCCGCATGCAGGATCGTCGGGCGGGACCAGGGGACCCCCTCGAAAACAATCAGCCGCAGCGAATCCCCCGGCACATCGACACCATCGCGCAGCGCATCCGTGCCAAACAAGGTCGCGCGCGGGTCTGCACGGAACAGATCGACAAGCGTGCCGGTATCCACCGCATCGACATGTTGCGAATAGAGCGGCAGACCCGCGCGGGCGAGCCGGTCGGCGATACGTCCATGCACTGCGCGCAGGCGGGCAATAGCGGTAAACAGCCCCAGCGTACCGCCGCCTGCTGCCTCGATCAGTTGCGAATAGGCAATGGCTAATGACGCCGTATCGCGCGGCTTCACATCGGTGATGATAAACACGCGCGCACGTTCGGCATAATCGAACGGGCTGGCGGCGGAAAAAATCTCCGGTTCCACCATCAAATGCCCGGCCCCCGCCGCCGCTTCCACCGGATCGCCCAAAGTCGCGGACGTCACCAGCACGCCATCGGCGCGGCCAATTACAGCCCTGGCGAGCGGTTTCAACGGGTCGAGCCAGTGCCGCCAGACGCCGCAGTCCAGTTCGCGCCCTTCAGCGCGGATCAGCGCAAACCAATCGACATAATCCGGCTCCGGCGCGCCACCCAGCCTTGCCAGCAGGCGGTTCCACGCGCTGACCATATCCAGCCGCAGCCCCAGCCCGGATTCGGCGGCGGCGATTCGTGCAAGGCCCGCTGGGTCCAGCCAATCCGGTCGCTCCTCCGCCAGCGCCTGCAGACGCAACCGCAGCGCCACCATCGCCCGCCCCAAAGCCTCCAGCGCGCGGACGGCTTCCGATGTTGCCTCCAGCAAGCCGGGCATGGGCGTGGCGATGTCGGTTTCCAGTGAAAACCCCTGCTCCGCGCTGTCTCCGGCGCGGGTCAGCACCTGGACGCGGACGGCGGCGAGAAATTTTTCGATCGACCCTTCGGCCTCGTCGGCGGCAATGCGCGCCAGCCAGTCCGCGCCCGGCAGTGCTTTCGCCGCTTCCAGCACCTGATCGACGGCGAGCGACCCGGCATCGTCATAGCTGGACACATCCATCAGTCGCGCCGCCAGCCCGCGCCGCCGCCCCGCCCGGCGCGCCGCACGTTCCGGCCCAAGCAGCCAGCGGCGCAATTCAATGGCCTCGCCGCCACTCAGCGCCACCGAAAAAGCGCTATCGGCGGCGGCGTGCAGATGATGGCCTTCGTCGAATACCACCCGTTCCACGCCCTGCCCTTCAGCGCGGCCGCGCACGGCATTGGCCATCACCAGCGCATGATTGGCGATCACCAGAGATGCCTGCTGCCCGGCGCGCACGCTTTTTTCGATAAAACAGCGGCGATAATGCGGACACGCGCCATGGATACATTCGCCGCGCCGGTCGGTCAGCGCCGGAAGTGCGACGCCGCGTCGGAACAGGCCGGGGAGCCAGCCGGGCATATCGCCGCCGACCATATCGCCATCGACGGAACAACGCGCCCAACGCGCCGCCAGTTCCGCAAAAATCGCCGGACGGCCCGAAAATGCGCCCTGCAACGCATCCTCCAGATTGAGCAGGCACAGATAATTTTCGCGGCCCTTGCGCACCACCACCTGACCGCCGGCCACCATATCGGCGAGGCTGATGGCGGTCTCCGCGCGTAACTGCCCCTGCAACGCCCGCGTGAAGGTGGAGAGCCAGACGCTGCCGCCCGTCTGCCGCGCATAAAGCGCGGCGGGGGCGAGATAGCCAAGCGTTTTGCCAATTCCGGTCCCTGCCTCGGCCACCACCAGATTTGGACCATTGCGGCTCTGTTTCGGCTGGAAGGCGTGGGCGGCGGCCTGCGCATAATGTTGCTGGCCGGGGCGCGGCTCGCGGCGGTTGCCGGCCAATGCGCGCAGAGTGTCGATCACCGCCGCAGGGTCGAGCGGCAACCGTCGGGGCGGATCGCGCGGCGGCGCTTCCTCCCAGACGTTCAGCGATTCGAACAGCGACGGTTCGCGATACGGCGGGGCTGCCAGCCGGTCGGATACCAGCGCCGCCCAGGCCCAGCCGCGCCGCACCATCCGCGCCAGACTGTCGGACGCACCGGCGCGCTCCCGCCAATTCCTGTCGCTCATCGCCTCCAGCAAATGCGCAGCGGCCCGCGCCAGAAACGCGGGTGCATCCGAATCATGTGCGGGCGGTTCCAGACCCAGAGCCATAGCCAGCCCTGCCGGTGAGGGAATCGCAAAACGCGCCGGATGCACAAATGCGAACAATTCCAGCAGATCGAGACCGGAAACCTCGCTCAGCCCCAGACGCGCCGCCACCATCGGGCTGTTCAGCAACAGATGTGGCGTCGTCCCCAGCGCCGAAACCGCGTCGCTGCGGGATAAACCCTCCACCCGGCCATCCGGATCGGCCCGCCAGACGCCGGCATGACTTGCCACCAGCGCCGGGTATGGCAAAGAAGCACCCATGTTCACTGGTCTGTCATCCCTTTCGCCCGCTGAAGTAGAATCCTTGCGCACCGAAGCGCAAGCCAGCAAGGCTTGGCCATTCGAGGAAGCGCGCAAAATCGTTGCGCGCTATCGACAAGGCTTCCCCGAAAAGGGTGTGCTGTTCGAAACCGGTTATGGCCCATCCGGTCTGCCGCATATCGGCACTTTCGGCGAAGTAGCGCGCACTACCATGGTGCGCCGCGCGTTTGAATTGCTCGCGCCGAGCGTACCGACGCGCCTGATCGCCTTCTCGGACGATATGGACGGCATGCGGAAAGTGCCGCCGCATTTGCCCGAACAGGAAATGCTGCGCGCGCATCTGAACAAGCCGCTGACCGATGTGCCCGACCCGTTCGGCACGCATGACAGCTTTGGCGCGCATAATAATGCCCGTTTGCGGTCGTTCCTGGATACCTTTGGTTTTGAATATGAATTTCTGTCGGCGACGGAATGCTACCGATCCGGCAAATTCGACGGGACCTTGCTGGCTGTATTGCGCCATTATGACGAAATCGTCGCCGTAGTATTGCCGACCCTCGGCGCGGAACGTCAGGCGACCTATGCGCCTTTCCTCCCCATTTGCCCGCGCACTGGCGAGGTGTTGCAGGTGCCGCTGATCGCCCGCGACGTGGAAGCCGGCACCATAAGCTATGCAGACCCGGAAACAGGCGAAATCATAACGCTGCCGGTGACGGGCGGCCATACCAAGCTGCAGTGGAAGGTCGATTGGGCGATGCGCTGGGTGGCGCTTGGCGTCGATTATGAAATGGCCGGCAAGGATCTGATCGACTCGGTGACGCTATCTTCGAAAATCGCGCGGATTCTGGGGAGCCGCCCACCGGAAGGCTTTAATTATGAACTGTTCCTCGACGAGGAAGGCGCGAAGATCTCCAAGACCAAGGGCAACGGCCTGACGATCGAGGAATGGTTGCGCTATGCGCCGCCCGAAAGCCTGGCGCTCTATATGTATCAGCAGCCACGCGCCGCGAAAAAGCTGCATCTGGGCGTGATTCCAAAGGCAATGGATGAATATTATCAGTTCGTCAGTGCTTTTCCAAAGCAGACGTCGAAAGAACAACTCGGCAACCCCGTCTTTCACATTCATGGGGGCCCGCCGCCATCGGAAGTTCCACCGGTCAGCTTTGCACTGTTGTTGAATCTGGTATCTGTTGCGGGATCAAGCGACCCGTCGATGCTTGGCGCATATTTGCAACGCTACGCGCCAGATTGTAACCCGGAGCAACCGCAGCTCAAGGCGCTATTGGAAGCGGCGATTGCCTTTCATAGGGATCGGGTTGCCCCGACGCTGCATCGCCGGGCACCCGATGCCCGTGAATCTGCGGCACTTACCGACCTGGATCGATGGCTTGCTGAAAACGCGGGGGGCGACGCCGAGGCCATCCAGCAGGAAGTTTATGAAGTTGGCAAGCGTCACAAATTCGAGCCGCTGCGAACCTGGTTCCAGGCGCTCTATGAAATTCTGCTCGGAAGCTCGCAGGGACCACGAATGGGTACGTTTTTTGCCCTCTATGGCGTGGAAAACAGCCGCGAATTGATCCGTTCTGCGCTGGCCGGTGCCAAAGCGGACGCGAATCCTGTGTAACCATGGGCTGACAGCCCAGGCAAAACAGGATATATAGTTCCCATAAGGGATAAGGTGCACGCATGAACAGCTTGATAAATAGCAATATGCTTGCCGGATCCAGGGAGCCGGCGAAAACCGTTTTTGGAAAGACGCTGCGTTCCGCCTGCCTGGCCGTGGCCCTTGCCAGCGCCACGTTGCTGACCCCGGTGGTGGAAGCGCCTGTTGCCGCTACAAGCCTGTTTACGCAGCCAAAATATGCCGCTTATCTGGTGGATGCGGAAAGTGGCGAAGTGCTTTATTCGCGTCAGGCCGATTCCGAACGCTTCCCGGCATCCATCACCAAAGTGATGACGCTGTATATGGTCTTCGAACGGTTGGCCGCCGGCACCCTGCAGCTCGACGACAAGATTGTGATGAGCCGCAACGCCGCCGCCCAGCCACCATCGAAACTGGGCTTGCGGGTGGGCGGCACGCTGACGGTGGATCAGGCAATTCGCTCGCTCGCCACCAAATCTGCCAATGACGTATCGGTGGCGCTGGCGGAACATATTTCCGGCTCAACCGCCGAATTTGGTCGGTTGATGACCTTGCGGGCCCGCGAACTCGGCATGCGCAACAGCCGTTTTGTCAATCCGAACGGCCTGCCCGATCCGCGCCAGGTGACGACGGCGCGCGACATCGCCGTATTGTCGCTTGCCATGATCGAAAATTTTCCACAATATTATAGCTACTTCCAGCAACAGCAATTCACCTTTGGCGATCAGGTGCTGCGTAACCACAACCATCTGTTGCGCACGTTCCCTGGAACGGACGGTATCAAGACCGGATTCACCAACGCTGCCGGCTTTACGCTCGCAGCCTCGGCGGTGCGCGATGGCCGGCGATTGATCGCCGTGGTGCTCGGCGGGCCGAGCCGCGTTGCGCGAGACGCCAATGTCGAAAGCCTGCTGGAATCGGGTTTCACGGTGCTGAGCGCCCGCCGCCAGAACCGCAATATCCAGGTCGCGGACATGCTGGCTGAACCGGGCGATCTGAACGATGCCCTGTTGCTGAATCTGGTGGAACAAGGCAGCGCCGAACCGGAGGCTACGCCCGCACGACTCCCACGACGGAGGTAGGTTAAAATCCTGCGGCCAGCAGTTGCAGGATAGCCGGCCCGATCAGCACGATGAATAGCGGCGGCAGGATGAAAATAATCATCGGCACCGTTAAAATCGCCGGTAGCCGCGCGGCTTTGTCTTCGGCTTTCAGCAGCCCGTCCTTACGATATTCCTGCGACAGTATCCGTAGGGAATCCGCCAATGGCGTTCCATAATGTTCTGTTTGTTCGAACATCCCGACAAGACCGCGAAATTCCGGTAGCGTCACGCGGTGTAACAAATTGCTGAATGCTTCCCGCCGGTCGGGCAGAAACCCCAATTCTATCGCGGTCAACTGCAATTCGTCGGCCAGTTCCGGTGCGGCAGGGCGGATTTCACGAGCGACCCGCGCCATCGCTGCATCAAGACTGAGCCCCGCTTCTACGCAAATGACATATAGATCCAGCATATCGGCGAATTGCCGGCGCAGCGCATCTTGTCGACGGGTGGTACGGTTAGCCAGCCACAGGCCAGGTGCGACCCCGCCAGCGGCAACTCCGGCCAACGCAACCAGCAGTCTCGGGGCATCCGTCACCGCCGGCGCAACCGTCCAAACCATCAAGGCCATGACCCCGGGGGCAGAAAGCGAACTGATCTGGTAGATCAGCACCGCATGACGCTGCCGCAATCCGGCGCGTGCCAGAGCGGTGACAAGTTTGCGGCGCGACGCCGGCGTATCCAGACCAAGCCATGCGACAAATTCGCCAATGCGAGCCAGCCACAACTTGCGCGCACCGGATATCTGATCGCTCTGTACGGCCGCGTCGGATAGTCGCCGGAGCCTTCGCGCCATCCTGTAGCGCGGCACTCCGCGGCGTCCGAACGCCATCACCAGCAACGCCACGGCGCCACCCACGATCGCCGGCAAAACCGCGCTCATCGGAATTCAAACCGCACCATCCAGACCATCAACAGCACGCCAACGGTCAGGCTCAGCGCCGCGCCGCCCAACATCACGCGGCCTGCGCCGGTTGTAAACAGCGGTGCGATATAATCGGGCGTCGTTATCCACATCAGGGCGGCCATCACCAGCGGCAGGCTCCCGATAATAGCAGCACTCGCCCGCGCTTCGGAGGAAAGCGCCCGGATTTTCAGTTCCATCTGCTCGCGCCTGTTTAAAACATGCACCAGTTTTTCAAGCGATTCCACGAGGTTCCCCCCGGTTTCCCGCTGGACTGACAGGGTAACGAGCAGAAATGCCATCGGCTTTATGTCCAGCGCACGCGTTTCGGCTGCCAGCGCTTTCTCCAGCGGCTGGCCAAGGCGCACCTGATCCTGCGCGCGGCGGAATATTTCGCCTACCGGGTCCGCCAGTTCGCGGCCCACCTCTTCAACGCAGCGGCCAATCGGCGCGCCCGCACGCAAACCGCGCACCATCAGCCCCAACGCATCAGGTAACAGCAAGAGAAATTGCCGCCGCCGCTGCGCTAACCGTGAGTTCCCTATCAGTCGCATCGACAGGCTGCATATTACGACAGCGAGCAAGAACGACAACCCGGGATTGCCGGTGAGGAACGTCAGCAGGGCCGTCAATACGAGCGCAGCAGTCACCAGCACCAGCAAAAACTGCATAAAATTCCGGCCCACGCCGGCAACGGTGAACCAGGCGTACAGGGCATCGAAGCCGCCCCAGCGGACTTTCAGCCAACCCGGAAAACCACCGTTTTTCCTTCGCAACAATATATCGCCGCCCTCGCCTGGAGACCGGCCGGCTGGCGGGGGCCGCAGCCGTGCAACACCCGCAAGTTCGACAGCCTGGACCCGCGCGGACAGTTTGGCATGCGTCATCATGTGACGGACAGCGCGAAGCAGCAGAACCCCCGCGGCAAGCCCCAACGCAGTCAACAGCAGCGCGAACCCGGATGCGGTCATGAGGCCATCGCCTCCAGCAGCAACTCTCCAAGGTCAAAAGCCGCGGCCCGTTCCAGAAAATGGGGTCGCACACCTGTGCTTTCAAAATTGCCGACGAGGCTCCCGTCGCTGCGGGTTCCGGTCTGCCGGAAGGCGAACAACTCCTGCATGGTGAAACTCTGGCTTTCTACGCCGGTCACCTCGGCGATGCTGGTGATGCGGCGCATCCCATCCCGCATGCGGGCGGTCTGGATCACCAGCTGCACAGCGTCAGCGATCTGGCTGCGCACCGCCCCCGACGGTAACCGGAAGCCGGCCATGGCAACCATATTCTCCAACCGCGTCAGAGCTTCGCGGGGGCGATTGGCATGGATGGTGCCCAGCGAACCATCATGGCCGGTATTCATCGCCTGCAGCATGTCCAGCGCTTCCGCGCCGCGAATTTCGCCAAGAATGATGCGATCCGGACGCATCCGCAGCGCATTCTTCAGCAAATCGCGCTGGGTCACCTCACCGCGCCCTTCCAGATTGGACGGCCGCGTTTCCAGCCGTACGACATGCGGCTGCTGCATTTGCAGTTCGGCGGCATCCTCGATGGTAACGACGCGCTCATCCGGAGCGATCATTTTCGAGAGTGCATTCAGCAAGGTCGTTTTCCCCGATCCGGTGCCCCCGGAAATCAGGATATTCAGACGCGCCCGAGTGGCGATTTTCAGGGTCATCGCCATCGCCGGCGACATATTGCCCTGTTCCACCATCCGGTCGAGATCCAGCGTCTGACGGGTGAACTTGCGGATGGAAATGGCCGGCCCATCCAGCGCCAGCGGCGGAATGATGATATTGACCCGGCTGCCATCGGCCAGTCGCGCATCGACCAGCGGGTTGGCTTCGTCAATGCGGCGGCCAATGTTGCTGACAATGCGGGTAATCACACCCATCATATGCTCTGTGCTGCGAAAGCGGGCGTTAGCGGGCTCCAGCTTTCCCTTCCGCTCCACATATATCTGACCCGGTCCATTGCATAATATGTCGGTTATGCTGTCGTCCGCCAGCAAGGGCTCCAGTGGACCAAGCCCCAGCATGTCGTCGATCAACAGACTGACCAGTTCGCGTTGCTCGACGGCATTCAGCGACAGCATCGATTCCGTCAGCACCGCAGTAACCATGTCACGCAACCGCCGCCCCAGTTCACCGCGAGTCATGGTGGAGGCCGCTGCCGTGTCGATCCGTTCCAGCAATTTTGGCATCACCAACGGTAACGCGCGTTCAGCGGCGGATATCACGCGATTGCCCGATGGTGGTTTTTCCGGATTGATCAGCCTCCCCGCGCCCACCAGTCCGTTTACGAAATGCGTGACCAGTTCCCGATGTGCGCGCCGTTCCAGGATGCGCCCTTGCGCTTCAAGGGTCTGCGTAATCAGGTTTCCGATCGCGTTCGCCAGCGTGCCACGTGGTTGCTCACAAGCTTCCGCCGGATCGAATTGACGTGCAATCAGCGGCTGTAGCAGCGCTCGCGCCGTGGCCTGGTCCGTTGGAACTGCCCGTGGAATATCCGGCGGATCCATCACAGGGCGCGTGACAGCCAACGGGGAGCGCCGCCCGAAACCGTTCATAATTTTATCCACCGCAACAAGGACCGATGCCGATTAACCGCGGCA
This sequence comes from Sphingomonadaceae bacterium, assembly GCA_041675905.1. GTDB lineage: Bacteria > Pseudomonadota > Alphaproteobacteria > Sphingomonadales > Sphingomonadaceae > Sandaracinobacteroides. Next base: position 73,463 of record JBAYSX010000003.1, on the reverse strand, counting down.
GCATCAGGTCCAGCAACAGGGACCGCTGAAAGTTCCAGCGCCCGGATTGCGAGGTCCAGTTCGCGTAGCAGCGGCGATTTTACGCCAATGGCAGACAAGGCAGTTGCCTGCACGGCCGCGGTCCCGGCGATTTTCGGCACATAAGGGATTCGTGCCGCCAGCGATCCTCCGGCCGTCCGCTCGAAATCGGCAGCAGCCACCTCACCATCTGTTTCACCGGTACGATTGGCAATCAGGACTGGCCGCTGCCCGGCGCGCAACCCTGTAATCAGGCTCGCCAACCGCTGTGTTTCCCTGACACCGGGGAGTGTTTGCGGCGCAACGATCACCGCCCGATCAGCCAAACGCAACAGTGCCCTGCCCGCGTCGTCAAGTCGGCGTGGCATATCCACCACAACACAATCGGCATGACTGGCCAACGCCGACAACAGCGCCTGCACACCTTCCGGTTTGATAACGAGGGGGCGATCCAAAGGCTCCTCCGCTGTCAGCAACGAGAAACCGAGGGGATGCGGTCTCAACGCGGCTTCCAGCACCGCCTGATCCACACGGTCTGGCGACAGCATCAGTTCGGCAAGCCCCGGCGACACCTCCGCATCCAGATCGAGCATGGCGGTGCCGGCCTGCAAATCCAGATCGAAAAACACCGTGCGGCGAGTGGACGCCAGCCGATGTGCCATGGCCAATGCTACCGCCGTAACGCCAGCTCCACCACGCGCGCCCAGAAAGGCGATCACTTCGCCCCGACGAGGTGAAAATCGTGGCTTGTCAGGCGGACAATCCCGCTGACTGACGGCAGCGGCAAGGGCGGACGCCAGATCATGCTGATCGAGCGGTTTCGGCAAATAGTCCATCACCCCCAACCCGCGCAGGGCGCGAAATAACCCAACATCGTTCTCTGTACCGATCGCCAATACTTTAAGGTTGCCGGGGCACACATCGGCCAACGCATCGACGGCCGGCAACGGTGTCGCGCACGCGTCGAGGTCGATCACCAGCACATCCGGCGCGGCAACCTCGCTGGCGAGCGATGAATGGGCCGCGTCTACCCCGCCTTCGCGCACCTCTGCATGCCTCCAGCCGCGCATCGTCAGCACCTTGCGCAGACAATGACGGCTGGATGCGTCCGTGGCGAACGCAAGGATGCGCAGTGGTTCGCCGACGAAAACGTCAGCCGGAGCCAGGGGTTGCAACAGGGCCATCGTGGCGTGGCTTTCGTGTCAGTCGCCCGGGCGTTGCCCGATCTGGGCATCGGGCAGCGGCGCCACCTTTTCGGTACGGTAACGGCCCACGGCGCCCAGCGCTACCTCGCCGCGTGCGGGCGACAGGATGCCGGGTCCTTTCAGATCATCAGGGTCGTTCAACATGGCCGCGAGATTGAGCGCATTGGCGCACCCAAAAGGCAGGCGCTGCCCACTGGCGGCAGCAGCACGCGAACATCCGGGAATATCGCCGATCCATGCCTTTTCGGCGAGCGCCGCTGGCGCGACGAACAACAACAACAGCAAAAAACGATACATTATGGTTTTCCCGCCACCGGAATATGCACATCGGCATTATGTACGGGGCGCACCAAAAATGGTGTAACAATTACAACCAGTTCGGTTTCATTTCGCGCAAAACGGCGTGACCGGAACAGTTCGCCCAAAACGGGAATATCGCCCAGTCCCGGAAATTTCCGCAATTCCTGCCGCGCATCCGTTTGCAATAACCCGGCAAGCGCGAAACTCTGCCCGGAGGCCAGATCGACCGTGGTTTCCACCCGCCGGGTCGTCAGCGCCGGCACCATCGTGCCGTTCATCGTCAGCGCGCCGCTTGTCGTCAACTGGCTGACCTCGGGCTTGACCACCAGATTGATGCGTCCGCCGTCCACGATCGTCGCGACGAAGGCAAGGCTGACGCCGAAACGCTTGTAGTCGATTGTGATGACGTTATTTTCCTGGGGCACGGGAATGGGATATTCGCCCCCCGCCAGAAAGCTGGCCGGAACGCCAGACAAGGCGGTCAGGTTGGGCTCGGCCAGAATATGCGCCAGACCGCGTTCATCCAGCGCATCGATCAAGCCATTGATGCTGAGTTTACCCCCGCGCAACGCGCCAAGCAGACTGTCGGTATTGTTGTTGCGGGTGAGAAACGCACCGCGATCCGTCACCGGGTTACCAGTCGCCAGTCCGATGGTAACATCGCCGAAGCGGCCAACCATATCCCAGTTGAAGCCCAGTTGCCGCACGACATCACGCGACACTTCCACAATCCGCACGCGCAAATTCACCTGCGTCGGCGCATCCACTTCCAGCCGGTTGAGGATTCGCGCACGATCCTGACCAGGTACGAAGCGCCGGGCGATTTCCATCGCATCCTCGGCTTCGGATGCCGTTTCCATACGCCCGGACAGGATGAGCGTGTCGTTGGCCATGGCGATGCCAATATACCGTCCCGGCAGGCTTTGGGCGAAGGCAGCGCGCAGCATGGATTCATCGTAGCGCACCTGAACGGTGAAACTGTCGACCGTCTGATCCGCTGAATCCACGGCGAAGAAACTCGTTTCGCCGGCAGACTTGCCATAAAGATAGATCAGGCGGGGCGAACGCACCTCGACGTCCGCTACTGCCGGGTCTGCCACAAATACCGAAGCCACGGGCCTCCCCAGCCGGAGCAGACGGCCCTTGCCTACCTCGACCGCAACCGGCGCAGACATGTTACTGTCCGAGACAATGGTGCCGGCAGCCACGGTTTGCGGCGACAAGAGCACCAGTAAACCTGAAAGGGTGATCCCGCGCATCATGGCTGCACCGCCAGGCGCGATGCTGTTCCATCACCTCGATTTCCGCGCACCACCTGAACACCTGGATCCGCGCCTCGGCTGACAGGCCTTGCTCTTTCGGCTACGATGTCCCTGGATGCCGCAGTCGCGGATATGGCCGGCGCTGCCAGCGGATGACTGCGCATGGACATCATCATGGCGGGGGCGCGCGGCGGCCCTGACAGGGAATCGACCGGCAAGCGGGTAATATCACTGTCCCATATCCGCCCCGGCCCCTCGCCCGCCAGGTCGGACCCCGCCGCCTGCCGCCTTGCCTTCAAATCCCGCAGGGACAGGGAGAGCCGGCCAAGTTCCTGTGCGACAGCTATTTTTTCAGCGCTGCGCGGCGAGACCTCCAGCGTAACCGTGGTTGGTGCGGTGACCCGTACTTCGCCATCCCTGGCCGTCGGTCCTATCGGCCCGACACGCTGGTCAATCGCCAGAACACGGACATTTTCGGCGACTGTCTGCCCGAGGATACGACCGCCCTGGCGCAAGGTCGCGGTGAGGATAATGTCGACCCGGTCCCCCGGCCCGACAAAACCGGCGAGGCCGGATGATGCCGAAACCGGAATTGTGATGGCGCGAAGACCAGGCGCGACCAACGCCGCCAAAACACCCTTGCCGTCGTGCGGCACCAGATGCGCCGGTAACAGAGGTTCACCCCGAAAGATACGCCCCTGCACCATGGAGCCGCGATACACGGACGGATCGGCGCGGCCTTTTACCAGATGTTCCGGTCGTAAAGCCGTTACGGGCCAAGGCTGCCACCGCAGCCTCCCGGCCATCAGCGTGTCGCCCGGATTCAGGTCCGTTTCGGCGACGATGATTTCGACGGTGGCGATTTCCGCACCGCTGGCTCGCGCCGCCGCTTCCCGGTCGAGCCATCCCGCCGTCAGGCGTGTTGCAAGGCCACCCAGAACCAGTGCACAGGCCAGTAGCAGCCAACCACGGCGCATGCCTTACAAAGCCCCGATCGGCAACAGCGCGACGCGATGCAATATAATCAGGATGCCGGCAATCGCGATGGGGAGCCCCAGCGGCAAGGACATATGCAACGCGCCAACCTCCACATCCCGGCGACGGCAAAGCGCCCGGCGCGCGAGGATCGCGAAGGCTACCGCCAACGATGCCAGCGCCATCGCGACCGAAAATAGCGCCAGTAACGACGGACCCGCCCAGAGCATGGCGCCCGGCAACAGCTTGACATCACCACCGCCAACCAATCCCCGCGCAAAAGCCCAAAGACCGATGGCGAACGCCAGCGCCCCCAACGCCAGCGACCAAAGCGCCTCCGAAAACGGAAGCGCGGGCAAGGCCAGGACGCCTGTTGCGGCGATTGCAGCCGAGAACCGGTCCGGGATGCGGCGATGCTCCACATCTTCGGCTGCCAGCAGCACAAATGCCGAAACGGCAACCGCCGAGGCAAGACCCGGGGCAAGGATCAAGAATGACATCATCACCTCATGGCGATGGAGCAGACGAACCTGACCCGATTATTGCGGCAGGCTGGCTACGCCCTTGGAAAGTTCGGTATTCACACCCGTGAACACGCCACCAAGATTATCCTTGATAGATGGCAGCGTCGCCACAACGGCCAACGCTATAAAGGCCGCGATAAGGCCATATTCGATGGCAGTTGCGCCTGTTTGATCGCCTTGCAGTTTACGTAACAGTCTGAACATGGCCCACCTCTCCGGATTGTACACTTGTTTCCTGAGGGAACCACGGCTTCCGGCTGGAAACCTTTAGCGTCGCTTTAAAAAAATCCGGACCTCATGACGCGGCCCCGAGGCGGAAGCTGGAATAATCAGTTCGCAGCCTCAGCCTTCAACCCGTCGTAAAGCCGGAACACATCTTCCGCCAGACACAAACCTGTTCCAGGTGTCAGAACGGCAGCCGTCCCCGCCGAAAGTCCCAGTCGGAAGGCGTCAGTCACTGGCCAGTCGTTCGCCAGTGCGTACGTCATGGCGGCAACGAAACTATCGCCGGCACCCACTGCGCTTTTCACTTCTACCTCGATTGCCGGCAGGCGCAATGTGCCCTCTTTTGTGGCCAGCAACGCTCCTTCATGCCCCATGGTAGCGGCAACAATTTTGGCCTGCCCCGCCCGGACAATGCCCATCGCCGCGTCTTCCAGGTCCGTGCCTTCGCGCAGCGGTCGACCGGCAAGTTGCTCGATTTCATTCAGACTGGGCTTCACCAGCAACACGCCGCCATATTCAAGCACAGCTTTCAGTTCGGGGCCGGATGTGTCGACGACAAAACCGATGCCGCGCCGCGCCATGATCTTCGCGACCTGCACATAGAAATCATCCGGTACGCCGCGCGGCAACGAGCCGCTCGCCACCAGATAATCACACGGCCAGTCTTCCAGGACATCGAGACAGGCGCGCCATTCCGCCTCTGAAACTTCCGGTCCTTCGGGAACGAAGCGATACTCGCACCCTGTCTCCCGCTCATGCACGGCCAGGCTGACGCGCGTATGTCCGGCGATTTTCAGCATGTGGTGGGGCAAGCCATCGCGCGTGAGCAGTGCATCGAGCACATCGCCGGTCATCCCACCCGCCATATACAGCGCACATACCTCGCCACCCAGACGCTGGATAACCCGCGCGACATTGATGCCACCGCCGCCTGGGTCGAACACCTCATTGGTGGTGCGAATCTTGTGGGTTGGTCGCACTTTTTCGGCGTCGCACGCGCCATCGATGGCAGGATTGAGCGTCAGCGTCGCGATGCGCTTGCCATTTGTGCTGGTCATGTCAGGCCTTTCCGGCAAAAAGCAGGGTTCCTGGCTGTAATATCGCCATAAATTGCGACAAATCGGCTTCCGATACCGCGAAACAACCTTCGCTCCGCCCAAGCTTTCCGTGTTTCTCAATCATGTCCGGCCCGGCATACCATGCGGCATGGACTACAATGGCGCGTGCTTCGGCGTTATTATTTGTCGGGTCCAGCCCGACCAGCCGTTGCGACCGCCCATGCTTGCCGAAATACTCCGGGCCGGCCACATAGGCCCCATCGGACGAAGCGTTGGATCCCGGCACATTGGAGAAACGCTCCACCCAGCCGCTATGTTTCGGATCCGAACCACGTCCATGCGTCACCAGCAAGGTGCGCACCTTGCCGCCCGCCAGATCGACGAGCGAAAGCCTGGGCCGATGCGACGGCAGCGAAAAATCAGCGATCACCAACTGGTTTGTGTGACGAATATGCTGTGCGTGTCTTTCCATCGCGGCACGGGCGGCGGCCAGCAATGGCGGAGCGTCCGGCGCGCGGACGGTCGCCGGAACGGCGCGTGCCCGCGCGGGTACGGCGAGCGTGGCGGTGAAGCCGGCGGTCAGGGCGAACAGATCGCGTCGTGAAATCCGGATCATGGACGGGTATCTCCGCTGTCAATTACTGTCATGCTCGCACCCGCGCTGCCGGCGTGCAAGGTGTCGGGGGTGATGATCAATGTTGCGCCTGGCGTCAGCACCGATAGCAGGTTGGCACGAAACGCATCCGGCAGGCGCATCAGGCTTTGGTCTGCGCTGAAGGCGGCTGCTTCCTTGCCCTGCCCCGGCAGCGGCAATGCCATCCATTGAAAGCCGTTTGCATCGACGGACCCAAGCGTAAACGCGACCGGCGCCACCAACTCGCCCGGCATCGAGATGGGCGATGAACCAATGGGCGTGCCATTCCGCAGCAGGATCAGCCTTTTATCTGCCGTGCTGACGACAATCGACACCGGGCCCGATGGCGCTTTTTCCGGCTGCCATTCGGTTTCATCGGCCAACCGGTTCACCACGGCATCCGGGCCCGCGGTCAGGAAAGACGGACCGGGCGCGATGCGTGGCACGGCGGCTTCCTCGGTCACCACCACCGTCATCCCCATGCGCGAGACGCCATATAATAATTCGGCGAACTGCAGCGGCAGGCGGATACAGCCATGCGAGGCGGGATAGCCCGGCACGTTGCCGGCATGTAATGCAATGCCGCTCCATGTGAGGCGTTGCATATAGGGCATTGGCGCATTGTCGTAGATATTGGATTTATGGTCCACCCGCTTTTGCAGGATCGAGAACACCCCTGTGGGCGTTTCATAGCCTGCCTTGCCGGTAGAGGCCGTGCTGATCCCGATGGGTACGCCATTTCGATACAGATAGGCGCGCTGCTTTTTGATCGATACGATCAGCAGAAGCGGCCCTGCCGGCGAAACTTCCGGCACCCAGAGAAAGTCCCCCGGTTTCATTTTGGCGACGCGGGCAGAGATCGTCGGGCTGTCCAGCGGCAGGGCTTTTCCGGGCGTCGCCGCGTGCGCGGCGGATGTCAGCAACAGCGCCACCAGAAGGGCGCGGGGAAGGATATTTTCAGCCACGGTTTGAACATAAGGCGATCCAGGGCTCAGGCCAATACCCGGGTAAAACGGAGAATTTGTATAAAATCCGTCAGAAACGATCCTGCGCCATATACCAGCGCCTTCACTTTGATTAAGGACAGCACACATTAAGTGTCATGAAACTCTGCGCGCAAACCATAGGAAACCGGAAATGAGCAACTGCGATGCCTGTCTGGTGAGCGGCCTCTCCATTTGCTCGGTGCTGACGACCGATGAACGGACGGAGCTTGGCTCTTTTGGCCATATCAAGACCGTGAAACGCGGCCAGACGCTGCAATGGGAGGGAGAGGACTCCCTTTTCGTCGCCAATGTTATCGACGGGCTGTTGAAATTGTCCACTGCAACCAGCGACGGTCGGGAGCAAATTGTCGGCCTTGCTTTTCCGTCGGATTTTCTGGGCCAGCCCTTCCACAGCCGCAACGGCTATACGGCGACGGCGCTGGTCGATTCACGCGTTTGTCTGTTCACCCGCACAGCTTTCGATGCATTTACCCTGGAGCACCCCGAACTGGGCCATGACCTGCTGCTTCGTACGATGGACGAACTGAAATCGGCGCGGCACTGGCTGCTATTGCTGGGCCGAAAGTCGGCCGGAGAGAAGATAAGTTCATTCCTGCTTGAATTATCCCGGCGCATGGCACGTGTTGTGGAAAACCAGAACGATAATCAAATACTTTGCCCCGGCGCGGAACCCGCCCCGCTGGACCGGATTACGCTGCCCGTAGACCGGCAGCAGATCGCCGACATTCTTGGCCTGACCATCGAAACCGTCAGCCGGCAGTTTTCGCATTTACGTGCAATCGGCGTCATTGAGCTGCCAGACCGTCGCACCGTCGAAATTCTCGATCGTGCCTGGCTGCAGGAAAATGCCGGCAACTGAGAATCCCGCCAGGATCCCGAATATTATCATCCGCGCGCAAAACTTTGATCCTGATCAAAGACTGTGTTTGCACATTTCGCCATATAAATAAGTGTAAAAGTAGCGTTGCGTATCAGAGACCGCCGGAGCTGGTATCTGACCCGCTCCGGCGTTTTCATGTCTGTCATTCCTGCATTTCCATTCGGACCGGGCGCGGCTAGATAGCGAGGATGACCGACGCTCCCGAAATTCCGGCAATGGCAGACAACCAGTTGCTGCCGGGCTTTCTCAAGTCGGTAGAGGCAGCGCTGGACGCTGGCGACGAAGCAGAGGTCCGCGCGCTCGCCCAGCCATTACATCCCGCAGACGTCGCTGACCTATTCGAGCAGGTTTCCGCTGATCGCCGCGCGCCGCTGGCAGCGGCGCTTGGCCATGATCTGACCGCCGATGTGCTGGCGGAAATCAACGAGCGGGTACGTGATGAAATCATTGCGACGCTTCACCCGGCTCAGGTTGCCGCCGCCATGTCGGAAATGGACACCGACGATGCCGTAGCGCTCATCGAGGAACTGGAACCACACGACCAGGCGGCCGTTCTCGACGAACTTCCCGCTGATGACCGGGTCGCCATCGAAACCGCCCTTTCCTATCCGGAGGAATCCGCCGGCCGGTTGATGCAACGCGAACTGATCGCGGTGCCCGAACATTTCACCATCGGCGATGTAACCGATTATCTGCACAATGTCCGGCCGGATATTACCGATTTCTGGGAGATATTCGTTGTCGATCCAGCCTATCGTCCGATTGGCACCATCCGCCTGTCGTGGATTTTGACGACGCCGGCGCATTTTATGGTTTCGGACGTGATGCAACGGGAACAGACGCTGATTCCGGTGGATATGGACCAGGAAGAAGTGGCGCGACGCTTCCAGAAATATGCGCTGATTTCCGCTGCCGTGACCGATCAGCAAGGGAGACTTGCCGGTGTGATTACCGCCGATGATGTGGTGCATATCATCAGCGAGGAGGCCGGAGAGGATATCCTGAAATTGTCCGGCGCCGGCGATGGCGATATTTTTGAGCCGATCGCCGACAGCTATCGCGCCCGTGTCCGCTGGCTGGTCGCCAATCTGGGAACGGCGATCATATCCGCGAGCGTAATTGCGGCCTTTGGCCATACGATTGAAAAAATGGTGGTGCTGGCGGCACTCACGCCCATTGTCGCGTCTGTCGGCGGCAATACCGGAAATCAGACCATGGCGGTTGTGGTGCGCGCGCTCGCCGTCGGGCAACTCGCCCCGGCCAACGCCACACGCACGGTCAGGCGTGAAGTTCTGATTGCCCTGCTGAACGGACTGACAGTCGGCGCGCTGCTTGGCGCCGGCGTTGCCCTGGCCTTTTCCAACGTACAGCTTGGCGTCGTGATTGCGCTCGCCACACTGTTCAACCTGATTATCGCCGGACTTGCCGGCGTTTTGGTGCCGCTGACGCTTAAACGGCTGGGAACGGACCCGGCGGTGGCTTCATCGGTATTCGTCACCATGATTACCGACAGTATGGGGTTCCTGCTGTTCCTTGGCCTCGCAACTGTCTCCGGGTTGACGGGATAAATCAGGCCAAAACGGCAAAGGGCCCGGCATCACCTGCCGGGCCCTTTGCAACAACAAGCAGAAAACGGTTCAAGCCAGTTATGCCGCTTTCAGCACCTTCTCGATTTCCTGCTGTGCGGCAGGCTCGTCGATATTCTTCATCGCGGCAACTTCGCGCGCCAGGCGGCTGATGGCTGCTTCGAAGATCTGGCGTTCGGAATAGCTTTGTTCCGGCTGGTCTTCGGCGCGGTGCAAATCGCGGACGACTTCGGCGATATATACCAGATCGCCGGAATTGATCTTGGCCTCATATTCCTGCGCCCGGCGCGACCACATAATACGCCGGATTTTCGGCTTGCCCTTCAGGGTTTGCAGCGCGTCCTTTAATGTTGCCTCGCTCGAAAGTTTGCGCATTCCTACCGATTCTGCCTTATCGGTCGGCACTTTCAGGGTCATTCTTTCCTTTTCGAAACGAAGGACATAGAGTTCAAGGCGAATGCCAGCGATCTCGCTTGCCTGGATCTCGACCACGCGGCCGACCCCATGCTTGGGATACACGACATTGTCACCTACCTGAAAGCTGAGTGCCTGTGTTGCCATGGCTATTGCTTTTCCTTTCCTTGGCGCAGCACGGCCTCAACGCCCATCCGTGCAATCCGTTCCCCCTGGCCCACCAAACAGGCCGCATACGGGTCAGGACATAATCCGGACAGACGAGAAATTCCGTTGCGCAGCGATCTTCATCCTTAACGGCGTCGTCCTCAAGGTGCATCCGGTCTGTACTGCCAGTTGCGCCTTGCAGTGACGCCGCCGATTGACGACACTCAGGCACGGGCAACGGGCAGAACGCACACCCGGCACCTGAACCAAAGTAGTAACCGTATAGCAGAAAATCGCTGCCATGGCCAGCATGGCCACCGGCCCGGTTGTAATCGCGACCTTTCATATCCCTGCCTTCATTACGTCATCCAACTTTAACGTTCGGGGCGCATGTTCAGTCGTCCGGCGCATATCGCGCGACCGTGGAATGAAAGGACCAGATGTGACCCATCAGGCGATACGACTTCTCGGCTTCGCGGAAGAAAGCACCTCCGCTCCATTCGGGGCCGATTTCGACCATGGGGTATTGACGGGAATGTATGTCGCCCTGGTTGTCGACACCCTGCTCGATGTGCACCGCGTGCGCAGGTTGCGGCAAGGTGGAAGCGAGCCGATAACCTGGTGCATAGAGCCTGAAAGATTGAGCGCATGGTTTTGCGACCTGTCTCGCCGCGAAGGCCATACCCTAAATGGCGCCTGCGAAGTTGCAACCTGGATGTTCCGTCAACTCGATCATATTCTTGGCCATTACGCCACGGACAATATTGTGTTCGTAATGGATCGTCGCTGCCACAACGCAACGGCGGAAATCACTGCAGCGCTCACCGAACAGCGCGCTGTCGAACTCGACCGCTGCGTTCGTGAAAAGGCCGGGCAGGATATTTCGCCCCGCCCCCTTCATCTGACCGATAATCTTGCGGCCTGAACAAGGATAGTCAAAGGTGCATCCCTATATACTGGTTGTCGAGGACGAAGACTCCCTCGCTGAACTTCTGGACTATAATCTGGATAAGCAGGGCTTCCGATGCAACCGCGCAGCGGACGGCGAAGAAGCGCTGATGATGGTTAGCGAGGAAGCGCCGGATCTGATGCTGCTCGACTGGATGCTGCCGAAGATATCGGGTCTCGAAATCTGTCGCCAGATGCGGGCGAAGAACGACACCCGCCATATCCCGATCCTGATGCTGACCGCGCGTGGCGAGGAAGAGGACCGGGTACGCGGACTGGATACCGGCGCGGACGATTATGTCGTCAAGCCGTTTTCCGTCCATGAGCTGACGGCGCGGATCCGTACCCTGCTGCGGCGCAGTCAGCCGGAATTGCTGGATGAAAGATTGACAATCGCCGATCTGGCAATGGACCGGACACGCCACCGGGTTACGCGCGGCACGCGGGAAGTCCATCTGGGCCCCACCGAATACCGATTGCTGGAATATATGTTGCAGCGTCCGGGACGTGTATCCAGCCGCGAACAATTACTGGCGGGCGTTTGGGGGCCGAACAGCTATATCGAGGACCGCACCGTCGACGTGCATGTGGGGCGGCTGCGCAAGGCGCTGTCCCGCGATGGTGAATCCGATCTGATTCGCACCGTCCGTTCCGCCGGTTACGCGCTGGACGAAGACGCCTGATAATATGCTTGTCGTGCATTGGCAGCCTGTCTATACAGACCGCCGGTCACGCGGGCGTGGCGGAACCGGTAGACGCAACGGACTTGAAATATTGAGTGCCCGGCGGGAAATCGCCGGTGCAGAACCGCTCAAATTCGGGGAAACCTGTAAAATGGCAATCCCGAGCCAAGCCCGGATTTTTCCGGGAAGGTGTAGAGACTGGACGGGCGGCGCCTGACGGCCTTTGGCCATGGCGAAGGGACAGTCCAGACCACAAACGCCCATTTAGGGGCGGCGGCGAAAGCCGTAGATGGTAAGAAAATTCGTCGGGCCTATGCCCGTGGGGGTTCGAGTCCCCCCGCCCGCACCATCCCTGCCGTTGTTCCCGGGCAGAGGCTTCCGGTAAAGCGGCACTTTAACTAGCTGATTTTTAACCATGTTTTCCCTGCCATTGTCGAATAATTTTACACAATGTGCCCAAAGTTTCCCCCGGTTTTTCCCCCAAATTATTGATTTTCCACCAGGCGGTTGCCTGGCACGGATTATGCTGGGTCAAGGGTGCGGCCGAAGGGGTCGTATTCAAGGCGAGCTCACTTCACGCCGCCTTTCAGAAGGCAACAGCCATGAAGCACCACAATCTATATCTAGCCTTATTAGCAGGGATGTCGCTCGCTGCTACGGGGGCAATCGCCAAACCCGCGCTGATGGTGCAACCCAAGGATGCCCAGATCATCTCAAGTGGACCGGGTTTTGGCAGCATTACGGACACCTTCAACCAGAGCGGGTTGAACACGGGTTACGTGGATGAAGTTACGAATCTCCATCCCTACACAGCAACTGCTTCACATACGTTGGTGTTCAGTGGTTTTGAATGGTTCGGCAACCAGGGAACGGACACGGCCACGGTCAGTTACTTCGTGAACTCCTCGCTTCCGTTTATCGACCATCTCGTATTATGGAACGAGGAGTCCTCGGGAATCGGGCAATTCAACCTGTGGTATGGGACGACCGCCGGCGAATTTGGAACCCTGTTGCTGGATGGTGTATCCCCCACCGACCATGACCTGGTCGACTATCTTCCGGACGTATGGGAATTCGCGCCCTCGAGCCCGTTAGGATGGTACACGATCCAGGCATCCGGTTGTCCGCAGCCGATCGTTAGCGGCTTTGCCAGCTGCGCCATAGGCGAGGTCGCTTTTGGTGGCCCGGCAGTTCCCGAACCGGGAATCTGGGCCATGCTGATTGCCGGCTTTGGACTCGTCGGCTATGCGGCCCGCCGCCGGCGGGTAATAGCAGCCCAATCGTAACAAGTTAAACAGGGGCGAGACACTTCCATTTTGCCTCGCCCCACCCTTGCGCGGGCTGTTTTACACTGCCGACTTGATTTCCGATTATGGGCACAGCCATAATATTCATTAACTTATTTCATCTGCATTTAAATATAAGTTCGTCCTTTCAACTTGAAATAGAATAGTTCCGGTTGCATAGTCCTGTCTTGTCGGGGTAGCCCGGCAAAAAACCGAAGGCCAACCGCAAAGCCATTCTCTCGTCAGAAAGGTTTGTAATATGCGCCGTGCTTTTTCCATATCGACAGCAACTATCATCACCCTGCTCCTCGCGTCATCCGCGCAGGCTGCCATCCATCTGTTTGGAACGGAACTTCGAGGCGACAATGAGGTCCCGCCGGTCGCGACACCTGCCACGGGTGAGGTGCTGCTCACGCTCGACGACATCGCCAATACGTTACGCATCCAGGCGACCTTCTCCGGATTAGTGGGGACAACCACCGTCGCTCACATCCATTGCTGCACCCTGCCCGGCGCCAATGCTGGCGTCGCAACCACCCTTCCCACCTTCCCCGGCTTCCCGGCGGGAGTAAGCAGTGGCAGTTACGACCAGACCTTCAGCCTGCTCGACTCCGGTTTCTACAGCCCTGCCTTTTTCACCACCAATGGAAGCACCGAAGCGTCAGCGATGAACGTTTTTGTCTCGGCGTTGAACAATGGCACCAGCTATTTCAACATTCACACCAGCCAATATCCTGGCGGTGAAATCCGCGGGCAAATCAGCGTCGTTCCGGAAGCGGGCGCCTGGGCAATGATGATTGTCGGCTTCGGGGTCGTCGGCCTCGCCGCACGCCGCCGCGGGGTAACGGTCGCCAACTCATAGCCATTTGCGCGCGCCTGCCATGTCGCTGGCAAGCGCGAATCTGTCGCAACTTTCAGTTTCTCCCGTAGCGAAGGGTGAAAAAAGATGGTAGCGCACCGCGCATGGACCTGTCTTTTCTGAGTGATCCGTCCGCCCTGCAGGCGCTCGGCACCGTCATCATGATCGACCTGGTGCTGGCTGCCGACAATGCGATCATCATCGGCGCACTGGCCGCCGGACTGCCGGCAGCAGAACGCAGGAAGGTCATCGCACTTGGCATGGTGGCGGCGCTGGTTATGCGCATCGCCTTTGCGCTCATTGTCGTGCAATTGCTGCAAATTGTCGGCATCCGGCTGGCTGGCGGCCTGTTGCTGCTTTGGGTCTGCTGGAAAATGTACCGGGAATTACGGCATGATCCCGGCGTGATCCTCGAAGATGGCACGGTTGCGCACGCGGCGCCGCGTCCGGTCAAAAGCTTTTGGTCGGCCGCCTGGGCAGTTGCCGTCGCCGATCTCTCGATGAGCCTGGATAATGTGCTGGCGGTCGCCGGCGCATCGAAGGAACATGTCGAGGTTATGGTGATCGGCCTTGTGCTGTCGGTCGCGCTGATGGGCGTCGCGGCGAATTATGTCGCCCGGCTGATCGAACGCTACCGCTGGATTGGCTGGATCGGCCTGGCGCTGATTCTGTACGTCGCCGTCGACATGATCTGGAGCGGGGGGCAACAGGTTGTACCGGTAGTCGCTCCGATACTGGAAGGTCTGAATGGCGGAGTGGCGGAGCAATAGCAGGGTCGCAGCTCTGATACGCCGTAATGTCGCACACTTTCGCCTGCAGGTCCGTATAATCCAGCACATGCGTCGTACCCGCGGACCCGGAGCCGATTCGGCCCGGCAAGGGAATGCGATACAGACCCCGACCGGTGATCGGCGTCGATGGAGTTAACGCCAATCGTCCGGTCCGGGTGATTTCTATGACCTGCATCATCAGAGCCGCCTTTCGCCGCGCGCGGGAAGTGTCAGAAGCAATTTGGATGAAGCCGATGTCTGCAGGTAAGGAGTTCGACAGGCGGCGCTTTCTCGCCCTGGGTCTGGCCGCGGCCCTTCCCATTCACCCTTCGCTGGCGCAGAAGAATCCTATGAACCAGAAATCCCCGCCCGTAGCCCCTGTCCATCCGCACAGCTACACGGCACATGGCGTCACCCTTGAAGACCCTTACGCCTGGCTGCGCGATAAGGATTATCCGAAAGTCGATGATCCCGAGATCCTCGATTATCTGAATGCGGAGAACGCCTGGTTCGAAGCCCATATGCAGCCGCATGCGGAACTGGTCGATCAATTGTTCGGGGAATTGAAAGGGCGGATCAAGGAAGATGATTCCAGCGTTCCCTACCCCGATGGCGACTGGCTTTACTGGTGGCAATTTGCCCCCGGTGCGCAATATCGGGACTGGTACCGCCGCCCGCCCGCCGGAGGGGATGCGCAATTAATCCTTTCCGAACCCACCCTGGCTGCGGGCAAGCAATATTTTCGGCTGGGCGTTTTTACAATCTCTCCTGACGGCAAGCTGCTGGCTTATAGCCAGGACACCAGTGGGGAAGAACGTTTCGAACTGATCATTCGCGACCTTGCGACGGGCAACGACCTGGTTACAATCGCCCCGGATACGCTTGGGGCGATTGCCTGGGCTGCCGATTCGCGGTCACTCTTGTGGGTTCAGGCTTCCGCTGAATGGCGACCGGTAAAGGCTTTTCACCACCGGCTTGGAACACCGCCGGGGAACGACCCGCTGATTTATCATGAACAGGATCCGGTCTGGCGAATCGGCGTCGGCAAAACGCAAGATCGTCGCTGGATCATCGTGGCCGCCAGCGAGTCGGAGAGCAGTGAAATCCGCCTGATCGACGCGCGCGATCCCGGCGGCCCCCAAATTCTGGTCCGTCCACGGCAGAAAGGCGTTCGTTATTCCATCGACGCCAGCGGTGACACGCTCTATGTTCTAACGAACGACGAACATATCAACTTCCGCATCGCTACCGCGCCGATCACGCAACCCGATGTCTGGACGACGCTAATTCCAGGTTCGGACGATCATTATCTGACCGGCCTGACAGCTTTCACCTCCTTTCTTGCCATCGAAGAGCGCCTGCGGGGACTTGATCAGATCCGCCTTCGTTTTCCATCCGGCGAAGATCGGCGCGTAGCCTTTCCCGAAGCCAGCTATGCCGCATCATTGGGCACCAACGCCGAGCCAGACGCGCCCGAACTGCGCATTGGCTATACGTCCATGATCACGCCGAGGACAGTTTATGATTACCGTGTTGTAACAGACGCGCTTATCACGCGGAAAGTACAGGAGATTCCGTCTGGATATGACGCCAGTCAATATGTGACGGAGCGCTTGTTCGCGCCGGCACGGGATGGCACGTTGATCCCGATTTCGGTGGTATACAAGAAAGGCTATCGGAAGGACGGCTCGCAGCCGCTGCATTGTTATGGTTACGGTGCTTATGGCATTGCCATTTCCCCCGGCTTTTCGGGCAGCCGGCTGTCATTGCTGGATCGCGGTTTCGCCTGGGCGATATTACACATTCGCGGCGGCGACGATCTGGGATACCAATGGTATCTTGATGGAAAAATGGCGAAGCGTAACAATGCCTTCAACGATTTCCTTGATGCGACCCATTATCTGAATGCGCAAGGATTTGGTGCGCCGGGAAGGACATCGGCGTCGGGCGGTTCGGCAGGTGGCTGGCTGATGGGCGTAGTGACGAATCGGGAGCCGGAGCAATGGCGGGCCATTGTGGCTCATGTGCCATTCGTTGACGTGCTGAACACCATGCTGGATGATACGCTGCCGCTCACGCCCGGCGAATATCCTGAGTGGGGCAATCCCGCCGCTGATCCGGAAACCTTCGCCCGCCTGCTGGAGCTATCCCCTTATGAACAGGTGCGGGTGCAGGATTATCCGGCGATACTGGTAACCGCCGGTCTGGCGGACCCCCGCGTTACCTATTGGGAGCCCGCCAAATGGGTCGCCCGACTCCGCACCAGAAAAACCGACGATAACCCCTTGTTATTGAAAACCAACATGGGTGCCGGGCATGGTGGAAAATCCGGGCGTTTCGAATCGTTACGGGAAACCGCTGAAGAATATGCGTTCCTGATTACGATGTTTGACCGGGAACAGGCGGCCTAGTTTCCCGCACTCTCGGCCAGCGCCTTTTTCGCCAGTTCGGCCGCCTCGGTCAGCGGGGCGGCTTTCACCACTTGCTGCCAAACCCGGCGCGCTGCAGGTACATCACCGTTGGCAGCCGCGATATTGCCCTGCTCAAACACAACATCCGGGTCTGACGGAGCCAACTCCGATGCACGGGCAATATCGCGTGTTGCCCGGCCCGGATCACCGGCGCGGCGCGCGAGAGCTGCGGACAAGGTCCAGGCGAGCGGATCTTCCGGCGCCAGCTCCAGCGCCTTGTCCAGATCGACCCGGGACGCATCGAGATTATTGCCTTCGGCATGCACACGCGCGCGGTCGATATGGAAACCGGCAGTACGCACCGGTGAAAAATTCCCGGCCTGGGCGATAGCCGTATCGAGATAGGTCAGCGCCATTTTATTATCGCCGGCCAATATGGCGGCATTGCCCGCCTGCCCCCAGAAATCCGCCGCCAGCGGGCTTTTTTCCACTTCTGCGGCGCGGGCAGCCTCGACAAGGGTTGCGCTTGCTTCGGCGAAGCGCTCCTGCTCGAGCTGAGCCATCGCCTGACAATGCCTGGCCGGTAGTCCGCCGCCGCGCGCGCGCCATTGTATGGCGAAATCCTCTGCCTCGCGGGCATTGGTCGGGATCGCGGCAATGCAGCCCCGATAGCGATGCATGTCGGTAGGTGAATCCGGACTGGCAGTCGGTTGCGCCCCGGCCATGGTTGTCATGAACAATGACGAAATAAGAGCAACATACGATATTTTCATGATAATTCCTCAACGACAGCGCATAGCAACGCCAAATCTTCGGTGCGCGAAAGTCGATGATCGCCGTCTTTCAGCAACACGGTTCGAACATCCTGACTTTCCAGCGCCGCCGCCAGCCGTAGCGCGGTTTCAAACGGCACTTCCGCATCCTGCTGACCCTGGAGCAATCGCACCGGACAGGTTACAGGCACCGACGTATTAAGCACCAGGGCCAGATTACCATGCTCCAGGAAAGTCCGCGAATAAGTATAAGGTCCGTCGCCATAATTACTCGGACGTTCGATATATCCGCGGGTTGCCAACTGCTCCCGGTCCGACGCATCCAGCACCATCTCCTGCGTAAAATCAGGAGCAGCGGCAACACCCACCAGCCCTGTCACACGGTCAGCCAGAAGCCGCGCCAGATGCAGCATAATCCAGCCGCCCATCGACGATCCGACCAGCAACAGCATCCCGTCGGGGGCTTTTGCCTGGATCACCGCCGCCGCATCCTGCGTCCAGCCGGAAATCGAACCGGCGTGAAAATCGCCTTCGGACGCGCCACAGCCAGAATAATCGAAACGCAGCATCGCCTGTCCGTGAACTTCGGCGTAGCTATCCAGCGCCCGCGCCTTCGTGCCCTCCATGTCCGACATATAACCGGGCAGAAATACAATGGTCGGGCCTTGTCCGTGACGGTACCGGCATGCCAGCCGGACGCCGTCTCCCCTGTCAATCCATTCGCTCATATCCATGTCTGTAGCGGTTTGATGCAGCTGTCGCCACAGCCAATGGTTGAGGCAAAAACAACGGCGCGATACTATATAAAGACCATTATGTCTGTTGTGCCCGAATCTTCTCCCGTCAGTGTGAGCCAGCTCTCCGAACGCGCGCGCGCGATCTTTCGGGACATAGTCGATTCCTACCTGCTGACCGGCGCACCCGTCGGCTCGCGCACCCTGTCGCGGCTCGGCGGACACAGTCTTTCCGCCGCATCGATCCGTAATGTCATGCAGGATCTGGGCGACCTGGGCCTGCTGGCTGCGTCGCATAGTTCTGCGGGTCGTATCCCGACCGAATCGGGTTTGCGGCTGTTCGTGGACGGTATGATGCAGGCCAGCGCACCGACACCCGAAGAGATCAGTGCAATCGAGGCGGAAACCGGGCGTGCAGGGACGAGTCTGGAAGATATTCTCAGTCGCACCACGGCTGTCTTGTCTGGTCTGGCACAATGCGCGGCGGTGGTCGCCAGCCCGGCGACGGAGCCGGTGTTACGGCAGATGAATCTGGTACCACTGGGATCGGGCCGCGCGCTGGCCGTGCTGGTGGGCACGGATGGCGCCGTGGAAAATCGTATCGTGGATCTCGCCGAAGGTCTGGCGCCCGGCGCACTGAACGAAGCACAAAATTACGTGAATGCAAGGCTTTCGGGGCTTACGTTGACAGAAGCTGTAGAAAGATTGCGAGAGGAAATTACTTCAGGCCGCGCTGAACTCGACCGGCTCACCGCCGATCTGGTGGCGGACGGGCTTGCGTCCTGGTCAAACGATGGCAGCGGCCCTGTGCTGATCGTGCGCGGTCAGGCGCATGTGCTCGACACCGACGATATCGACCGCGCCCGGGCTCTTTTGGAAGAAATGGAGGAGAAGCAGGAGCTTGTACGTATTCTTGACCGCGCGCGCGAAGCAGATTCGCTCAAGATATTCATTGGCGCTGAAAACCGGCTTTTTTCACTTTCCGGTTCCAGCGTCATCGCTGCTCCCTATCGCGGGTCTGACGGTCGCGTGGTAGGTGTGGTAGGCGTGATCGGACCGACGCGGTTGAACTATGCGCGCGTCGTCCCCATGGTGGAATTCACCGCGAACAGACTTGGCAGGTTGATGGCATGATGAACGATAAGGCGCAGCCCGAAAACGATAGTCCTGAAGTGATGGACAATGGCGGCGACGCGCCGAATGAACTGGAAGCAGCACGCGCCGAAATCGTGGCGCTGACGGAAGCCCGTGATGCCGAGCATGAGCGGGCCTTGCGCATGGCCGCCGAAGCGGAAAATACCCGCCGCCGGCTGGAGCGGGACAAGGCTGATGCGGTGCAATTTGCCGCCGCCGGGTTTGCGCGCGACATGTTATCGGTCGCGGACAATCTCGGTCGTGCCCTGGATGCTATTCCTGCCGACGACCCCCAGGCTGCCGCGATTCGCACCGGCATCGAGGCAACACTCAAGGAATTGAACTCCATTTTCGACCGTCATGGCGTCAAACGCGTAGCCGCGACCGGCCTGTCACTGGACCCAAACGTCCATCAGGCCATGGTAGAGGTGGAAAGCGACGCTGAACCGGGCACCATCGTTTCGGAAATGCAGGCCGGCTACACCATGAAGGAAAGACTGCTCCGTCCGGCGCTTGTGGCCGTGGCGAAGGCCAAAACCGATGCCTGATCGTTAAATCTGGTTTTAATCCGCATCACCCCGCGCCGGAAGTCCGGCGCGGGGTGATGTCATTTTGCCCCGGCAGGTACATTTCACACGACTGTCGTGCTCCATTCATTCGCCCGTAATCTTCTGCGATCTATTCGCAACAGGGCCGGACATTGAGTCCGGATGCAGTTGATCGTCAACTGTAAATGTGCGCGGGATCAGGCCAAAGGCAGCCAGTGTCTCTTCCTCCCCCCACGACCATGCCAGCGGCGTGATTCCCGCGCACAATATTCTGGCAGGCGCCCCTGTCTGACTGCCCTCCCCCTCTGGCACCCCATTTTCAGGGCGCCGATTTTTTATGGTCCGACCCACCATCTTGCTCCGGCCCGGTCGCCCTGCTAGCGGCAGCATATGGCAGTGGACGAAACGATGGTGGCGCGGGTCGCCAATCTTGCAAAACTGGAACTGAAGCCAGGCGAGGCCGGACATCTGGTGGGCGAACTCAACGCGATCCTGGGCTGGATTGATCAGTTGCAGCAAGTCGATACCGATGGCGTCGAGCCCATGGCGATGGTGATCCCGACAACGCGGCAATGGCGCGAGGATATCGTTACCGACGGGAACCGTCAGGCGGAAGTTCTGGCCAATGCGCCCGCGCAAAATCACGGCTTCTTCGCTGTTCCAAAGGTAGTCGAATGACCGCACTCACCGAACTTTCGCTGGCCGCGATGCGTGCGGGCCTGGATCGGGGTGATTTCACCGCGCGCGAACTGGTCTCGGCGCATATTGCAGCAATGGAAGCTGCGCGCCCGCTGAACGCCTTTATCACCGAAACGCCGGGAGATGCGCTGGCAGCCGCTGACGCCGCAGATCTGGCACGCACCGCCGGGACTGCGGGGACGCTTGCGGGCATCCCGCTCGGCATCAAGGATCTGTTCGCGACCAAAGGTGTACGGACGACCGCTGCATCCGCGATTTTGAAAGATTTTGTGCCGCCTTACGAAAGCACGGTTACAGCGAAGCTGAAAGCGGCGGGCGCGGCGTTCCTCGGCAAGCTCAGCCTTGATGAGTTTGCCATGGGCGGGTCGAACGAAACTTCGGCTTTCGGGCCGGTCGTCTCACCGTGGCGAGCCAATGGTTCGGACGCGAAACTGGTTCCTGGCGGCTCATCCGGTGGATCATCTGCGGCAGTTGCCGCGCGGGTAGTGGCTGCGGCCACCGCCACCGATACCGGCGGCTCCATCCGTCAGCCGGCGGCCTTCACTGGCCTGGTCGGCGTGAAGCCAACCTATGGCCGCTGCTCCCGCTGGGGCACCATCGCTTTTGCATCGTCGCTGGATCAGGCTGGTGTGCTGGCCCGTGATGTAACAGATGCAGCCATGGTGCTGGAAACCATCTCCGGCTTCGATCCTGCCGATTCGACCTCCCTCGACGTGCCGGTGCCACCCTATGCCGCGCAGCTTTCACCGGATTTGCGGGGCATGCGGGTGGGGATCCCACGTGAATACCGGGTGGATGGCATGGACAGCGCATTGATCTCCCTGTGGGATGAAGGTGCGCGCTGGCTGCACGATGCGGGTGCGGAAATCGTCGATATTTCCCTGCCGCATACGCGGCATGCGCTCGCCACCTATTATGTCGTGGGCCCGGCGGAAGCGTCGTCGAACCTCGCCCGCTATGATGGCGTGCGCTATGGTACTCGGGTGACGCCGCCGGATGGCAGCCTCAATGATATGTATGCGGCAACCCGCGCCGCCGGTTTTGGCGCGGAAGTGAAGCGCCGCATCATGATCGGCACCTATGTGCTTTCCGCCGGCTATTATGATGCCTATTATCTGAAGGCGCAGCGGGTACGGACGCTGGTCGCGCGAGACTTCCAGGAAGGCTTCGGACAGTGCGATCTGATCCTGACGCCGACGACACCGACTGCGGCATTCCCGCTCGGTTCACGGGTGGAAGATCCGCTGGCGATGTATCTGAACGATATTTTTACCGTGCCGGCATCTTTGGCCGGGCTGCCGGCGGCGTCCGTGCCCGCAGGGCTCGACCCATCGGGGCTGCCGCTCGGACTGCAACTGATCGGACGGCAGCTCGACGAACAAGCTGTTCTGAATGGCTGTCTGGCCATCGAACGCGCGTCAAATTTTACCGCGAAACCTGTCTGCTGGTGGAAATAAAAACAGACACATGCATATAACCGGCGATCCTGCTATCCTCGTGACCGGCGGCGCCGGTTACATCGGCAGTCATGTCGTGCTCGCGTTGCGTGACCGGGGTTACCGGGTAGTCGTAATCGACGACCTGTCCACCGGTTTTCGCTCCCATGTGCCTGTTGATGTCCCGTTTTATGAGGGTGATATTGCCGACAGGGCTTTACTCGACAAGATCGTCGCCGGGGAACCCGTTAAGGGATCATGCATTTCGCGGGGTCGATCGTCGTTGGGGAGTCTGTCGAACAACCACTGAAATATTACTGGAATAACACTTCCAAAAGCCGGGATCTTCTCGCTGCAGCAATTGAACATAGCATACCGCATTTTGTCTTTTCTTCCACCGCCGCTGTCTATGGAAATCCGGCCCGAATTCCTGTTGGCGAAGATGCTGCCAAACAGCCAATCAATCCTTATGGGTCGTCGAAACTTATTACTGAATGGATGTTGGCCGATATCGCGCATGCTGCTGCCATAAAGGGGCATGCCTTTAATTACGCAGCATTGCGTTACTTTAACGTAGCAGGCGCCGATCCCGCCGGCCGCACCGGACAGTCGACGGCAGGAGCAACGCATCTGATCAAGATTGCCTGCGAAGTCGCAACGGGCAAACGCCCGCAACTTTCCATATTTGGCGAGGATTATCCGACCCGTGATGGCACTGCGATCCGGGATTATATTCATGTCGCTGATCTTGCCGACGCGCACGTGCTGGCGTTGGAAAAGCTTTTCCGCGATCCTGAGCAGTCCTTCACCTGTAATTGCGGTTATGGGACAGGTTTCACCGTACGGGAAGTTATTGAGGCGGCAGAGAAAACGCTCGGCCGCCCACTGTCATGGAAGATGACTGCCCGGCGTGAAGGAGATCCGGCTGCACTGGTTGCAGATGGTACAAAAATTCGTACCCTGCTGGGTTGGGAACCCCGGTATGCCGATATTCATCAGATTATCGGCGACGCCTACGCTTGGGAGTGCAAATCCGCCTGACCAGCCAGACGTGCCAGCAAGGCCTCTCGCCGACGCCGGCCAACGGCTTCCCACACATAGGTATCGGCGTTCCGCCGGGCATTTTCTGCGTAATATCGTTGCAGTTCCCGAGCGTTACCCAATCGGCGAAGAGCGTCCGCCCAGGCTTCGACCGAGGATGACCCGACGATCTCGCCATCCTGGCCGTGGCGCGTGAAAGCCCCGGCGCCCATTTCGGATACTATCCCTGGCACGCCGCATCCGGCGGCCTCATAAGTCACTTGAGGTCCACCCTCTTCGAGAGTTGGGAATACAAACCAGTCAGCGGAACGGAATATGGCAGCAATGTTACGAGTATATGACATATACTGCACCGTTTCATGTGTCAGTATCGCCTTAAAGCGGCGCGCGATGATCGGCTCCATTTCACCCACCAGTACCAGACGACCGGGGCACCCGGCGCGCTGCCATGCTTCAAGCAAAATGTGCGCGCCCTTACGAACGCACACCATGCCGACGAACAGGAAAGTGGGGACATCTACTTCCGGCAATGCACGATCCGTGCCCGCGAAGCGGCTCGGTTCCCAACCATAGCTGGTGGAAATGAGCTTGCTCTCTGGAACACCGGCCTGCAGCAGTGTGCGTCTAACCATCGGGCTGGGGCAGAAAATGGCATCGGCGAGTTCCATTTCCTCTGCCTCTTTCGCCAGTTGCGCATCTGTAATGATCCTGGCGGGGGTCTCGCCGAGTCCGGCGTAAGCCGCGGTCAGGATTTCGCGCGCGGCGGCCTTGGCGCAGTTGATCTTTTCTCGCACCACCGGAACCCCGCGCTTGTGCAGGGCCCGCGCCATTTCCAGCGACGTTTCACCCCAAGTGTAAACAAGTTGCCGGTCTGTTCCGACACGGTCGAGATGTTGCATCAGCTTGCGGAACGCAACCTTATGCAGAAAGCCGTAGGCCGACGCCCATGGCATTCGGGCAACATATTGTTCTCCTGGAAACTTCCGGCGAGAAAATACGCGAACGCCGACATCGCCCGGCCATAGATTGGGATGACCAAAGATCTGACAATTCAGACCATGACCGTGCATTTGGGTGGCCAGCATGACGGCGGTATAGGCCGGGCCGCGTCGTTGCACAGGCATACCGAGGATAAAATTCAGATCAAATGCTTCAGCACTGGCAGGCTGATCATCTGACAAAAACGGGGCAAACGGATCAGGAATCCCCGTTTTTCCAGCGAAAGTCATTGGACGCATATCCATGGATGGACGCTCGCCTTTCCTTGTGTCGTCCCGGTGCGGAAGCGCGGCGACGTACCGTATCGAATCGTTCCAGGCTCATTAACCCTTTTACAGGGCCCGCAATAGGTCTGAAAATCCCCACACGCGTCCGGCGGTGTGGTATTCCCGAGGAAATATCCCGTTTTCATGCTGGCGACCTCACAATCAGCATATGGGCCAGCAACCAGGCGCCGCCGCAGCGGATAACGCTGTTCACGGCCCACGCCATTGCCGCGCCTGCCAGCCCGAACGCTGGCACCAGGAATATGCCCAGTAGAACGAGCACAACCATTCCGGTAATCGCAAGACCGAGCAATTCCCGTTCCCGGCCGGCCATGGTCAGCATACCGCCGACCGGGCCTGTCATCACATTCACCATCTGCCCGGCGGCCATGATGCGCAACGCCGGAGCTGCCGCCACAAACTCGGGTCCGAAAACCGTCCCCAGCAGTGGCTCGGCGAAAATCACCGCAAACAGCAGCGGCGGCGCGGTTGTCGCAATCACCACACGATTCGCGCGCCGCTGGCGTTGCCACGCCAGATCAGGCCGCCCGGCACGAAAATCACCGGCGAACATAGGCGCATACCAGGTCTCCGCCGTGGCAATCGCCAGCATCGGCAGGGAGATGATTTGCGCGGCCACGCGATAGATCCCCATGGTGCCCGCGTCTCCATGCGCGGATATGAAAGACAATAATATCCAGTCCGCGCTGATATGCACAAATGTTACAAGCATCAGCGGCACGCCCACCGTCCACAAACGGAAATCCTTGTCGAAGACTGCCGGCCCCCAGCGGCCCATTGTCCGGTCCATTGCGCGCCACACGACGACGGCGGCGACCGCTTGCAGCCCGACGAACAGCAAGACCGCCTGCGCAGAGGTGGCAGTGATACCAAAAGCAAGAAAAACAAGCAGAATCAGTGCGAAGCCATAACTGGCAAAGCCCTCCAGCGCCTGAGCCCGAACAGGGAAGCCAGCCGTCCGCAATCCCCCGAGGCCGACTCGCAACACCGGCACGACGCACACGCCGATCGCTGCCGCCAGCATCGTCGACCGGCTGGCGTCCAGCCTGGTTCCGATGGGAAGCAGCAGAATAACGATGGCGTAAATCAGCGCCAGACCGACAGCGGTTTTTTGCACAAAGCCACGCATGCGCAACAAGGTCCCTCGCGCCTTGTGTTGCAACCCCTCGCGAAGGTCGCCGGCGACGGTGCGAATGGCGATCCGGTCCAGCCCCAGCAGGGCCAGTACCGTCAGAACCGATGCAGTCGTCATGGCGAACGCATAATTGCCCAATACAGCGGCCCCGGCGGTACGGGCGAGCACGGTGGTGGAGACAAAACTGGCGCCGGCCGCGCCAACGTTCAGCAGGAAGGCCGCCATCGCCGGCGAACGCCGTAACCACCGGCGCTGGCTTTGCCGGAGGCGATAGTTGGACCCTTCCATCCCTGACACAAAACCTTCCCTGCTTGACCACGGGCACACGACACCCTGCCACACAGGAATGGCCAGAGCAGCTACTTCTTGTCATTGGCGGCATTATTGATCAAGAGACGGTTATGGCAGATCAGACACTCGCAGAGGCGCAAAACGCGCCGCATTATATTATCGAAGGACAAACCGGTCCGTGGGAGCTGGTGATCGGGCTGGAAGTCCACGCCCAGGTTACATCGGCGTCGAAATTGTTTTCCGGCGCATCCACGCGCTTCGGTGGCGAGCCCAATTCACAGGTGAGCTTCGTCGATGCGGCCATGCCTGGCATGCTGCCCGTGCTGAATGGCGAATGTGTCCGCCAGGCGGTCCGTACCGGCCTCGCCCTTGGAGCGACCATCAACCGCTGGTCCCGCTTCGACCGCAAGAATTATTTTTATGCCGACCTGCCCGCCGGTTATCAGATTTCGCAATTCTTGCATCCGGTTGTCGGTGAAGGGGTTATCGAGATCGAACTGGACGACGGCACCAGGCGGACTGTCGGGATCGAGCGCATTCATCTGGAACAGGATGCCGGCAAGTCCGTGCATGATCTTCACCCTTCCCTGTCGTTCGTCGATCTGAACCGCGCCGGCGTCGCACTGATGGAGATTGTCTCGAAGCCCGACATGCGCTCGCCGGCGGAAGCCGGGGCTTATGTTGCCGCCTTGCGGTCCATCCTTCGCGCCATCGGCAGTTGCGATGGTAATATGCAGGAAGGTTCGATGCGGGCAGATGTGAATGTGTCGGTGCGTCGTGCTGGCGAACCTTTTGGCACCCGCTGTGAAATCAAGAACGTCAACTCCATCCGCTTCATCCAGCAGGCGATCGTTTACGAAGCGAATCGGCAGGTGGAGGTTCTGGAAGCAGGCGGCGCCATTGTGCAGGAAACGCGCCTTTTTGATTCGGAGCGCGGCGAAACGCGTTCGATGCGTTCCAAGGAAGATGCGCACGACTATCGCTATTTCCCCGAGCCCGATTTGCTGCCGCTGGAACTTACCGAAGAGTTCATCGCCGAGTGTAAGGCCTCCCTCCCCGAACTGCCCGCCGCCCGTCGCGCGCGCTATATGAGCGAACTGGGTCTCAGCGCCTATCTGGCTGGCGTTCTGACGGCGGATGTCGATCAGGCTCTGTGGTTCGAGGCGCTGCTGGCGGAATCGGCGATGCGTCAGGGCAAGGCTCCGGCGGATGTCGCGGAAAAGGCTGCCAACTGGCTGACCGGCGACCTGTTCGGCGCGCTTAATCGCCTGGATCTGGAAATCACGGATAGTCCGGTAACGCCGGCCCAGGGCGGCGAATTGCTGGCGCTTCTGGCGGACGGAACCTTAAGCGGCCCGCTGGGCAAGCAGGTCTTTGAGATCATGCTCGAAACACAGGAAAATCCCGGTGACATCGCCGAAAAACATGGCCTGAAGCAGGTTTCCGATACCGGCGCGCTGGAAGTTGCCATTGCCGGCGTTCTGGAAGCGAACGCCGCCAAGGTTGCCGATTATCGCGGCGGCAAGGATAAATTATTTGGCTTCTTCGTCGGCCAGGTCATGAAGGCGAGCGGTGGCAAGGCCAACCCGGCGGTTGTAAACGAATTGCTGAAGAAAGCGCTGGGGTAGGCGGAACGAATTTACTCCGTCCGCCAGTCCCGCCGCGCAATTCCCTGCGCCCACAACAATATGGTCAGATCGCCGACGCGAACCGCCGCGTCGGCGGCGGCGGCGGCCTTGGGTTTGGCGTGATAGGCGATGCCGAGACCGGCTTCTTCCAGCATGGGGATGTCGTTCGCACCGTCGCCCACGGCCAGCGTTGCGCTGTGCGGCAAGGACAGTTGCTCCCGCTCGGCAATCAGCGTTGCGCGCTTGACCGACGAATCGACTATGGGCTTTTCAACCGTGCCGGTCAGCGCACCGTTGGCGACAAGCAGCCGGTTGGCGACCTGATGGTCAAAACCGATGCGCTCGGCAATCGGGCCGGTGAACCGTGTAAAGCCGCCGGAAATCAGCACGGTGCGTGCGCCATGGGCGCGCATCGTCTGCACCAGCGTCCGCGCGCCGGATGTGAGGACGATGCGCTCATCCAGACACCGCGTGATGGCCGTGTCGGCAAGGCCCGCCAGTGCCGCGACCCGGGCATCGAGCGCCGCGCCGAAATCCAGTTCGCCGCGCATCGCGGCTTCGGTGATTGCGGCGATCTCTGGCTTTTTTCCGGCGAAATCAGCCAGTTCATCAATACATTCCTGGCCGATCATCGTCGAATCCATATCCGCGACCAGCAAGCGCTTCACGCGATCCGGTCCGGCTGTTTGCGCAATGCAATCGAATCCGGTGGCGACTGCCTCCACGGCTTCGCGGGCGACAGCGGAAGTGATGCCCCTGAGGATCAGATCGGTTGCATAAGGCGGATCAAATGCGGTTTCAGCGGTGACGATCCCGCCAGCACGGGTTACGGCATCCTGCGCAAGTGCAATATCGTCTGCGGATAATCCGTGGGCAGCGGCAAGGGTAAGGATAACAGGTTCGGACATGAATAAGAATCGGCCTCCGCTGGCTGTCATTGCAGGACCGACCGCCGCCGGCAAGTCGGCATTGGCGCTGGCGCTGGCGGAAAAGCATCGCGGCGCAATCATCAACGCGGATGCCAGCCAGGTTTATGCGGATCTCCATATCCTGTCGGCGCGGCCTTCCTCTCCGGAAGAGGCCGCCGTTCCACACTATATATATGGTGTGATTGATGGCGCACATGCCTGCTCGGTGGCGCAATGGACAGAGCTTGCCCGCGCCGCGATTGCCGATGCGCGGGCAGCGGGCCGACTGCCCATATTGGTAGGTGGCACGGGCATGTATCTGAAGGCGTTGCTCGACGGGCTCGCGCCTGTGCCCCCCATCGACGCCCATATCCGCGCCCGGGTGCGCGGCCTGCCGCCGGTGGAAGTGCGGGCGGAACTGGAACGCGCCGACGCCGCCATGGCGGCGCGCCTGCACCCCAACGACCCCCAGCGCAATGCGCGCGCTCTGGAAGTGTTATGGGCAACGGGCCAGTCCCTGGCGGATTGGCAGGCACGCACAACCGGTGGCCTGGCGGATGAAGTGGAAATCGACGCAACCCTCGTATTGCCCGATCGCGCTGAACTTTATGCGCGGTGCGACGCACGTTTTGATGAAATGCTGGTTGCCGGGGCGCTGGATGAGGCGGCGCGTTTACAAGCGCGCAATCTGTCGCCCGATTTGCCGGTGATGAAGGCGCTGGGCGTGCCGCGCCTGCTGCGCCATTTGCGCGGAGAAATATCGCTGGCGGCCGCAACCGTCGAAGCAAAGCGCGATACCCGCCATTACGCCCGCCGTCAGATGACCTGGTTCGTCAGCGGCGGACAGGCGCGGGGCTGGCTGGCAACGGCCCGACGGGCGACGCCATAACCGCTCCGGAACTCCCCGAATCATCCTGTCCGGAGCAGTTCGCTACCCCCCAGCATGATAGCTCACAAATTAACAAAAGCTAAGTTTTTAATCATTTTTACGACCAGCCGATGCATAAGAGCCATGCGTTTATGTTATTGACTAGTAACGAAAAATTCTGCGTCTTTTCTTGAATTCCAGACTTTAAGTATTAATTAAAATGTAACAGGGGATTTAGGCAGCAGAAAGACGTAGAAATGAGAACGACTTTCCTTTCCGGTGTATTGGCAACCTCTTTCATGTTCGCGCCCGCAGCCTTCGCTACCGGTGACGCGAGCGCCGGACTTCAGGCGATGAAAGAGCGGAATGTCATCACTTTCGCCAACGGGCCACAAGCCGGACAGACGAGCCTGATTGAAAACCTTACGGCGTTGTCGGCGGCTCTGGGCAAGCTGGACACCACGCCCGGCAGCAGCATCAACTATGCCAACCGCAATAATGTGCGGGTTACGGCTGTCGCAGGCACCGATGGTTTTGCCGTGATCAACACCGACGCAGCCAGCTTCTTCAATGCGGCCGGGATGTCGTTCCAGTTCACGCCCGGCACCACCACTGTCATCAATATCAGCGGCGCCGGTGACTTTGACTGGAAGTTCAACACGCTGGGGAACAGCCGGGGTCATAATCCTTATGTGATCTACAACTTCACCGGTGCGACCGATCTTGATCTGCGGACAATGGTACATGGCTCGGTGCTTGCGCCTTATGCCCATGTCACCAATCACAACCGGATTGAAGGTTCGCTGGTAGCCAACCGGTTCACCCCGCGCGGCGCGGCAAACCTCGGCAACTTCACCGGCGACATCGGGTTCAAGACCAGCCCGGTTTTCGATGCGGCGCCGGGCGTGCCAGAGCCGGCAACCTGGGCGATGCTGATCAGCGGTTTCGGCCTGGTTGGTCTCACCATGCGCCGGCGGCGCCGGGGTCTGGTCACCGTCAACGCCTGAAGCAGGCAGTCAACCTGACCGCAACCGCGCAATCACGCGGTTGCGGTCCACCTTGTTTCGGACTTTGGCTAGCTGCAACAACAGCACACAGCAAATCCCTTTTCAGTAATTTTATTACGATGTATGCGCGTATATGGGCATTTAATTCCTGAATTGCCGTTGACACGCGCAATGCGGACGTCTAAGGCACCCATCCTTGCAAGATGGAGTAAATTGAGATGCACGGCCGCGAAATGAGCGGAGCGGAAATAATTATCCAGGCGCTGACCGATCTCGGCGTCGATGTGATCTTTGGCTATCCGGGCGGTGCGGTGCTTCCGCTCTATGATGCACTGTTCCGACAAAATGCCGTGCGCCATATCCTTGTCCGCCACGAACAGGCGGCGGTCCATGCCGCCGAAGGCTATGCACGCTCTACCGGCAAGCCGGGCGTCGTTCTCGTCACTTCTGGCCCCGGGGCTACCAACGCCGTCACCGGAATTACGGACGCACTGATGGATTCCATCCCGGTCGTCATTCTGACCGGCCAGGTCGCCAGCCATCTGATCGGCTCGGACGCGTTTCAGGAAGCCGACACCATCGGCATCACGCGCCACTGCTCCAAGCATAATTATCTGGTGAAAGACACGGCGCAACTGGGCAATGTCGTCCACGAGGCATTTCATATCGCCACATCCGGCCGACCTGGCCCTGTCGTCATCGACATCCCGAAGGATGTTCAGGTGGCGCGCGCTATCTATAACCGGCCGCAGACGACCGGGCATAAAACCTATCGTCCGCGCCTGAAAGGCGATGCGGAAGCCATCGCGGCGGCGGTCGAAATGCTGGCGACGGCGGAACGGCCCCTGCTCTACACAGGTGGCGGCATCATCAACAGCGGGCCGCGCGCAGCAGCGGCACTGCGCGAACTGGCGGCGCTTGCCAATGCGCCGGTGACGTCCACGCTGATGGGCCTTGGCGCGTTTCCCGCGTCCGATCCGCGCTTTCTCGGCATGCTGGGCATGCATGGCACGTTCGAAGCCAATTGGGCGACGAACCAGTGCGACGTGCTACTGTGCCTTGGCGCGCGTTTCGATGACCGGGTGACAGGACGGCTCGATGGCTTTTCGCCGGGCAGCCGCAAGATCCATGTCGATATCGACCGTTCCAGCTTCAACAAGACCGTGCGGGTCGATCTCGCCATCGAGGGCGACGTCGGCCATGTGATCGAGGATATGGTGGCGCTGTGGAAGAGTCAGGGCCGAAAACCTGCGACTTCCGATGAATGGTGGTCGCGCATCGCCGGCTGGCGCGCGCGCAACAGCCTCGCGTTCGAGCAAAAGGGCGAGCCGATCGAGCCGCAGCACGCCATTCGCAGGCTGTGGGAAGCGACGCACAGGCAAAGCCCGATCATCACCACCGAAGTCGGCCAGCATCAGATGTGGGCGGCGCAGCATTTCACCTTCGAAAAGCCGAACAAATGGCTGACTTCGGGCGGGCTCGGCACCATGGGCTATGGCTTGCCCGCGGCGATTGGGGCGCAACTCGGCAATCCCGATGCGCTGGTGATTGATATTGCCGGTGAAGCATCGATCCAGATGAATATTCAGGAACTGGGTACGGCCACGCAATATCGCCTGCCGGTCAAGATCTTCATCCTCAACAATGAGTATATGGGGATGGTGCGCCAGTGGCAGGACTTGACCTATGAGGGGCGCTATTCGGAGAGTTATTCCGATGCGCTCCCGGATTTCGTGCGCCTGGCCGAAGCCTATGGGTGGAAAGGGATTTTGATTGAAAAAGCGTCTGAACTCGACGCCGGAATTGCCGCAATGCTCGCGCATGACGGACCGGTGATGGTCGATTGCCGCGTGGTCAAACATGCCAACTGTTTCCCGATGATCCCGTCGGGGGCGACGCATACCGAAATGTTGCTGGCCGCCGATCAGGTTGAAGGCAAGTTCGACGCCAGTGCGGAAGCGCTCGTCTGATGGGGCTGTTTCCTGAGGAGCCATCCGAACGGCACACGCTGTCTGTCCTCGTCGATAATGAAGCCGGCGTGCTGGGTCGCATTGTCGGGCTGTTTTCGGCGCGCGGCTATAATATCGAGAGCCTGACGGTCGCGGACGTTTCGGCCGACGAAGCGGTTTCGCGCATCACCATCGTCACCTCCGGCCCGCGCCGGGTGATCGACCAGATCACGGCCCAGCTCGATCGGCTGGTGCCGGTGCACAAGGTGATCGACCTGACGGAGCTTGGCCCGCATGTGGAACGCGAACTGGCGCTGGTGAAAGTGGCGGGCGTCGGCGAAAAGCGCGTGGAAGCGCTGCGCCTTGCTGATATTTTCCGTGCGCGGCCCGTAGACACCTCTACCGCCAGCTTCATTTTCGAAGTATCGGGCTCGTCCGGCAAGGTCGATCAGTTCATCGAGCTGATGCGCGAGGTCGGGCTGGTCGAGGTGGCGCGTGGCGGCGTAGTCGCGCTAAGCCGCGGGGCTGAGCCGGCCTGATCCATTCATTTTTACAAACAGCTTTTTCGCAAACCAAGGGAAAGAAACAGTAATGCGGGTCTATTATGATGCCGACGCCGATCTGGCGCTGGTAAAGGGCAAGAAAATCGCCATCGTCGGCTATGGCAGCCAAGGCCATGCCCATGCGCAGAATCTGAAGGATTCGGGCGTTGCGGAAGTGGCCGTTGCGCTGCGCGCTGGTTCCGCCACGGCAGCAAAAGCCGAAGCCGCCGGTTTCAAGGTGCTGACCAACGCCGAAGCGGCGAAATGGGCCGACATTGTGATGATCCTCGCGCCCGACGAACATCAGGCGGCGATCTACAACGACGATCTGAAAGACAATCTGAAGCCCGGCGCGGCGCTGGCTTTCGCACATGGCCTGAACGTGCACTTCGGCCTGATCGAACCGCGTGCCGACATCGACGTGTTCATGATTGCGCCCAAAGGCCCCGGCCACACCGTACGTTCGGAATATCAGCGCGGTGGCGGCGTTCCCTGCCTGATCGCCATCGCCCAGGATGCCAGTGGCAATGCGCACGACATCGCCCTCTCCTACGCGTCGGCCATCGGCGGCGGACGTTCGGGCGTCATTGAAACCACCTTCCGCGAAGAATGCGAAACAGACCTGTTCGGCGAACAGGCCGTGCTGTGCGGTGGCCTTACCCATCTGATCATGGCGGGTTTCGAAACGCTGACCGAAGCCGGCTATGCGCCGGAAATGGCCTATTTCGAGTGCCTGCACGAAGTGAAGCTGATCGTCGACCTGATGTATGAAGGCGGCATCGCCAACATGCGCTATTCGATCTCCAACACCGCTGAATATGGCGACATCACCACCGGCCCGCGCATCATCACCGATGAAACGAAGGCCGAGATGAAGCGTGTGCTGGCAGATATCCAGCAAGGTCGTTTCGTGAAGAATTTCGTGCTCGACAACCGAGCCGGCCAGCCGGAACTGAAGGCCAGCCGCAAGCTGGCGGCGGCTCACGAAATCGAACAGGTTGGTGCGAATCTGCGTGCGATGATGCCGTGGATCGGCAAGAACAAGCTGGTGGACAAATCCAGGAACTAGAACAGCCGATAAACCGGTTTATGTGGGCGATCAGGCGAAAAACCGCCTGATCGCCCTTTTTATGACGACCCGGCCGCCCGAGCTGCATTCGCATATGATTTTCATGCGCATAAGCTTTGAGCCATTGTTTTGTTCCCCCCGGCAGACATTCGGTACTGGCAAATCCGCCAGTACCTTTTACAATGAAACGCTGCCATCTGGCAGGATAACAAGGAGTTAGATAGCTCTCATCCAAAAGTCCTGAATAAACAACGGACTAGCGGGTGGGATTAAACTGATTCCGAAACTCACCATCAGGGAGCTGACCATGTCTCAACGAACCCAAATCATCCGCACCATGTTGATGAGCACAGCCGCATTCAGCTTTGCGCTGGCCACGCCTGCGACCGCACAGGATTCCACGGCCCAACCCGTAGAATCCGGAGGCATCGCAGACATTGTGGTAACCGCCCAGAAGAGCGCGGAAAATCTGCAAAGCGTACCGATTTCCGTAACGGCGGTGACCGGCGCCGCCATTGCCGACGCCCAGATCAATAACATCCAGGGACTCGCTAACTCGGTTCCCAACGTTCAGATTAACAGCTTCGCCAATTCGCCAGACTCGGCAGTGTTCACAATTCGCGGTGTGGGCGTTAACGACGCCGACCCCTATGTCGGCACAACCGTATCCGTCGTTGTAGATGGCGTGGTGGTAGGCGTGAATACGGCGGCGTTCCTGTCGCTTTTCGATATCGAACGTGTCGAAATCCTGCGCGGGCCGCAAGGAACGCTGTTCGGCGCGAATACCACTGGCGGCGTCGTCAACGTCATCACCAAGCAACCCACGGGGGAATTCGGCGGTGAAGCGCAAGTCCTCTATGGCAATTACAACCGGCTCGATCTTAATGCCGCGCTGAACTTTCCCATCACCGATAATCTTTCCGGCAAGATCAGCGTACTGCATACCGGAATGGACGGGTTCTTCCGCAATTATCTCGATGGCCGGCGCCTCGGCAAACGCGACATGACCTCGCTGCGCGTCTACCTGAAATACGACATCGGCAATTATGATGCGACGCTGATCGGTGAATATAACCGCAGCCGCAACGGCTCCCAGACCAGCGTTTCCATCGCCGGACCGGATGATCTTTTCTACACACCGGGCGAGACGGATCAGGGCATCAACTACCGGCGAGGCCTCAGCCCCGATTCGCCCGACAGGAATGACCGCGACAGCTACAGCCTAACTCTTACGCAAAATCTGGAAGCAGGCCCCGGCGACCTCGTGTCGATCAGCAATTATCGTGAATATGACAATGATCTGTTCAGCGATGACGACGGCACAACGCGCGTATTACTGCAGACGTCCCGGCGTACAAAACAGCACCAATTCTCGCAGGAATTGCGCTACCATGTCGATCTGACCGACCGCATCCGCATGATCGCCGGCGGCTTCTATCTGAATCAGGAATATGATCTCGTACAGGAAGGCAAGCTGGACGGTTTCGTGCGGGGTCTTGGACAGCCACAGACGCAGGCGCAGAAAAACTGGTCGCTCTCCGGCTTCGCGCAGTTTTATGCTGACCTGACAGACCTGCTTCGCCTTCAGGCAGGTATCCGCTACAGCTACGAGAAGACAAAAGCCGTCTCGACTACGGCCAACACCTTCACGCCCATTCCAGGCGGCCTGTCGAGCTTCGACGATCCTCTCATTCCGGGCTCTCTGATCGTAGCTCGGGGCGAGGAATCCTGGAAGAACGTCGGCTATAAGGTGGGTCTGGATTATCAGATTGACCCGAGTGTCCTGCTTTATGGCTATTATGCGCGCGGCTTCAAATCAGGCGGGTTTACCGGCCGTATCGCCCGGGCAGAAGATATCGGTCCGTTCGATCCTGAAAAACTCGATACTTTCGAGATTGGCGCCAAAGCCGACCTTCTGGATAACCGCCTCCGCGTAAACGCGTCGCTCTTTTACAATATCTATAAAAACATGCAGGTCGTGCAAAACCTGACCTTCGACACGGGCGCGAACAGTGCGTCTATTCGTAACGCTGGCCGTGCCAAGACCAAAGGTGGCGAACTCGAACTGACGGCGCTGCCGTTCGACGGCTTCACCCTGAACGGTGCTGTGGCATATCTGGACGCCACCTATTCACGTTATGATACGGTGGCGATCGATCCGGATACGGGTGAGATCGTACCGGTGAGCTTTGCCGGTAACCGCCTGATGAACTCGCCAAAGTGGAACGCCACGGCGGGCTTCAACTGGAAGCTCCCGGTTGGTCCGGGCAGACTTACGACGACTGGTCAATACAGCTATACCAGCAGCAAATATACTAACTTCACCACACTGCCGACTGAGAAGGTGGACAACATAAATCTCGTTAATGGTTCCATATCCTGGTCTCCAGACGATGAAACCTGGTCCCTGGGTGTTTACGGACACAATATCTTTAACGAAAAATATTATGGCCAGAAGGTGACCCTCACCGGAATTACTACGCTGGCTTCATTCGGCAACCCACGTGAAGTTGGCATCGACTTCAAATATCGCTGGTAAATATTTCCCTCCCTCAGGAAACTACTGGAGACTGCAATATGATCGATATACCTCTTGAAGACCGTATCGCCCTTCAGGATCTGATGACGGCCTACTGCTATGCCGTCGACAAACTAGAAAATATCGACGTATTGCTGTCTCTGTTCACTGACGACGCCGTGCTGGATTTCACCGCCATCGGCCTGCCGCTGATGAACGGCAAAGGCGATATCCGCCGCTTTTTTGAAGGCGTGTTCGCTGACATGAGCCATCATGCGCACTACATCACAAACTTCCGGCCCATCCGCTCGGATGCCGAAGGCGGAGCGATGACGGCCTATGTCATCGGACTTGGCCGATCGAAGGATGGCAATGAAGTCGAAGTGAATGTACAATACACCTTTGATGCGGTGCGTACGGCGGATGGGTGGAAAGTTCGCCGCTATTCGATGTTCTCGATGATGCCGCTGCCTGGTTCGCTGGCGGAAATTCACGGCGACCGTTAAGGAGTAACAAGCATGGCTGCTACACAGGAAACCTATCCCGTTTCACCATTGGCGGAAACGCCGCGCGTTCGCGGAGACAAGATCACCGGCGACCGCTACTGGTCCAAAGAATTCGCCGCGCGCGAATGGGAACATATGTGGAAACGCATCTGGCATGTCGGTGGGCGCGTATCCCAATTGGAAGAGCCGGGTGATTTCATCACCCACAATTTTGGCCATGAATCGATTATCATGGTTAAACAGCAAGATGGCGGCATCCGCGCATTCTTCAACGTCTGTCAGCACCGGGGCAACCAGCTTGTTTCGGGTGCGGAAGGTGGCGTTTCGGACCATTTCACCTGCGCCTATCATGGCTGGAAATGGCGCATTGATGGCCAGCTCGATCAAGTTCAGGATCCGGAGGATTTCCCCCAGGGCAATCCGTGCGGGAAACTGCGTCTGAAAGAAGTCTCCTGCGATACATGGGGAGGCTTCATCTTCTGGTCATTTGATCCGAACGCCGTACCCCTGATGGAATATCTGCATCCCATCCCGCAGCTGCTCGCCAATCGCGATCTGGCCAATCACAAGCGGGTCGTGTGGCGGACGGTGCGGGTGAACACCAACTGGAAGTTCGCATCGGACAATTTCAACGAAGCCTATCACATCCCGGCTGTACACCCGCAATTCATGCCGATGATCGATGATCATTATTCGACAACGGTTTTTGAAATGTACCCTGCGGGCCACAACCGCATGATCGAAAAGCTGCAACCTTCCAGCCGCTGGCCGGATGCGCAGCAGATGAAGCCGCTCTGGGCGGAAGTGCTGAAAGCCTGGGACATTGACCCGCAAAGCTTTGACGGTCGTGCCCAGGAAGCACGTGTGGCGCTGCAACAGGCACGCCGCAAGCTCGGTCCGTCGCGTGGCTATGACTATTTCACGCGGTTCACGGATGATGAACTGACCGACCAGTTCCACCACACCTGCTTCCCGAACCTGACGCTGACCGGTACTCCGGAAGGCCTGCATGTCTTCCGCACCGAGCCGGACCCGGAGGATCCCAACTGGTCCACTTTCGATTACTGGTACCTGGTCCCCGAAGTGAAAGGGGCCACGGAAGTCGCAACCCTCTATGGCATGCGCCCGTATGAGGAAGCAGAGTATGAAACCGGCAGCTTTGGCGAATATCAGACCGAAATCGCACAAGGCGATTTTCTGACCCAGGATTTAAGCCTGGCGGAATCCCAACAGCGGGGATTGCGTTCGATGGCGTTCGAGGACGCCTATCTCGCCGCCCAGGAAACCCGGGTTCGCCGGTTCCACGAAGTCATCAACGACTATCTGGAAGGCCGGCGCTGAGCGACTGCATAAGCTCCATCCCGTTTGCAAGGAACGGGATGGAGTACTGTTCCCTGCCTCCGAAGAATGCCGCCACATCGCGGGAACCACCATCACCCTCGACAATGGAATGGCGAGACGGTGTAACGGCGCTATGCGGGTGACGACGCGCCGTCACCCGCACCTGTCCGCTCATCCAGCCGTTGCGGCCTGCAACGCCTGATCGAGATCGGCAAGAATATCGTCGATATGCTCCAGGCCAATCGACAGCCGCACATATCCGGGCGACACACCGGCGGCGATCTGCGTTTCCGGCGACAATTGTGAGTGTGTTGTCGATGCGGGGTGGATTGCAAGGCTGCGGGCGTCGCCAATATTCGCCACATGGTATAATAATTTCAGCGAGTTGATAAACTTCTTGCCTGCGTCATGGCCACCGGCCAACTCAAACCCGAGCAGGCTGCCGAGCCCGCCGGTCAAGTAACGGTTGGCGCGCTCTCGCTCGCTCCCCTTTTGGGCTGCCGGGTGAATCACTTTTGTCACCGCGGGTTGCGCGGACAACCATTCCACGACCTTCAGCGCGTTTTCGCAATGGCGCTGCATCCGCAATGCCAGCGTCTCCACACCTTGCAATAATTGAAAGGCGTTGAATGGTGACAGCGCGGCACCCAGATCACGCAGCAAAACCGTGCGGGCCCGCAAGATATAGGCGATGGGGCCAAGCGGTTTCGCGGCTTCCGCCCAGATAGCGCCATGATAACTTGGATCCGGCGTATTCAATTGCGGCTGACGCTCCGGATATGCGCCCCAATCGAAATTGCCGCCGTCCACGATAATACCGCCGATGGACGTACCATGGCCGCCGAGAAATTTCGTCGCCGAATAGACAATAATCGCCGCGCCATGATCGAACGGGCGCGCAATCAGCGGGGCCGCCGTATTATCGACGATCAGCGGGATGCCCTTCTCGCGCCCGATGGCGGCAATTTCCGCCATCGGGCAGACGATCAGCTTCGGATTGGGCAGGGTTTCGACATAAAAGGCGCGGGTTTTGTCGTCGATGGCGCGTGCGAATGCCTGAGGGTCCGCGGGGTCGACGAATCGCGTCTCGATCCCCATGTCGCGCAAGGTATTGGCGAACAGGTTGTGGGTGCCGCCATAGAGATCTGTACCGCTGACGATGTTGTCACCCGCCCGCGCCAGATTTTGCACCGCATAGGCCGAAGCCGCCTGCCCCGAGGCCAGCGCCAGCGCCGCGGCACCACCGTCCAGCGCAGTGATGCGTTGCTCAAGAATATCGGTCGTCGGATTGCCGATACGAGTATAAAGGTGACCCAACTCACGCAGCGCGAACAGATCGGCTGCATGTTCGGTATCCCGAAACTGGTAGGAAGTAGTCTGATAGATGGGCGGCGCGACGGCGCCGGTGGCTGGATCGGCACGCCAGCCGGCGTGAAGGGCCAAAGTTTCGGGCCGGTAGCTGCCAGTGGTCATGCGCTGTTCCTCCTTGTTGGTGCACCCTGTCGGGATAGCCGCGTTCACAGCCCGATACCAGCATGGCGTTTTTGTGAAATGCCGCCTAGATCAGGTGCAATATGGCCGCCCTCACCCGCTATCTCGCCAATGCGCTCGACCGTATCGATGCCCGCCATGAACGGCGACGATTGGTCGCAACAGGAAATGCCGGGCCGCGATGCCTGCGACGTGGTGGTGAGCAGTTGCTGGACTTTTCCAGCAATGATTATCTTGGTCTCGCCAGTCATCCCTTGCTTGCCGAACGCAGCGCTGAATGGGCGCGGCAACTGGGCAGCGGCGGCGGCGCATCACGGCTGGTGACCGGCACGTCCGATGCCCATCTGGCCCTCGAAGCCCGTATCGCCGAGTTCAAGGGCACGGAAGCCGCACTATTGTTTCCCTCCGGCTGGCATCTGAATGCCGCAGTGCTGTCTGCCTTGCTGAAGGCAGCGCCGGAGACGCTGCTGTTCACCGACCGGCTGATCCACGCCAGCCTTCATGCGGGCGCGGCTGGTCATCGGCAAATACGCTTCCGCCATAATGATCTTGCGCATCTGGAAACATTGCTGGCCGAACGCGCCGGGGAAACAGGACCGCGTCTGATCGTTACAGAAAGCGTGTTCAGCATGGATGGTGATCGCGTCGACCTTGCACGCCTGGCCGCCCTCGCCTGCGCCCATGATGCGTTTCTGTATGTGGACGAGGCCCATGCCACGGGCGTGCTGGGCCCTGGCGGACGGGGGTTATCGGCGGCGCATCCGGGGTCTGTCGATCTGGCGATGGGCACCTTCAGCAAGGCGATGGGCAGTTTCGGCGCTTATGTCGCCGGTTCGACCCTGTTGATCGATTATCTGATAAATGCCTGCGGTGGCTTTATTTTTTCAACCGCTCCACCGCCTTCGATGCTCGGTGCGATCGACGCAGCACTCGATCTTGTTCCAGGAATGGAGGCTGAACGCCAACGTCTGGCTGGCCATGGGGAACATTTGCGTGCCCGTTTGCAGGCGGCCGGTATCGGCACCGGCGATAGCAGCACGCAGATCATTCCGGCGATCATCGGCGCGGCGGACGCGACGCTGGAACTCGCCACCAGGCTCGCCGATGCCGGATTTCTGGCCGCCGCCATTCGCCCGCCGACCGTGCCGCCTGGCACGAGCCGGCTGCGCCTGGCGGTGCGCGCCACCCATAACAGCTCGGATATCGATCGGCTGGCGGATGCGATCATCGCCGGATTGCGCGGATGAGCCGGCCACGGTTATTGCTGCTGCACGGCTGGGGGTTCGACGCCAGCCTGTGGGATGATGTCTGTGCGGCCTTGCCGGAGTTTGCCGCTATTCGCGCGGATCGCGGCTATTTCGGAAATACTGTCCCGTGCAGTGACAATCCGACACTGGCGATTGGCCACTCGCTGGGCGCGTTGTTGCTCGCCACTGAACTGCCGCTGCATATTCCGCTCATCGCAATCAATGGCTTCGACCGCTTTACCGGACCGGACTCCATCCCACCACGTGTCCTCGCGCGCATGCAGCGCCGGTTCCTCGAATCGCCGGAAACTGTGCTGACGGAGTTTCGCGCCCGTTGCGGCGGGGATGTGCCGACGCCCGCTTTCCACCGGGAGATACTCGCCACCGATCTGCTACTGCTCGGCAGTCTCGATGCCCGTTCGACCATCCATGGCCGTTCGCTGATGGTGCTGCATGGCGCGCACGATCCAATTCTGCCACCGGTGATGCGGAACTCCGTGTTTGCGGGAAGCCCGCGCGCCACGCATCCGGACGCCGGTCATTTACTGCCGCGCACCCATCCCGCCTGGTGTGCCGAACAGATTCGCACGCTATACCGCCTCCTATGTCCATAGTACGCGCTTTCGATCGCGCCAGCCGTTACGATCAATTTGCTCATATCCAGCGCAAGGTTGCCGAAGGACTGGCTCATCGCATCACTGCCCTGCCACTCGTTTCCGCCCCGCGTGTGCTGGAAATCGGTTGCGGCACCGGCTTTCTGGGCGAAGCGTTGGCAGAGCGGCTGGATAATGCCCTCTGGCTGATGACTGACCTGTCACCGGCGATGGTCAGCCGCGCCCGCGCGCGTTTTCGGGGCCGCGCCAATATTGAATATGCCGTGATGGATGGCAGCGCCCCGAATGTCAGCGGCCCCTTCGATCTGATTTGCTCCAGCCTGGCCATGCAATGGTTCGCCGATCTTCCCGCTGCCATCTCCAGGTTGCGCGCCCTGCTCACCCCGGGGGGCTGGCTGGCTTTCACGACACTTGCCGCAGGCAGCTTCGCCGAATGGCGCGCGGCGCATGGGCCGCTTTCCGCTGGAACGCCGGATTATCCGGATGCCACGACGCTTGCCGCAATGGGCGTGGATGTCAGCATCGAGACTCATATCGAACAGCACCCTGACGGCGCCGATTTCCTGTCGGCGCTCAAAGCCATAGGAGCCGGCACCCCGCGCCCCGGCCATCGTCCGCTGACTCCGGCGCAGTTGCGCACGGTAATGCGGCGGTTCGATTCCTGTGGGGCGGTGGGCAGCTATGTCGTGGCCACCTGCATCGCCGGGCCGCACCGATGAACCATATTATTGTTACCGGCACGGGAACAAATGTCGGAAAAACCGTCTTTGCCGCCGGTCTCACCGTCACCCTCAATGCGACTTACTGGAAACCCGTGCAGTCCGGCCTCGCCGACGGGACGGACAGCGACCGGGTTCGCGAACTGGGCGTTCGCCGCGCCTTACCCGAAGCGTATCGGCTGAATGCGCCATTGTCTCCGCATCGCGCCGCCGAACTGGATGGCGTCGCCATTGATCCGGCGCGACTGGTGCTCCCGGATGTGTCCGGCCCGCTGATCATCGAGGGAGCGGGCGGCGTACTGGTGCCCGTAACCCGAAAGCTGTTATTCGCCGACCTGTTCGCCCGCTGGCAGGCTCCGGTTGTACTGGTCGCCGGGACCGGGCTGGGCGTCATCAACCATGCGCTGCTTTCCATCGAGGCGTTGCGCGCCCGCTCTGTTCCGATCCTTGGGGTCGCCTTCATCGGGACGGCGCACGCGGATGACGAAGAGGTAATTGCAGAAGTGGGGAATATACGTAATCTTGGTCGTCTGCCCCGGCTGAACCCACTCAATGCCGAAAGCCTGGCCAGCGCGTTCGCCCGCCATTTCAATCCGGAGGATTTCCGCTGATGCCGTCGCCCGTCTGGCACCCCTTCACCCAGCATGGTCTCGGCGAGCCGATCCCCAACATCCTGCGTGCCAAAGGCGCCGCGCTCTATTCGGACGATGGCCGCCGCATCATCGACGCCATTTCATCCTGGTGGGTCAATACGCATGGTCATCGCCATCCGCGCATCATGACCGCCATCCGCAAGCAGGCGAAAAAGCTCGATCAGATTATCTTCGCCGGCCTCACCCACGAGCCTGCCGAACAACTGGCACGCGGGCTGGTGGAACTGACCGGCGGGCATCTGCCCTATGTATTCTATTCCGATTCCGGTTCCACTTCGGTGGAAGTCGCACTGAAAATGGCTCTCGGCTATTGGCTGCATCGGGGCGAACCGCGTCATCGCATCGTGGCGCTGGAACATGGCTATCATGGCGATACCATCGGCACCATGTCGGTAGGCGCGCGCGGCGTATATAACCGCGCCTATACGCCGCTGCTGTTCGATGTCGAAACCATCCCCTTCCCTGGTGATGACGGCCAGAACAGCCTGAACGCCCTGGAAGCTGCCTGCAAGCAAAAACCGGCGGCGTTCATCGTAGAGCCGCTGGTTCTGGGCGCCGGTGGAATGCGGTTCTACGACGCCGCGACACTGGCCGCCATGCGCGCCATTTGTGCCGCGCATGGCGTGCTGTTCATTGCTGACGAAGTGATGACCGGCTGGGGCCGCACCGGCACGCTATTTGCGTGCGAACAGGCGCATATATGGCCTGATATATTGTGCCTTTCCAAGGGCTTGACCGGAGGCGCCGTACCGCTTGCCGCAACCCTCGCAACGGCGGCCATTTATGATGCGCACTATTCCACCGACCGGGCGCAAATGTTTTTCCATTCGTCGAGCTACACGGCTAATCCGCTGGCCTGCGCGGCGGCGCTGGCGAATCTGGAAATCTGGCGGGAAGAGCCTGTCAGGGAAAATATCGCAGCATTGATGTCGCGGCAAAGACAACGCCTCGGCAGCCTGGAAAATGTCCGTAACAAGCGTCAGTGCGGCACGATCACGGCATGTGAAATTGGCACGGATAACCCGGATTACCTTTCGAGCCTCGGGCCACAATTGCTGGAATTTTTCATGGAGCGCGACCTGCTACTGCGCCCCATGGGT
Organism: Sphingomonadaceae bacterium; assembly: GCA_041675905.1. Classification (GTDB taxonomy): domain Bacteria; phylum Pseudomonadota; class Alphaproteobacteria; order Sphingomonadales; family Sphingomonadaceae; genus Sandaracinobacteroides. The sequence continues at coordinate 29,034 of JBAYSX010000003.1, read as the reverse complement.
AACAACATTTATGTGATGCCGCCTTATTGTATCGATGAGCCGGATCTCGACCGGATTTATGCAGCGATCGCGGAAGCCGCGGAGCGTTTCAGCGGCTAGCCTGGCTGGCGGCGGCGGCCTCCCGCCGGGCGGCGGCGGCGCGTAATACCTCATATGCCGCCTGGGCCGCGTGGAAACGGCTGGCAGCTTTTTGATCGTTCGGGTTGAGGTCGGGATGGTTTTCCTTGGCCATGCGCCGGTGCGCCGCCTTTACCTGTTCGACATCGGCATCCACATCGAGATCGAACAGGCGAAGTGCGTCCAGTTCCGCGCGTGAACGGGTGCCGTCGCCCTCGCCCCATGACCAATGTTTGGCTCTTTCCCAGGAACCGGCATCGCGGGCTTCCTGCTGCTGCTGCGCCGCGGCATCTTCCGCGGAAAGGGCATCGAAATAGTTCCAGCCACGGTTATATTCCGCCGCATGGGCTTCGCAAAAATACCAGCGATCCGGCCGGTTGGGAGCCTTGGGAGCCGGGCAGTTGCCCGGCCTGTCGCACCCTTCGCGGTCACACAGGCGCACCGCTTCGGGTGCGCGCCCACGGTTGTCATAGGTGCGCCAGCGGGGAAAACCCCAGTCGTTCGATCTCCGCTGGCGCGTCATAGTGTCAATCAGGCGGCCTTTGGTGCGGCAGCCCGCACACCGGCCTCGACATGATTTTCGAACTGTTCGAAATTCTTGACGAACATGCCGACAAGCTTCGTCGCAGCAGTGTCATATTCTTCCGGGTTCGCCCAGGTGCTGCGCGGGTCGAGGATTTTCGAGTCTACGCCCGGCACCGCCACCGGCACTTCAAATCCGAAGAACGGATCGCGACGGAATTCGACATTGTTGAGGCTGCCATCAAGGGCAGCGTTGAGCAACGCCCGCGTCGCCTTGATCGGCATACGGTTGCCTACGCCATATTTTCCACCCGTCCAGCCGGTGTTGACCAGCCAGCAGGTAACATGCCCCCTGGCGATCCGCTCTTTCAGCAAATTGCCGTAGATCGATGGATGGCGCGGCATGAATGGCGCACCAAAGCAGGTGGAGAAGGTGGCGTCCGGCTCTGTCACGCCGATTTCGGTACCCGCAACCCGCGCCGTATAGCCCGACAGGAAGTGGTACATCGCCTGATCCGGGGTCAGCCGGGAAATGGGAGGCAGAATGCCAAAAGCATCTGCCGTCAACATGATGAGGTTTTTCGGCACCGGCCCGAGATTGTCTTTCGACGCATTCGGGATGAAGTGGATCGGATAGGAACCCCGGCTGTTCTCGGCGAGGCTGTTGTCGTCCAGATCGATTTCGCGCGTCGCGGGGTCGATCACGACATTTTCCAGGATCGTGCCAAAACGCTTCGTCGTCGCGTAGATTTCAGGCTCGGCGCTTTCCGAGAGACGAATCACCTTGGCGTAGCAACCGCCTTCGAAGTTGAACACGGCAGTGTCGGACCAGCCATGCTCGTCGTCACCGATCAGCGTGCGGCTGGCGTCGGCAGACAGCGTGGTCTTGCCGGTGCCGGACAGGCCGAAGAAAACGGCAGTGTCGCCCTCGGGGCCGATATTGGCCGAACAGTGCATCGGCATCACGCCCTTGGTGGGCAGAATATAGTTCAGGATACCGAACACCGACTTCTTCATTTCGCCGGCATAACGGGTGCCACCGATCAGAACGAGCTTCTCGGTGAAGTTGACCGCGACCACCGTTTCCGAACGGGTGCCATGACGGGCCGGATCGGCGCGGAAAGTCGGCAGATCGATGATGGTGTATTCGGTGGAGAAGCCCTGCAGTTCTTCCGCCGTCGGGCGGACCAGCAAGGTGCGGACGAACAGCGAATGCCATGCCAGTTCGGTGATGACGCGGACATTGACGCGATATTCTGGCTGCGAGCCGCCGAACAGATCCTGGAGGAAAATTTCATCCTTTTCTGCCAGGAGCTTCAGGAAATCTTCCTTCAGCGCGGCGAAATGTGCCGGGTCCATCGGCTTGTTGCCATTATTCCACCAGATGGTGGATTCGGTTTCCGCATCCTTTACGGTGAATTTGTCCTGCGCGGAACGACCCGTGTGGCTACCCGTCTTCACAACGAAAGCACCGTCCTTCGACAGCAGGCCTTCTTCGCGGCGGACTGCCTCTTCGATCAGCGGCGCCACGCCCAAATTGTGGTGAACCCGGGCCGAAGTCCTGATATTGTGGCCTGGAAATTCGTCGTTGCTACGAGCCGTCACGGTCGTCCCCTTCATAAACACACCAGCAGAGCCGTGAACGACTCCGCGCACCTGATTAGGCAAATCCGCCTAGCGATGCACTCCGGTTCGGTGCAATAGTGTAAATAGGTGCTATCAGTCAAAAGTGCGACTGGCAGGCATAAGGATACGACATGACGCATACAGGAGCCGAAATCTGACCGCCACAATCGCGCTGGTCGATGATGACCGGAATATTCTGACTTCCGTGAGCCTGGCGCTGCAAGCTGAGGGCTTCGCCACGCGCGTCTATGCCGATGGCGCTACCGGCCTGAAAGGACTGGTGGAAAATCCGCCTGACCTCGCCCTGATCGACATCAAGATGCCGCGCATGGACGGCATGGAGATGCTGCGGCGCTTGCGCGAAAAATCCGATTTGCCGGTGATTTTCCTGACCTCGAAAGATACCGAGATCGACGAGGCGCTGGGTCTCGCAATGGGTGCTGACGATTATATCGGCAAGCCATTTTCGCAGCGGCTGCTGATCGAACGCATTCGCGCCGTATTGCGGCGAACAGCGCAACGGAACGCGGACGGTGCGGATACGGAACAGCCCGCTCCCGAACCGGTGGCGCGCGGCCGGCTGGTGATGGACCCGGCACGCCATCGCATCACCTGGAATGGCAAGGATGTCGCGCTGACGGTGACGGAATTCCTGATTCTCGACGCACTGGCGCAACGCCCCGGTTTTGTGAAATCGCGCGACCAGCTGATGGATGTCGCCTATGCGCACGACTCCTATGTGGATGATCGGACGATCGACAGTCACATCAAGCGACTGCGCAAGAAATTCCGCGAGGTGGACCCGGATTTCCACGCCATCGAGACGTTATATGGCGTGGGCTACCGCTTCGATGCCGAGGACTGACATTCCCGCATCATGAAAACCGCTCCCGCCCGCTCGTCCGGCCTGCCTTCCCTGCGCATGCGGACGCTACGCTTCACGGCGTGGCGATCGATCGTTACGCGCATATTGTTCGTGAATGTGCTGGCGTTGATGGTTTTCGCTGGCGGGCTGTTTTATCTGGAAAATTTCCGCGCCCGCCTGCTGGAAACCCGCGAGATCGAGCTGTTGCGGCAGGGTGAAATCATCGCCACTTTCCTCAACCGGTTGCCGCCAGCCGAAGGCGTGGACGCCGTCCGCGAATTTTCGACATCCCGCGGGACACGCGTTCGGCTTTATGACGCCGAGGGTACGCGTATCGCCGACAATTGGGCCAATCCGGCTGTCAGCCGCTTTCAGCTCGAAGACCCGACCACCGCCGGTTTTCGCCGGCAAAGTGCTATCGCCATCGACCGGCTGGTGGACCTGATCACCGGAAAGAGCGACCTGCCTCCCCTTGTGCGGCCCCAAACGGATAATCGTGCCGCGTGGCCGGAAGCGGATGCCGCAGCGCGCACCGGCGAACCGCAGACATTTGGTCGCCAGACGAAGGATCGGCTGGTTGTGCTGCATGCCGCCATACCACTGGAGCGGAACCGTCCTAACGGCAACTATCCGGTAGTTATGCTGGAAGTTGATACGCCCGACGTGATCGACCTGGTCCGTCGGGAGCGCGGCACATCCTTTCTGGTGTTTCTCGGCGCGCTGGCGTTCAGTCTTGTCCTCAGTCTGTATCTGGCGCGCATTATCGTTGCCCCGTTGCGGCAACTCGCACGTGCGGCGCACCGCGTACGGCTGGGTCGCGCGCGCGAGGTGGTGATCCCGCGCCTGCCGAATCGCCGTGACGAAATTGGCGGCCTCGCGCGCGCGCTGGGCGACATGACCACAACCTTGCGCCAGCGCATCGACGCGACCGAGGCCTTCGCCGCCGATGTCGCCCATGAGCTGAAAAACCCGCTGGCCAGCCTGCGCAGCGCCGTCGAAACCCTGGGCCGGGTGCGCGACGAAGCGACGCACCGCAAATTACTGGCGCTGATCGACGATGATGTACGGCGGATCGACCGGCTGATCTCGGATATTTCAGCAGCCTCCCGCCTGGAGGCAGAATTATCCCGCACACGTTTGCAGGCGGTGGATGTCGGCGCTCTTGTCGCCAGCATCGCCAGCGCCATGACGGCGGCGCAGCGGCTGCCGGAAGAGATGAAACTGACCGTCGATGTACCCCGGCACCCGGCCATCGTCGCCGCCGACCCGGACCGGCTGGCGCAAGTAGTGAATAATCTGCTCGACAATGCGTTGAGCTTTTCCCCACCCGGCGGAACCGTGTCCCTGACCGTGACCCGGCGCGGCGGCAGCGTCGACCTGACCGTGGAGGATGAGGGTCCGGGCGTGCCGCCGGAAGCGCGCCTGTCGGTGTTCGAGCGTTTTTACTCCGAACGCCCCTCGGCAGAGGATTATGGCCGCCATTCGGGGCTCGGCCTCTCGATTGTACGCGCCATTGTCGAGGCGCTGGATGGCCAGATTATGGTGACAGACCGGATGGACGGGCGACCCGGCGCACGTTTTGTCGTGACGCTGCCGACGCTATGAGCGGGATCGTACAACAGGTGCATGGCACGGCGCTGCGCCTGAATGCCGGCGGGCTGCTGCTGATCGGCGCTTCCGGATCTGGCAAATCCGATCTGGCTCTGCGGCTGATAGATCGCGGCGCGATGCTGGTGGCGGACGATCGGGTGGATATCACCAACGAAAACGGGATGGCTATCGCGCGGCCACCGGCGCGGATTGCCGGGCGGATGGAAGTCCGTGGCCTCGGACTGATTGCCGTACCCTATGCGGCTTCCGGGACAATAAGGCTGGTGCTTGATCTCGATGTGCCGCCAGCCCGCCTGCCCTCCCCGGGCTCGCGGGAGTTTGTCGGCATATCGCTGCCCTGTCTTGCGTTCGATCCGTTTCCGGCATCTGCGGCCATCCGCGCCGAATGGGCCGTGGCCCTCGCAGCCGTAAGTGGTCTATGGTGGGACGATGAATAGCCTGCCCCCTGAATCCGAAGGCATAACGCCGGTGCTGCTCGTGACGGGGATGTCCGGTGCCGGCAAATCTGTCGCGCTGAAGGCCCTGGAAGATCTGGGGTATGAGGCCGTGGACAATTTGCCATTGTCCTTGCTGCAGCCCTTGTTATCCGCCCCGACCCGGCAGCCTTTGGCGATCGGTATCGACAGCCGCACGCGTGCCTTCGATAGCACCGCCATCCTGGCGCGCATTAACGATTCGGCCCGGGCAGGCAGGCCCGTGCGTATCCTGTTCCTCGATTGCGCCGGCAGCGAACTGGTCAACCGTTTTTCCGAAACCCGTCGCCGCCATCCGCTCGCCGGGGATCGCCCGGCAGGCGATGGCATTGCCCGCGAACGGGAGGTGCTGGGCAACTTGCGCCGCGCCGCCGATGTAGTGATCGACACGACCGATTATAGCAGCAACGATCTGCGGCGTGCCATCGCCACCCGCTTTCGCAGTCATGTATCCGAACCACTGACGCTGACGATCATGAGCTTCGGTTATGCGCGCGGTGTACCGCGCGACGCCGATTTGATGTTCGATATGCGATTTTTGCGCAATCCGCACTGGCAACCAGAATTGCGACCATTAACGGGTAGCGACCCACGCGTAGCGCGGCATGTGATGGAGGATCCGGCCTGGCCACAGGCATTTGCGGCAATCATGAATCTTCTCGCCATGTTGATGCCCGGATATGCTGGCGAAGGCAGGGCTTATGTGACGGTGGCGTTCGGTTGTACGGGTGGTCGGCACCGGTCGGTGGCGGCGGCCGAAGCGGCGGGCAAGTGGCTGGCAAAGCGTGGCTGGGCCAATACGGTTGTCCACCGTGATCAGGGGTTCAAGGCTGCCGCTGGTGTACCGGAAGACAGGGATGTATCGGAACAACCGGTGCCGGACGTGGAATTGAGAGCTGACGAACCGGCGGATGCCGGAAGCCCGCGAAGGGGGTCTGAATGATCGGAATGGTAGTCGTAACGCATGGCAGGCTTGCTGCTGAATTTGTGGCGGCGATGGAGCATGTTGTTGGCCCGCAGGAACAATGTATCGCCGTCTGCATCGATGCGAACGACGATATGGAGGTGAAGCGGGCTGAAATCGCCAGCGCTGCGGTTGCGGTGGATACTGGCAATGGCGTGATCCTGCTGACGGACATGTTCGGCGGAACACCGTCCAATCTGGCGATTTCCCTGCTGGGCCGCCCGAATCTGGAGGTGATCGCCGGAATCAATCTGCCGATGCTGATCAAGCTGGCCAGTGTGCGAAAGCAGAAAAATGTTGGCGAGGCTGTTGACATGGCGCAAGAAGCAGGGCGCAAATACATCTCGGTTGCCAGCCGGCTATTGGGAGAAGTCGCCTGAACTCAGGGCCGAAATATCTGCTGATTCGCAACAAGCGCGGCCTGCATGCTCGCGCCAGCGCAAAGTTTGTAACGCTCGCCAGCCAATATGAAGCCGTTATCACCGTATCCCGCGAAGGGGGCGAACTGGTGAATGGCACATCGATCATGGGACTGATGATGCTGGCAGCGGCCCCCGGCGATGAAATTCGCGTAGAGGCGCAGGGACCGGATTCCCACGCCGCCCTGGAAGCCATTATCGCGCTGGTCGAAGGTAAATTCGGGGAGGACTGAAGGCCCTCCCCGCGTTGATCAGCCTTCTTCCGCCGGACGGGACTGCAATTGCAGATAATTTTGAACACCCATGTCCTTGATCATCTGCTGTTGCGTTTCAAGGAAGTCGATATGCTCTTCTTCACTTTCCATAATCCGCACAAACAGATCGCGTGACACGAAATCACGAACGCTTTCACAATAGGGAATGGCTTCGCGCAGCAATTTCACGGCATCGATTTCCAGATCCAGGTCGGCCTGAATAACCTCCGGCACATTTTCACCGATGCGAAGACGCTCGAGCGTCTGGAGATTCGGCAGACCTTCGAGGACCAATATCCGTTCCATCAACCAGTCCGCATGCTTCATCTCTTCGATCGATTCGTCATATTCCTTTTTGGCGAGTCTTTTCGTGCCCCAATTGTCCAGCATCCGGTAATGCAGAAAATATTGGTTGATCGCCGTCAGTTCGCCTTTCAGCACAGCATTAAGATAATCTATTACCTTCTTGTCACCTTGCATGGCGAAATCTCCTTAACAACCGGGGCGTTAGCTGATCCATGGGCCTGTCATTGATAAATGTCAAGTAATATCAAATATTTAGTTGATAACATTGCTGAATAGCATTTGCAACTGGCCGCTTGGCACCGCGCCTCATATCCACTAAGGCGGGCCGCCATGAACGATGCAAAAGCGGCGGCAGATTACCGCCATACCATTTTCCTGCCCAAAACCGACTTTCCGATGAAAGCCGGTCTTGCCCAAACCGAACCGCGGCTGCTGCAAAAATGGCGGGACGCGGATGCTTACGGCCAGTTGCGCGCCGCGCGGAAAGGTGCCCCGCGTTATATCCTGCACGATGGCCCGCCCTATGCGAACGGCGACATGCATCTGGGCCATGCGATGAATCACATCCTGAAAGATTTCGTCGTCCGCACCCGCAATATGCTGGGCTATGACGCGCCCTACATTCCCGGCTGGGATTGTCACGGGCTACCCATCGAATGGCGGGTAGAGGAGCAGAATCGCGCCGAAGGCCGCAAGAAGGAAGAGGTGGATTTCCTCGCCTTCCGTCAGCAATGCCGTGACTATGCAACGCACTGGGTGGGTGTGCAGCGCGAACAGATTCAGCGGCTGGGCATGTGGGGGGAGTGGGACAATCCCTATCTCACCATGAATTTTTCTTCCGAAGCAACCATTGCATCCGAGTTGATGAAATTCGCCGAAACCGGCCAGCTTTATCGCGGTGCAAAGCCGGTAATGTGGTCCCCGGTCGAACAAACCGCGCTGGCAGAGGCGGAAGTCGAATATGAGGATGTGACCTCCACCCAGGTGGATGTGGCGTTCGAGATTGTGGAAGCGCCGAACTGCCCCGAACTGGTCGGCGCTTATGCGGTGATCTGGACGACCACGCCCTGGACGCTCCCGGTGAACCGGGCGTTGGCCTATGGGGAAGAAATCTCCTACCAGATAGGCGAAGTTAACGGCCACAAGTATCTGGTTGCGAACGAACTTCTTGATTCCGTCGCCGCGCGCGCCGGATGGAGCGTCAAACGCGTTTCTCCAATTTCTGGCACCTCGCTCGCCGGTGCCATCGTCCGCCACCCCTGGCACGAAAAGGGCGGCTTCTTCGCCGAACCGCGTCCGCTGTTGCCAGGCGATTTTGTCACCACCGACGCCGGCACCGGCCTCGTCCATATGGCTCCGGATCATGGCGAGGATGACTTTCTGCTGTGCAAGGCGCACGGCATCGAACCGAAGTTCGTTGTCGGCCCGGATGGCGTCTATCAGGCGGACTGGCCGGTCGTCGGCGGGCAGCATGTGTACAAGGTCAATGCGCCGGACGGCCCGGTCTGTACAGCGCTTGCCGAATCCGGAGCGCTGCTGGCCGCCGCCGCCGATTATCGTCACTCCTACCCCCATAGCTGGCGCTCGAAGGCGAAACTGATCTATCGCTGCACGCCGCAATGGTTTGTCGCGATGGACCGCGATCTGGGCGACGGCACCACCTTGCGCGGGCGGGCGCTGGCGGGCATCGCAGCCACCCGCTGGTTCCCGGCGCAGGGCGAAAACCGTATCCGCGCCATGGTCGAAGGCCGGCCCGATTGGGTACTTTCGCGCCAGCGGGCCTGGGGCGTGCCGCTTACGCTGTTCGTGAAGAAGGGCACGGGCGATTATCTCCAGGATCCTGCCGTCAACGCGCGGATCAGGGCCGCGTTCACCGAAGAAGGCGCGGACGCCTGGTGGATGCGCGATCCGCAATATTTCCTCGGGCATGAATATGACGCCGCCGATTATGAACAGGTGACGGATATTCTCGACGTGTGGTTCGACAGCGGTTCGACCCATGCCTTCGTAACCGAAGCGCGGCTGGGCGCAAAACAGGCGGATTTATATCTCGAAGGCTCCGACCAGCATCGCGGCTGGTTCCAGTCGTCATTGCTCGAATCCTGCGGAACCCGTGGACGCCCGCCCTACAAGGCGGTGCTCACCCACGGCTTCACGCTGGATGAACGCGGGCGCAAGATGTCGAAATCGCTGGGCAATGTTGTTGACCCGCTGAAGCTGATCGGCGAATCCGGCGCGGATGTGCTGCGACTGTGGGCGGGCGGCGTCGATTTTACCGAAGATGTGCGGCTCGGCAAGGCGATGCTGCAAACCTCCATCGACAGCTATCGCAAGCTGCGCAATACCTTACGCTATTTGCTTGGCGCGCTGGCCGGTTATACGGAGGCAGAGGCCCTGCCCCCGGCGGACATGCCGGAACTGGAACGCTATATCCTGTCGCGCCTTTCCGCCTTGGATGCAGAGTTGCGCGCCTTTGTTGAACGCCATGCCTATAATCAATATACGGCGGCGATTTCGGCCTTCGTCAATCAGGATTTGTCGGCATTTTTCTTCGATATCCGCAAAGACAGCCTCTATTGCGACCGTTCCGATGCCCCGACGCGCCGCGCGTACCGGACAACTCTGGCCATATTATTTGATGCGCTGGTGAAATATCTGTCGCCGGTCCTGGTATTTACTTCCGAAGAAGCCTGGGAACATCGATACGGTGACGGAACATCGGTGCATCATCAGGTCTGGGCGGACGCGCCCCGGCGGGATACGGCGCTGGAGGCAAAATTTTCCCGTTTGCGCGAACTCCGCAGCCTCGTCACCCAGGAGATCGAACCGCTACGCCGGAACAAGGAAATCGGCAGCAGCAGCGAGGCGCATGTCGATCTCTCATTGAAGGACGACGCGGAAGATTTTGATACAGAGGCGTTTTCCGCATTGTGTCTCGTCGCATCGGTGCAGGTGTCATCCGGAGATGCCGACGCCGCAAGCGTGCGTATCTCCGCTGATCCACGCTGCGAACGATGCTGGCGGCATTTGCCCGATGTGGCGGCGGAAACGCAGTTGTGCGGTCGCTGCGCGGAGGCCATAGCGTGAAAATTTGGCCTTATGGCCTGGCGGCGATCGTGTTGCTGCTCGATCAGCTTTCCAAAAGCTGGATCATCCACGGCCTCGAACTGGATGAAATACTGCATATTCCCGTGCTGCCTTTTCTCTCGCTCAGCTGGGTGGAAAACCGGGGCGTTTCCATGGGCCTGCTGACAACCGATGGCGATTTTGGCCGCTGGCTGCTGGTCGGACTGACGGCGGGGATTGCGCTGTTCGTCGCCATCTGGCTTCGACGGGAAAAACATAGGCCGGAAAGCCTCGCGCTCGCCCTCATTCTGGGCGGCGCTATCGGCAATATTATCGACCGCATTCGCTATGGCTATGTTGTAGACTTCATTCATTTGCACATTGGCCAATGGTCATTCTATGTGTTTAACGTCGCGGATGCGGCGATCAGCGTGGGCGTCGTGGTGTTGCTCATCCGATCGCTCATGCACCGTTCAGATGCCGGGGAAGAAAAACTCAATGATGCCTAAAACAGCCGTATTGCTCCTCGGATTCGCGGGGTTTGCGTTGGCAGCCTGTGGCGGCGGCAGTATCGCCGACCGCAAGCGCCCTGATGAATTTGCCGTGGGCCGCCAGGCTCCACTGGTCATTCCTCCGGATTTCACCCTGACCCCGCCGCGCCCCGGTGCTCCGCGCCCGCTGGCTGCGGATAGCCAGCAACAGGCGCTGGAAACCCTGTTCGGCCCGGGTGTCCGGTTGCCGCCGCGTTCGGAAATCGAAAACCGGATGCTGGATGATGCCGGGGCCACCAACACCGATCCGGCAATCCGCAACACAGCGGGTGACCAGCCAGGAACTCCCTCCACCACCTCGGTGGACAAGGGTGTATTCTTGCGTGAACTGCTGGATGCGCCCGCTGGCACCCGCAATGCGGAGACCGCACGCATCACAACGGGTGGCTAGGAACCTTCCCAAAATCGCCACCCGGCGTTAGGGGTGTCTGACGCCACCGGGCGTCAAAGTACGGATAAGGTTCTGGATGCTGAATTTTTTGCGGAAATCGGTTGGCACCTGGTTTGGCGCCGCCATCCTTGCGCTGGCGTTGGGCGCGCTGGTCATCACCATGTTCCAACCGAGCGGACCGGGCGGTGTTTCCGGCGCGAACGGAACCGTTCTGGCAACGGTCGGCAAGCAGGCAGTGACCGATACGGAGTATGTTGCCACGATCGATCGGGCGATGATGGCCGAACGCGAAAGCAACCCGGAAATGACCACGCCGCAGTTCATAGCGCTTGGCGGCGGCGATCTGGTGCTGGATCAACTGATCCAGGGTCTTGCGATCAACGCTTTTGGCGACGTGCATGACATGCCCATATCGCGCCGTATGGTCGATGGTGAAATTGCCAGCATCCCGGCGCTTCAGGTAAATGGCATTTTCGATGAGGCCACCTTCCGGCGGTTGCTGGCGGACCAGCGCATCAGCGAACAGGAGCTGCGCGAGGGCATCGCCACCGATCTGCGCCGCCGCCAGATATTGCAGCCGATTGCGCTTGGAGTAACCGTGCCGCAAGGCCTGGCCGAACCCTTCGCCAAATTACTGCTGGAAGTGCGGCACGGGCATATTCTGGCCATCCCGTCCGCCGCCATGCCCGAGCCCGGCGCGCCGACGGACGAACAATTACAGACTTGGCATAAGGCGAACAGCCGGATCTACACCCTGCCGGAGCGACGGACTTTCCGTTATGTCCTGTTCGACCGGGAAAAATTCCTGGGCAAGGCCACACCCGCGCCGGAGGAAGTCGCCGAATATTACAAGACGCATGCTGCGGAATTTGGCGGCGTCGAATTGCGCGAAGTGAGCCAGATTATCGTGCGGGATCGCGCTGCGGCGGACAAGCTGGTGGCTTCCGTGCGTGGCGGGGTGGGTTTCGATGAGGCCGCCCGTACACAGGGGTGGGAGCCTGGCGATACGCGCCTTGGCCGCATTTCCAAAGATGCGCTGGGCAAGCAGGCCGCCCCCGCGGTTGCAGACGCCGCCTTTGCTCTGGCCGTGGGCGCGGTCAGCAACCCTGTGGAAACGCCGCTTGGCTTCCATATTGTGCAGACAACCGCCGTCGTCCCGCCCAGTCCGCGCCCGCTTGCAACGGTATCGGCAGACATCACCCAACGATTGACGGAAGAAAAGGTCCAGGAACTGCTGGCGGATTCCGTCGCCAGGGCCGAGGATGAATTGGCCGACGGCAGGTCGCTGGCGGATGTAGCGAAGGATATGGAACTGCAGGTGCAACTGATGGCGCCGGTTACCGCCGACGGCCGGCAATATTCTGACGACTATCAGGTTACCCGGGTGGACCAGCCCCGTCTGTTGACCCAGGTGTTCGCCTCCTCGCCCGAAGATGGCGCCCATGCGGTCGATCTTGGCGACAACCGTTTTGCGCTGTTCGAAATCACTGACGTGATGCGTCCTGAACCTGTGCCTTTGGCCAGCATCCGCGACGATGTGGCGGCTGCATGGCAGAATAATGCGCGGTCGGAGGCGGCGAAAGCAATGGCGGATAAAATCGCTGGCGGAGACGCGATGCTTGCCGAAGCCGCGCGCGCCAACAGCTTGCCCGCGCCGCAGCAATTGTCGGTACGCCGGCTGGAGCTGACGCAGATGGCGCAGCAGGACCAGGAGGTGCCGCCGCCGGTGCTGATGCTGGCCAATAGCCAGCCTGGCGCTGCACGCGTTCTGGAAGCGCCGGGCGGCCAGGGCTGGTTCGTCGTCAAGGTGGACAAGGTGGAAGCCGGTGATGTTGCCCAGGTGCCGCAGCTCACGTCTGTGGTCCGCGAAAGCATGCGGCGCGAAAGTGCTGACGAACTGGTTGGCACCTTCCTGCGCGTGCTGGAACGCGATGCGGGCGTGGTACGGCGACCGGATGCTATCAAGGTGGTCAACCGTCGACTTTCAGGTTCCGGCACGGAACAGCCATGACGGCGGCGGAACAACGGCTCATGGCGCTGGATGCGCTGGCGCATGGCCGACATGCCTGCCGCCATCTTACGCTTGATGCAGACACGGAGACGCCGGTTTCGGCGTGGCTGAAACTGGCCAAAACCGGGCGCGGGGATTTCCTGCTCGAATCGGTCGAGGGCGGACGCACGCGCGGGCGCTATTCATTTATCGGGCTGGACCCGGACCTGGCGTTTCGTGCGCAAGGTAACCGCGCAGAAGTAAACCGCCGCTGGCATGAAGATGCCGGCGCCTTTGCGACCGAGTCGGCGCCGGCCCTTGAGGCGCTGCGGGCACTCGTCGCCAGCATCCACATGGAGCCGCCGGCGGATCTGCCGTCCACCATGCCCTTCCTGGTCGGTTATTTCGGTTATGAAACGGCGGCGCTTGCCGAAAAACTGCCGATACCGGATGCCGATCCGCTCAAGGTTCCGGGCATGATGTTCGTCCGTCCCGGCCTGGTGCTGATTTTCGACCGGCTGAAGGATACGCTGACGCTGGTCGCGCCTATTTATGCCGACAGTGGCCTTGCACCCGAAGTAGCGATTGACGCCGCCGAAGAACGGCTGGAGACGACGGCGGCCAGCCTGTCCCGACCGTTGCCGGCACGCGTTACGGTGGACGCCCCCGCCAACGCGCTGGAACTGCAATCAGCGGTGCAGCCGGAGCGCTATACGGAAATGGTGTTGCGGGCGAAGGAATATATCGCCGCCGGAGACATATTCCAGGTCGTGCTGGCGCAACGTTTCACCGCGCCCTTCAGGTTGCCGCCCTTCGAGCTTTACCGGGCGTTGCGGCGGATCAACCCGTCACCTTTCCTCTATCACCTCGATCTGCCGGGTTTTGCGATCATCGGTTCGTCACCGGAAATTCTTGTACGCGCCCGCAATGGGGATATCACGATCCGCCCGATTGCCGGCACAAGGCCACGGGGCGCAACCGAAACTGAAGACGAAGCGAATCGGCTGTCGCTGCTGGCCGACCCGAAGGAACTGGCGGAGCATCTGATGTTGCTCGATCTGGGACGAAACGATGTCGGCCGGGTGGCCGAGGTCGGTAGCGTTACCGTGACCGAGCGATTTGCAATCGAGCGCTACAGCCATGTCATGCATATTGTGTCGAATGTCGTTGGCCGGCAGCGGGCCGATGTGGACGCGATTGATGCGCTGCTGGCAGGGTTTCCCGCCGGCACGGTATCCGGTGCGCCGAAAATCCGCGCCATGGAAATCATCGCTGAACTGGAGGGGGAACGACGCGGGCCCTATGCTGGCGGCATCGGCTATTTCGCACCCGACGGCAGCATGGACAGTTGCATCATGCTGCGGACCGCCGTGGTCAAGGATGACGTAATGCATGTGACGGCGGGCGCAGGTATCGTCGCCGACAGCGATCCCCTGGCCGAAGCTGCCGAATGCCGCGCCAAGGCTGGCGCGCTTCTGGCAGCGGCGAAATCGGCGCTTGAATCGGCGGCGGCGCCCGTTTTCGGACAGTGAACGAAACAATGAGCGCGATGGTCCTTACGCCGGCGAAGGAGCCGCTTTCCGGTCGTATCACCCTGCCCGGCTCCAAATCCATCACCAACCGCGCGCTGTTGCTGGCAGGGCTGGCGCGCGGCACCAGCCATCTGTCCGGCGCACTGAAAAGCGACGACACGCTGTATATGGCGGCGGCGCTGCGTCAAATGGGAGTGACCGTGGATGAGCCGGATACGACGAGCTTCGTCGTTACGGGTCAGGGCCGGTTGCAGCCGCCCGCCGAACCGCTGTTTCTGGGCAATGCCGGTACGGCGACGCGGTTCCTGACCGCGGCGGCGGCGGGCGTCGATGGCAAGGTAGTGATCGACGGCGATGCCCATATGCGCAAGCGGCCCATCGCGCCGCTGGTGCGGGCATTGCAGGAACTGGGCGTTACCGCCACCGCCACGGGTGGCTGCCCTCCTGTCACCGTTTATGGCGGGCAATTTCCGGGCGGCATCGTGCACATTGATGCCGGACTTTCCAGTCAATATGTGTCGGCCTTGCTGATGGCCGCCGCCTGCGCCAGCGGGTCGACGGATGTCGTGCTGGCGGGCGCAGAGATTGGTGCGCGCGGCTATGTCGATCTGACGCTGGCGGTGATGCGTGCCTTTGGCGCGACGGTGCAACCGCAGGGCGATGGCGCGTGGCGCGTGCAACCGACGGGCTATCGCGCGACCGATTACGCCATCGAGCCGGACGCCTCCGCCGCAACCTATATCTGGGCCGCCAACGCATTGACCGGGGGCAACATCGACATTGGCCTCGCCGCTGAAAATTTCACCCAGCCCGATGCCACGGCTTACGCCCTGATCCGCCAGTTTCCACATTTGCCATCCGTCATCGACGGCGCGCAGATACAGGATGCGGTGCCGACGCTGGCGGTGCTGGCGGCACTCAACCAGACGCCGGTACGCTTCACCGGCATCGCCAATTTGCGCGTGAAAGAAACCGACCGTATCAGGGCGCTGGCTACCGAACTCAATCGTATCCGGCCTGGCCTCGCCCACGAGGATCGTGACGATCTGCTGGTGAACGCCGATCCTGCCATGGCAGGGGGAAATTGGCCGGCGGATATCGAAACTTATGCCGACCATCGCATCGCGATGTCGTTCGCGTTACTGGGATTGAGGTTGCACGGCATCCGCATTCTCGATCCTGGCTGCGTCGCCAAAACCTGGCCCGGATACTGGCAGACACTGGCGGCAACCGGTGCCGGGATGCGTGAAGAGGTCGCGTGAAGTCTGTTTCTTGCCAATTCGACTGCTAAGGCCTATGTGCGCGGTTTACGCGCGTTTCGGAGATTCCTGCTGCGATGATGACTTTTCTTCTGGTGGTGCATGGCCTGCTGGCGCTGGCGCTGGTCGGCGTGATCCTGATGCAGAAGTCAGAGGGCGGCGGCCTGACCGGCGGTGGCTCCGCCGGAGGCCTGGTGTCCGCCCGTGGCGCCGCCGATCTTTTAACGCGGACAACCGCTATTCTCGCCGCGCTGTTCATCCTCAGTTCGCTGGGTCTGGCGATGCTGGCCAATTCCCGCACGACCACGCGTCCGATTGACACCAGCCTGGCGCGCGGAGCGCCGCCCATCGCATCCGATTTGCCTGTCGTTCCCGCAGAACCAGCGACCACTCAAGCGCCGCAGTCCGCAGCGCCCGAAGCTGCGAACGAAGTTCCTCTGGCACAATAGCATCGGCATCCATAATATTTTTACCCGTTGTGCTGAACAACGGGTGACAGTCCTGTTCCTTCCAGCTATCCGGTGCTTCCCATGACGCGGTATATTTTCATCACCGGCGGCGTGGTTTCCTCGCTTGGCAAAGGTCTTATGGCGGCGGCGCTTGGCGCGTTGTTGCAAGCCCGTGGCTATAGCGTGCGAATCCGCAAGTTCGACCCGTATCTCAATGTCGATCCAGGCACGATGAGCCCGACCCAGCATGGCGAGGTGTTCGTCACCGACGACGGCGCGGAGACCGATCTCGATCTCGGCCATTATGAGAGGTTTACAGGCGTATCCGCCAGCCAGTCAGATAATGTAACCTCCGGACGCATCTATTTCGACATATTGACGAAAGAGCGGCGCGGCGACTTCCTCGGGGCAACCGTGCAGGTGATTCCGCATGTAACCGATGCGATCAAGGCGTTTGCCAGGGACAAATCCGAAGGCATTGACTTCATGCTGTGCGAGGTGGGCGGCACGGTAGGCGATATCGAAGGCCTGCCGTTCCTTGAAGCCATCCGGCAGTTGGGCAATGAGCTCGGCCCTGCGCGGGCGATTTTCATTCACACCACCCTCATCCCCTATATTGCCGCTGCCGGCGA
The DNA here is from genome assembly GCA_041675905.1 of Sphingomonadaceae bacterium. GTDB lineage: Bacteria > Pseudomonadota > Alphaproteobacteria > Sphingomonadales > Sphingomonadaceae > Sandaracinobacteroides. Next base: position 12,007 of record JBAYSX010000003.1, on the reverse strand, counting down.
ACTGAAGACCAAACCGACGCAACATAGCGTCGCTGAATTGCGCGGGATCGGTATCCAGCCGCAAATTCTCGTCTGCCGCTCAGACCGGCCTGTGCCGGAATCGGATCGCGCCAAGATCGCGCTGTTTTGCAATGTCCGGCCGGAAGCGGTCATCGAGGCGCTGGATGCGCCCTCCATTTATGAAGTGCCGCTGCAATATCATGCCGCCGGCCTTGATTCGGAAGTATTGCACGCCTTTGGCATCGACGATGCGTCAAAACCCGACCTGACCCGCTGGGAGAATATCACCACGCGGATCAACAATCCCGAAGGCACGGTGCATATTGGCGTCGTCGGCAAATATACCGGCCTGAAAGATGCTTACAAATCCCTGACCGAGGCGCTGGTGCATGGCGGCATGGCCAACCGTGTCAACGTTCAGCTCCGGTGGATCGAGGCGGAGGATTTCGAGCGCGAGGATGTTGCCTCGATCCTCGAACCCATGCACGGCGTGCTCGTGCCTGGCGGCTTTGGCGAACGCGGCAGCGAAGGGAAAATCGCCGCCGTACGGTTCGCCCGCGAACGTGGTGTGCCTTTCTTTGGCATTTGCCTCGGCATGCAGATGGCATGCATCGAATCCGCACGCAACGCCAGCGGTTTGCCAGAAGCCTCCACCACCGAATTTGGCCCGACACCGCACCCGATCGTCGGCCTGATAACCGAATGGGAAGCAGACGGCGAGATACAGCAGCGCAGCGAGACGAGCGATAAGGGCGGCACAATGCGCCTGGGCGCCTATCCGGCCGTTTTGGCCGGAAACAGCATCGCAACGGGGGCCTATGGGACGGATCATATCAGCGAACGGCACCGCCACCGCTATGAAGTGAATGTCGGCTATCGCGAGGAACTGGAAAGGGGCGGCATGGTGTTCACCGGCCTGTCTCCCGATGGGCGCCTGCCCGAAATCGTCGAGCGTCCGGACCATCCCTGGTTTGTCGGCGTGCAATTCCATCCCGAATTGAAATCCCGCCCGTTTGATCCGCACCCGCTGTTCGTCAGCTTTATCGCGGCGGCGGTGAAACAAAGCCGGCTTGTATAAAAAGGGGCGCATCAGCGCCCCTTTTCTTTTACATATTCGGATAGGTCGGGCCGCCGCCGCCTTCGGGCGCGACCCAGTTGATATTCTGCAGCGGGTCCTTGATGTCGCAGGTTTTGCAATGGACGCAATTCTGCGCATTGATCTGGAAGCGCGGCTCGCCGGTTTCCTCGCCCACCACTTCATAAACGCCAGCCGGGCAATAGCGCTGCGCCGGCTCATCATAGAGTGGCAGATTATAGCTGATTGGAATATCCGGGTCAGCCAGCTTCAGGTGGATCGGCTGGTCTTCCTCATGGTTGGTGCCGGACAGAAACACGCTCGACAACCGGTCGAAGGTGATAACCCCGTCGGGTTTTGGATATTCGATCGGGAAGCAATGTTCCTTGCGCCACAATTGCTCATGATCCGGCTTGTGACCGAGGGTAAACGGCATGCGTACACCCCAGCTTTCCAGCCACATGGTGATACCGGCCAGCGCCGTGCCCAGCGTGCCGCCCAGCTTGTGCACCAGCGGTTCGGTATTGCGCACCATGCGCAATTCCTTCTCCACCCAGCTGTCACGGAAGGCTGCCTCGTAAGATGTGAGTTCATCACTCTGGCGTTGCGAAACGATCGCGTCCAGGGCTGCGTCCGCCGCCATCATCCCGGTCTTCATCGCCGTATGGCTGCCCTTGATGCGCGGCACGTTCACAAAACCTGCCGAGCAGCCGATCAGCGCGCCACCCGGGAAGGTCAGTTTCGGAATGGATTGCCAGCCACCTTCATTGATCGCCCGCGCGCCATAAGACACCCGCCGGCCGCCTTCCAGAATCTTGCGGATTTCCGGATGGGTTTTCCAGCGCTGCATTTCCTCAAACGGATAGAGATGCGGATTCTTGTAGGAAAGCGCAACGACGAAGCCGAGCGCAACCTGATTATTGGCCTGGTGATAAAGAAAACCGCCGCCCCATGCGTCCGTCAGCGGCCAGCCCTGCGTGTGGATGACCCGCCCTGGCACATGCTTTTTCGGGTCGATGTCCCACAATTCCTTGATGCCGATGCCGTAGATTTGCGGCTGGCTGTCTTTCGCCAGATCAAAATGGCGAATCAGTTGCTTGGACAAATGTCCGCGTACGCCTTCGGCAAAGAAAGTATATTTGGCGTGGAGTTCGAGGCCGGGCTGATAGCTGTCCTTGTGGTGACCGTCGCGCGCGACACCCATATCACCGGTGGCGACGCCCTTCACCGAACCATCTTCATTGAACAGGATTTCAGCGGCGGCGAAGCCAGGGAAGATTTCGACACCCAATGCTTCGGCCTGCCCCGCCAGCCAGCGGCACAGATTGCCAAGGCTGCCGGTATAGGTGCCCTCGTTGTTCATAAAGGCCGGCATCATGAAATGCGGGAATTCAAATTTCTTCTTTTTCGTCAGCACCCAATGGTGATTTTCCGTCACCGGCACTTCGGCCAGCGGGCAATCCTGCCCGCGCCATTCAGGAATAAGTTCGTCCAGCGCTTTCGGATCGATCACCGCGCCCGAAAGGATATGCGCGCCGACTTCGGAGCCTTTTTCCAACACGCAAACGGAGATGTCCAGATTGCGCTGGGCAGCCTGTTGTTTCACCCGGATCGCCGCCGCCAGGCCAGCCGGGCCCGCGCCAACGATCACAATGTCATAGGGCATCGCGTCGCGTTCGGTCATCTCCGGCCCTTCCTTTCTCTATTCCTGTTACAGGTCATGCGATATGATCCGGATTCAAGTGTCGACGGGCTAGAACAGGATTGACCTGAAATACAAGCGCGATAATTGTCGCGCTGGATTATGGAGTGCGAATTGCGCGAAACTGCCGGTCGGGCAACAACAGAAAATAATGGTGCGGCATTGGCCGCCGCCACCCTCGCGTGGTGGCGTGAGGCCGGTATCGACACGCTGGTTGCCGATACGCCGCGATCCTGGCTGACAAGCCAGGCTGAACCGGCACCCCAAGCGGAAAAAGCCGCGCCAGCGCCGGTTCCCGCCCCTTCCCTGCCGCGGCAATCATCAGCAGACGACGCCCTGTTGCTGGCGTCGCCCACGCTCGATATTTTCCTGCAAAAACTGCGGGAAGAGAATCCGGATATACCTGTTGCCGACGGCAACCCCGCATCCGGCGTGATGATTATCGGGGAAGGCCCCGGCAGCGACGATCTGCGCAGCGGCCGGCCGTTTACCGGACCGGCCGGCCGATTCCTGGACCGGATGCTGGCGGCAATCGGGCTCTCCCGCGAAAACTGCTATATCAGCCTGGTGGCCCCGCGCCGCCTGATCCCTGGGCCGGTTCCGGTCGATGCGCTGGCAGCAGACCATGCGCTCACGCTCCGGCATATCGAACTGGTGCAACCGCGCGCCCTGCTGTTGCTGGGCGCGGCGCCCGTGCAAACCCTCGTTGGAAACCGCGCCCCCATCGGCAAACAGCGTGGAACCTGGGCCGAAGTGCGTTGCGGCGATATATCCGTACCCGCGTTGGCAAGCTATAATCCTGCCTATATGCTGCGCCGCCCGGATGCCAAGCGCGAAGCCTGGGCCGATCTTTTGACGTTTCGCCGGAGTCTGCCTGTATGATGCGCCTGACGATATCCCTTTTTCTGGCAGCAGCCTCCGTTCCGGCGGTGGCGCAGACGCTTCCGCCCGACGACGGCGTGTCCGGCGTACATGAACCCATGACGAAGGCTGAACGGTCCGTTCCGGCGCAACTGACGCCACAGCAACGCTACCAGTATCGGCGAATTTTTCTCGATATCGATTCGGGTCGCATCTCGTCGGCCCGCACACGGCTGGCGAATATGGCCCGCGGTCCGCTGCATGGCGCCGCCGAAGCGGAAATCCTGTTGGCCCAGGGCAGCAACGCCGGATTGATGACCCTGACCAACTGGCTGAAGGAGCATCCGGCGGCGCCGCAGGCGCGGCAAATCTCGGCGCTTGCTCGCAAGGCCGGCGCGTCGAGCCTGCCGCAGCTGGCGCAGCAGCGCCGCTTTGTACCCGTCAGCCTTACCCCGCCGCTGCAACCGCGCAGTGCCCGTGGCAGCAGCACGGCGGATCGCGATTTCGCCGCCAGCGCCAGCACCCTGATCAACGCGCACACCCCCCGCGAAGTGGCGTCGCTGGCAACACGATATGGTCAGGCCCTGTCCGCGGAAGTGCGCGCCGAGTGGCTCTACCGCGCCGCCTGGGACAGCTATATCGATCTGGACGACGCGACCGCCCGTTATCTCGGGACGCTGGCCGCCAATGGCACCGGCGACTGGGCGGCGATGGGCAATTGGGTCAGCGGGCTTGCCGCTTTCCGCCAGAATGATTGTGAAACCGCCGCACGCCACTTCGATGCTATCGGTCAGCAATATACGCTGCCGGATATGCGCGCCCGTGCGGCCTACTGGGCCGCACGCAGCCATGTTCGTTGCGGTCGCCCTGAAATGGCAGGCGAGCGGTTACGCGCCGCAATTGGTCGTGACAAGGACGGGTTTTATGGTCTGCTTGCGGCGCGGGCGCTGGGAATAACCCCGGACTTCAACTGGCAGGAGCCGGATTTCATCCAGGCCGACTGGACGACATTGCGCCACCATAAGGGCGCGCAGCGGGCGGCGGCGTTGGTAGAGATCGGGCAACTGGGCCTGGCTGACCGCGAATTACGTCAGCTGGCCGCCACCAGTTCCAACATGCTGTATGAGCCAATCATGCGCCTGGCAGCGCGGCTGAACCTGCCGGCCACGCAATATTGGCTTGCGCAAAATCCGCCTCCCGGGATGATGCCTACCATGGCGGATCGATTGCCGACGCCGGATTGGCGGCCATTCGATGGCTGGCGGGTAGACCGCAACCTTGTGTTCGCGCATGCGTTGCAGGAATCGAAATTCATCACAACCGCGCGTTCCGGTCCTGGCGCCAAGGGCGTGATGCAGCTGATGCCCGGCACCGCTCGCGAAATCGCCCGGGCCGCCGCGATCACCCATAGCGACGAGTTGCTGGCCGATCCGGAGTTCAACGTTGAATATGGGCAGCGCTATCTGGAGTATTTGCGTGACAATTCGCAAACCAGCGGCCTGCTTCCGAAGGTAATCGCTGCCTACAATGCGGGGCCAGGTTCCGTCGCTAACTGGAATGCCGGAGGAATTCGGGATAATGGCGATGTGTTGCTGTACATGGAATCCATCCCGTTTCGCGAAACCCGACATTACGTAGGGGTCGTCTTGCGCAATTACTGGCTTTATGGCCTGAAGGATGCCGCCAATCAGGGGCAAACCAGTTCGGATGCGAGCCTGACGGCGGTCGCCGCCAATCAGTGGCCGCGCTTCCCCGGGCGCGAAGCCAGTGCTCCGGTCACGTCTGTCGCAGCCTCCGCCGCCGCCACGCTCCCGACGCGCTGATTTCCCCTGACGTGCTGCGCCTGTATCATGCCGATGGGCGGGTCGTGGATGCGGGTGACACCGTGCCCGGGCGTGCTCAATTGGCGGAGTGCGCCTGGATCGATTTGTCGACTCCTGCCCCTGAACAGATAGCCGCCGTCGAGGACGTATTCGGAATCGATCTGCCCGACACCGCCGAAATGGGTGAGATTGAGGCTTCAAGCCGCGTCTATCGCGACGGGGACGCCAGCTATATGACGGCGCTGCTGGTCGCCGGCTTCGAACGCAGTGATGTGCCGATCGAGACGCCGGTCACGTTCGTGCTGACGAAAGGCGGGCAGTTGGTCACCATCCGCTATTCCGACCCGTTGGCGTTCCGCACAGCCGCAGGGGAAAGCGGGCGGCGGCCGCCGAATGCAGGCGGTTTGACACTGCTGCTCTATTTGCTGGACCTGATCGTCGACCGAACCGCCGATATCCTGGAACATTTGAACGCCGGGATCGACCGGATCAGCCACCGGATATTCGGTCGGGACGAAGCGCGGCCAGACCGCCGCCTTTCGCCGGGCGCACTACAGGAAATATTACGGCAAATCGGCCATGTGCAATTCACCGTCAACAAGGTGCATGCATCCTTGCAAACGCTGAGCCGTATCATCATTTTCCTGAATGTGACCGGCACGGGCAATGTCGTGGCTGCGGATCGAAAAACGATCCCGCGTGGTGATCGCGATGCGCTGAAATCGCTGGGCCGCGATATCTCCGGGCTGACTGAAAACGCCATCTATGTCATGCAGAATGTGTTTTTCCTGCTCGATGCTGCGGTTGGAAGAATTTCCATTGAGCAGAATATCATCATCAAATTACTGTCGGTGGCGTCCGTCACTTTATTGCCGCCAACTCTCATTGCCGGCATTTACGGCATGAACTTCGCGCATATGCCAGAATTGGCGCAGCCCTGGGGTTATCCGCTGGCGTTATTGTTAATGCTGATGGCGGCAATTCTTCCACTATTCTGGTTACGACGGAAGGGATGGTTGTAGGTTACTTTACCGCTTCGACATTCAGGTCGGAGCGGGTGCAAATGATACTGCCCATCATCATGCGCACCAGATCCGTCTGTCTGGCCGTTCCTATCTTGTCGAAAATTTGCTTCAGATAGCCGCGCGCCGTATGCAATTTGATCCGCATGATCCGTGCTGCTTCGGTAATCGTCATGCCCTCGACAAGACAGCGAACCACCTGTGTCTCCACAGGAGACAGCCCATAAAGCTTGCAGATGGGCACAATCATCCGTCCGATTTCGCTATCCGGACGTAAAACATGCAAAAGCGCGACACGCTGCCCGTCCTTTTCGCTGCCGGATACCATCACCATCAATGGCGGACGGTCGTTCGGCCGGTCGATGGACAATAGCATCGCGTCGGCGCGTTGTGATTCGCCCGAAAGAAACTCCTCTATTGCCAGCGTCAGACGAATCGAATCGCGCATATGCAGGGCGGAAATCGCTGCTCCTGTACGACGCAACCCATCGCCCTGAGCCAATAATTGCTCGCCTTCGGCGTTGGCGTATGCGATCCACCCGCCCCGGTCGATCAGGAAAACACCGAGGCTGGAAAGATCGATGGCACTCGCCAGATGCTGCGATTTGCGCCTGTTCGACACGCTTGAAAACCAGAAACGCACACATTCGCGCATCAGGGTCAGGGACGATTCTATCCCGTCTTCGATGGCGGATCGCGCATTCTCTTCCACGCGGGGAAAGCAACAGACCAGAATCAACTCCAGGTCCGGCTCGGCATAAAGACCGGTCAGCAGATAATCGCTATCCGGACCTTCATGCCACCGAAGCAAGGATTCATCCGCATGACGACGCGCTGTCGGGCGACCTGCCAGGACGCCGGGATGTAAAATATCCCGCTGCGGAGTTGAAGATAAAATGATCCGGACCTGGCCACTGGCTCGTTCCACCTGGACGATCATGGCGGCAACAGCGCCGAAATCATCCTGAACGATGCGAAGCAACGGAGCCAGTTCCTGGTTTTCTGCTGTAATATGTTCGGCTGCCGGGTTTTTCAGAAGTGGCGGAGCAAGTATTAGCTCATCTTGCGCTCCTGCCAGATAGTTTGAATATTGCAAAGCCTGTATCATACTTGGTGTCACTTGCCCCTCCACCGAGATATGCGCCCAACCAAGCTATTTTCACCTCGAAAGTACAGCTTGGATTAATGATACTGGTTTGATAGCAAGAATTATTCCGTTCATCTAGGCGAACATTTCAACCTTCACTTTAATCAACGTTCAGTTTTAAATGCGTATAGTTAACTAATATTTACTTTTTGGCATTATAAGCTGAACCGGTACTTTCTATAATTTCTACTGCCCGCTGAAAGCTGTAAACGGAATGCGCACTGACGTACGGACATCGGAAGCGTCATCTGTTGCACCGACCTCTACGGCCCAGTTTATCGTGGTGCGCCGGTTCAACTGGTAGCTGACACCCAGCAACAGCCGGCCCAGTTGCAAATCGCGCGCGCTCTGGCTGCGATCACCTGGCCAATCCGGCGTCGGTTCGATCAACCGGCTGATTGTGCGGGTGCCGAAGGCCCAGGTGTGGGCATAACCCAAATTCAATGACGTGCGCGGATTGAGCGACACGCCGATACCTGCCGAAAAGGCCAGTGACCGGCCAGGTTTCACCTTTGAAATGATGATCGGCGGTATCAGCGTATCAACCGAGCGGCTGAAATTATGTGTGTAGCCGATGGACCCGAACAATACGGCCGGATCGGTAGGAACGATGGCCGTGACACTCGGAGAAATCGCCCAGAAACCCGATCCGGTTGCCGCCTTCCGCGGGTTGCCAAGCGCCGTACGTTCAATGGCAAAGGGATCGCTCCCCGTCGGAATCACCAGGCTGAGATTACCAATCAGGAATGGCCAGCCGTCGCGGGCGTTCGTCAACTGGTAACGCGCCTGCACCTCTATATCGCCAATTCCGGTGCCCGTAACCGAGCGATCGGTAACGGCAGATTCATTCCCCGGATCGTCGATGGGGGTCAGAATGGATTTGTCAGAGCGGTGCACGAAGGGCACCCGCACGCCAACCTCAAAGCGATTCGATACACCATAACGCAAACCCAACGCGGTCGTCAGGATATCCTGATGGCTTTCGTTGATATTGAAGACCCCGGCAAGCAGAACCTCCAGTATGCCCGTACCGGTAAAAATCGCACGATTTCGGTCTGCCCGGGCATATTCCAGTTGCGCTTCGATCGTTAACTGGCCTGGATTGGTGATGACCGCGCCTTCGTTGCCCAGAACAGCCACTTCAGGCGGTTTATCGATATCTTTCGGCGCTTCACCCACCTGCTCCAGCGGAGGTGCAGCCGGTGGAGGTGGCGATGGTGGTTGTGGCGCTTGTGCGGTTTGCACGGGCGGGGCTGGAGCCGTCGGACCCGCGACCACCGGCGCGGCGGCAGGCGGAGGCGCATCCCCCAGGCGTGATTCCAGCGCATCAAGCCGCGCCTGTTGCGCGGCGATCAGCCGGCCCTGTTCCTCAATCTGCCGTTGCTGTGCGGCGACAAGCGCCTGCAATTCTCCGTTATCCTGCGCAAATGCCCCTTGCGCTGCCCCGCCCGCGACGATCAGCGCCGCCAGCAACCTGGCCTTTTTGCCCCGTACCATCCCAGCCCCCTCGCAACTTTACTCTCCACGCCGGCGCAGCGAATCCAGCGCGACATCGGCAGCGCGCAACAGGGAAGAACCGATCCGGTCCGGCGTCGCCCGACTGAGATTAAGGTGAACGACCATGTTATTGTCTATCGTCCGCCCGTTTTTCTCGTTCGAAATGATTGTCCCCAATGCCCGTCCGACGAGATGCTGGACCTGCAATCCGTCTCCCGTCAAGACCACACGACCAGTTTTATCGTTAACACTTACTAACCCATTGGGAGTTTCGACCGTAATTCCGCCCGATACAGGTATTGCCGTACCGGCTCCTTGCGTTTTGCTGTCACCCGGCGAATAGATTTCCAGACGTGCCGGGCCCTGATCGGCAACGAGAACCGACCGCAAAACAAGCTGCCCGTTCACAATCGAATCGATTTGCACCGCCATCGCCACTTCGACCCCGTTGGGCAGACGGAAACCGCCGCGCATCTGCGCCAGTTCGGTGTCGCTTACGGCCTCGTGTCCGGCAAACGGCCCGGCATTGCCCGCCATTGGCAGCATCCAGACCAGCGCAAATGCCATTCCTGCAACGCCGGCACGCATATCAAAACTCCCCGTAAAAGGGCGCCGACAACATCAGCGCCGCCTGATCCACCGGTCGCAGAAAAATCGAATTCAACGGCGCCCGCCCATAGAGCGCCCACTGTGGGCCGGTGTCGAAATTAACCTCCGCACCCTGCTTTTCCGTGTCGATCACGAAATAAATGCCGTTCCAGGCTTTTTCAAAATCCTTGCGGCGCATCACTTGCAGCCCCATCGACGGGTCGCCCACCAATACTTCCGTGGCCGTTACGCCTTTCACCACAACGAAATGCCGGTAGTCCTTGATTGTCAACAGTGCGACGCCCGGAACGCCAACCCGGTCGATATCGTCCAGCGTCACCTGATAACCATCCGAATTGAATCCGATTGCCGCCAGATAGCGCTTCATATCGAGCAGCGAGAAACCCAGTTGCCGGATCTGATCGCGATCACCGTCCCGCCACATGCCGGTGAACGTCATCACCTCGTTCGTGGGAATCCCCATATGGTAGGTGAGGAGTGTGGCGAGCGCCGCCGATCCGCAACTGAAATCATATTGCTGGCGCACAACCGTCAGATAGCGTCGTTCCGCAAAAGACTGGATGCGCATTTCATAGCGCCCTGAAAACCCGCCGCCTCCGGTGTAAAAATGCTGTTTCCGGGGCGGAGACCCCACACAGGCAGCAAGGCCTGCGGCCAGCAAAAGCAAACCGCAGACCTTGCCGGGCCAGCCGAAGCCGACCCTGTCGCGCACCCACGGTTCAGGGGTTCGGGGAAAGCGCGACATTGACCTGTATCGATGCGTTCATCGCAACATTATTTCCGGTGTTCGAACTGATAATAGCCAGACCTGACATATTCTGGAACGCATTATCAAGGATTCGCACGTTTCCGGTTACGCTGTTACCGCTGACGCTCGATTCACTGACTGCAGCAGCCTGTATGCCTTCCGTTATTTGCAACAGATTGGCACGACCGGTCGTTTGCGCCAGCACCGACTCGTCCACGATGCTGCTGGCATCGAAAGGACCGGCCACAACCGGAGCTGCGACCAAGGCAAGGACGAGCAGGCTATATTTGTAACAATTGCTCACGCGCCTGTCTCCCTGGATACCCGGCTGGCTTGCCGGGGAAAGAGCACGCCCCCTTCCCCGACCAGCCATTTGCTTACTGACCGACTGTGAGTGTGCCGATCGAGGCGGCGATGCTGACCGACGCGTTTTGCAGCGAGCCGGTGCCGGTGTTGAGGTTGACCGACTGCATACCAGCGAAGTTCTGGAAGGCAGAACCGCCGATGGTGTTGCTGTTGTCGATCGAGCCGATGGCGCTGCCGCCGGACGTGGCGGAACCGCTGTCATTGCCAGCACCATCGTTGTCGACGCCAGCGGTGGAGCTCAGAGGAACATTGTAATGCACGCCGATTTTCGACACCGTGCCAGCCAGCGCAACGCTGGAAACAACGGCGTTGTTACCGAACTGGTTGCTGGTTGCAGCACCACCCGGCTTGGCGAAGACCGTGTTCCACTGGGAGATCGAGCTGTCGGAATAGCTGGCGCTGCCGCCGTTGGCGACGGAGCCCTTGCCCTTGTTCTCGACTTCAACCGAGTTATCGCTCTTGTCGACGTTGGTGGTGTTGTTGGAGGCGATCGTTTTGGTCGAGCTGTCGCTGTTGTACGATTCCTTGATCTCGCTTTCGTTCTTCGTCACCGAGATGTTCTTGGTGTCGTTGTCGTTCTTGGTGTTGTAGGAGTCTTCGACCTTGCTCACCGTGATATTTTTGGTGTCATTGTCATTTTTCGTCACCGAGATGCTCTTGGTGTCGGTGTCATTCTTCGTCACCGTGGTGGTGTTGTTCGAATCTTTGGTGATGACGTCATTATCGTTCTTCGTCACCGAGATGTTTTTCGTGTCGTTGTCGTTCTTCGTCAACGAAATATTTTTCGTCTCGGATTCATTCTTCGTGTTGTAAGAATCCTCGACCTTGCTGACGTTTGTGGTCTTGGTGTTGTAAGAATCATCTGTCTTGTTGACCGTCGTGTTCTTCGTCGTGTCGATGTCCACAGACTTGGAAGCGTCAACTGTCTTAGTGTTGTTTGAATCTTCTGTCTTGGTAACCGTGGTGTTCTTCGTCGTGTCGACGTCCACCGTCTTGGTGTTGTAAGAATCATCCGTCTTGTTGACCGTCGTATTCTTCGTCGTGTCGATGTCCACAGACTTGGAAGCATCAACGGTCTTCGACGCATCGACCGTCTTCGTGTTGTTCGAAGCGACGTCACCGACCGTCTTGGTGTCCGTTTCGGTCTTGGTTACCGT
>JBAYSX010000002.1:0-212381 GCA_041675905.1 Sphingomonadaceae bacterium | reverse complement strand
GCCCGAGCGTGAAAGGTGATCGTCATGACTGCAAATTTTGCATGGGACTCGTTTCACAAGGAACAGATCCAGGATACGCAACGCCGCCTGATCCGGCATATTCTGGACGGAAATACCACCGACCATGCCCCCGGCCCCTTTGTCGCCGGGGCCGATCTTTATACCAGCCCCGGGCAGTACGAAGCGGAAAAACGGGAGATATTCCTGAAACAGCCGCTTCTGGCCTGTCTTTCCAGCGATATGCCCAACCCGGGCGATGTGATGCTGTTCAACGAGGCCGGACCTTCAATCGTTCTCACCCGCGACAAGGAAGGCGAGGTCCATGCATTTCTCAACATGTGCATGCACCGTGGCGCGTCGGTCGCCACTTCCTGTGGCCGGGCGAGCCGGCTCGTCTGTCGCTTCCACGGGTGGAGCTATGATCTGAAAGGCAATCTGGTGGCCATCCCGGGGAAAGAAGGTTTTGCGGGCGTGGACCCGGCGGCGCGGAATCTGGTGCGCGTGCCGGTCGGCGAATGGAAGGGCATGATCTTCGTCCGGGCCACGCCCGGCGATGAACGCATGGATGTCGAGGCATATCTGGGCGATTTCGGGCCGCAACTCGCCATGCTGGAACTGGAGAATGTCGTCCCCGTTCACAAGAGCCGGCTGGAAACGCGGGCCAACTGGAAGCTGATGCTCGACACCCATGGCGAAGGTTATCATTTCGCGTCCCTGCACCCGAAGACCATTGGACCGAATGTCATTTCGAATGTGTCGGTCTATGATTGTTACGGACCACACTACAAGGTGTCCTTCGCCCAGAAAACACATGGCGTGCTGGCAGAAAAAGGCGACTATGACGGCGATATGACGAACTACAGCAGCAGTATGCTGCTGTTTCCGAACACGATCGTCTTCATCAGTACACAAAATCTTGGGAAAGCGCCCGAAACCACAGCGGTGAGCCGGCTCGACAGGTCCAGCTTTTACTATGGAATTTATCGCCTGTTTCCCACCGGCCCATCCCATACGGTCACCACCATGGCAACGTACCGACCGAAAGCGCCTTCTGCGGATGTGCCGGGAGAGGCCTGGAAAGGGCTTCACGAGTTCGTGGAAAAAGTGCTCATCGACGAGGATTATCACATGGCCGCCGAACAGCATCGAAATTTGCTGGGCGCACCGTCTGGCCACAAGGTCATTTATGGCAGCAACGAGATCGGCATCCAGCATTTCAACCAGCATCTCGTCGCACTGACCGGCGCCTGACAGGCACAACGGGATACAGTCATTCAATGGTTTGGATGGAGGAAGGTGCATTCACCGAAGTCTATCCCGGGTCTGTCATCCCGATCATGTCGTGGATCTTTCCGGAACAACAGGCAAAAGGCAGCCGACGTTAACGGGCTGCCTTTTGCTTTACTGTTATGCCGCGTCGCGGCGTTTCTTTACCGGCGCTCCTGTTGCGGCTCTGCCAGACAGCGGTCTGGAATTCATCCGAATGGATGCTTTCGGTTTCAGATAGGTTTCAAGCGAATCGTCCATCGCATCCATCCAGCGCGTATGGTGGGACGTCGCCACCCTCCCGGTCAGGACGGATCGGTAAGTTTTGTCACGGAACCCCATGATATCGGTTTTTTTGTCCTGCTTCCACTGCAGGAAGATATTGTTGACCGCGTTGATATCGAAATAAGGATAATCCGTTTGCTTGATCAGCCGTTTTATATAAGCGCCCTGATAGGAAAAAGCGTCGGCGTCCGTTTTTATCTCTTCTTCCTTCTGGCGCCAATGACGGTTTACCCGGTCCATTTCTTCCTTGCCGGGGAGGGTAATGCGATCCAGGATGATGTCCCGCACCAACCAGGCTTGCGCATCGAACATATTGAAACTGTACCAGAGATCCTGCATGCCCAGATACATGAGGCGCGGATTGGCAGTGAACACCACGCCCTCATACAAGCCCAGCGGCCACAGGCGGTTGTTTGTTTTCAGGCGTAGTTCGCCAGGCAGGAACGGGAACTCGTGCCGGTAGCCTGTACAAAGGATGATGGCGTCCACATGGCGGCTGCTGCCATCCCGGAAGTGGGCAATATTGCCTTCAACGCCCGCCAGGAGTGGTTTTTCTGTCCATCGGTCCGGCCAAGTATAGCCCATAGGCTTGCTGCGGTAACATGTGGTGATCGAGCGCGCGCCATATTTGTAACATTGTGACCCGATATCTTCGGCAGAATAGCTGGATCCGACCAGTAAAACATCCTTGCCCCTGAATTCGGCGGCATCCCGAAAATCATGCGCGTGAAGGATGCGGCCGGGAAAACGATCAAATCCCGCAAATTCCGGCATATTCGGAGTAGAGAAATGTCCGGTCGCTACAATCACATAGTCAAACTCATCTGTGGTCATTTTGTCGACATTATAGTCCATTGCCGACAGGGTAAATTTACGACTCTTTTCGTCAAACTCCACGGACTTTACTGCCGTATTGAAACGGATATAATGGCGCACGCCGGCCTTGCGGACGCGACCCTGAATATAATCCCAAAGAACTTCGCGCGGTGGATAAGAGGATATTGGGCGACCGAAATGCTCGTCGAAGCTGTAATCCGCAAATTCCAGACATTCCTTGGGGCCGTTGGACCATAAATAGCGATACATGCTGCCATGTACCGGCTCGCCATTTTCATCGAGCCCGGTGCGCCATGTGTAGTTCCACATGCCACCCCAGTCTTTCTGCTTTTCGAAGCAGACAATTTCAGGAATTTCAGCGCCCTTCGATTTGGCGGACTGGAATGCGCGGAGTTGCGCGAGACCCGAAGGCCCGGCGCCAATGATTGCGATACGTTTCTTTTGATTGTTCATGAGTCACCTGCACGGATTGGTCTGGAAGCCCGGCCGCAGTCCGGCGTGCCCGGCGTCGGATTTTCTGACCTCAGAGGGCAGCCGGGGGAACACAGCGCTGACGGCTGGTCGCGACCCGTATGTTTCCCGCTGTAATAGCCAAAAGTGCAGGAGAGATATTGTCCAAATATTTTGTGGACCTGGATAAATTATCCGACCTTAATTTATCAGAAGTATAATAAAAATAAAGACTTGGCCGGAAGGAGTATTCTTGTACTTTTTCTAAAGGCATAACTGAATTTTGTTCAACCCCATTCTGTTGATGTGCGCGGTTTCTTACCAC
The DNA here is from genome assembly GCA_041675905.1 of Sphingomonadaceae bacterium. Classification (GTDB taxonomy): domain Bacteria; phylum Pseudomonadota; class Alphaproteobacteria; order Sphingomonadales; family Sphingomonadaceae; genus Sandaracinobacteroides. The sequence continues at coordinate 209,218 of JBAYSX010000002.1, read as the reverse complement.
GGCAATGGCGAACCTTCAAGGTTTGTACGAATTTTCATCCGCCCCGACATGACCGCATGTCAGCCCGACGCGCCAGAGGTGGGCGCAGATTGAATGTCCGGCGACGTGTGCGTTCCGAATCAGGCCGGGCGCATCTGCGCTCCCGGAAAGTCGCGGCTATCGCCCGACGGCTCGTCTGCTGACAGATGCCCGGTGCTCACCAACAGAATAATTCAAGCCATTCAGCTTCAGTCAGGAATTCAGATGAACGTAGAGGCGTGTCAGACGCGAATGGCTGATCTGCCAGCGCCCGTCAGTCTTGCGATAGTTTTCGTGATAATGACCGCAGCCATGGAGTTTCAGCACCGGGGCCCCATCGACGGTGTCGAAAATTTGATCCTCCATGGCGATGACGCCACGCGCCTCGGTTGGCGACAACAGCTCGATCTCGTGACAATGGCCATGGTGGCAAGTAGTGCTTTCCCCGATAGCACCCTGAATGAAATGGATAATCCGGGTTCCACCGTGAGTAATCCAGTTGTTGCTTTCGCTTGCCGGGCCGCCCGTGGCCTTTCCGTCGACGCTCAGGGATGCGCGGGCGTCGAAGGTTGCGTCGTCCGTAAAAATCGTCGCGAGGCCGTTCCAGTCCTTTGTATCCATAAAGCGAAAATATCGGGCCTTGAGTTTTTTGATCTCTTCAATCGCCAGTAATATTTCTGCGGTGTCCATTCTTCATCCCCCCTCTTTCAGATGCCGCCTCATAAAAGAATTGTTTGCTACGGTGATTATCCGCCGCATAATATGTGGTAATTGCTCAATCGTGCAATGTCGGAGGCCGGGGCTTGTGCTGGCCGCGTCGCAGGATTAACGGCTCATCCTGACCCAGGCGCAAATAGCGCGCCCATCCTGATTGAGGTCTGGTGCTTCACTATCTGCCCGAAAGTCTGCGACCATGGTGTGAGAGGCTCGGCCCGCGCGCGGCGGGCCTCCTCCTCACCGTCCTCGTGCAATGCCTGCTGGGGTGGATGCTGCTGACCATGGGAGCAACCGTGGTGCGCGAGAAGATGCGCGAAGTGGCGATGATGGTGGTCCATATCCCGGCCCCGAAACAGGACAGGGAGGAGCGGGCCGCCGAAAGCCCGAAGCCCGCGAGCGTTCCGGCGCCGAAGCCCAGGTCCCGGCCTGCCGAGGCGCCGCCTGAAGCAGTGGTTCCTGTCGTGCCGCCGGTCGTCGTACCGCTACCGTCGGATATCCCGATCATCGACATCAGCCCGGCTCCGCCCGCGAAGGTTCCGGCAAAGCCCGCCGGGCCGGTCTACGGACCACCCGCGCCGCCCTCTGCCGCTGCCAGCGACACGCCGCTCGTCGAAGGCGCTGGTCCCAATGGTGAGGCGCTTTATGCTGCCTCTTGGTATCGCGAACCCTACCCCAACGAACTGAGAGGCTATCTGTCGACGGCACGCGGGCCGGGGTGGGCGTTGATCGCCTGCCGCACGGTGCGGGACTTCCGGGTGGAAGGTTGCGTGCAGGTCGCGGAATATCCCGAGGGTTCCGGCATCGTCAACGCCGTGCTGGCGGCGGCATGGCAATTCCGCGTGCGGCCGCCGCAGAAAGGCGGCATGCCGATGGTCGGTGAATGGGTGCGGATACGTATAGACTATGAGATGCGCCCGCAACGCCGGGAATATTGACGACGCCGGAGACATTATACCTGATCCCGTGCCCCGCTTGTTTGCCCCTCATTTAGGGTTCGCCGTCACTACGCTTCGCAACGCAATGCTGGAATGAATGCGGCTGACGCCGGGAAGTTTGGACAGAATCTCCTTGTGGATCTGTTCGTAGGCGGCGGCATCGGACGCATGCGCCCGGAGAATATAGTCCGCATCGCCGGTCATCAGGAAACATTCGTCTATTTCGGGATGGCGCCGGACGGCGGCCTCGAAGCGGTTGAGATAATCCTCGGTCTGCCGTTCCAGCGTAATCCGGACGATCGCAATGATTCCTCCTTCACCGCCGCCGCCGATGATGGCGGTATAGCCCCGGATTACGCCGGTACGCTCCAGAATCTCCACGCGGCGCAAACATGCAGAGGGCGACAGGCCCACCGCTGCGGCGAGCGCGTTGTTTGGAATGCGGCCATTAAGCCGAAGCTGCCGGATAATCGCGCGGTCTATGGAGTCGAGTGACACAATTATCCTCTGAAGCTGCAAAATTTATCGATGATTTTTCGCCAGCTGCCATATATAATTGCGCATAAAGGCACAATATTCGAACGTAATTCGACTATGTTCCGCCAGCCTGAGTCCATGCGATTTTGATGGCAGCAGTAGCAATCCGGGCGGAGAGAATCCATGCGAATTCTGATTTTGGGGGCGGGCGTGATTGGCGTTACCTCCGCCTGGTATCTTGCGAAGGCAGGCCATGAGGTGACGGTTGTGGAGCGTCAACCCGGTCCGGCGCTGGAAACCAGCTTTGCGAACGCCGGGGAAATCTCGCCGGGCTACGCTTCGCCCTGGGCTGCGCCCGGCATTCCGCTCAAGGCGATCAAATGGCTGATGATGAAGCATGCGCCGCTTATCCTGCGACCGAAGGTCGATGCAGAGATGACGGCCTGGCTGATTGCCATGCTGCGCAATTGCACATCCGCGCACTATGCCCGAAACAAGGAACGTATGGTGCGCATTGCGGAATTCAGCCGCGACCGGCTCATCGAATTGCGTGAGGAAACTGGCATCCGATATGACGAACGGTCACAGGGGACGTTGCAGCTTTTTCGCACCAAAAAGCAACTGGAGGGCAGCGCGCGCGACGTGGCAGTATTGCGGGAGAGCGGCGTGCCGTTCGAGGTGCTGGATCGGGCCGGTTGCATTGCCGCCGAACCCGGGCTGGACGCCGTCGCGGAAAAATTTGTCGGCGGCCTGCGTCTTCCCGGCGACGAAACCGGCGATTGCTTCAAATTTACAACGGCTCTCGCGGAATTGGCTGCTGCTGCCGGCGTCACGTTCCAGTACGGAACGCAAATCCGGCATCTGGAACGATCCGGAAACCGGATTGACGCGGTTCTGACGAATAAGGGCCGTATGCAGGCCGACCGTTATCTGGTTGCCTTGGGCAGCTACTCCGCCGGATTGCTGCGCCCCGTGGGCATCCGGCTTCCGGTGTATCCTGTGAAAGGCTACTCGCTTTCCATACCGATCACCGATTTCGAGCGGGCGCCGGTTTCCACGCTGATGGACGAAACCTATAAAATCGCCATCACCCGGCTTGGCGACCAGATCCGGGTGGGGGGTATGGCTGAAATCTCCGGTTATAATCTTGCCCTCGACCCGCGCCGCCGGGAGACATTGATCCATTCCGTGAGCGATCTGTTTCCGGGTGCGGGGGAATATGGCAGCGCAAGTTTCTGGGCAGGGCTGCGGCCGATGACACCGGACAGCACGCCCGTGATCGGAGCAACCTCTCTGGATAATTTGTTCCTGAATACTGGCCACGGAACCCTGGGATGGACCATGGCCTGCGGTTCCGCCCATGTTATTGCCGATCTGATGAGCGGCAAGCAGGCTGCTATCGAAACCACCGATCTGGGGCTATCCCGGTACGGGTGAAACCCGTACCGGGTACGCGCACTAAAAATCTCTGGTGATGCTCACGCCAAAAGTGCGCGGATCGCCGATATGGTTATAGACAAAGCCCAAGCCTGTCGCATCCAGCCGGGAATTGAAATAATATTCGTTGGTGATGTTCTTCATCCAGAAAGCAATCGATGTTTTGGTATCGATTGTCCGCGCTGTAATCCGGCCGTTAAGCAACGTCAGCGCGCGTCGCTTTACCAACGGGCTGTTCAACAGTTCGGAATATTGCGACGAAGTGTGATTGCCATCAAGGTGCAGCAGCAGTTCAAATGCATCCCCGACAGGGATCGTCCAGTCGGCTGCAGCTGACAGGCTCACGGCGGGGGCAGTAGGCAGTTTGTTGCCCTTCAGGTTAACCCCCTGCAGCGTTCCCCGGCGCACGCTCGTGTGCAGCAGGCCCACGCCGCCGGTAAGCCGCAAATTGTCGACGGGGCGCGCCGCTATCTCCAGTTCGGCGCCATAAAGGCGGGATTTCGGCACATTCACCAGACGCTGCACCGATGTCAGCGGCTCAATCTCCAGCGATTGCTGGTTTTTGTAATTGTAGAGAAAAGCCGCGCCATTCACTTGCAAAAGACCATTGAACCACTGGGTCTTTGCCCCCGCTTCCAGCGCATCGAGCGTTTCGGGTTCCGTAACGTTCAATTCTTCCGGTGCGAAAAATGCCTGGGCATTGAAGGAGTTGCCACGATAGCCCCGGCTGGCGGTAAGATAGATCAGCGTATCCCCGTCGGGCTTGTAGTCGACGCCGACCTTGCCGGAAACATTGGACTCGCGAAAACGCGCATCGGTCGTTGCGAACAGGTCGGTAGTGCTGCCAGGAATAACATTCATAATCGGGATGCCATCGACGCCGATTATCTGCCCGATGAATTTCGTGATATCGCCGGTATCCCGCGTAAAGCGAATACCGCCCCGCAGACTTAGCTGATCGGTCAGATCATAGGAAAGATCGGCGTAGGCCGCATAGCTTTTCTTCAACTGATCGAAGCTGTTGGTGAAATTACAGGCAATGAAGCCGCCCCCGTCGATGCAGTCTTGGGAGTCAACCGTACCGTCGCCGTTGACGTCCACATCGGTATAAAAGGCAACCGTCGTGGTATTGAAAATCTTTTCACGGCTGTAATAGGCGCCGACCAGAAACTGCAACGGGCTGTCCCAGGTGCTGGACAGCCGTAAATCCTGGGTGAACTGCTTCGTCGTGCCTTCATAAATATTGGTGCTGACCGCCAGCGGAGAGCCATCACCATCCTCGCCGAACCGCAGCTCGCCATCATCATAGGAAGTGACAGAAGTCAGCGCCAGATTATCGTTCAACGCCCACTCTGCCGTGCCCGCAATCGCATAGGTGCGCGCGCGCCGGCGCGGCGTGAAGCTCACCTCCAGTTCGCGACGTCCCAGTCCTTCGCGGAAATAATCCTGCCCGCCGAACATCGCATAAACACCGCCGCCGACTCCATTCTCCAGCGGTGTGCCAAGAATGCCGTAGAGATGCGGATTCTGCAGGCTGGTGGACGCACGCAGGGTGAACTCGAAATTATCGCTGGGCCGTGTGACGATGGTGGCGCGGATTGCGTATTGTCGCTTGTCGTTCAGATCCGGCTGGCCGGGTGCGCGATTGCGAAACCAGCCGTCGGCGCGCTCGAAGGTGAAGGCCAGCCGCGCCGCCACCACATCGCCAATAGCGGTCTGCACCGCGCCATTGGCCTCGATATGATCATATTTTCCATATCCCAGCGTCAGCGTGCCGCCTGTGGTGAAATCCGGCTTGCGGCTGATCAGATTGATCGCGCCGCCGGTGGTGTTTTTACCGTACAGCGTGCCTTGCGGACCGCGCAGCACTTCCACCCGCTCCAGGTCATACATGGCGACGCCAAAGATCGCGAAATTGCCCTTGTACACCTCGTCATAATAGGTCGCGACCGGGCCGCTCTGACTCAGACTGAAGTCCGTCATCGTGATGCCGCGCAGCGAGAACACCGGGGCGCCGTCGCCTACGGTCGGATTGAGCTGCAGATTGGGAACAGTCGTCGCAAGGTCTTCAGCGCGGGTGATGCCCTGCTGGCGCAAATCCGCCCCGGACAATGCTGTCACGGAAACCGGCACATCCTGCAAGCGCTCCGCCCGTTTCTGCGCTGTAACGACAATTTCGAAACTGCTGGCCGGGCCGTTGCCCGGTTGTGCGGGCGGAATGTCCGCGTCCTGGGCCTGCGCCATGGAGGCAAACCCCGCGACCGTGGCCGTCCCGATCAAAAGGGCGGTTCGAAAATCAATTTTCATAATAATTCCCCTTCGTTGTCACTTTCCCGCCTGGGTCATCACTTATTGTTATTTCAGCTCGTCGACACCGGCGTGATCCATTCACGTACTCTGTACGCCATCATCGACGATCCGGACATAAAATCGCAATACGTCTTTGGTGGTACAAACGGGGGCGGCGCACCGGCGCACCGCCCCCGATCAGGAATGGCTCACCGGACTTTGCCGGCGACAATCAGGTCAGCGCGGGGTCTGCGTGTACGCCGCATCCAGAACTTCGATGACCTCGTCCACATGCGCCTTGGTAAAGGTCAGCGGCGGCGAAATAATGAATTTATGGTCCACCTGCCGCAACCACACGCCGTTCCGGCGGCAGAAGCGGGAGATTTCGACGGGGAAGGGATGTCCGTGCTCGAACGGCTCCTTGGTCTTTTTGTCCTTGACCATTTCCAGGCAGGCCATCAGCCCGCGTCCCCGCACATCGCCCACGGCCTCGTGCCGGTCGACCAGTCCACGGAGTTTTTCGTGGAAATAAGCCCCGACTTCGCCGGCATTCTGGTCCAGCTTTTCGTCGACCACGATCTGCAGGGCAGCCAGTCCGGCCGCGCAGGAGACAGGGTTCCCGCTATGCGTATAGCCGGCAGCGACGAAGCTGTGTTCGCTTTCCTTGCCCCAGGCGCTCGCAACCCGCTCGCTGACCAGAGTGGCGCTCAGCGGGGTATATCCGCCGGAGATGCCCTTGCCGCAGCACATGATGTCCGGCTTGATGTTCCAGCCGCGTGCGCCAAACATGAATCCGGTGCGCCCAAAACCCGTCACCACTTCATCCGAGATCAGCAATATTTCATGCCGGTCGCAGAATTCCCGCAACCGTTGCCAATAGCTTTGGGGCGCCATGTGCATGCCGCCACCGCCCTGTACGGGCTCGGCGATCAGGCCGGCGATGGTTTCGGCGGATTGATAGGCGACTTCCCGTTCCATCAGTTTGAACAGGAGATCGACCTGATCGTCCGGCGCCATGCCCTCGACAAGCGGGCGATAGGAATCGAACGTCTCGACCGAAATAAAACCGGGCACGAGCGGCTCATAGCTGCGGCGGAAAGCGCTATCCATGCCATTTGCGGCCATGCCCCCGAAGTGGGTGCCATGGTAGCCGCCGCGCAGGCTGATGAATTTATACTTCTCTGCCTTGCCCTGAATTTTCCAGTATTGCCGCGCCAGCTTGAAGGCATTTTCCACGGCGTCCGAACCATTGGACCCGTAAAATACCTTGGTGATATTTTCTTCCCTGGCCAGCTCGCAGATCATCTCGGACAAGGCAATGGACGGCGGATTGGCGCTGCCGGGGAAGATGGAGTTATAGGACAGCTTCTGAAGCTGCTCTTCCATCGCGCGGATAATTTCCTGCCGCCCATAGCCGGCGTTGACGCACCAAAGCCCGCCCACGCAATCGATCATCCGGCTTCCATCAAGATCGGTGATATAAACCCCGTTCCCACGGGTAATGATGGACGGCATATCGCCCTTGTTTTCATCCTGCGCCGACATCGGCCGGAAGGTGCGCCCGATTACATGGGCCTTCAGCCAGTTTATTTGCGCCTCATTTTCCGTAAGATCGATCTTGTTCATATGGTACCTCCGATTTTTCCCAACAACGGAATCGGAGCTACAGTCTATCGGGTCCCGCCGCCGATCAATGCGCCTTTGGATGTACTGACATGAGCCTGTCCCAATATTGTTACGAGGCGGGCTGAACATCAGGCTGGCCGTGCAGGGCATAGCGCTTGACCATCGACGCGCTTGCCGGGTTCAGACCGACCACCTCGACACATGTGCCTTCGCGACGGAACCTGAGACTCAACCTGTCGAGCGTGCCGACGCCGGTAATATCCCAGAAATGCGCGTCACTGACGTCGAGAATGACCCGGTCGATGTCCTCGCGGAAATCGAAGGCACCGACAAGGCGATCCGCCGAGGCGAAGAAAATCTGCCCCGAAACGCGATAGGTGCGTGTGCGGCCATCCGCCGAGAGGCTGGACGCGACGGTGAACATGCCACGCACCTTGCTGGCGAAGAACAGGCCCGAAAGCACGACGCCCGCGATCACGCCGGCGGCGAGATTATGCGTCCACACCACAATCACGACGGTCGTCAGCATGACCAGCGAAGATTGCCAGGGATGATGGCGAATGTCGCGGATTGACCTCCATGAAAAAGTGCCGATCGACACCATGATCATCACCGCAACCAGGCTCGGCATGGGTATGCGCGCCACGAGCGGGCTGAGGACGACGAGCAGGAACAGCAGGAAGACACCGGCGACGAATGTCGAAAGCCGGGTGGAACCGCCCGATCTCACATTGATGACCGACTGGCCGATCATCGCGCATCCGCCCATGCCACCGAAGAAGCCGGTAACGAAATTGGCGATGCCCTGGCCTTTCGATTCCCGGCGCTTGTCCGAAGGCGTGTCGGTCAGATCATCGACAATCTGCGTCGTTAACAGCGATTCCAGCAAGCCAACCGCGGCCATCGTGAGGGAATATGGGAAGATGATTTGCAGGGTTTCGAATGTGAACGGCACGGCGGGAATGAGGAAGGCCGGTAATGATGTGGGCAGTTCGCCCATATCGCCGACGGTATTGACTTCGATGTCGAGCCACAGGGTCAAGGCCGTTAACAGGACGATGGCGACCAGCGGCGACGGCACGGCTTTTGTCAGCCGCGGGAACAGATAAATGATCGCAAGCCCCGCCAGGACCAGCGCATAGGTTACCCAGGTGACGCCAATCAGTTGCGGCAATTGTGCGATAAAGATCAGGATCGCCAGCGCGTTGACGAAACCGGTAATCACAGAACGGGAAACATATTGCATCAGCAGATCGAGCCGCAGAAAACCGGCAACGATCTGCAAGACGCCCATCAGGATGGTTGCGGCAAACAGATATTCGACGCCATGGTTGCGCACCAGGGGCACCACCAGCACGGCAACGGCGGCGGTCGCCGCGGAAATCATGCCGGGCCGCCCGCCGACGAACGCGGTGATGACGGCGATGGAGAAGGAAGCGTAAAGCCCCACGCGCGGATCGACGCCGGCGATAATGGAAAAGCCGATCGCCTCCGGGATCAGGGCGAGGGCAACGACGATGCCGGCAAGAATATCAGCGCGCGGATTGGCGAACCATTCACGGCGGACGGCAGCAGAAACAGACATTCGTAAATCCAGATCACACGGCATCCGGATTCACGGGGAAGCGACGGACGCATGGTTGGGCCGGTTCAGGAACGGTATCCGGCAGAGTGCTGCGGAGATAGCCGCGCACGAGCGTGGGTGCAAGCGCCTTCAGTTTTGAACAGCCTGTTCAGAGACGAAGCACAGGGAACGGTTGACGCGCACCTTGGCGGCGGAGACCAGCGTGCATGCAGCCGCCGTCATGCGACCGTCCGCCCCGTTTGCTGCCCTGCCAAACCAGGCGCTAGAATTTAACATCCACGGTCACGCCATATGTCCTTGGATCGTTTACATGCGTGTAAATATAATCAAACCCTGCGAGCACATCGGTGCGGTTTGTCCTGTAATAGGTGTTTGTCAGGTTCTTAACCCACAATGCCACACCGAACCGGTCCGATTCCGGATGCACGCGCACACGCGCGTTGACCAGAGTGAAGTCATCTTCAAACGCGCCGCGATTATTGAGCAGATCGTAATATTGCCCGGAAGTATGGGACAGGTCCACGCGAAAACCCGCAGCACCCCATGATCCGATCGGCGCGTTCCAGTCTGCTGAAGTGGAAAGTGTGATTTTCGGCGCGCTGATCAGTTTGTTTCCGCGAATATCGATCCCCTGGATCGTTCCCCTTATGACCTTGGTGTCCAGCAGCCCGAGGCCGGCCGATAATGTCAGCCTGGATACTGGTCTTACTTGCAGATCGAGTTCCGCGCCGAGTATCCGTGCCTTTGGAAGATTGACAAGCTGCTGGATAGATGTGGTCGGGTCAACGTCCAGGGTTTGCTGGTTAATATAGCTGTACCGGAATATGGCCCCGTTCAGCCGGACCATATGATCGAACATTTCGGTTTTGAATCCCGCCTCCAGCGCGCGCAACTTCTCCGGCTCCACGGTAGTGAGTTCATCAGGTGCAAAGAATGCTTGCGCATTGAAGGATGAACCCCGGTAGCCGACGCTGTAGCTGGCGTAGAGTAAAACATCGTCTGCCGGTCGATAATCGATCCCGGCCTTGCCCGAGACATTGTTGATCTTGAAGTCACGCGATGTTGTGGCAAACAAATCCGACGGGCTGCCAGGAATCAGGTTTGCAATCAGGGAGCCATCCGGCCCAAGCATTTGTGCGAGGAACCCGCTCAGGTTTCCCTTGTCATGCGTGTAACGAAGGCCGCCCCGCAACGTGATCTGGTCCGTGATATCGTAAGTGGCATCCGAATAAACCGCAACACTCGTCTTCTTCTGGTTGAACTTGTTATAATAGGAGCAGGCTACGAGCCCGCCACCGTCAAGACAGTCCTGGGCATTCAGCGATCCATCGCCATTGACATCCATATCATGGAAGAACCGCAAAAGCGTATCATTCTTGATTTTTTCTACGGAATAATACCCCCCGAGGATAAAGTTCAGCGGCCCGTCGAAATCACTGGTCAGACGGAGGTCCTGGGTGAACTGCCGGGTCTTGCCCCTGTATGTCACCAGATTCAGTTCGACCTCCATTCCCTCGGAGTCCTCGTCAAACGCAATCCTGCCCTGATCATAGGAGGTGATGGACGTCAGAAGCAGATCGTCGTTGATACGGATATCTGCATTGGCGGCCAATGCATAGGTCCGGAGGCGGCGTCGGGTAATGTCGGGGCTGCGAATCTCGCGTTTGCCCAAACCGGCGCGCGTGTCCCCCGGCAGACCAAACATATTTCTGATCGACCCGCCAATCCCGTTTTCGTTTTCGACCGCAATCACCCCATAGTTATATGGGTTTTGCAATGTTGTGGATGCACGGATGGTAAGGTCGAAGTCCTCATTCGGACGATAGCGCAGGCTGCCACGAATACCATATTGGCGGGTTGAACTTGCGTCAGGGGCATCAGGATACAGATTCCGGATCGTACCATCCGCCCGCTCGAACGTGTAAGCGATGCGCACGCCAAGGGTTTCGTCCGCTGCGACTTCGATCGCGCCGTCCGATGTCACGCGATTAAAGTTACCGTATCCCGCCGACAGATAGCCGCCGGTGGTGAAGCCGGGTTTGCGGCTGATCAGGTTTATGGCGCCGCCGGTCGTATTCTTGCCATAGAGGGTGCCTTGTGGACCTTTCAGAACCTCAACGCGCTCAAGGTCGAAAAGCCCCAGCCCCATGATCGCAAAATTGCCTTTATAAACTTCATCATAGTAGACGGCGATCGGCCCGTTCTGCGAAAGGCCGAGGTCAGACATCGTCACCCCCCGCAGGGAGAAAACAGGAATTCCGTTACCAAGGGGCGAATTGACCTGCAGGTTGGGAACACTCGAGACAAGATCCTCGGCTATCCGGATCTGCCGCTGGGCCAGTTGATCGCCGGAGAGGGCGGTAACGGAAATCGGCACATCCTGAAGACTTTCCTGCCGCTTCTGTGCCGTCACGATGATATCGCCGACCCCTGACCGGAACGGAGCAGCCGGGCTTTCCACGCCCTGCGCTGCGAGAGTTCCCCCACATACGAGGGTTGATGCGGTCACCAATAAACGGAACACAGCGATCTTGTTGGCCACCCGATTTTTCCTCCGATCCCCGTGGTGCAATTCACACCTTATTGTTTGAAAGTCCGTTTCTGGCCGAAGGCGGATGGGATGTCGTCAACCTTTGGGTGGAAAACCGGAGGAACTACGTGGGTAACGCCGACCTTCCCGACCGGTCACGCGGCACGCTTGCCGCGACCGCTATCCGGGCTGCTATTCACAGTTCATTTACAAACGCAACCAGGGCGCACCGACTATCGACGCTCAGCTTGTCCAGCACCCGGATGACATGGGTCTTCACAGTCGCAAGACCGATGCCCGGATTTTTCCCGATGTCCGCATTTGAAGCGCCTGAACGGATCAAATCCACGACCTGTATCTCACGGTGCGTAAGCGCGAAACGATCGCGCAACAGCGCCGCCTGTGTCTGTTTTCGGATATAGGGGTGTCCGCTGATCGTATGCTGGAGAAACCTGTGAAGCGCTTCTATTTCCGGACGCGGATACGCGAAGCCGGTGTCGCTCAGGGCCACCAGGTGTGCGGACGGCGCTGCACCATTGCTGAACACCAGATCGATCTCATCCCGGTAACCATAGCGTGTCAGAAACATGGTGTAGTCTTGCGCCGCAGTACGGGTGGTTCCGTGCGAGGCCAGCGAAGACAGACAGTGAATTTTTTCCGGCTTTGAAACCAGAACACCGGGGAAAAGCGGGTCATGATGATATACGCCTGCGCTGAAATAGTCCTCAAGAAGGGCTTCGCGTAACCCGATATTTCCAGCGTCGCTGGGATCCCCGTCTTCGTTCAGCCAGGCCAGCACCACTGCCGAAGCGCTGAGCGCGCTGCGACTGAACCGAAGCAACTCGTCGATAATAAGGTCGCCGCGAGTCGGGGGCAGACCCGATGAATGATTGGTCAACCACTCCTCTCCTCTCTTGTTGCAGACCCACCCCTGGACGCCATTCTTCGTTTGAGAATTTTACGTCAGGGGGCGAAGCTAGCATGTGGCGCGCAATCGCGCCACATGGATCCGTAAGAGTTGGAAGTGGGTGCCAGCGGAAATCCGACATGCGTCGCAGACGTAGTCCGATCTGTGCTGACGGTTGTCAGGCGTTTTCTTCCAGAGCCTTTTGATAAACTTCAGCCAGCACATCGGTCACGGCAACTGGCTGCGGATAGCCACGCAAGTGGCTCAGTGGGTCGATCCAGTCGCCGACGCGTCCCCAGCCTTCAAATGCGCGGTATCCCATCAGCTTCAGAAAGTCGTCCGGCAGCGTCCGCGCCACTTCCGGCGGACAGGAGAGATACTGGTTTTCCTCCTGACGGGTCCATGCAGCGCCATAATCGACATTCATCGCCTGCCGCACCCTGTCCGAGCGATTCTCGCCGCCGCCATGATAGAGCTTGCCGCTGTAGATCATCACCGATCCGCGCTCCATAACAGCCGGAACTGTATCCGCCTGGGTAAACTTGACGTCGGAGGGCAGGCGGTGGCTGCCGGGCACTACCCGGGTGGCCCCCATTTCCTCGGTGTAGTCGCTCATTGCCCAAAGCGTACTGATCTGGACTTCGTAATCGACCGGGAAAGGAAATGCCCCGTATCCGAGTTCATCGCGGTGGATGAATTGCGCTTCCGCTCCGGGCCAGAGGGAAATTACTTCAGTCAGAGACAGATGATAGCCCGTATTGGCAGGCAGGCAGGCGTCGCAGACGGCCAGCACGATCGGATGCGCGATCAGGGAGCGGGCGGTTTCAGACCGCGCGACCAGCGATCCTGTGCGCCGCGTCCGTCGGCCAGTCTCTTCCGACGACCCGAACGATGTATTCTCGATGTAGGGCGAGAGCTCTGCCTGCAACTGGTCCATCACCGTTTTCGACGCCAGCGAATCGATAATGACATAACCATTCGACTTGACCGAAGCGATCGCCTCAGCGGCTGTGGCGTTACCGGGCAGATGAACTAACGACATATCGAAGCTCCGTTGTGCTGATTGATCGACACAGGCTATCCCGATCCTCTCTCCCGCAAGTCCACCTCAAGGTGGATTTCTGCGGCTCGCGGCATGAGGCGCGCATTGCGCAATGAATATACTCCTGGCGCCGATCCGCCAGGTGCTCCCGGCTCTGTGTCTGACGCATCGCGGCGCAAATACGGGCAACGGCCAGCGGTTGCCACCCATGCAAGGAATATTTTCGGGCAACGCTTTTGTAGACTGGGAGGCGCGAAAATGCCTGTACCCCTGATAGGTTGTGATGGTGCGTCCGGGCAACATGGACGCCGGCCGTGCTCCACAACGAAAAACAGAAGGGGAGAAATAATGAAGGAATTGTTCATCCAGAAGGCAGGGCGGGCATCCATTTTCCGCCAATATCTGGGGCAGCTTCCCGGCGTTGCGCTGGCGGCGCCCGCCGCGTTCATGTTTGTTGCAGCGTCGCCCGTGTGGGCGGTGTCCAATCCGGGCGCGACGGTCGCGGACGGGTTCGGAGATGTCGTGGTTACAGCTCGAAAAAGAAGCGAAACCGCCCTGGACGTACCGGCATCCGTAACGGCCATTGGCGCGGATTCTCTCGCACGGTATGGCGTGGCTGATCTGACCAAGGCCGGGCAACTCGTCCCCCAGGTAAATCTGGGCACTTCCGGCGGCAGCGGGGGCGGGTTTCTCAGCATTCGCGGTATCGGCACGTCCCCGAACAATTCCGGGTTCGATCAGGCGGTGTCGATCAACATCGACGGTGTCCAGGTCAGCCGCGGTCGCCTGATCACAGCCGGGTTTTTTGACTTGCAGCAGGTGGAAGTGCTCAAAGGGCCGCAAGCCCTGTTCTTTGGCAAAAACAGTCCCGCCGGGGTGGTTTCCGTCATCAGCAAGGGGCCAGGGGACCGGATCGAGGGCTATGCCCGGGTTGCTTATGAATTCGGGGCCGACGAGGTGATCGGAGAGGGGGCGATTTCCGGGCCTCTGACGGATACACTGGGCGCCCGTGTTGCTGTTCGCGCCCGTAAAATGCAGGGCTTTATCCGGAACCTTGCGCAGCCCGTCGCCAATCCGTTCGGACCCGCAGGCGGGCCCGGGATGCTTCCGGGCGCTTCGGACAAACGGCTTGATGAGCGTGCATTCGATGGCCGCCTGACACTCGACTTTCATCCGACCGATCAATTCTCGTCCGTGCTAAAGGTTCATTATTCAACTTTCGAGGATGATGGCTTCGCATCCAACTGGCAGGGCTTCGGCTGTGCACCCGGCGAGCCTCTTGTCACGGTCGGCGGTATCGCCGATCCGTTCGACGATTGCAAAATCGACAAGAAGCTCTCACGCGGCGATATGGCTCCCGAGGTGGCAGAAAACTGGCCACTCGCGAATGGCGGGATACCATATCGCAAGTTTGATGCGGTGATGGCCTCCTGGAACAACAGTCTGGAGATGGATAATTTTTCGCTGACGTCGGTCACCGGATATATGGATTACACGTCCAAATATTTTGACACCTCGGACGCAACCGTATTCGGATACTACGCCGCCGCCGAGCGCGACAAGAGTTGGGCCTTTAGCCAGGAAGTGCGTTTGCTGAGTTCTTTCGACGGGCCGGTCAATGCGATGATTGGCGGATTTTACCAGAAAGCCAGCACCAACTTCGATACCACTATCCGCATCGCCACCGTGGGCATCGACCCCGCGACGGGAAAATATCAATCATTTGAACGGGATGGAGGAACCAAAGGTGAAACCTGGTCCTTCTTCGGGCAACTTATGGTCGACATCACCGACGATCTTGAGCTCGCTGGCGGAGCGCGGTGGACGCGGGAAACAAAAAATTCCAATATGCAAAATACCTACGTACACCCCGCGCTGGAAGGCGTCCTTTCGCGCGATGCATTCCCCGACCGGTTCCGGGATAACAACGTTTCACCCGAGGTGACTCTTCGCTGGCGGCCAACGCGCGAACTGATGTTTTACGGCGCTTATCGGACAGGCTACAAATCCGGTGGGTATTCGCTTGCGTCCATTTTGCTCGGACAGGGTCTGACAACCGTGGAGGGCATCACTTTCCAGCCCGAGAAGGCGGAAGGGTTTGAACTGGGGTTCCGGAGCGAGTGGCTGGATCGACGTCTGCGACTGGAGGGCTCGGTCTATCGGTATACTTACAAAAACCTTCAGGTTACGTCATTTGATCCTGCGTCGGTATCGTTCATCATTGCAAACGCCGCGTCCGCGCGTCAGCAGGGAGCGGAACTCAGCGCGACATTCCACGCCACGCCGGAACTGACACTTCGCACGGCCGGAGCATATAACCGCTCGCGCTACCGGAATTTTCCGAATGCGAGTTGCTATGCCGGACAGAGTGCCGCCACCGGCTGCGATCCCTTGACCGGGAGCCAGGATTTGAGCGGGAGGCCGACAACGCGCGCGCCGGACTGGTCAGCCAACGCAGGTTTTACCTATGAGTTTCCGATCAGCCGTGACTGGCAACTGGGGCTGTCGAGCGACGCATTTTACACCAGCGGTCACTATGTTTCGGACGTCATCTCGCCGGCTGCCTACCAGGACAAGTTCATCCGCTGGGATGCGGCGGTCACAGTGTCTTCGGTTGAGCGGTGGCAGTTCGCTCTCATAGGCCGGAACCTTACGAACAAGATTTATCTCGTAGATTCAAATGACAAGCCGGGTGGCATGGGAACCCAGCAATATGGATCGATCGGAAGACCGAGAGAGATATTATTGCAGGCAACGGTGAATTTCTAAACATTTGGGAAATTATCAGGTCCTGATATTACTGGACGGGAGAGTAAAATGAACGATTTTGATATTATCATCAAGAATGGCACCATTATCGATGGTCTTCGCACGCCTCGTTTTGTGGGCGACGTGGGGATCAAGGATGGAAAGGTCGCGCGGATCACCGGGGCCGGAGGACTGTCCCTGAAGACCGCAGACGAAGTGATTGATGCGGATGGGCTGGTAGTTGCTCCGGGCTATGTGGATCTCCACACGCACTTCGATGCCCAGATTTTCTGGGATCCCTATTGTTCCATCGGAGGATGGCATGGGGTGACGTCGGTTGTGATCGGCAACTGCGGCTTTGGACTGGCGCCATGCGCACCCGAAAATCGGGAGCGCGCGATGCTGGCTCTTACCCGAAATGAAGCAATCTCCCTTGCGGCGATGAAAGAGGGCTTGCCGTGGGACTGGGAGACATTCCCGGAATATATGGACAGCGTGGAACGGACGCCGAAGGGCGTGAACGTCATTTCCTATGTCGGGCTGGCGCCTCTTTTCGCTCAGGCGATGGGCGGCTTCGACAAGGCCAAGGGGCGTCGTCCCAACAAGGCCGAGCTTGACGAGATGAAGGAAATGATCTCGGCTTCCATGGACGCGGGCGCCTGTGGTATTTCCGCGCAACGCCTCGGCGAAAACACACTCCAGCGCGACCATGACGGTACGCCGATGATTACAGATTTCATGCACATTGACGATTTCTGTGAACTGGCCAGTGTTCTCAAGGAGAAGGGCTTCGGGGCCATCCAGACCAACGGCCTGAACATTGAGGAATGCGAAAAGCTCTGTGAAACAAGTGGTGCAACGCTCATCTACAACGCGATCGCTCTGGAGTGTGACCAGCACGGGATGAAAACCGAAGGCTGGCGCGACTGGATCAAATGGGCGGACGATGCAAACCAGCGCGGCCTTCGCGTTACGCCGCAGACCATCATCACGGGCATCGATTACCAGTTCACGTTCGAAGACTGGAACATGTACGATTACAGCCCCCTGTGGCGGGACATCTGCATGGGCACCACGGCGGAACGCAAGGCCAAGATGCTTGATCCGGCCCGGCGGCAGGCGCTTCGGGAAGAATTTGACGCTGTCAAGGAAATCGACGCCAATACAATGGCGGCAGCAACGTCCGCCATCCAGTTCAATACGCTGGATTCGACCAGTGTTATCATGGTCGAGAATGAAGACCTTGGCGAATATGAAGGCATGACGATCGCGGAGATCGCAGCGAAAGAAAACAGGCACCCGGTCGATGTGATGCTGGACATTGCCGTCGCGGATGATCTTTTGACGACCTTCGCCACGCCGCCCAACCACTATAACCTTGAAGACATGCAGGAACTTCTTCGTGCCCGGCATACGCTTCCGGGTCTGTCGGACGGTGGCGCCCATATGAAATTTTCCTGGCTCGGCCGTTATGGAACGGAATATATTGCCAATTGGGTACGCGAACATAAGCTTGTCGATCTGGAATATGCCCATTGGCACCTCAGCGCCGCACCTGCCGCCGCCGCCGGTTTCCAGAACCGGGGAATGATCAAGGTTGGCGCGCCCGCGGACATCATCGTTTACGATTACGAGAATCTGGGCTGGACCCCGGTCACGAAGGTTTATGACCAGCCCGCCAACGACTGGCGGCGGGTAAGCCGTGGTGTCGGCTACAAGTACATTATCGTCAACGGTGAAACCACTTTTATCAACGGTGAGTGCACGAACAAAACGCCGGGGAAATTGCTGCGCAACGGGCAGGCGCTGGGATAATGCCGGATAACGCAATGTCGCGAAAGGGCCTGCGTCTTGCGCCCATAGCGGAAGTAACCCCTGGATTTGCGAAAGTCTTTGACGTGGAGGGCCAAACGGTCCTCCTCGTTTGCGGGGAAAAGGGGGCGCGGGCGATTCGAAACCTGTGCCCCCATGCCGGCGCGCCACTCGAAGGAGGGCGGGTTTCCGGCAACCGGTTCCGTTGTCCACGGCACGGGTATATTTTTGACCTCGATTCCGGCGTCAGCAAGCGCGGGCCGGAAGAGGGGTTCGGCCCGCTCCAGTTTCTGCATCTCTGGGAGGCCGATGGTTATTATGTAACCGACGGAGAATGGCGTGACACGCCACAGACATGATGATAGGGGTGCCCGCCCTGAACAGCTATAAAGTCGAACAATTTCAGGCTGTGAGGGGCATTGCTGGAAGGAGGTAAACCAGTGTCGGAGGGCGCTTTGTTTGCGAGGGAAGGATTTGATCAGACAATGGCGCGCCTGTCGCTTGCCGAGTACGAGGCAGCGATTTCGGAGGAATATGCGCCGCTTTGCCTTGAGTCCGGAGATGCGGTGTTGCCCTTCCATTCGGCAGTCAGTTCACGGCCTCTCGGCTGGATGCAACTGTCGAAAGCCTATGCCAGTTCGAGCTTTGCCGGTCACCGCAAGTCGCGGAGCCGTTCCGAACGAAGCGACGATCTCGTCCTGACCCTTGTCGAAGAAGGACGTGTCACCGTAACCCAGCATGGGAGAAGCACAGAATGTGTCGCTGATACGCTCTTTCTGCAGGACTGTGACAGCGCCATGGAGGCAGTTCAGGATGGCGCGACGGGGGTGCTCGCGTTCAAGATGCCAAAGAGCATATTGCGGACGCAATTCAAGAATGTGGACATCGGCTTCGGCCGGGCAGTGAAAGCCTCGGATGGCTGCGCAGGTATTCTGCGCGATTTGATGGTGAGTATCTGGAGAAATTGCAGCTCCCTTCAGGCTGACGAGATTCGTCGATTACCCAGTTCGGTTCTCAACCTGGTTGGCCTCGTCTTTCTTTCCGAAGGATCAGTGTCGTCGCATTCCTCGGCGATGGCCGTTCATTTTGAGCGGATTGAGCAGGCTATTCTGCTTCGCATTGCCGATCCGGAACTGTCTCCGGCCAAAATTGCTTCCGAACTCGGTATTTCCAAAAGCTATCTTTTTGCGGTTGCCAACTGGGGCGGCAGAACATTTCGCCGCATGGTCATGGAGCACCGCCTCGATCGCTGCCAGCAGGCTCTGTGCGACCCCGGAGAAGCGGACCGGTCTATCACCGACATCGCACTGGGATGGGGCTTCCAGAACGTGTCGCACTTCAGTCGTTGCTTCGTTGACCGGTTTGGCATTTCCCCAAGTGCGTTCCGGAAACAGGAACTGCAGCCTTTGATCCAGAAACAACTGCTCGATTTCCAGGGTTATAAATTCACTACACATCAGGAGGTACATTCATGTCAGTGATCGTAGTCGGACAAATTAATGTCGACCCTTCCAGGCTGGAATTATTTCTCAGCGAGGTTGAGGCGATCGAGAAACGCACGCGCGAAGAGGATGGCTGCCTGCTCTATGCAATGGGTCTCGATGACCCTGCCACGGGCCAATTTGCTGTGGTGGAACATTGGCGGGATGAAGCGGCGCTGCGCACGCATCTTGAAATGGATCATGTCAAATCCTTTATCGAGCGCTGCGGTCCAATGATAACGGGAATGACCGCCAGCCTGTTTGATGCTTCCAATCAAAGGAGCGTCATGTAGTCTATCTCGT
Source organism: Sphingomonadaceae bacterium (assembly GCA_041675905.1). Lineage (GTDB taxonomy): Bacteria > Pseudomonadota > Alphaproteobacteria > Sphingomonadales > Sphingomonadaceae > Sandaracinobacteroides. Next base: position 189,311 of record JBAYSX010000002.1, on the reverse strand, counting down.
GGCGTCCGGATCCTCTGGCACTGCAGATGCGCGGATCTGACAGGCGTGCACACATAGCGGGGCGTGTCGGGGTGCGCGTCTGTGAATTGCGGGGAAAGTAACCATAAGAGGAAACTCGCGTGGGGGAGATTCCGGCGCGACAATCCCGGCGACAGATGCATTTCGCGCGGCGTCAACCAATCCGTATCGCCATGCGTGTTTCCCGCTCCCAATCAGCCAAACCGTAATCAAAAAGCTAATATCAGGTAATTCCTGAATTTATGCCTGAAAAATCAATAATCTGGTTCACATCGTTCGTGGAGAAAAACAAATGGTCATGGATTCACCGAAGACGGCGCAAATGGGTCGCCGGCAACTTCTCGCTGGTGCGGGCGTACTTGCGGGCGCATCTGCATTGGGAGGCATGGCGGCTCCGTCCCGTGCGGATACGCCGGACGTTGCCTCCTGGGATATGGAGGCTGATATTGTCTGCGTCGGAGGCGGTGCAGCAGGTTGTGTTGCGGCAGTGTCTGCGGCATCTCTGAAAAACCGGGTGATCCTTCTTGAGAAGCGGCCTGCAATTGGCGGGACAACGCAGATGTCCGGCGGCGTACTTTGGATTCCAAATAATTTCTTGCTTCGCAAGCAAGGGATAGATGACAAAAAGACCGATTGCCTTCGCTATCTTGCCCGATTTTCTTATCCGCAAACCTATAGATCAGATCATCCGACATTAGGATTGCGGGAATCCGAATATCGTCTTTTGGAAGCGTTCTACGACAACGGATCAGCCATGCTTGATCGCCTGAGAGAGTTGGGCGCTCTGGATTTCGCCCAGTTCAGCTTTCCCGGCGCTGACAAACTACCCCCCGATTATGCCGATCATCTTCCGGAGAACAAGGCTCCCCGAGGTCGCGCACTTGTACCCTACAATATGGACGGCAAGGCAAGTGTTGGCGAGATTGGTGACGGCGCAAATATCATCGGTCATTTGGAAAACTGGCTGGAACGCAACAGCGTTCCCATTCTTACCGAGCATCGTGCAAGCCGTCTGTTGATGCGCGAAGGTCGGGTTATTGGTCTCGAGGCAGAGCATCAAGGCAAAATTATCCGCATAAGTGCGCGTAAAGGTGTCATTTTCGGTACGGGAGGGTACGTCCATAATGTCGATCTGATCGCTACGCATCAGACAGCACTTTATGGATCCTGTGCGGGACCCTATGCCATGGGTGATTTCATAGAAATCGCCGGCGCGGCGGGGGCCGCGATGGGCGATCTTGGCACAGCCTGGCGAACGCAGGTTGTTCTGGAGGATGCTCTCGAAAACCGTCAGACTATCAGTGCATCTGCACTTCCTGGCGATTCAATGATTATGGTCAATAAATATGGCCGACGGGTGGTCAACGAGAAGCGGCCTTACAATAATCGTGCCGAGATCCACTTTGTATATGATCCGGTAAATATGGAGTTCCCCAACCATTTGCTGTTCATGATTTACGATGCCCGAACCGCTGATGCATTCGGAGGAAATCACCCCATACCGGTCGATCCTAAGAACGTATCTTCTGTCCTTACCGGTCAAACCCTGGAAGAATTAACCGTACAAATAAAGGCGCGGCTGAACCAGCTGGGCAACCGGGTTGAAAATGTTCATCTTTCGGGATCGTTCACCGAAAATCTTTCGGCGACAATCCGATCGTTCAATACCAGTGCGCAATCTGGAAGGGATGTCGATTTCGCGCGGGGTGATCAGGCGTATGACATTGACTGGCAGGCTTATTTTTCCCCGATGAGAGAAGGTACAAAGGAGCCGGTCGCGCCTTACCCCAATCCGACCATGCATCCCATACGGAGCGAAGGGCCTTATTATGCGATTATTCTGGCGGCCGGCGCTCTCGACACCAGCGGCGGTCCACAGATTAACCACAAGGCGCAGGTGATGGGCGCCAATGGCACTCCGATTGGCGGCTTGTATGGCGCCGGGAACTGCATTGCCGCACCGTCGCGGGAAACTTACTACGGGGCGGGTGGAACAATCGGGCCGGCCATGGCTTTTGGTTATATCGCGGCAGTTAATGCCGATTCGGACGGCGCCGAAACCGCAGGCACATAATAGATTGGCCGCTTTTGATGGATTGTCCGGATGGGCAATCCATCACCCCGTATTGCCCCGTCTGTGCCTTCAGATTGTGGGAATACTCTCATATATAAAGCGCGATTTTCCCCCAAAGCAAAAATCCAGTCGTTGTTTCGAAAGTTTGTGCTACCTTGGGTGGTATAACAGATGAGTAATCATCAATGCCGGAGCAAGAATTTCGGATGAGGGAGAATCAGGATATGCCAATCCCCGATCATGTCGATCCAGAACATGTGGTCGATATCGATGTATACGCACTGCCAGATACCGAGTCGGATTTTCACACAGCGTGGGCGCGACTGGTCGAATCCGTCCCGCCTGACGCCAATCTGGTTTGGACAACGCGCAATGGGGGGCATTGGATTGCGGTAGGGGGCCAGGCGCTCCAGGAGATATTTGCGGATCATGAACGCTTTTCGTCGCGGATTGCACAGGTGCCCCGCGAGCGGGGTATGGCATACCACACGCATCCGCAAACCATTGATCCTCCACATCATCGCGGATTTCGTAACCTGATCAATCCTGCAATGTCGCCGACAGCGGTGCGCGACATGGAGGGATTTATCCGGTCGACCTCGGTCGAGCTCATCGAGGCTGTACGAGAGCGCGGTCACTGCGAGTTTATGCAGGAATATTGCTTCCAGCTTCCTATACGCGTGTTCATGAGAATGGTGGACCTGCCCATGGCGGATGCTCCCATGCTTAAATCCTGGGCTGACGAAGTTGTGCGTCCCCAATCCATGACGCTGGAGGAAGTATATGCGTCATTCCACGATTATCTCACGCCCTATATCGATGCCCGCCGGTCAGACCCGGGGAAGGATCTTCTGAGTGCCATTGCGTCGGGGACAGTACAGGATCGGGCGGTAACCAATGCGGAAGCACTCGATCTCGCTACCCAAATGCTCTTTGGTGGTCTGGACACTGTGGCAGCCATGCTTGGTTTTGTTTTCCGATTCCTTGCAGAAAATGAATCGCATCGCCGGCAAATAGGCGCCGACCCATCCCTGATCCCCGGTGCGGTAGACGAACTTCTGCGATATTTTCCGATCGCAATCGCGGGCCGGCTTGTTAAAAACGACTGTAATTACGGAAATCAGTTGCTCCGAAAAGATGACATTATTTCCATGCCCACCATGGCATACAGATATGACCGGCGCGTGTTGCCCGATGCAGGAGAAATGGACTTTTCCCGGAAAGCCGGACAGATCGCAACATTCGGAAATGGCATTCATGGTTGCCCCGGTCGCCTACTGGCAAGAACCGAGCTTCGGATAGCATTAGAGACGTGGTTTTCACGCATTCCGGATTTTACGGTTGCGGAGGATGCGGTCATCCGCACATCGGGTGGCGCCGTTGGGCTGATCCAGAGCCTGCCACTCGTCTGGGACGCAATGCCAGACAAGTAAAAATCTGACCTGCACCGAGAATGCTGATCCGCGTGGTCCAGAATTCTCGGTGCAGGTCAGAAGTTTACGCCCTGCTTGGAATTCAGCTAAAACACAGATACATCAAGCGTATCAGGACAAGTTATTATAATCGATCTTCGTGCCGAGCCAGCCGTCCCAGCGCTTGTTCCAGTAGAGATTATGAAGTTTTACGCTGATCCGGTTATCGCTGCCCTTGGCCAGAGGCGCCCCGTCTACCGTTCGGATCGGCATGATTCCACCCGCCGTGGAAGTCAGGAAAGCTTCGTCGGCATTGCGCAGAAAATCCGCCGGAATATCGCGGCGGTGGACCGGAATCCGGAGTTCGGCGGCGAGGTCGAAGATCGTTTTACGGGTAATTCCCTCAAGGCAACCGGATGCGGGCGTATATAGTTCGCCGTCCTTGACCACGAAGATATTGGCCCCGGCCGCCTCGGTCAGATTGCCCTGCGCATCGCACAGAACACACCAGTCCGCGTTTTGGTCCGTGGCTTCGAACAGGGACAACCTCGTATCCATACCGTGAAAGTTCTTCGCGGTGGGATCAACAGCCCTGGGTGGAATGCGGATGTGCTTCCTGGATATCATCACGTCGAGCCCGCGGCGGCGCTGCTCGTCGTCTGCAATGAACACATAGGGCAGCGCGAATGCATAGAGACGGTTTTCGTAGGCGTCCGGTTTGCCGCGATCGCTGCCTTTCTCCGGCATGTCCCCACGCGTGACGAACCACCAGACGTAGGCCGACTGCGCTCCGATGAGTTGAACAAGCCTGGTCAGCATCCCGGCAGTTTCTGCTTTACTGTACGGATTGCGGAGCCGGAACTTCGCGCATGAACGCTCGAAGCGGTCGAGATGGTCATCCAGCCGGAAGAACTGCCCTTTGCTGACACTGACGACGTCATAGCAGGCGTCGGCCTGCAGCAGACCCATATCCGTGATCGGAATCGCTGCATGGTCCAGATCGATATAGGTGCCATTTATGAATGCCGAGCCATGAGCATATAACGGGTCGTGATGGAGACGCACATGGTCCGGATCGGTAGCCATGATCCTTTCCACCTCGATGAGGGCGGGAATCGGATTGGATATATTCATCTGGAACTCTCCCTGAAGGCCGCGACCTGACGCGGCATCAACGCCTTCACGACGAGGTCTGCGGGATCGTCCGGTCACCCTGTCTATGTGCGAAATCCTAAGCCACGAGCGTGGTGGCTGCCCATAGTTCTTGGGTCTTAGACCGGTCGTTCTTGCAGCCTGTCTGGTCCGGAACTACCTTGTCAGGGACAGGTCGTTCACGACGCAGGCGAGCGACAGGCGGCTGTCGACACCCGCCTTGCGCAGAATGTTGCCAACATGAACCTTGACCGTCGCCATGCTGATACCGAGAATCTCGGCGATATCCGCATTGGACTTCCCCTGTACAATCAACTCCACGACGTCGACTTCACGGGGATTGATCTGGAAGCGCCCCGTCAGGGAATGCTCGATCCGGGCGTAGCGGAAGCGAAAATGGTGCGAAAGAGAGGCCTCGATATATTTGTGGACCGCATGCCAGTTGTGGTCGGCCAGCGAAAATGGCGGATCGTTCAGGCCACGACACAGCGAGGCATAGCCAAAGGGATGATCCCGCAACCAAAGTATCAACGCCAGCTCATCGCCCAGCTCGCGCGACTCCAGAAATCGCCCGTAGGCCGGGGTCAGCGACTGTCCGCGTGTCTCGTCGGCACGCAAGCTGGCAATGATACACTTTTCCGATTTCATACGGCGGGCATGAAGTGGATCCAGCTCCCCAAGTTCGCTTTCATAGCGCGTGACCTGGTCTCCATCGACATTGCGCAACTGGGCCTCGATGAAGTTGCAATCCGAACTGATCCAAAAGAAACTGCTGGCTTTGGCCTGGGCCAATTCCTCCAGAAACACCATGGTTTCGGTCACCAGATCCCGCGAAGCCGCTTCCGCTGCAGAATCGCCGAAACGCCTCTCGCGGAACGGAAAGGGGGGGCGCCACAGGGTCGATCCCGAGAGAGATGTGCCGGAAACCATCTTCATGGCCGGTGCTTCAACGACGCCTCATACGGGTGCGCCCTGCGGAATCTGATCACGTTTGAACTATCTGCCCGCTTTTCAGCCAATATAAATCGCCCATCCCCCGTCTCCTCAGCCTGCATCAGACTGTCCATATCAAATTAACAGGTCCTGAGCGCGTTCTTCTGCCGAAGGTCCCGATGAACCAGTTTGATGATCGGACGGGGATTACACCCTGAGGAGGTACATTAATGGGGGCATGCGTTACCCGCGATCCTTGCAGAGAAAGCGGCCACCGCATTGCGTGCGGGTGTTCAAGGTGAAGGATGGCGCGGCCCGAATTTCTCATCCGGCCGGCCATCCGTGCACTCTTTTCTCAGGGCACGACGGCTCCGAGTGTCTCGAATGCGGCCGCATTGGAACGGTCCATCTGCTGCAGCTCTATGACGTTTCCGTCCGGGTCCCATCCATATACCGCCTGGATAGCGCCAAAATCTACCGGCCGCTCGTGGGCGAACCGCATGCCGCCTGCGGCGAGCCGATCATATTCGGCTTCGATATCGGTAACGTCGAGGGCAAAATGTGTATAGCCCCGGTCGCAAGGGCGAAGCGGTTCGGCTTCGCGGGCCGGAGGATTTGTGTATTGGAACAGTTCAATGAAACAATTGCCGGCGCGGATCCATATGTGGCTGGCCGCCGAGCCACGCAAGCCGATGGCGCGATCCGAAAGTCCGTCGTTTTCCCAGGAGTATGGTTCGGAGACTTGTTCGAAGCCTAACACCTGGGTGTAAAAAAGGCGCATTCGTTCCAGGTCAGGCGTATTGAGTGCGATGTGGTGTATTCCCCGAATCATGAACCAATCTCCCGATATTGTCTCTGCGTTGCTACAGGCGCGACGGCAATTTCCCATTTCCCTCCCGCCTGAGGATTCGATCCCTGTAGAAACCGGCAACCTGCAGTGCGTCCGTGGCTGGCCCTGGGCAAGGCCGTCTCCGCCGATACCGGAAATGGATAGCTTTCTGCTTCCGCTGTGTCACCAGGGACATCAGGCATAAAAAAAGGCGGCCCGAAGGCCGCCTTTTTCTGGTCTGGAAAGATAAGGCTTACTTCAGCTCGACGGTTGCGCCGGCAGCTTCGAGTTGGGTCTTGATCTTTTCGGCTTCTTCCTTGTTCACGCCTTCCTTCACGGCCTTCGGGGCCGATTCCACCAGCGTCTTGGCTTCGGTCAGGCCAAGGCCGGTAATGGCGCGGACTTCCTTGATGACGTTGATCTTCTTGCCACCGTCGCCGGTGAGGATCACGTCGAACTCGGTCTTTTCTTCTTCGGCGGCAGCGCCACCGGCTGCACCGGCGGGACCAGCGGCAACCGCAACAGCGGCGGCAGCGGACACGCCCCACTTTTCTTCCAGCAGCTTCGCAAGGTCTGCAGCTTCCAGCACCGTGAGCGAGGACAGTTCTTCTACGATCTTTTCGAGATCAGCCATGATAGTCTCCAGTTATTTCAAATAATAGGATGTCGTTTAGCCCTGGCTGTCGCCATAGGCCGCAAATACCCGCGCCAGTTTCGCCGCCGGCGCTGTCGCCAGTTGCGCAATCTTCGTCTGCGGCGCCTTGAGAAGGCCCACCAGCTTCGCCCGCAGTTCGTCGAGGGATGGCAGTTCGGCCAAAGCCTTCACGCCATTCAGATCGAGAACCGTGCCTGCCATCGCCCCGCCGACAATTTCGAACCTGTCGGTGGTTTTGGCGAATTCGACCGCAACCTTCGCAGGTGCGACCGGATCGGCAGAGGTGGCAAGACCCACAGGGCCGACCAGAAACTGGCCGATATCCTGATAGGGCGTGCCCTCCAGAGCAATGCGGGTGAGCCGGTTCTTCGTCACCTTGAACTGGGCGCCAGCGTTGCGCATCCGTACGCGCAGGTCCGTGACCTGCGCCACCGTAAGTCCATGGTTGCGCGTGATAATCACAACCTCGGTTTCGGTGAACGTCTTTGCAAGACTGGTGACCAGCTCTTTCTTCTGGTTCCGATCCATGCTCGTCTCCACACAAAGCCGCCCCGTCCATGAAAACGGTTTGGCGCTTCATGCCTTCCGAAGGGACACCCGAATAACCGGAGTTTTCTGTCCCCGTCTCATGCTGGCGGAATCGCTTCCTTTATGCCTCATGGCACCTGCAATCTCGGACGGCCTTCCGGGGCAGGCGAAACCCGCCCCGAAACACTTATGGCGTCACGCGGTAAGCGCGGTTGCCACGTCGATTTTCACACCCGGCCCTTGCGTTGAGCTGAGTGCGATTTTTTCCACATATTTGCCCTTCGCGCCCGACGGCTTGGCCTTCGTCAGCGCATCGAGCAAGGCGTCGAAATTGGCGCGCAGATCGGCTTCAGCGAAGCTCGCCTTACCCAGACCTGCATGAATGATACCGGCCTTTTCGACGCGAAACTCGATCTGGCCACCCTTGGCCGCCTGTACAGCTTCGGTCACGTTCATCGTGACGGTGCCGAGCTTCGGGTTCGGCATCATGCCCTTCGGGCCGAGAATCTTGCCGAGACGACCGACCAGGCCCATCATGTCCGGGGTGGCGATGCAGCGATCGAAATCGATCGTACCGCCCTGGACGATTTCCAGCAGATCTTCCGCGCCAACCACGTCCGCGCCGGCAGCCTGGGCTTCTTCCGCCTTCGCGCCGCGCGCGAACACGCCCACACGCACTGTCTTGCCCGTGCCTTTCGGCAGCGTGACGACGCCGCGCACCATCTGGTCCGCATGGCGGGGATCGACGTTCAGATTGACCGATACCTCGATGGTTTCATCGAATTTGGCGGTCGCGTTCTTCTTTACCAGCGCCAGCGCCTCGTCGACGCCATAGAGCCGTTCACGGTCGACGGTGCTGGTCAGCGCCTTTTGCTTTTTCGTCAGCTTTGCCATCGGGTCAGCCCTCCACCACTTCAATACCGATCGCGCGGGCCGAGCCTTCGATCGTCCGCATCGCCGCATCGATATCAACGGCGTTGAGATCCGCCATCTTGGTTTCCGCGATCGCGCGGATGTCGGACTTCTTCACCTTCGCCACGAAAGCGCCCTTGCCTGGCGTCTTGTGCCCGGATTTAATCCCTGCGGCCTTCTTCAGCAGAAAGGTCGCGGGCGGGGTCTTGGTTACGAAGGAAAAGCTGCGGTCGGCGTAAACGGTGATGATCGTCGGGATAGGCATGCCCTTTTCGAGGTTGCCCGTCGCTGCGTTGAACGCCTTGCAGAATTCCATGATGTTGACACCGCGCTGACCGAGCGCGGGGCCGATGGGCGGGCTGGGGTTGGCGGCGCCGGCCGCTACCTGCAGCTTGATATAGCCCGTAATCTTCTTTGCCATATCTCAACTCCATTCCGGGAGGGATTTCCCCTCCCCCGACTGTTGCGGCCGTGTGGTCCAGACGGCGTCGGGGCGTCATGCCCGTCGGCCTCCCACGGTTAAACCCGATGCCCGACCGCGGCGCATCGGGGGAAACTCATTTGGTCTTTTCGACCTGGTCGAAATCCAGTTCCACAGGCGTCGCCCGCCCGAAGATCGAAACCGACACCTTCACGCGGCTGCGGTCGAAGTCGATTTCCTCGACCAGGCCGCTGAACGACGCGAACGGGCCATCCAGCACCTTCACACTGTCGCCGATCTCGAAGCTGGCCTTGCGTCGCGCCTTCGGCTGGGCGGCGTCGGCATCGGCCTTCGTATTCAGAATGCGGGCGGCTTCCGCCTCGCTGATCGGCTGCGGTTTGCCGGACGAGCCGAGAAACCCGGTAACCTTCGGCGTATTGCGAACGAGGTGATAAACCTGATCGTTCATCTCCAGCTTCGCCAGCACATATCCGGGGAAAAATTTGCGTTCCGCCTGATATTTCTTGCCACGGCGCACTTCGGTGACGGTTTCGGTCGGCACCTCGATGGCCTCAACCTGCGATTCCAGGCCCAGACGCGCGGCGTCGGCCAGAATCTGCTCCCGCACCTTGTTTTCAAAGCCGGAATAGGCGTGAATGATGTACCAGCGCGCCATTCCGATCAGGCCCCCAGGCCCACGATGAAGCGCACCATTCGACCCAGGATCTGATCGACGCCGAGGAAGAACAGCGCGAGGATCGTGGTCATGATGAGGACCAGGATGGTCGTTTGCACAACCTCCTTGCGCGAGGGCCATGTGACCTTCGCCGTCTCTGTCCTCACTTGCCGGACGAATTCGCCCGGGGAAACCTTCGCCATAATCTGCTTCCACCAACGGCCCCGCCCCGGCAGACATCCGCAAATTACGGATATCAGCCAGGGTGCCTGGCCCAGAAAATTCCCGCCGCCCTGCAAAGACTCACCCGAATCACGGGCCAGGCTCTGGCAGGAGTGGAGGGGCTCGAACCCCCGGCCCTCGGTTTTGGAGACCGATGCTCTACCAGCTGAGCTACACTCCTGTGGGAGCGCGGGAGCCGAGGGCTATACGCAATGGCGGGATATGGCGCAAGAGGAGACCGCAGGCGCACGCAAAAAATACAAGGGTTCCAACAGGCCGGAAGCGCGAACTTCCATTGCCCTTTGGGCGGGCAATCGCTATCTCCGCAATCTTATCCAGTTTCCCCGAGGTAAATTCCATGTCGCGCCGCCGCCAAATCTATGAGGGCAAGGCCAAGATCCTGTATGAAGGACCGGAACCTGGCACGCTGATCCAGTATTTCAAGGATGACGCCACCGCATTCAATGCCCAGAAAAAGGGCACGATCAGCGGCAAGGGTGTGCTGAACAACCGCATTTCGGAACATCTGTTCACGCTGCTGGCGGGAATCGGCATTCCTACCCATTTCCTCCGCCGCCTGAACATGCGCGAACAGCTGGTGCGGCAGGTGGAAATCATCCCGCTGGAAGTGGTGGTGCGCAATGTCGCCGCCGGTTCGCTGGCGAAGCGGCTCGGGATCGAGGAAGGCACGGCGCTGCCGCGCACGATCGTGGAATATTATTACAAGGATGACGCGCTGGGCGATCCGCTCGTCACCGAAGAACATGTCGCCTGTTTCGGCTGGGCCGGGCAGGACGAACTGGCCGATATGGTCGATATGGCCATCCGCACCAATGATTTCCTCTGCGGCCTGTTCGCCGCCATCGGCATCAGGCTGGTGGATTTCAAGCTGGAGTTCGGCCGGCTGTGGGAAGATGATTTCAGCCGCGTCGTGCTGGCCGACGAGATCAGCCCCGACGGGTGCCGCCTGTGGGATATCAAGACCGGCGAAAAGCTCGACAAGGACCGTTTCCGCCGCGACCTCGGCGGCGAGGTGGAAGCCTATCAGGAAGTGGCCCGGCGTCTGGGACTGTTGCCCGAAGGGGCGGAGGGTTCGGTGGCCGATCTGGACGAGGCGCGCAAGGCCCGCGGCAAATGAAATGGGCGGCGGCGCTGGCGGTGCTGCTGCTGGCCCAGTTGCCGGCTATGCCGGCGCTGGCGCAATCCGGCCAGCCGCCATTGCCAACGCTGATGACCGCACGCGCAATCGCGGCCTTGCCGGCGGCGAAGCCCGACAAGATTTTGCGATATGGCGAATCGGCTGCGCAAAAGATCGAACTGTTCCTGCCGCGCAAACGCGAGGCGGATGCGAGACTGCCGGTGGTGGCCCTGCTCGGCGATAGCTGCTTCCGGCGGGAAAAGGCGCAGCCCGAACTGTTGCGGGCAGCGGCGGCAGCATTTATCGCCAAAGGTTTCGCTGTCTGGTCGGTCGATTACCGCCATATCGATGAGGAGGGCGGCGGTTTTCCCGGAACGCTCACCGATGTGGGCGCGGCGCTGAATCTGATCCGCGCGGAAGCGGAATCGCATCACCTTGATGCCGACCGCGTGGTGCTGTTCGGCCATGGGACCGGTGGCTGGCTGGCATTGTGGGCGGCGGGGCGGCATCAACTGGCGACGGAAAATCCGTCGCGCGGGGCAAACCCGTTGCGCCCGCAAGGCATGTTGCTGGCGGGCGGCTTCACCGATCTGGCCGCGCAAGGGCCGCTGATCGACCTGCATTGTGGAGACGGCACGGTGGCGGGTCTGTCGGCCGGGGGTGAAGAAGCCGCGCCGGAGATGGCGCTGCCGCCAACCCGCGTGCCGGCCATCCTGTTGCACGGTATTTATGATGATCGCGCCTTCCCGGCCATTGGCCTTGCCCATGCACGGAGAGCGCGCAAGACGGGCGATCTGGCCGAAATCCAGCTGGCTCCCAATGCGGGGCATTATGAGGTGATAGCGCCCGGCACACGCGCCTTTTCCCAGGCCCTGGCGGCGGTGGCGAGACTGGCGAACCGATAGTTTAACGGGGAATAAGGTTAATGAACTTCACTCTGCAAACAAGTCTTACAAACCCGGCGTTGCACACCGAGCATATAATATTGACTAAAAATATATTTCTGCCCCTGGCACGATAATTGCTGTGCTTCTGGTGCGCGGTTGTTGCGTACCCGTCGGTAAAACCGGCGATAATCTGATAGGGGCTCAAAATGCATAAACTTGTTCTTGGCCTGGGTGCCATGGTTGCAGCCATGGCGATCAACCCGGTGACGGCGGCGACGCTGACAGGATATTCCGTCGAAGGTGTCTATAAGTTTCCGGATCTCGCAACGGACTATCCCTTCGCCACCTTCGCCCCGGCCACATTTGTCGCCGGCGCCGGCGTGGATACCACGCTTAACGTCGAAGATGTGACGTTCATCGACTTTGATTTCGGTGGCGCCAGCCTCAACATGTCGTTTGACACTGTCCTCACGTCACCGCTGTGGACGAATACCGCTTTTAACGGTCCGGTATTCACCGGGGCCGCCATCGGCCGCATCACGGGCGTCTCGCTGGTCAGCACCAACCTGGTTGGCTTCGACGCTTCCCGTGTTTCCGTCGCGGGCAATGAGCTGCGCATCAACTGGGCCGGGCTGCAATATAATTCGGATACGGAAATCAGCCTCGCCTTCGGCATGGTCCCCGAACCGGCGACCTGGGCGATGATGATCTCCGGCTTCGGCCTGGTCGGCTTTGCCGCCCGCCGGCGTCGCGCGGCGCTCGCCGCCTGACTTTTCCATTACGGGGGGATGGGGCAGGAAGCGATTCCTGCCCCTTTCTTTTGGGCGCGCTCTGGCGCATAGGCGGATGATTATGAAAGCCCGTGTCACCGTCAATCTGAAGCCTGGCGTCCTCGATCCGCAGGGGCGCGCCATCCACCACGCTCTCGAATCGCTCGGGTTCGCCGATATATCCGACGTGCGCGTCGGGCGGGTCATCGAACTGGACGTGGCCGATGGCACCACCGCCGATCAGGTCGAGGATATGGCGCGCAAATTGCTGGCAAACACCGTCATCGAAAATTTCCGCGTCGAGCTGGAATAGAGGCGCGCAGATCATGAAAGCCGCAGTCATAGTCTTCCCCGGCTCCAACTGCGACCGGGATCTGATGGTCGCGCTGGAACAGGTGAGCGGACGCAAACCGCTGGCGCTGTGGCATGACGATCATGTCTTGCCGGCGGATATTGATTTCATCGGCATCCCGGGCGGTTTCAGCTTCGGCGATTATCTGCGATCGGGCGCAATCGCCGCCCGTTCCCCGATCATGCGCGAAGTCATCGCGGCTGCGGATCGCGGTGTGCCGGTGCTGGGCATTTGCAACGGTTTTCAGGTGCTGACCGAATCGGGCCTGCTGCCTGGCGCATTGATGCGCAACGCCGGTCTCGATTTCATCTGCCGCGATGTGACCCTGGAAGTCGTCAATGCGGATACCCCTTTCACCCGCGCCTACAGGCCGGGCGAGAAACTGATTCTGCCGGTCGCCCATCATGACGGCAATTATACCGCCGACGATGCGACGCTCGACCGGCTGGAGCAACAGGGCCAGGTGGCTTTCCGCTATGCTGAAACCGTCAACGGTTCTGTCCGGAACATCGCGGGCGTCATCAACGAACGCGGCAATGTGTTGGGCCTGATGCCGCACCCCGAGCGTATGGTAGAAGCTGCGCATGGCGGAACCGACGGGCGGCGGATGTTCGAAAGCCTGGTCGCGGCGATCGCGTAGGGAGGCTTTAAATCCGCGTCCGGAAGGGCGTGAAATCCGTGCCTTCGTCGAACACATCCAGCCCTTCGCGGCGTTTCATGAAGGCGACGACCTTGTAGGTAACCGGGGTAAGCATGGCTTCCCATGTAACCTTCAGCAGATAGTTGGTGATCATCACCACGAGTATCAGCTTCGTTTCCCATACGCCGAGGAAGGCGACGGGATAAAAGATCAGGCTGTCCACGCCCTGACCGGCAACTGTGGAGCCAATGGTGCGCGCCCACAAATGCTTGCCGCGTGTCAGAACTTTCATCCGCGCCATCACGAACGCGTTGACGAATTCGCCGGCCCAGAAGGCGAGGATGGAGGCAGCGAAGATTCGCGGGGCCTGGCCCATGACGCTGGCGAGCGCTTCCTGGCCCTCCCAGTCGGCGGCGGGTGGAATGGCGACGATAAACGCCGCCATGCCGGCGGCGAAAATGGAGGCGGCAAACCCGACCCATACGACGCGGCGGGCGCGGGCATAGCCATAGACTTCGGTGAGTACGTCGCCCAGCACATAGGATAGCGGGAAAAACAGGATCCCGGCACCAAAGGTCAGCGCGCCGATAACCGGCAATTCGATGGTCGCTACCTTCGCCGCGCCGATCAGATTGGCGCAGATCAGCAAGACGGCAAAGGCCGTCATGCAATAATCATAATAGCGCAGCCGTTCGCCGACGATGGCGGCGGCGGATACGGGTTTGACCGGCCCGGCGTAACTGTCCATGGTCGCGAACGCTATCCCGTATCCCGGGCGCGATGCAATGCGGCGTTATCGGCTGAGACGGAAAGGAATTTCGACCAGCCCGCGCACGCTGACCGGTTGGCCATCGCGCATTTGCGGACGCCAGCGCCAGCGGCGCACGGCTTGCAGCGCCGCATCGTCCAGCCGATCCCAGCCGCTGCTTTCACGGATGGCAATTTCCGCTACCTCGCCCTGCGGATTGAGGGTGACGGCCAGCGTTACGACGCCTTCTTCCTTGCGACGGCGTGATTCGAATGGATAGCGTGGCGGCTCGGCGCGGATCAGCCCGGCGGAGAGGTCCGCGCTTTCTGAAGTGGCAGGGGCGGCAACGGGTGCGGCGACAGTGAAAGCCGGTGTGGGCGTGACGGCGATAACCCGAGCCGGTGTGGGAGTGGGGGAGGGCGGTGTGGAGGAAACGACCGCTGTGATCGAGGGCGGCGGATTGGCGATGGTGAAAACCGGCGGCGGCACGACGACCGGCGGCGTGGTCATGGTGATTTCGGGCGGCGGCGGACTTGCCGCCGGGGGTGCGACCGGGGCCATAAGATTGACGAGAATCGGCGCTTCAAGGGGAATCTTCGCCTGTTGGTGTTTCTGCACAAGGATCGCACCGATGGCGAGAATATGCAGGACCAGGATGAGGAAGGCGGCCTTCCAGTTGAAACGGCGGGTGAAAAAATCCGGTTCGGGCTGCGCGGCGGGTTCGACTTCTGGTGGCCTGACCAGCACTGGCCCACGCCGCAAACGCCGTTCCACTGCGGCGGAATCGGGCGCGAACACCGTGCTGCAGGCGCTATCGAACGCGTGGCTGGCCATCAATCCTGACTCTCACCCCTGACTCCGGAACAAGTGAGCCTGACGAATCGTGGCGGAAAGTCCTTGCGCAAGATCAACTCCCGCCGGAATTCCACCCTGACATGTGCCAGGCCCGACTCCGGCGTAACGCTTTTTACATTGCGAGGCAATTGCAATAATGAGGTGAGCGGGGAGCTTCTGTTGCCCGGTGCCCCCCAAACCGCTGGATTCCGCTTCTGTTGCCCGGTGCGGCCCGAACCGCGCTTAAGCTTTATAACCTTTACCCGTTGGGGTTGGGGTTACGCAGCGATCGCGAATGCCTCGTTATCGTTGGCATTTGTGGATTTGGCCCAATACGGCGGAACCGTGCCGAACAGCAGTCAAAGCCTTTACCACGCTCGTCGATCCTGTTTCGCCCCCATAGATTTTGGTGGAGGCGCCGGAGTACTGCCCTCCGGGTCCGATACGCTTATTTTGCTTAACCATCTACTGTCATAGCTGCCGAGGCAGCCCGACGAACATAGGGGCAGGCGGGGCGGGCTTCAAGAGGTGAAATGCGTCGGCAGGCCAGGAAGCGCTTCGGCCACCGCACGGTGGGTGATGGCGCCGGCGTGGACGTTCAACCCGTTGGCCAGGCCTGGATCCGCCGCCATCGCCCGGTCCGCGCCGAGTCCGGCGAGGCGCAGCACATAAGGCAAGGTTGCGTGGACCAGCGCAAAGGTGGAGGTGCGCGCAACGCCACCCGGCATATTGCCGACACAATAATGCACCACGCCTTGCTCGACGAAAGTGGGGTTCTCGTGCGTGGTGGGCCGGGTGGATTCGAAACAACCGCCCTGATCGACCGCGATATCCACCAGAACCGCGCCGCGTTTCATCGTCGGCAGCATATCGCGGGTGACCAGACGCGGTGCTGCAGCCCCCGGCACCAGCACCGCGCCGATGACCAGATCCGCGTTCTTCACCGCGTCTGCAATCGCCGCGCGCGAAGCATAGGCGGTACGCACGCGGCCAAGGAAAATTTCGTCCAGTTCCGTCAGGCGCTGCACCGAAATATCAAGAATGACGACATCGGCGCGCATGCCGACAGCGATATGCGCGGCGTTCAGCCCGCTGACGCCGCCGCCGAGAATCACCACGCGCCCCGGTTCTACACCCGGCACGCCGCTTAGCAGGATGCCGCGCCCGCCGGGCTGTTTTTCCAGCAAATGCGCACCCACCTGGATCGCCATCCGCCCTGCCACTTCCGACATGGGGCGCAGCAATGGCAGCGCGCCCCGGCGGTCGGTGACAGTTTCATAGGCGAGGCAGGTCGCGCCGCTCTTCAGCAGCCCTTCCGCCTGGGCGCGATCGGCGGCAAGATGCAGATAGGCGAACAGTGTGTGGCGCGGCTCCAGCAGCGCGATTTCGGATGGCAGCGGCTCCTTCACCTTCACGATCAGATCGGATTCGCCGTAAAGCTGTGACGGACTGCTGACGATCCGCGCGCCAGCGGATGCATAATCTTCATCGAAAAGGTCGATACCCGCCCCCGCGTTGCTCTCCACCGACACCTGATGGCCCAGCGTCACAAGTTCGGCGACCGCCGCCGGAGTCAGCCCAACGCGCGATTCCTGTTCCTTGATTTCGTTGGGTATTCCGATCCGCATAACAATCCTCGATCTGACGGAATTGCTGCTTCCGCCGGGTAAGGGGTGGTGCTAGATGGCCGCATGCCGATTGTCATGAAAAAAATTCGTCGTATCCGGGCCGCCGCATGACGGCGGCGTGGCGGGGGCGCTTCCTCGAAATGCATGTGACGCCCTTCGGTTCGGGCGGGCGATGGGAATTTGTGCGCCGCGTCAATGGCGTGGAAGCAGCCGTCATCCTGGCGCTGACGGAGGCCGGCGAAGTCGTGCTGGTTGAACAGTTCCGCCCGCCGCTGGGGCGATCCTGCATCGAATTGCCTGCCGGTCTCGTCGGCGATGAATGCCCCGGCGAAGATCCTTTCGATTCGGCCAGGCGCGAATTGCTGGAGGAAACCGGCTTTGAAGCCGCACATTGGGAGAATATCGGCAAATTCGCGTCATCGCCCGGGATGGTGGGCGAGGAATTTCACTTCTACCGCGCCACCGGTCTTACGCGCGTCGGCCCCGGCGGCGGTGTCGAAGGCGAGGGGATCGAGGTGCATGTCGTGCCACTCAGCGACATTCCCGCCTTTCTGGATACGGCGCGGGCGCGCGGCAGTTGTCTCGATATGCGGATGCTTATTCTGCTGAAACTCGTCTGAACAGCCATACGCGCAGCGCACTGGCAAGCGGGGCGTCGCGCGCCTCGTCGATCTGCGTCACCAGCGCCGTTACCGTCAAACCTTCCGCCGCCGCCGCCTGATCCAGCGCTGTCCAGAATATGGGTTCCAGCGCCACGGATGTGCGATGCCCCTGGATGGTGAAGCTGCGTTTGACAAGACCGGCCATATTGCCCCCTTTACTTGAGCAGCCGTTGCATCGCATGCCATGGCCGCATGTGGCCAGCGATCGGCGCTCTTCTCGGACTGGTTGCGGGCAGTTTCCTCGCCACCCTTGTGCTGCGCTGGCCGCAGGAACGCGGTTTGGTCGGGCGATCCGCCTGCGATTCCTGCGGCGCAACGCTGAAGCCCTGGGAACTGGTGCCTTTACTGTCTTTCCTTTGGCAGCACGGGCGCTGCCGGCATTGTGGCGCGGCAATCGACCGGCGGCATCCGCTCATCGAACTGTCTTGCTCCGTGGTCGGCGCGCTGGCCTGTCTGGCGCATCCGGGATGGGTTGGGCTGACCGGCGCGTTGTCAGGCTGGCTTCTGGTGGCGCTGATAGCGCTCGATGCCGAGCATCATTGGCTGCCCGATGCGCTGACCCTGCCGCTGGCGGCGCTGGGGCTGGGATTCGGAGCCGGGCAATTTACCGACCGGCTGATCGGTTTTGCGGCAGGCGGCGGGGTGTTGCTGGCGCTGGCGCTGGCCTATCGTCATCTGCGTCAGCGTGAGGGCCTGGGGATGGGCGACGTGAAACTGACGGCGGCGCTTGGTGCGTGGCTCGGCTGGCAACAATTGCCGATGCTGTTGCTGGCTGCTTCCCTGATCGGCCTTATGCTCGTTGCCGTGCGCCGTTTGCGCGGGGAAACCATCGCCGCCGATACGGTATTACCGCTGGGTGCCTGTCTGGCGATGGCAGCTTTTCCGCTATGGCTGCTGACTTGAGGGGCGAAAGCTGCCAGATAGCCATCGCCCCCCTCTGACGAAAGGAATCCCATGACCGCCGCCCGTGGATATGCCGCTCCCGCCAGCGACCAGCCGCTCGTTCCGTTCACCTTCGAACGCCGGGCGTTGCGCCCCGACGATGTGCAGATTGCCATTCAATATTGCGGCGTTTGCCACAGCGATTTGCACACAGTGCGCGGCGAATGGGGCGAAACGGCTTATCCATGCCTGCCCGGCCACGAAATCGTCGGACGGGTAACGGCGGTCGGCCCGGATGTGAAGCGCTTTGCCGTGGATGACATCGTTGGCGTCGGCTGCATGGTCGACAGCTGCCAGACCTGCCCGTCCTGTCACGATGGCCTGGAACAATATTGCGAGGAAGGTTTTACCGGCACCTATGATGGCAAGGACCGGATAACCGGCGAGGACACGCTCGGCGGTTACTCCGATATCATCGTGGTGCGCGAGCAATTTGTCCTGAATATCCGCCATGCCGGGGCCGATCTGGCCGCTGTTGCCCCCTTGCTGTGCGCCGGCATCACCACCTGGTCGCCGCTGCGACACTGGCAGGTCGGGCCGGGGCACAAGGTGGGCGTGGTCGGCATCGGCGGCCTGGGCCATATGGCCATCAAGCTGGCCCATGCGCTCGGCGCGCATGTCGTCGCCTTTACCACATCGGAAGCCAAGATCGCCGACGCAAGGGCGCTGGGCGCGGATGAAGTGGTAGTGTCGAGCGATGCAGAGGCGATGGCGGCACGGGCGAACAGCCTCGATTTCATTCTGAACACGGTTGCGGCGCCGCATGATCTGGACGCGTTTCTGACACTTTTGAAGCGCGACGGGACCATGACGATGCTGGGCGCGCCCGGTTCGCCACATCCATCGCCATCGGTCCAGAAACTGATATTCAGCCGCCGCCGTCTGGCAGGCTCGCTGATCGGCGGCATTGCGGAAACGCAGCAGATGCTCGATTTCTGCGCCGAACATGGCATCGTGTCCGATATCGAGATCATCGCGATTCAGGATATTGAAAATGCCTATGAGCGGATGCTCCGCAATGATGTGAAATATCGTTTTGTTATCGACATGGGGTCGCTGGCGCAAATCTGAGATTCCGTCAAAACCGGCGGCTCGGAGAGTCAATTCGACTGCCTCCGCCGGATAGATAATTGCTGCGTTGCAGCAGAAGGCATTGCTGCACTGTGTCAAAGTCGCCTTGACGGGCAAATATGGCTGCTTTAGGTGCGAGCCTATGCGAGCAAGTCTGATCTTGTGCACGAAAAATGGCGGCGAGCGGTTGTTCACATGTCTTGCCCATGTCGATGCGCTGGATGCGGGCGCTGATTTCGATATCGTACTCGTCGATAATGATTCCGACGACGGCGTTTCATGGCCGGCGCTGCAGGATTTTGGCCGCTCAACCCGCCACGCCTGCCAGGTGGTCCGATGCGCCCGACCAGGCAATTCCGCCGGTCGCAATGATGGCATTGCCGTGGCCAGGGGAGACCTTCTCCTGTTCATCGATGATGACTGCTATGTCCGCCCGGATTATGTGCGCGCGTGGCAAAAGATATTCGCTGATAACCATATCGGATATGGTACCGGCAAGATATTGCGCCACGATCCTGACCCGGCGATATCCATGATCGGATGCCGAGAAACCCCGGTGGCGGAACATTTGCGGCCTGGCCAAATGGTGGAACCCGGCTATGTGCAGGGATCCAACATGGCATTCAGCCGGTCGTGCCTGGACCGCGTCGGATTGTTCGACGAGCGTTTCGGTAGCGGCGTACCGTTTGCCGGCGAAGATTGGGATATGGCGTTGCGTGCATCGTTCGCAGGGTTTGCGGGCGGTTATTTTCCTGAACCTGTGGTTTCTCACGATCACCGCCGTCCCATAAAGGACATGATGCAGTTGCGAGGTATCTTTTACGAATATGGGGCTGGCGCGGTTTATGCCAAGCATATGCGAAGCCGTCATTTTTTGACCGTGGGCCTGCGCTTTGTCCGGCAAATCAAGCGTCTGTGGTTCCGTAATGAGCATGGTCGGGAATTGCTGGCCAGTCTGCTCAAGGGCTGGCGCGACTATCACCGGTTTGCCGAACTGGAAAACGTGAAGTTGCAACGGCGACGACAATTGGTTGACCCTGAATAGACAGATACGTCACAGGGTTTCATGTGCGATTTATGGGAAGTATTTCAGGTGAAAAGAATCAGTATTCATGCATTCCCAAGTCTCAACAACTATGGGACTGGAATGATGGGGTTGGTTACACTCTCCCGCCTGCAACGCGAAATTGGAGAGCCCGTACATTTCGAATGTGATTTCTTCGACCGGACCAATATCGATGAGGTGCAGGACGAACTGGGCGTCTCGTCCGATGTCATCAGCCTGTCTAGATACAAGCCGCGGCGCAAGGAAAATCCATGGAGTTTCCGGGGCCGAATGAAGATGCTGTATCACATGATGATAGATAGTCGTGTTGGCGGCTATGACCTTGTAGTATTTTTGGGAGGGGATGATCTCTCTGAATATTATAACCCCCACATCTGGATCGAAATGCTGCGCCTGCGAAAATGGACCAAGGAGGCACCATTGGTACTGCTAGGCCAGACTATCGGACCGTTCCAGCGCCCAATTAACCGGGTGGCAGTCCGGGCAACCCTCCCGAAATATCATATCTTCCCGCGCGATCATTGGTGCACCTCCTATCTGAAAAGCGAATTCGGCCTCGCCGACAGCGTCGTGCAAAGCACCGACCTGGCTTTTGCCGACCTGCCGCGCCAGCACGAGGAATCCGTCGCCGACGAAGTGCTGGAAAGATATGGTCTGGAGCGTGAAGGTTATTTCACCCTGATCGTATCAGCAATTCAGGCAAATGGATATTACACGAAAGACAAGGATGCGTATCTGAAAAGCTGGAAGGGTATAGTGGAGGATTTGCTAAAATCTGAGCGGTTAACCGGAAAGAAACTTGTGCTGCTCGCGCATACACACACGGATTATTATGGTGATGAGACGAAATATATCGATGCGCTATTGCCGCTGATCGATCCGGCGTTGCGGGATCGTATCGTTCCGGTGCGGGAACGTATCTTGCAGACGCGGGCGCGTTTCATCCTTGGCCATGGCATATTTACGATCACCGGGCGAATGCATCCGGCGGTTTCGACGTTCCAGATGGGCAAGCCGGCGATTTCCTTATCTTACAGTAAAAAATATGAAGGGGTGATCGGCACGATGCTGGGCCGATCCGATCTGATAATCGAGGCAAATGATCCGAAACTTTGGGAAAGTGGCGAGATCGTACGGCTGACGCTGGACAAGGTGCGCTATGTTCTCGACAACCAGGACCGGCTACGCGCCGAAATCCGCACCGCAATCGACGGGCAAAAGCAGATCGTGGACGATACGTTCCAGCGCCTCGGCGACCTGATGCAACAAAATAACCCCCGGCGCTAGGCGTTCCTTGCCGGATATTTCGGGCGTTCACGACCAACATCAGGAAGATAAGCTGTGTACTCTGATAACAGGATGATTTTGCAGCTGATTTCCCTGATGAAGCAGCATGGCATTCGCAGGGTTGTGATCTCTCCGGGAAGCCGGCATTTTCCTCTCATCCATTCGATGGAGAATGACGACTGGTTCATTCTCTATTCGGTCGTGGATGAACGAAGCGCGGCATTCTTTGCGCTCGGCCTCATCCAGCAAACGGGTGAACCCGCAGCAGTCTGTTGCACATCCGGCACCTCCGCCATCAATTATGGCTCCGCCGTTGTAGAGGCTTTCTACCAGGGCCTGCCCCTGGTTTTGTTAACGGCTGACCGCCTGCCGGAACTGCTCAACCAGAAGGAAGAGCAGATGTTTCAGCAGCATGATGTTTATGAGGGGTTCATCAAATATCAGGGTCAGTTGAAAGTTGTGAATGACCCTTTAAGCGAGTGGTACTGCAATCGTATCATCAACGAAGCCTTTCTGGCCCTGGACCATCATGGCAAGGGGCCGGTGCACATCAATTTCCCGGTTGAAACCCATCATCAGGACAAGTTTCGAACAAAGGAACTGCCGGTCGCCAGGAAAATTTCCCGCGTCGGCGCGGATGCGGATACGGATGTGTGGGCAGACTATGCCGCACAACTTGAAAACCGGAAGATATTGATTGTCTGGGGGCAGGGCAATCCAATGGACGACAAGATGCGGCAGGCGCTGGACCTGTTCGCAGAGCGATTTAATTGTGTGATTCTCGCGGACAAACTGTCGAACTGTCATCACCCGCGTGCGATCGGGTCAGCCTTTCAGGCTTTGTGTTCAATGACTCGAGCTCAGAAGCGGCAGCTGGCGCCGGATATCGTTATTTCCCTGTATGGGAATTACACTTTCAACGGCGAAATCCGGGGGTATCTCAGATCCACCGGGAAACCCTTTGAATGCTGGGACATCGGCAAAAGCGAGGTCTGCGATCCCTTCCGTCGGCTGACGACGATTTTCGCGATGAACGAAGCCTTCTTCTTCCGGACCATCGCGAACTATTCCATTTCTGCCGCCACGGGTAGCTACTACGATGGTTGGGCGCGCGTGGAAGCCGCCATCGTCGAACCTGAAGTGGAATATAGCGAAATCTACGCTATCGGACAGTTGATGCGGAAGCTTCCGGAGCATTCCATCCTGCAAATTGCCAACAGCCTGCCCATACGACTGACCCAGTTGTTTCGAGCGGACAGGTCGGTCAGATCTTTTTGCAACCGCGGCGTCAACGGCATCGATGGCTGCATGTCCACGGCTGTAGGTTATGCCGCTGCTACCGATGATCCGGTATTTCTTGTTATCGGTGATCTGACGTTTTTCTACGATATGAATGCGTTGTGGAACAGGCATTTATCGAAAAACCTGCGGATACTGATGCTGAACAACGAGGGCGGCGGGGTTATGCACATGCCGCTGAGCGAAAGTCTGGCTCCGCTTTTGACGCGGCACGTATCGGCCGGGCATGTCACCTCTGCCAAGGGCTGGGCGGAATCGCTGGGAATCCGCTATTATCCGGTCACCAGTCGCGAAGAATGCAATCAGGCCATCGACCTTCTCACCGATCTGGCGGAGCCGGGCCCGATTCTGGTGGAGGCGTTCAGCCGCAAGGAAGATGATGTGCGGGCCTTCAAATCCTACCTGCAATCCATACGGAAAGATTCGATGGATAAGTCACTGAAAGGCCGGGTAAAGCGGAAAATTTCCAGATTATTGAGAAAAATTCCGGCGCTCAAGCCTGCCCGGGCATGACGGGCAACGCAAGAATAGCCAGGAACACGCTGGCGCTCTACTTCAGATCCATTCTGACGATGGTTGTGGCGCTGTACACATCCAGGATCGTGCTGAATGAACTGGGTGCCAGCGACTATGGGCTGTACAGCCTTGTCGGCGGTGTTCTTGCACTGATGTCGTTCTTCAATACCTCGATGGCGTCGTCCACCCAGCGGTTTCTTAATTTTGAGAAGGGCAAGCGAAATACGGCGAGGCTGCGCGGTGTTTTTGGAACCAGCCTGTATATCCATATTCTGCTCGTTGGCGGTATTTTGCTGATGGCGGAGACCGTCGGACTATGGTTCCTGAATACGCAGCTGAACATTGACCCCGGGCGGATGGACGCCGCCAATTGGGTTTATCAATGCACTGTCCTGTCGTTTCTCGCAGGCACAATCGTTTCCCCCTATGTCGCTTCCATCGTTGCGAATGAGCGGATGACGACATTTGCGTATGTAACGTTGCTTGGCGTGTGTCTGAAGTTGCTCGCGGCATATTTGTTGCAGGTAATGGGCGGTGACAAGCTTGAATTATTTGCTGTCCTGACGTTGATTGCCTCTCTGGTTCCCAGCCTTATTTATATGCTCTACGCCCGCCGCAACTTTCCCGAATGCAGGGCAGGTCCGTGCAAGGATAACAGCCTGCTGCGGCAGATGCTTTCCTTCACGAGCTGGACCCTTACCAGCCATATATCGGTGATTTTGCGCACCCAGGGCCTTGCCATTATCCTGAACCTGTTCTTCGGGACGCTTATCAACGCGGCGCTGGGCATTGCGATGCAGGTTAATGGGGCAATTCGCAGTTTTTCGACCAATTTCACCCAGGCGCTAAATCCCCAGATCGTCCAGAATTATGCCGCCGATGCTCTGGAGAAAATGCGCACTCTCGTCATGAGCGGCTGCCGTCTTTCTTTCTTTCTCGTGCTCTTATTCTCGCTGCCCGCGTTGATCGAGACAGAAACAATCCTGAGGCTCTGGCTGAAAAACGTGCCGGATTATACGGTTATTTTTGTTCGCCTTATCCTGATCCAGTCGCTGGTGGAAGCGATGGCCGGGCCAATGGCTACGGCGCAGGGTGCAACGGGGAACGTCAAGCGGTATCATTTGACGCTCAGCATTATCGGTTTGATGAACCTTCCCGCCAGCTATATGCTTCTGAAGGCAGGACTTCCGCCTTATGTCACGTTTTATGTGGCTATATTATTTTCGGCCATTATCGGCGTGTCGAGAATAATATTCCTTCGCAAGTCCATTAATTTGTCAATGCGCGCGTTCGTACGGGATGTTGTAACCCGTTGCTCTCTGGTCGCCATTCTGGCGCCTGTCGTTCCTGTTATGATGCATTATCTGATGGACGATTCGCTGGTCAATGCATTCATTATTTGTGCAGTGTCGTGCATATCGGTGATTATATTTGTCGCTCTGTTTGGAATAAATGACAAGGAGCGAAAATTCTTTTTTGAGAGAATTACGAAAAAGCTGACGCGGGTGTAACGACTTTGCATGGTGAGGGTTATTTTTAATGAATATACTGAAAAAGGTGGTGCCCGCTGGGGTGAGGCGCAAAATGGGGCGGTTCCTCGCACGGTACGCCCCGCCTGTGGATACACCTGCTCGCTATGAAATCCATCTCGACGGCCAGGGCAGGTTAGCCGGTCAAATAGCAATCGTTACCGGTGGCAGTGGCGCTATTGGCAGAAGTATTTGTTGCCATCTCGCTGCAGAGGGCGCGACAGTTTATGTGTGCGGAGCCAGCCACAATAAAATTAATGCAGTAGTTTCTGAAATTGGAGAGTTGGGAGGTATCGCCCACGCTCAAAAAATGGATGTGTCCGACGAGCAATTAATTGTAAGTGTATTTGATAGTATTTATAAAAATCATGGTAAAATCGACATATTGGTGAATTGTGCGGGTGGTAGTGCTCGCGGCGACTATGCGCCTATTATTCAACAGAAAACATCCGTGATAGATAATCTTCTGAATATAAATTTACGCGGAACTATTTTGTGCACGAGAGAAGGCGCAAAAGCCATGGTAGAAAAAGGCTATGGAAGAATTATAAATATATCCAGTGTGATCGGAGAACGTGGAAAGGCCAATTTTTCTGAATATGCTGCTTCCAAGGGCGGCGTCATTGCTTTCACGAAGTCGATAGCAATGGAGCTGGGGAAATATGGAATTACCGCCAATTGCGTTTCCCCCGGAATTGTTCAGAGAGGTGGAGTTTCTGAATCGGATCTCGAACGATTGCAAAATACCAATTGGCTCCGTTCTTATGGGAAGCCCGAAGACAGCGCCTCGATGGTGGCGTATCTGGTGTCCGAAAAAGCCGCATTCGTCACCGGACAAAATTTCATAGTGGACGGCGGCAGGTCACTCGGCCTGAAGGGGGACTGATCTTTCGCCGCGAGAAATTCGGTAAACAGTCGTTCGCGCGGCTTCAGGTCAAGGTCGGCTATGTTCTACTGTTGCATCTTCTACGATAATAAGAAAGATAAAGCCCCATGGCGAAAACGGAATTGCTCGGCCCTACGTCGCACAGCTTCACGTCGCAACGGCTGCGGCTGCACTATAACGATTGGGGCAATGCCAGCGCACCGCCGTTGTTGCTTCTGCACGGCGGCCATGACCATAGCCGAAGCTGGGACTGGACGGCCAGTCGCCTGCGCGAGGACTGGCATGTCATCGCCCCCGATCTGCGCGGACATGGCGACAGCCAATGGTCGAGCGACGGAAACTACGGCATGGCGGCATATGTTTACGATCTGGCGCAACTGGTCCATCAACTCGGCTTCCAGCAGCTTTCCATCGTGGCCCATTCGCTGGGTGGAGCGATTGCGTTGCGATATGTCGGCCTCTATCCGGAACTGGTGCGCCGTCTGGTCGTGATCGAGGGGACCGGCATGTTGCCGCGCACCATCGCGGCGCAGATGGAAAAGCCGGTGGAAGAACGATTTCGCCACTGGATCGAGGAGCAACGGGCGATTTCCGGGCGGTTGCCGCGCCGCTACGCCACGCTGGAAGACGCGCTGGAACGCATGCGCGTCGCAAATCCGAATCTGAACGCCGAACAGACGCGCCACCTCACGATCCATGCGGTGGATCGCAACGAGGACGGCAGCTACGGCTGGAAGTTTGACAATTATCTGCGGGTTGCCACCCCGGTTGACATGTCGGCGGAAGATTTGCGCCGGCTGTGGGCGCGGATCAGTTGCCCGGTGCTGTTTTGCTGGGGGAGCAAAAGCTGGGCCGTGCACCCGGCGGAAGATGGAACGCTCGATTCATTCCAGAATGCGCGGGTCGCCGCCTTTGAAGGCGCCGGCCACTGGTTGCACCACGACCAGTTCGAGCCTTTCATGGCCGAACTGCGCGCCTTTTTGTAATCAGGCCGGATAGATGCACGTCCGGTCCGCGTCGATCGTCACCCCGACGCGCGCGCCCGGCGGTGGTGGCACGCCGGCGATCCGTGCCGTGGCGGTGATGTCATCCGCCACGAGCATAACGGCGCGGAAGGGGCCGGCGAATCCGACATCGACAACGGTGGCGCATGCGCCGGAAAGATCGGCGCTGATGCGGATACCTTCCGGCCGGACCATCAACTGCGCCGGGCCATCGGCGGCGCCTGCGGCGGGCACGCTGCCGAAGGGACTGAACGCCACGCCTGCTTCGATCCGCGCCGGCAGTAACGTTGCTTCCCCCAACAGGCGTGCGGCGGCGATGGAAACAGGGCGCAAATAGCAATCGTCGGGCGTGCCGGTCTGTAAAATTTGCCCGGCGGCCATCAGAATCAGATCATCGGCCATCAGCAACGCTTCTTCGGGATCATGGGTGACGATCAGCACGGTAGTATGCGCTTCCCGCAGATCGGCGAGCACCGACCGCCGCACGTCGTTGCGCAAATGGCCATCCAGCCCGGAAAATGGCTCGTCCAGCAATAACACCGCCGGTTCGCGGGCCAGCGCCCGGGCAATGGCGACGCGCTGCTGCTCCCCACCCGACAGCGTGTGCGGCCATGCCTGTTCCAGCTTTTCCAGATGAAAACGCGCCAGCAGCTCCTTCACGCGCGCGCGGCGAGCGGCATTATCCAGATTTTTCAGCCCGAAGCCGATATTGTCCGCGACATCCAGATGCGGAAACAGCGCATAATCCTGAAACACAAAGCCGATGCTGCGGGATTCGGGCGGCAGCATCCCGTCAGGCCCGGAAAGTATCCGGTCGCCCGCCGATATGGTCCCTGCATCCACCGGCTCCAGGCCGGCGATCAGGCGGAGAAGCGTACTCTTGCCGCAGCCCGACGGGCCCAGCAGGCAGGTGATGCGACCGGGGTGCAATTCCAGGCTGGCGTCCGAGACCACGGCGCGACCGCCATAACGGCGCGATACATTGCGGACGGCGAGAGCAACTGGAGAAGCCATGCCTTTCCGGTTATGCGCCGGGGCGCGAAAGTGCAATCTTGCGCGTCAGCCACATCACGGCAGGCAAAGCCAGCGCGATAACCAGGATTGAGGGCGGCCCGGCCTGACCAAGCCGTTCATCCAGCGCATAATTATTGGCGATCACCGCCAGCGTATCGAAATTGAACGGACGCAGGATCAGCGTGGCCGGCAATTCCTTCAGGATGTCGATAAAAACGATCAGCGCCGCCGTCAGCATCGCGCCGCGCGCCACCGGAAGCTGCACCGCCACCGCCGCGCCGGTTTCTGTCCGCCCCAGTGTCCGTGCGGCGTGCAGCATCGATGGCGTCACCCGGGTCAGCCCGGCATCGATCGGCTCCAGCGCCGCCGCCATCAGCCGCGCCGCATAGGCATACACCAGCAAAATCAGGCCAATGCCCCAGCCCGAACCGGGAAACAGGTTCCAGATGATGCCCGCCGGTGCGAGCAGGCCA
Organism: Sphingomonadaceae bacterium; assembly: GCA_041675905.1. Lineage (GTDB taxonomy): Bacteria > Pseudomonadota > Alphaproteobacteria > Sphingomonadales > Sphingomonadaceae > Sandaracinobacteroides. The sequence goes on along the minus strand of JBAYSX010000002.1, from coordinate 160,733 downwards.
ATCGCCATCACCGCGCCGGGTGTCGCATAGCCGAGGCTCGCCAGCCGCGCCGCCGCGGGCCAGGTCCGGGAGCCGATGGCCAGCGCTGTCGCCAGCGTCACCGTCACCAGCGCACCGGCGATGCCGAGCGCCAGACTATGCTGGCCGGCCAGCCACAGGCGCGGCCAGTCGGGCTGCACATCCAGCGCGCGCCACAGCAGCCAGCCCACCGGCAACAGCAGGCCAGCGGTCAACAGCGCGAGACAAAATCCTGCCGCAGCCCAGCCACGCATGCCGGATAATGGCGTGGCTTCCAGCGCCCGCCAGCGCGCCCGGCCACTTTCATGACTTTTCCCCTGACGGCCCTGACGTTCGATCCATAGTAGCAGGGCCGCGGCGGCCAGCAGCGGCAAGGCGAAACGGGCCGCGCTTGTCGTCGAGCCATAGACGGACCAGGCACGCACCACGCCGGTCGTCAGGGTTTGCACGCTGAGGAACTGTACCGCGCCATAGTCCGCCAGCGTCTCCATCACCGCCAGCGCCATTCCGGCGGCGAGCGACGGGCGCGCCAACGGCAGCGCCACGCGACGGAAGGCCTGCCAGCCATTGCAGCCGAGATTGCGCGCCACCTCCAGCAGATTGACCGACTGGTTGAGAAAAGCCGCGCGCATCGCGAGATAAACATAGGGGTAGAAGGCGCAAGACAGCACGAAAACCGCGCCGCCCATGCTGCGCATGTTCACGGGCAAATCCACGCCCCATTCCGCCCGCAGCCACATACGCAGCAACCCGGCGGCATCGAACAGATCGGCATACGCATAGGCGAGTGCAAAGGCAGGCGCGGCCAGAGGCAGTGCCAGCGCCCACGCAAAAAAACGCCGGCCCGGAAAGCGATACATCACCACCAGCCACGCGGCGAGGGAGCCGGGCACGCCGGTGGCAAGCCCGACGAACAGCGCCAGCCATGCGGAGGTGCGAGCATAACGCCAGATATCCCGCGCGGCGATGTCGGCGGTTTCGCCCGGCAGCGCCGCCAGCACCACGCCGATCAGCGGCAGGATGGCCATCACCCCCGCCAGACCGGCGAGCGCGCCGGTAAGGGAAATGCGCGGTCGCCGGCGGGGAAGGGCGGTCGCTTCTAGCGCCACCCCGCCTTGCTCATCAGGGATTGGGCTTCGGGCTGGCGCGCGGCGAAAGCGGCGACAGGCATCGGGTGGGCGGTGAAATCCGCATAGGCATCGACCGGCGGCGGCGGCGGCACGTCGGGTGATGCCGGGAATTCATTATTATGCCGGGCGATATATTCTTGCGTGGAAGGTGACGCGAAAAACTCCAGCAACCGGATCGCATTTTCGCGATTCGGCGCATTGGCAATGACGCCGCCGCCGGAAATATTCACATGCGCGCCCTTGCCATCCAGGCTGGGGAAGGCGAGCTTGACCGTTTCGGTGATCTTGCGATCATTGGCGTCGTCGCCATTGGCCAAACGGATATAATAATAGCTGTTGGTGATAGCGATTTCGCAGACACCGGCACCTACGGCGCGAATCTGGTCGCGGTCGCCGCCCTGGGGTGGACGCGCCATATTGGCGACAATACCCTGTACCCACCGGTCCGCCTTTTCCGCGCCAACAGCCTCGATCATCGCGCCGACGAGGGACAGGTTATAGACGCTGTCGGACGAGCGCACGCACACCTTGCCCTTGAAGCGCGGCCCGGCAAGCTTTTCATACGTATCGACTTCTTCCGGCTTTACCTTGTTGCTGTCATAGGCGACGACACGGGCGCGGCGCATATAGCCATACCAGTTGCCGTCCGGCTCGCGCAGATTTTCCGGAATGCGGGCGTTCAGCGTTTCGGACTGGATGGGCTGGAACAATCCGGCCTGCTGCGCCCGCCATAATGCGCCGGCGTCGGCCGTGATGAACAGATCACCGGGGCTGTTCGCCCCCTCGCTGCGGATGCGGGCGATCAACTGGTCGGCATTGCCCTCGATGCGGTTGACGCGAATGCCGGTTTCTTGCGTAAATTGTTCGTATAGCGCCTGGTCGCTGTCATAATGGCGTGCCGAATATAGATTCACTTCCTTAAGCGCGCCCTCCTCGTCCTGGCCACCTGAACAACCGGCGAGCAGCGCCGCCCCCGAAAGGGCCAGGGCAATTATGCGGAACGACATGCGGATTTTCTCCTGATCTTTATGCTTCACGCCGTCCGCCATAACCCGCTGCGCCGCGGCCTGCAATTGATTTTGATTAGCAATACCCGGACGGGCCGCCAATTGTGCATTTGATATCGGCTCGCTATGGGAAATGGAATGCCTGTTTTCACATCTTGCCTGCTGGTGGCGCTGGGCGGCGCTGCGGGCAGCCTGCTGCGTTTCGCCGTCAGCCGCCTGTTGGCTTTTACCGCCCTTCCCTGGGGGACGTTCGCCGTGAATATCGCGGGCGGCCTGGCTATCGGCATCATCGCCGGCACTCTTACGGTGCGCGGCGGCGAGGGATGGCGACTGTTTCTGGTCGTCGGGCTGCTTGGTGGCTTCACCACTTTTTCCGCCTTTTCGCTGGAACTGGCGGTCATGCTGGGCCGTGGCGCGCTGCTGACGGCATTGCTCTATGCGGCCGGGTCGGTTCTGCTGGCGCTTGCTGCAACATTTACCGGCCTGTGGCTGGCACGGAGCGTCGTATGAGCCGCGAATTCCGCATTGCCGAAGATGACGATGGCATCCGGCTGGACCGCTGGTTCCGCCGCCATCTGCCGGGCGTTACGTTCAACCAGGTGTCGCGCTGGGCGCGCACGGGTCAGATCCGTCTGGATGGCGCGCGCGTGGCTCCGGGGGACCGGATTCTCGGGGGTCAGACATTGCGCGTGCCGCCGGCGGAAGCCCCCGCCGTACTGGCCGCCAAACCGGTGCGGGAACGAAAGCCGCTGTCGCCGGAAGAAATCGCGTTCGCGCAATCGCTTGTCATCCACAAGGACCCCCACGCGCTGGTCATCAACAAGCCGCCCGGTCTCGCCACCCAGGGCGGCACCGGTACGCATGAACATGTCGATGGTCTGCTGGATGCGCTGCAATTCGAGGCCGAGTCGCGCCCGAAACTGGTGCATCGGCTCGATAAGGACACCAGCGGCGTCTTGTTGCTGGCGCGCACCGCACGGGCAGCGGCATATTTCGGCAAATGTTTCGCCACGCGCGACACGCGCAAAATCTATTGGGCGATCACCGCCGGGATCCCCCGTCTGGATGATGCGCTGATTGACCTCCCCATTGCCAAGCAGCCGGGCAGCGGCGGCGAGAAAATGCATGTCGACGAGGAGGCGGGCCAGATGGCGAAATCGCGATTCCGGGTGATCGACCGCGCCGGCAATCGCGCCGCATTCGTCGAAATGCAGCCACTGACCGGACGGACCCACCAGTTACGCGTGCATGCGGCGGCTACCGACACGCCAATCGTCGGCGATGGCAAATATGGCGGGGCGGAGAGTTTTCTGACCGGGGGGATCTCGCGCAAGATGCATTTGCACGCGCGCCGTCTGGTCATCGCCTTGCCCGGTGGCGGCACGCTCGACGTTCGCGCCGAACCGCCCGCGCATTTCACCGACAGCCTGACGATGCTGGGCTTCGATATGGCGATGGCCGAGGTGCCGGACGCGCCGCCGCCCGCGCCCGAAAAACCCAAACGCCGGCGTTATTCGTCGGCCACCAGCGGCAACCGGCGCGGGGAGCGGCGGACGCGGGCGAAAAGCTGATGACGGCGCTGCGGCTGGCCGTGTTCGATTGTGACGGCACCTTGCTGGACAGCCAGGCCAATATTGTGCGGGCGATGGTCGAATGTTTCGCCAGCGAGGGTATGTCACCGCCGGATGCACGCGCCGTGCGCCGCATCGTTGGCCTTTCCCTGCCGCAGGCGATGGCGGCGCTGCTGCCAGATGCGGACGAGGATCTGCATCACCGTCTGGCGGACTGTTACAAGCGCGCTTTCCAGCGGATGCGCCGGGATGGCGAGCTCGATCATGAGCCGATGTTTGACGGCATCGGCGCACTGCTCTCCCGGTTGTCCACCGCTGGCTGGCTGCTGGCGGTGGCGACGGGCAAAAGCGACCGCGGGCTGCAGATAGCCCTCGGCCATCATGGTATCACCGATCATTTCATCAGCCTGCAAACGGCGGATCGTCATCCGTCGAAACCTCATCCGTCGATGCTGTTGACGGCGATGGCCGATGCGGGTGTGAAAGCGGCGGATGCGGTGATGATCGGCGACACACATTTCGATATCCATATGGGGACTGCGGCGGGCGTACGGGCGCTCGGCGTATCCTGGGGTTATCATGACGGGGAGGAATTGCTGGCGGCGGGAGCGGCTGGCGTGGCATTGGACGCCGGGCATCTGGAGAGGTTATTGCATGGCGCATAAATCGGAAGACGAACTGGATTCGGCGCGCCTGTGGTGGCTGTCCCTGGCGCGGCTGGGCGGCGTATTGCTGGCAGCGATTGGTGTATGGCTGACGGCGAGTCAGGCGGCAGGGCCGGATGCTTCCCGTATCATCGGTTTCGTGCTGATGGTCGTGGCGGTCTGGTCGGTTCTGTTCCTGCCCAAATGGCTGCTGCGCCGGTGGCGCGAGGAACCTTGATGCGGCGCTTCTGGAAAGAGGTGACGGTCGCACCGGTGGATGCCGGCTGGCAAGTCGCGCTCGACGGGAGACTGGTGCGGACGCCGGCGCGTCTGCCACTGATTGTGCCGAACGAACAGCTCGCCACCGCCATCGCTGGCGAATGGGCGGCGGTGGAGCACGAAATTCGCGCCGGTGACATGCCGCTCACCGGTCTCGCCAACGCCACCATCGACCATGTGCTGCCCGACCCGGCGGCATTTGCCGGAAATCTGGCCATCCATGCCGAATCTGATCTGGTCTGCTATCGCGCCGAACATCCGCAGGGGTTGGTCGCGCGTCAGGCCGAAGCGTGGGATTTGCCGCTTGCCACTATCGAACGCCGCTTCGATGTGCAGTTTCACCGCACCGCTGGCATCAGTTGGGTGGCGCAACCGGCCGAAACCCTCGCGCGTATCCGGGCGGCCTTTGCCGGCCAATCGCCATGGCGATTGGCCCCGATGCAACCGCTGGTGACAATCACCGGCTCGGCAATTCTGGCGCTGGCCGTCGTCGAAAATCTGCTGGATAGCGAAGCGGCGCTGGCGGCGGGCATGGTCGATGAATTGTGGCAGGCCGAGCAATGGGGTATGGACGCCGAGGCCGCAGCCGCGCGCGACGCCCGGGCGCGGCAGTATCGTGATGCGATCGCCTTTCTCCGGCTGCTCTGACTTCAGGACCCTGGTGGCGGCGCGGTTTCGTTCAGCCCGCCACCCAGCGCCACGTACAAGGACACGCTGTTTTGCAGATCGGCGGCGTGCAGGGCCAGCAATTGCTGTTCGGCGGCGAACAGATTGCGCTCCGCATCGAGCACTTCCAGATAGATGGAGATGCCATTGTCATAGCGCAGCCGTGCCGCGCGGGCGAGGCGACGCTGCGCCTCTACGGCCGTGGTTTGCGCTGCAATCTGCTCGGCGTACCGCTGCCGGCCCACCAGGCCGTCGGCGACTTCGCGGAAAGCCTGTTGCACCGCCAGCTGATAGGTGGCGACCATTTCATCCCGCTGCGCCTTGGTGAAACGCAGATTGGCGGACCGCCGCCCGAAATCGAAAATCGGCAGGTTAAGGAAACCGCCGCCCGACCATTGTAACGCATCGCTTTTCAGCAGGTCGTCGAGATCGGTGGACAGGAAGCCAAGATTTCCGGTCAGGGAAATATTGGGAAAAAACGCCGCGCGGGCGGCGCCGATATCGGCATTGGCGGCGCGCAGATTATATTCCGCGGCGATAATGTCCGGGCGACTGGCCAGCACGGTGGACGGCAGGCCCGGGTTTATACTGCGCATTTGCGTCTGCTGATAGAGTGGCAGGCTTTCCGGCAGCGGGCCTTCCAATGGTCCGCCGATCAATACCATCAGCAAATTTTGCGCCTGGCCGGCAATCCGTTCCAGATCGGCCAGTTCCGTTTCGGCCTGCGTCACCAGCAATTCCGCCTGATCATGATCGATAGTGGAGGTGACGCCGGAATCGAGCCGCAGCCGGGCGATACGCAAGCCCTCGCGCCGGGTTGCGACCGAGCGCCGGGCCAGTTCGATCCGTTCTTCGGCGGAGCGGATCGTGTACCAGGTAGAGGCGACATCGGCGATCAAGGACAGGCGGAAGGCGCGCTCGGCCTCTACCGTCGCCAGATAACGGCCACGGGCCGCATCGGACAGGTTGCGGACGCGTCCCCAGAAATCCAGTTCGAAGGCGGGGACGGCGACGCCGATATCGAAACTGTCCGATACCAGCATCCTGGCGCTGTCATTGCCATCGGCCAGTGTCGCGCCGCCGGTAGCACCAACGGACGGCAGCCGGTCGCTTTCGGCGATGCGATATTGCGCGCGGGCCTGGGCGATGCGGGCAGTGGATATGGCGAGATCGCGATTATTCTCCAGCGCCGCCGCCAGATAGGCCTGCAGCCGCGGATCGGCGAAATATTCGCGCCAGCCGATTTCGGTCGCCAGCCGTCCTTCCGTCGCGTCTGACACGGCGGGGAACTCCGGCGCGACCGGCGCCACCGGTTGCTCATAGCGCGGCGCCATCGAACAGCCGGCCAGCAACAGCGCGATACCGGCGGGAATGATTGCCTTAACCGGCATGGGTTTCGGCCTTTCTTGCTGCGGCTGCCGCTTCCGCAGCTTCCTCGGCTGCGTCTTCGGCTGCATAATTATTGTCTCTGGCCAGCCATCTGCGCGCAGCGACGTAGAAAACCGGGATAAAGAGAATCCCGACAACCGTCGCCACCAGCATACCCCCGGCGACGCCGGTGCCTACCGCCTTGCGGCTGGCGGCGCCTGCGCCGGTGGAGAACACCAGAGGGAGCATCCCGGAGATAAAGGCGAGACTGGTCATGATGATCGGGCGCAAACGCAGGCGCGCCGCTTCGACGGTCGCTTCCCACAAAGGCTTTTCCTTTTCCTGGTCGACGGCAAATTCGACGATCAGAATAGCGTTTTTCGCGGCAAGCCCGATAACGGTGATCAGCCCGACATTGAAATACACGTCCGCCGAAAATCCGCGCAGCATCGTGAAGACAACGGCACCCAAAATCCCGAACGGCACGACGAGCAGCACCGATACCGGGATCGCCCAGCTTTCATACAGCGCCGCCAGCAGCAGGAACACGACCAGCATCGACAGGCCCAGCAGCAGCCCGACCTGGCCACCCGCCTGTTTCTCCTCGAAGGCGGTGCCCGTCCATTCGAAGGTGTAGCCCTGTGGCAAGACACTATCGGCGATTTTTTCCATTTCGGTCAGCGCCGTTCCGGAGGATTCGCCTGGCGTCGCCATGCCGGAAACGGTCATGGCCGGGTAGCCGTTATAGCGTTCGAGTTGCTGCGGTCCCGATTGCCAGCGCACGGTGGTGAATGACGAGAAGGGCACCATCTCGCCCTGCTCGTTGCGCACGCGCAGGGCCAGCACATCGTCGGGATGCATACGCTGCTCCGCCTCGGCCTGCAAATAGACGCGCAACACATTGCCTTCATATACAAAGTCATTCGCGTAGAGCGAGCCGAACATGATCGAAAGCGTATGATTGACATCCGCAATCGCCAGCCCCTGCGCCCTGGCACGGATGCGATCGATCTCGACAAACAGTTGCGGGGCGGGCGGCAGGCCTTCGATGCGAAGGCCTGTCAAAGTTCTGTTTTGCTGCGCCCGCGCGATGATCTCATTGGTATAGCCCTGCAGTATCGCCGGATCACCACCGGTACGATCCTGCACTTTCATCGTGAAACCGGTGGCATTGCCAAGGGCCGGGATCGGTGGCGGCGCCAGCGCGAAGACCACCGCGCCGGGGACCGACTGCAAATAGGCATTCGTACGCTGCACCAGCGCATCCGAACTGTTTTCCGCGCCGGGCCGTTCGTCCCATGGTTTGAGGTTCACGAACGACATGGCGGCGGATTGCCCCTGTCCGAAAAAGCTGAAGCCGCGAACAGTAGACACACCGCTGACCTGGGGCTGCTGTTCCAGGAAGGCTTCGACCTTTTCCACCGTTTCCGAGGTGCGTTGCATCGTCGAGCCGGGTGGCGCCGTATAGGAGACGAACAAAACGCCCTGGTCTTCGGTTGGCAGGAAGCCGCCGGGCAGGCGGGTAAACAGCAGAACGGTGACGGCGGTCACGGCCACAAACACGGCAAGCCAGCGCAGGGGCCGTTTGATCATTCCGCCCACGGCACTGGTATAAACGGTCGTCGACCGTTCGAACCTGTGGTTGAACCACCGGAAAAAGCGCGGAAGCCAGCCCCGGATGCCGGACGGGATCGGCTTGTCTGCGTCAGCAGGATCGTGTGTGCGGAGCAAGGAGGCGCACAGCGACGGTGTCAGCGTCAGCGCCAGCACGGCCGAGAAGAAAATGGAAACGGCCAGTGTGATGGAGAATTGCCGGTAGATGCCGCCGGTCGAACCGGGGAAGAAAGCCATCGGGATATAGACCGAGACCAGCACCAGCGTCATGCCGACGACAGCCCCGGTAATCTGGCTCATCGCCTTCACAGTGGCACGTCGGGCATTCAGCCCTTCCTCCCGCATGATGCGTTCGACGTTTTCCACCACGACGATGGCGTCATCCACCAGGATACCGATGGCGACCACCATCCCGAACAGGGACAGCGTGTTGATGGAGAAACCCGCCAGTGCAAGCCCGATGCACGCGCCGCCGAGGGCGATCGGCACAACAATGGCCGGAATCAGTGTGGCGCGCCAGTCTTGCAGAAACAGGAACATCACAAGGAAGACAAGCAGCATCGCTTCGACCAGCGTGTAGATGACGTTTTCCACGGACGCATCGATGAAGGGCGTGGTGTCGAAGATAACATCCCATTGAATGTCCGCAGGAAAGCTCTGCGCCAGTTCGGCCATGCGCTGCTGCACGGCGTCGGCGGTAGCCAGGGCATTGGCCCCGCTGGCGAGTTCGATGGCGATACCCGCGACCTCCTGACCCGACCTGGTCGCGTAGAAATTATACGTCTCTTGCCCCAACTCTACCCGGGCAACATCGCCCAGGCGAATGGTGGAACCATCCGGATTGGCGCGAACAATGATGTCGCGAAACTGGGATGCAGTGGAAAAGCGGTTTTGCGTGATAATACTGGCGGTAAATTCCGTTTCGCGCGCCACCGGCTGATCGCCGAGCGCGCCGCCCGCCGTCTGGCTGTTCTGTTCCATTACGGCATTCAGGGCTTCGGTGGCGGTCAACCGGTAACCCGCCAGTTTCTCCGGATCCAGCCAGATGCGCATGGCATAGGAGGATCCCAGCAACCGGATGTCCCCGACCCCGTCGATACGGCGCAATTCATCCATCACCCGGGTGCTGGCATAGTTGCCCAGTGCCGCAGGTGTCGTGTCGCCTCCCTTCGACGTCAGACCGATGATCATCAGGAAGCTGGATGAGGATTTTGTCACCGTGACACCGATTTGCCGCACTTCCGACGGCAGGCGCGGTTCGACCCGGGCGAGACGGTCCTGCACCTGCGTGCGGGCGATATCGAGATCCGTTCCGGGTGTGAACGTCACCGTGATCGTGGCCGTTCCGTTGGCGCGGCTGGTGGACGCCATGTACAGGAAATGTTCGACCGCGTTCATCTCCTTTTCGATGATGGCGGTAACGTTGCGATCGAGCGTTGCGGCATCTGCGCCCGGATAGTTGACGAACAGCGTCAGCGAGGGAGGCGCCACATCCGGATACTGTTCGATGGGCAGCGATATCAAAGAGATCAGCCCGAACAGCGCGATAAACAGCGAGATGACCCAGCCGAAAACCGGGTTATAGGCGAAAAAACGATGCATGTCAGGGCCTTCCGATCAGCGACCGGCCGCCGCGGCGGCCTTGGCATCGACCGGCGCCTTCGCAGCCGCCGGGGCGGCTTCATCTGCGCCTTCTTCCGTGGGTGTTACCGTCTGACCGGGGCCAACTTTTTGCCAGCCCTCGGTAATCACCCGGTCGCCGGCCTTGAGCCCCGAGCGGATCACCCAGCCGCTGCCGACCAGCCCGCCAAGTTCCACCGTTTTCTGAACGACGACATTGTCCGGGCTGAGGGTGAAGACGTTGGCTTCCTCGTTGCTGATCTGTATGGCACGTTGCGGCACGACAAGACCCTGCGGCAGGGTGCCGGCGGCGACCCTTCCCCGTACGAACTGGCCAGGCAACAGTACCCGGTCAATATTGGGAAAGCGCGCGCGGATCACCTGACTGCCGGTTGACGGGTCCACGGATTGCGACGCGAAATCCAGATACCCGATCGGCGCATATTCCGAACCGTCTTCAAGTACCAGGCGCACCTCGACGCGATCGAGCGAGCCCAGTTTTACCTCGCCGGAATCGACCTGGCGCTGCAGGCTGCGGGCGGCGGCGTTGGATTGGGTGAATACCGCATAGATGGGGTTCATCTGTTCGACATTCGTCATGATGGTCGCGGCGGCAGCGCTGACCAGCGCGCCTTCCGTCACCAGCGCCTGCCCGGCGCGACCGGCAATCGGCGCGCGGACTGTCGTATATTCGAGTTCCAGTTCGGCGCGGGCGATCGCCGCCTTCGCGTCGGCAACGCTGGCTTCGGCCTGACGCAGTGCGGCGAGGGCAGAATCATATTCCTGGGCGCTGACTGCACGTTCGGCAACCAGCGGTTTGTACCGGTCGGCGATCCGCTGTGCGTTGGCGCGCGCCGCTTCGGCACCTTGCAGTGCCGCCTGCGCTTGCTGCAGCGCAGCACGCTTGTCCCGCGGGTCGATCAGAAACAGCGGCTGGCCAGCCTTGACGTCCGTACCTTCCTGATAGAGCCGGCGCTCTACAATGCCATCCGTCCGCGCCCGGACCTGAGCCGAGCGCACCGCCTCGATCCGGCCCGGAAGTTCGACAATATTGGCGACCGCACGGCCCTCAACCGTCACCACTTTTACCGGCGGCGGCGGCGGCGGCGCAGCCTCCGGCTCACCCCCGCACGCGGCGAGCAGCGCAAGGAAAAAAATCGGCAACAGCGCGCCAGACACAGGGGTGAAACGGGATCGGGGATTACGGCTCGGCACGGACAGGTCTCCAACGGATACGTCGGCAAAATTTTTCGCCTTATGACTTCGCGACCGCAATAAATCAACGGGGTAGTGCAATTATTTTTCCTGGCTCTATATGGGTGGTATAAACGCACAGGAGAAGGACGTGAAAGTTGAAGGCGCACGCCGCGGCGCAGGGCGGCCAACCAAGAAACAGGCTGCGGCAATCGACAATATCATATTGTCCGGAGCACGCCGTATGTTCTGCCAAAGTGGCCTCGCCGGTACCACGATGGATGACCTTGCAGCCGTCACGGGCGTCACCAAACATACGATTTATCGCCGCTATCCCGGCAAGACGGCCCTGCTGGATGCCGTCGTCAAACAGGATCTGGAGGTCCTCGTGGCGCAGGTCGAAGCCAGTGCCGATTCGCCTGATCCGCTGGAGTCGCTGCGCCAGGCAGCCTTCAGTCATTTCGCGTTTTACATCGAGCCTGAACGGGCGCGCTTCCCGGCATTCCTGTTGGCGGAATGTTCCTATTCAAAGGAACTCCAGCCCAAAATGGTAGAGTGGGAAGCCTTTGCCTTGACGCCGATGGTGGATCGCATCCAGCGCGCGCTGATAGCGGGGTTGTTGCGACCGGACGAGCCCAAATCAATCGCCTTGCTGCTGCTTGATCTCTTCGGCGGGGCGCTGCATCGTCAGCATCACGGGCACCCCGACCCTTATGGCGGTCAAACGACCGAAAGCTACTTCGAGACCCGTTGGCAAATATTTCTGCGCGCGATGGCGGTCTAGGATTCGGTTTTTGCCAGACGGCTGGCAATGGCAGCGCACGCCATCAACTGCAGTTGGTGAAAAATCATAATCGGCAGCAGGATCAGCCCCAGATCCGGCCCCGGGAACAGCACACGCCCCATCGGCACGCCTTGCAGCAGAGATTTTTTGGTGCCGCAAAACAGCAGCGTGATCCGGTCGGCCCGCCCGAACCCCATCACGCGCCCGAGACCATGGGTGAACAGGAGGGCAAACACCAGAATCACCATCGACACCGCGACCAAGGTGAGTAGGTCCCGCACCGGCAGCCGGCTCCAGATACCGTTCAGCATCGCATCGGAAAAGGCGCTGTAAACGGCAAGCAGGATCGCGCCACGGTCCACAATGCTCACCAGGCTTTTATGCTGCGTCAGCAAACCGAGGAGCCACGGTCGCGCCAGGTGTCCGAGGATGAAGGGCAGCAATACCAGCAACAGAATCTGGCCGATTCCCGACGCCGGCGATGCCCCCGCGCCGTCACCGCCGGCACGAATCAACAGCGCGACCAGCAAGGGAGTCAAAAACACCCCCGCAATCTGCGACGCCGAAGCTGACGCTACCGCGCCGGGAACATTGCCCCTGGCAATGGATGTAAAAGCGATAGAGGATTGTACGGTGGAGGGCAGCGCCGCCATAAACAGCATACCGGTCCACAATTGCGGCGACAGCAGATCCGGAAACAGCCATTTCAGCGTGAGGATCAGCAGCGGAAACATGAGGTAAGTGGTCAGCAGTACGCCCAGATGCAGACGATAATGGGCGATGCCGGCCAGGACCGCTTCACGCGACAATTTTGCGCCGTGCAGGAAAAACAGCAGAACAATGGCGACGGTGACGAGATAGTGCACCACCTCACCGGCGGCGCCACCCGCAGGAAAAAGCGCCGCCAGCCCCACAACGGCCAGCAGCGCCACAATGAGGGGGTCGGGGATCAGCCGCCGCAGCATCGGCGGAAGCACGAAGCCCGGTGGTCAGCGCCGGTCGAGGCCGGCAATCGCCGTATCGACCAGCCCGGACAATTCACCCCGCTTCGACCTTTCGGCAAGCATGGTTTGCGCGGCCTTTACGGTGATTTCAGCGGCACGGGCGCGCAATTCCGCCTCCGCGCTACGCCCTTCGGCAGCGATCCGGTCTTCTGCCAGGCGGGTGCGCCGGCGTATGGCGGTTTCAGCATCTTCGGTTGCCTGGGCGACGATCCGCTTCGCTTCCACCTCGGCGTTGGCGATCACGGCCTTCGCGTCAGCCTCGGCCTGGGCGGCGTCGGCGGCAGCTTTTGCTTTCAGCGCCTCGGCTTCCGCCCGCAGACTGGCGGCTTCGGCCAGATCGGCGCGAACTTTCGTAGCCCGGGAATCGAGCGCATTGCCGATTGCACGGAACGCGCCCACCTTCCACAAAACCGCTACGAAAATCAGGCAGGAGATCGCGACCCAGGCCGTGGAATCCAGACCAAGAAAGGTTTCGTGCACCGCATCCGGGCCGCCGGCTACTTCAGTGTGTCCGGCGATGACTTCCTCGGCGATCCGCTCGTCGAGCATTTCGCCTGGAACATCGGGGCTGGAGGAATCAATCGGCATCAGGCCGCGACCTTCCTTACGGCTTGCGCCGCTTCGTCATTGGAAATCTGTATATTGGCCACCCGGCTGACCAGATCGACGGTTGCCTGCGCGGCGACGGTATCCAGTTCGGCGACGGCGGCGGCACGCGCATCGGCTATCTTTGCGGCCGCCTCGGCAGCTTTCGCTTCAAGTTCCGCGTCCACCTGCGCCAGTCGTTCGGCTGTCGCGGCGGCGGCGGCATCCCGCGCGGCGCCGGTTACCGCCAGTGCCTGGGCACGGGCGGCGGCCAGCGCCGTATTTCCACCGGATTCCGCCCCGGTCGCCGCCTTATGGGCCGCTTCCGCCGCCGCGAGATCGGCGGCGATCTTGCCCTTGCGGGTTTCCACCACCTTCTCCACCTTCGGCAGCGTCGCCGCTACCGACAGGTAAAGGATGAGGAATATAAGCCCGAGCCACAGGATTTGTGGCGCGGCATCGGCAAGTTCAAACTGGGGCATGAGATCCGGCTCCTGATCCTGGGCGTCAGGCGACGAAGAGCAGGATCAGCGCGACCAGGAACGAGAAGATGCCGAGAGCTTCGGTCACGGCGAAGCCGAGCAGAAGGTTCGGGCGTTGCGAGTCAGCGGCTGCCGGATTGCGCAATGCGCCCGCCAGGAACATGCCGAAAATAAGAGCAACGCCGAGTGCGGCGAGACCCATGCCAAAGGTGGCGATACCCGCTCCGATCAGTTTTGCAGCTGCAGCGTCCATGGAAACCTGTTCCTTCCTGATAAATTAGTGGCTGAGATTAACGGAATCGTTGAGATATACGCAGGTAAGCAGCGCGAACACATAGGCTTGCACCACCGCGACCAGCAATTCGAGCGCGTAGAGCGCGACGTTCATGAACAGCGGCAGGATGCCGATGGCGACGAACGCGCCGCCAGCCAGACCGAGGCTGACAATGAAACCGGCGAAGACCTTCAGCAGGATATGTCCGGCGGTCATGTTGGCGAACAAACGAATGGAAAGCGTCAGTGGCCGCGACAGATAGGAAATCAGTTCAATCGGAATGATGATCGGCAGCAGCAGGGCCGGAGTTTTCGGCGGCACAAACAGCGTCAGAAAGCGCAAGCCATGGCGGGCAAAGCCTATGGCGATGCACATCGCAAAGATGAAGATCGCCATGGCGAAAGTCACCGCAATATGGCTGGTGACGGTGTAGCCATAGGGCAGCAAGCCGATGATGTTGGCTGCAAGAATAAAGATAAACAGCGAAAAGATGAACGGCACATAGCGGCGGCCTTTTGCGCCGATATTTTCGTCCACCAGACCGACGATAAAGCCATGCACGCTTTCAACGGCAGCTTGCCAGCGGCCCGGCACAATATCTGCGCGGCGCAGACCGAAAAAAAGGAAAAGCCAGACCGCCACAAGGGAGATCAGCATGAACAGCGACGCATTGGTGAAGCTGGCATCAAACCCGCCTACCGAAAATTCAGCATAGCGCTTGATCGCAAATTGTTCGAGCGGACTTGCCACTTACGACCCCTGATCCTGCTTTCGTTCCACATCGCTGTCTTGCTCCGGCTGCTTCCGGTTCACTTCCGCGGCCTCGCGATTGACGGCACGCATCAGATTCAAGAACCCGGCGGCCAGTCCCAGAAACAGGAACAGGATCGCCAGCCACGGCCGGGTACCCAGCCAGCCGTCCAGCGTCCAGCCGATCACCCCGCCGACAGCGGTTCCCACCACGATTTCCATCGCATAGCGCAGGCCATGGCCAAGCGCCGATGTAGCGATCTGCCTGGGCGGGGGTACCGTTTTAGCCCTGGCCGCTTCCAGACGCGCCTCAAAATCGTCGAGGTCGTCAGGGCCGCCGGGTGTATTCACGATGGGCCTTCCAGACAAATGCGCATCGGCGCTGTTCCAGAGCCTCCGCGGAAAGAACCGCCGAAGCGAGGATGGCGTTAGTTGGGGTTGCCGAAAAGGTCAAGCCATGGTTCATCAAAGTGCAACGCGCGCGGTTGGGCTTCTATTCAAACCCTTATGCCGCTGCCAGCGCTGTCGCCGCCGCCAGTTCCACCGAAACAAGCTGGCTGACGCCCGGCTCGCCCATGGTGACGCCGTACAGCCGGTGCATCCGGCTCATCGTGACGGGATTGTGCGTGACAATCAGGAAGCGGGTATCGGTCACCGTCGCCATATGATCGAGAAGGCGGGTGAAACGTGCGACATTGGCGTCATCGAGTGGTGCATCTACCTCATCCAGCACGCAAATCGGGGCCGGGTTGGTCAGGAACAGCGCAAAAATCAGCGAACAGGCAGTCAGCGCCTGCTCCCCGCCCGATAATAGCGACAGGGACTGCAATTTCTTGCCCGGCGGCTGCGCGCGAATCTCCAGTCCGGCATCCAGCGGATCCTCGCTTTCCACCAGATGCAATTCGGCAGATCCTCCTTCGAAGAGCGTCACGAAAAGATCGCGAAAATGCCCCTCAACGGTTTGGAATGCCTGTAATAACCGCGCTCTTCCTTCGCGATTGAGCTGGCCGATGGAGCCGCGCAAACGGGCAATCGCGGTCACCAGTTCCTCGCGCTCCTGTGTGCGCGTGGCAAGGCTCGTCTGCAATTCCTCCAGCTCGATGGCGGCGCGCAGATTGACGATACCGAGCCGTTCGCGTTCCGCCATCATTGCGGCGAGTTGTCGCTCCAGTGCATCCGGTGCGGCATCGTCGGGGATTTGCAGCATTTGTGGCTGTGTGCCGAAACGGTCGAGCGCATCCTGACGGTGCGCCGTCATGCGTTCCCGCGCCTGATCAACATGCGCGCGGCGGGTGGCGCGGGATTCGCGCGCGTCGGCGACACGCGTTTGAGCGGCCCTGGCGCGCGAATCCAGCTCTCCCAGCGCCAGTTCGGCGGCCAGCACCATTTCTGCGGCGGTCATGCGCGCCGCTTCCGCCGCCGTGATTTCACGGGCGAGAGCGGCGAGGCGGGCGTCGTGCGCCTCGGGCGCGCCGAGCAGCGAGTCATGATCGGCGCGCAGACGTGCCATGCGTTCGGTCAATATTTCTCCGCCAGCCGCCGCTTCGGCATCCCGTTGATCCCACGCCGCCATTTCGCGCGAAAGCGCAGCGATTCGGGCTTTCGCGTCACTGAGGATGCGGTCGGTCGCCGCCGCTGCCGCGCGGGCCGAGGCGAGATCGGCGCGGGCGCGTTCCGCCGCTGTCCGCGCATTCCCCACCTGTTCGGCCATGGCGCTGGCGTCGGGCAGCGCCGCTACAGCGGCGGTGGCGAGCCCGGCTTCGGCATCGGCGCCCCTGGCTTCCGCAGCCAGGCGTTCGATGGACGCTTCCATGGCGGCGCGGCGCGCCTGTTGTTGCGCGGCGGCGGCGTGCAGGCCCTGAAGCCGTGCGGCAAGCTGGTCACGACGATGTTCCGCCTCCGTCCGCGCCGTGCGCGCCTGACGTTCCGTCTGTTGCGCGTCCTGGACGGCAGCGCGAAGCTTCGCCAGTTCGGCTTCGGCGGTCGTCAGCCGGGCGCGGGGCTCATCGAGCGCGGCGGTGATTTCGCGACGGCGATTCTCCTGCACCAGCCGTTCAGCCACCGCCACTGCCTGACCGCCCGGCGGCGCGACGAAACCATCCCAGCGCCACATCCAGCCGTCCTTGCTCACCAGCCGCTGGCCCGGATTCAGGCGGGCGATCAGCACCGCATCGGGCGTGGCTTCCACAAAACCGACTTGCGCCAGCCGCCGCGCCAGTTCTGGCGGCGCTTCCACGCGGGCAGCCAGCGGTTGCGCTTCGGCGGGCAGGACGGGATCATCGAAGCAAGCCTCGACGCCGAGCCAGCGCCGGCCATCGCCCGCGCCGACGCCCGCGTGGATATCTTCGCCTAGGGCGGCCGCTGCCGCCGCTTCATAACCGGCGGTGACGGTGAGCGCGACCCGCGACGGCATACGCGACTCCTTGCGCCCGCCAGCCTGGAGCCGGTCAAGCGCGGCAGCCTCAGCCTCCAGACTTTGCACCTCTCCGCGCGCGGCGGCGAGCGCCTTTTCCACCGCGTCGCGGGCGCGGGAAGAAGCCTGAAGATCGCGTTCCGCCGAGACGATGGCCGCCGTTGCGTCGGCGACTGCCGCCAGCGCCGCCTCGCTGTCGCTTTCGGCGCGGGCAATATCGGCGGCAAGCGCGGCGCTTGCGGCGTCATCCAGCTTCGACCGTTCGGCGCGCAGCCGCGCGGCCTCCCCGGCGATCCGTTCGGCGCGACCGTTTGCCGCTGCGGCCTGGGCGCGGACGGCGCGGGCGTCCGCCACCATCGCCGCGTGGGCTTCCACGGCCGTCGCCATCGCGCGCTCCGTCTGCGTGGCGCGTATTTCGGCTTCTTCGACCGCGGCGACGCAGGGGCCGACATCTGCTTGCGCCCGAGCGTATTTTTCTTCTTCCGCTTTACGTTCGGCCGTTAATCTGGCGCGCGTGGCTGCCGAATCGCGGGCGCGCGCCTGGTCCCGCTCACGGTCCGCATTTGCTGCCGCCAGCGCCTGCTCCAGATCGGCCAGTCGCCGGGTCAGCGCGGCGCGCTCAGCCACCAGCGTCGCCTGCTCTGTCGTGCGTTTTTGCAACACGGCGGTGGCCGCCGTTTCCGCCTGGCGTCTGGCGGGCAAGGCAGCCGATTCGGTCGCCTGTTCCGTGGCGGCGCGATTCGCCGCCGCAATGGCCTCGGCCAGCGTGGCATCCGCTGTCGCCAGCGCATGTTCAGCGGCGGCGAGATCGCGGCGGGCGTGATCCCACGCATGACGCAACAGACCCGCCTCTGCGGAGCGAATGCCGGCAGACAGTTCGCGATAGCGTTCGGCTGCCTTTGCCTGACGGCGCAAGCTTGCCGCCTGCGTCTCGCTTGCCTGCATCACATCGTCGAGGCGCAGCAGATTGGCGTCCGCCGCGCGCAGCCGCACCTCCGCCTCCTTGCGGCGCGCCGCCAGCCCGGAAATCCCGGCCGCTTCCTCCAGTAACAGCCGGCGTTCGGAAGGGCGGGACGAGATAATGGCGGCCACCCGCCCCTGGCTGACCAAAGCCGGTGAATGCGCGCCTGTCGCCGCATCGGCGAACAGGAGCTGCACATCCTTTTGCCGCACTTCCCGGCCGTTTATCGCATAGCTAGATCCCTCGCCGCGCCAGATGGTGCGCGAGACTTCCAGTTGCTCCTGATCGTTGAATTGCGGCGGTGCGCGACCGCGGGCGTTATCCAGAACCAGCATCACTTCGGCGATATCGCGTGCCGGTCGCCGTGCCGTGCCCGCGAAGATCACGGCGTCCATCCCCTCGCCACCTGCCGCCACCCGCAGGGATTTGGGCGAGCTTTCGCCCATCACCCAGCGGATGGCTTCGAGCAGATTGGATTTGCCGCAGCCATTGGGGCCGACAACGCCGGTCAACCCGTCACGGATGACGAGTTCGGCGGGTTCCACGAAGGATTTGAACCCCGTGAGCCTGAGCCGCGCGAAGCGCATCAGGCTTTTCCGGTCAGCGAATCACGCGGCGAATCACCGCAGCGCTTCGGTCAGCTTCGGTTGCAGGCTGGCCCAGTCGGACGCACCCTCCACTTTCTTGCCGTCGAGAACGAAGGTCGGCGTACCACGGATGTCGAAGCTGTTGATCGCCTTTTCCTGCTGTTCGGTCAGCTTCTTGGTGCGCTCCTGGTCGGTCAGGCACTGGTCCAGCGGTGCGCGCGGCAAGCCCCGGACGCGGGCGAAATCATGCATGCCGCCGGCCTCCGCAAGTCCCCGCAACTGCTGATCAGCGGGGAGCGCCGCCAGCGGCTTCACATCGGCCTCGGTCAGGCGGGTGAAGGGCATCAGCCAGGCGTCATGGTTGCGGTATAATTCATTCGCCCACGAGAAGAAACGATCCGGCCCCTCGCACCCGGCCATCAGCACCGCTGCCAGATCCTGCGGGTTGAGCATGAACGGACGATATTCCCAGGAAAGCTGGCCGTCCTTCACATAGGTTTTCAGCGTGCCGTTGGCCTCAAGGTGGAAATCCTTGCAATGCGGGCAGGTAAAGCTCGCAAATTCAACCAGTTTCACCTTTGCTTCCGGATTGCCCATACGATAGCCGCCGTCAGGCGTCAGCGTGACGGTTTGCGTCCAGTCCTGTGTGGCGGGCGCTGCCGATTCCGCAGGCGGGCCATCTCTTCCGGCAGGAGGCGGCGCCGAATTGCCCCGGGAGTCGCAGGCAACCATCGCCAGCCCCGCCACCAGAATCGGCAGGATGCGTACCGGACCGGCAAGGCGCCGGGAAATCAGCATTTTTACCATATCAGCAATTTCTACCTTACCAGCAACAGGGTGGGCAAGCGACCGTCCGGACCGGAATGGTGGCTATCGTGTCCGGCTCTAGCCGAAGCGTGCGGGGCGATAAAGAGTCGCGTCCAGAAAAGGCGGCTCTTCGAGAATCAGCGCCGCCAGCACCGCCGACATCGCGGGTGAAGTCTGGATGCCCCAGCCGCCCTGGCCAACGCACCAGAAAAAGCCGGGGTCTGCCGGGTCCGGGCCCAGCACCGGCAGACGATCCGGCGCAAAGCTGCGCAAGCCCGCCCAGCGGCTGACAATTTTTTTCACCGGCCAATCGCAGCATTTTTCGAACCGGTCGAGCGCGATGGCGATATCCAGTTCATCCGGCTGCACATCATGCGGCACATCCGGCGTCTCATCGTGCGGCGATATCCACAAACGCCCGGAGTCGACACGAAAATACAGCTCATTCCCGGCGTCCATTACAAGAGGAAGCTGCGGGCCGGCGGGCGGATCGACCTCGGCCACGACGATGGTGCGGCGCATCGGGACAAGACCGACCGGGCGGATGCCGGCGAGCTTCGCGACCTCGTCGCCCCACGCACCGGCGGCGTTGACGAGGCGCGTGGCGGAAAATGAGCCGGCGGGCGTGTGGATATTCCAGCCGGTGGCGTTTCGGGACAGTGCTTCAACACGGGCGTCCGTTTGCAACATCGCGCCGCTGCGTCGCACCGCCCGCAGATAAGCCTGGTGCAGTGCTGCCACATCGATGTCTGCACAGCCCGGTTCGTAAATGGCGGCAGTGGCCCATTCGGTACGCAGGCGCGGAGCCATTTCGAGAATTTCCGTTGGCCCGACACGACGGTAGGGAATCCGGCCATTGGCGAATTCCGCCTCTGCCCTGTCGAGCAGATCGGGGTGGCCCGGCGGCGCGAGATACAGCGCGCCGCGAGCCCCCAGAAAGCCGGAGTCGGAGAAATCCGCTGGCGGATGCGCCAGAAAAGCCCGCGATGCACTGGTCAGCGGCTGGATGCCCGGTCCGCCATAGGTTTCGGCGTAAAAAGCTGCTGATCGCCCGGTGGTATGGTAGCCGGGCTGGCTTTCGGCTTCCAGCAGCAGCAGCTTCAGCCCCGGCGCGCGCGATAACAGCGCATACGCCAGACCCGCCCCGCCGATACCGGCGCCAATGATCGCCAGGTCATAATCGCTCATGCCCCATGATCTTGCAGGAATGCCGCGATACGGGCAAGCACGGCCTGTTTGCGGTCATCCGTTTCGCGCAGCAATTCATGCGCGCCCGGCATCATCTGCACCTGCACGTCGGGCAGGCGGGTGGTGATGTCCTGCGCACTGACATTGCTGATCAATTTATCGCCTTCGGCCAGCAACATCAGGAGCGGCAGATCCATTTCTTCCAGAGGCCCGGCTTCCAGCTTTTTCTGGCTCTGAAAGAACGCGTTCAGCCAGCCCCAGGTGACGCCGCCCGTCGCCAACGCCGGGTTGCGGTCGATCCAACGCGCCTCATCTTCGAAATGCGGGCGGGAGCTGGTGAGAATCGCCATCGCCGCCGCACTTTTCTGCACTGCGCCATATGGCGTTTGCGTCCACGCATATTCCGCGCCGCGGCCTGCATCCACCCGGCTTTGCGAAAGCAGACGCGCCAGCGTGCGCATCGGCCTCGCCAGCGTCACCCCGAAGAAAGGCGCAGTCAGGATGCCGCCACGCAGCCGCCGCCGCAAGGGATGATCGCGCCGCGCCGGATCCGTAAGCCAGCGCAACGTCAGATGTCCGCCCATCGAATGGCCGAGGACGAACCAGGGCGCATCATCACCCAGTGTTGCCAGCGCCTGATTGGCCAGGATATCCACATCGTGCAGCCAGCGATCGAAACTGTCGATATGGCCGGCGTCTGTTGCACAATTACGCGAGGATGCGCCCTGGCCGCGCCAGTCCCAGCTGTAAAGCGAACAGCGAAGCCCGGCGAGCGACGCCCATGCATCCGCCCATTTCTCCAGGAAATCGGCGCGTCCGTTCAGCACAATCAGATTCGCGCGCGGCTGTTCAACCGGCAATGTCAGGGTGCGGATGCGGCAACCGTCATCACGCTCCAGCCAGCCGGTTAGGGCTGCGGCGGGAAGCTGGAAATGCGGTTCCGCCGGCAGCGCCCTATTCCTGCAATGCCGCCTGCGCCGCCGCCAGCCGTGCAATCGGAACGCGCCATGGCGAGCAGCTGACATAATCCAGCCCAAGCTTTTCGACGAAAGCGATGGAAGCCGGGTCGCCGCCATGCTCGCCGCAAATGCCAAGCTTCAGTTCGGCGCGCGTCGCGCGTCCGCGTTCGGTCCCGATGGCGACCAGCTCACCGACGCCATCCTGATCCAGGCTGATGAACGGATCTTTGGAGAATATGCCGCGGCTGACATATTCGGTCAGGAAACTGCCGGCGTCATCACGGCTGATGCCTAATGTCGTCTGGGTCAGATCGTTGGTCCCGAAGGAGAAAAATTCGGCTTCCTCCGCGATATCCCCGGCGCGAAGGGCAGCGCGGGGCAATTCGATCATCGTGCCGACCAGATAGGGAATGGACTTGCCGCGTTCAGCGAAAACCGCATCCGCCGTCTCCGTGATGACCGCTTTCACCACTTCCAGTTCGCGGCGGGTGCTGACCAGCGGCACCATGATTTCAAGATCTGGCGCTGTTTCCGCATCGAGCGCCGCTTCGAAAATCGCCCGTGCCTGCATGGCGGCGATTTCGGGGAAGGTGATGGCCAGCCGGCAGCCGCGATGCCCCAGCATCGGGTTCGTCTCCCGCAGTTCAGCCGCACGGCGTTTCAGCACCGCCACATCCAGGCCGGATGCAGCGGCGAGATGGGCGTAATCCTCATCCCGCTGCGGGAGGAACTCATGCAGCGGCGGGTCCAGCAGGCGGATGGTGACGGGTAATCCACCCATGACCGCGAAGATCCCGGCGAAATCCGCGCGTTGTTCGGGCAATAATTTTTTCAGCGCCTTGCTGCGGGTTTCACTGTCGGCGGCGAGGATCATCTCGCGTACATGGTTGATGCGGTCGGCATCGAAGAACATATGTTCGGTGCGCGCAAGGCCGATTCCTTCCGCGCCGAAGCGCAGGGCCGTGCGGCAATCTTCCAGTGTTTCGGCATTGGTGCGAATTTTCAGCCGCCGGTGCGTATCGGCCCAGGTCATCAGCCGGGCGAAATCGCCGGAAAGCTCAGGTTCGATCGTCGGCACGCGCCCGACCATCACCTCGCCCGTTGCGCCGTCCAGCGTCAGGATCGTGCCTTCCGGATATTCCCGGCCACCAACGCGCATCGTACGGGTGGCAAGATCGATCTGCACCATTCCCGCACCCGATACGCAAGGCCGGCCCATACCGCGCGCAACGACCGCCGCATGGCTGGTCATGCCACCGCGCGCCGTCAATATCCCCCTCGCCGCATGCATCCCTGCAATATCTTCCGGGCTGGTTTCAGCGCGGACGAGCAGCACATCCTCGCCGGACGCTGCGCGCCGTTCGGCGGTTTCGCTGTCGAAAATGATCGCGCCGGATGCAGCACCTGGCGATGCAGGCAGGCCGGTTGCGATCACGTCGCGGTCTGCATCCGGGTCGAGCGTCGGGTGCAGCAACTGGTCCAGCACGGCGGGATCGACGCGTAGCACGGCGGTGCGGCTGTCGATCAGCCCTTCATCCACCATGTCGCAGGCGATTTTCAGCGCGGCCCGCGCCGTGCGCTTGCCTGTGCGGGTTTGCAGCAGCCATAGTTTGCCGGCCTGCACGGTGAATTCGATATCCTGCATTTCCTTGTAATGGGTTTCCAGCAGGGTGAACATGCAGGATAGTTCAGCGAATACTTCCGGCATGGTTTCTTCCATCGACGGGCTTTTCGCGCCGGCGGTCTCCCGCGCGGCTTTCGTCAGATATTGCGGTGTGCGGATGCCTGCCACAACATCCTCGCCCTGGGCGTTGATCAGATATTCACCGTAGATTTCGCGCGTGCCCACCGCCGGATCGCGCGTGAAGGCGACGCCTGTCGCCGATGTATCGCCGAGATTGCCGAACACCATCGCCTGAACCGTCACGGCCGTACCCCAGCCTTCGGGAATATCGTTCAGCCGCCGGTAAACTGATGCGCGCTCGGAATGCCAGGAGCCAAAGACGGCGGCAATCGCGCCCTGCAACTGCTCCACCGGATCTTGCGGGAAGGGTCGGCCATGTTCGCGCTCGACGATGGCGAGATATTCCCCGACGAGGCCTTGCAAATCTTCCGCTGTCAACTCGGTATCGAGATGAACGTCGCGGTCTTCTTTCTTCAGTTCCAGCGCGTCTTCGAACAGATAATGATCGAGGCCGAGCACGACATCGCCATACATCTGGATAAAGCGGCGATAGCTGTCCCATGCGAAGCGGCGGTTACCCGAACGGTTCGCCAGCCCCTCCACCGTCTGATCATTAAGACCGAGGTTCAGCACGGTATCCATCATCCCGGGCATCGACACGCGCGCGCCCGAACGCACGGACACCAGCAGCGGATTCCCGGCGTCGCCAAAACGCATGCCATCGCCCACCGTCTTTTCAATATGGGCGAGCGCCGCCGGCAACGCCGCCAGCAAATCATCCGGCAACACGCCCCCGGCTTCATAATAACGGCCGCACATCGGCGTCGGGATGACGAAGCCTGGCGGCACGGCGAGGCCGATGGCGGCCATTTCGCACAAATTGCCGCCCTTGCCGCCGAGATGGTTGCGGCCCAGCTGATGGGCGGGCGCGGCATCGCCACCGAAAGTGTGAAGAAGCGGGGTGGTCATCCAGCTATCCTTGCAAAATCCGCCAGCCTGTTGGCGGTCGCCCGCAGCCGGGCCAGAAGCGCCAGGCGATTGGCCCTGAGGCCTGCGTCGGCAGCGTTCACCGTTACATCATCGAAAAACGCATCGACCATGGGGCGCAATGTCGCCAGCGCGCTCATCGCGGCGGTGAAATCCTCGGTTTTTACCAGGTTCGACACTTCTGCGTCCGCCCGGGTCAACGCCGCATCCAGCGCCTGTTCTGCCGGTTCGGTCAGCAACGCGGCATCGACAACAGGCGCATATTCCCGCCCGTCCTTCTTCTCCTCGATGCGCAGGATATTCGTCGCGCGCCGATAACCGGCGAGCAGGCTTGCGCCATCATCCGTTTCGACGAAATCCTGCAACGCCCGCACCCGGGCCAGCAGGCGGACGAGATCGTCCTCATCCCCCAGTGCGAACACGGCGTCGATCAGATCGTGGCGAACCCCGGCCTCGCGCTGCTGGACTTTCAGGCGGTCGATGAGGAAATCCAACAGTTCGTCGGCTGTGGTGTCATTCGCCCCGGCCGCCAGCAAATGCGGGCGGAGGCCGGTGCGGATCTGTCCGTCGAGCAGAACATGGATGATTTGCAATGCCGCGCGGCGCAACGCGAACGGATCTTTCGAACCGGTAGGCTTCAGATCGCGCGCGAAAAAAGCCACCAGGCTGTCCATACGATCCGCCAGCGACACGCAGGCTGACAGTGGGCCGGACACCGCGCCGCTATATTGTTCCGCGATGGCCGTGGCGATTTCCGCCGGCTCGCCGGTTTCGCGGGCGATATAACCGCCGATAATTCCCTGGACCTCGGGAAACTCATTGACCGTCGCCGATACCAGATCGGCCTTGGCCAGCAGGCCGGCACGGGCCGCCAGTTGCGCGTCGTTATCGGGAAAGATGGTGCGGGCAAGATGGGCGGACAGTTCCGCCAGCCGCGCCGCCTTGTCGCGCACCGTGCCCATGCCCTCGAAAAACAGCCGGTCTTCCAGACCCGGCAGCAGATTCTCCAGAGGAATCTTGCGGTCCTGCTCCCAAAAAAAACGCGCATCGGCAAGGCGGGCGGACAATACGCGCTCATTGCCGGCGCGGATCGTTTCGCCGCCATCCGGTGCTTCCAGATTGGCGACACAGACGAACGCCGGAGCCAACTCTCCATACGCATCATTTGCGGCGAAATATTTCTGGTTCGTCCGCATGGTGAGCTGAATCACCTCGCGCGGGACAGACAGAAATTCCGGGTCGAACCGGCCCGGCAACGGCACGGGCCATTCCGTCAGTCCGGCATTTTCCGCTTCCAGCCCGGCATCGGGGATCAGCGTCAGCCCGGCATCGGGCGCGGCGGTTTCCGCGCCCGCGCGGATAATGCTGGCGCGTTCGTCGGCGGACAGGATCACATATGCCGCGCGCAGTTGATCGGCGTAGCTGCCCGGCGTGTCGATGGAGATAGCCTCGCGCGGACCCATGAAGCGATGGCCGAAGGTTTCCCGCCCGCTCGTCACGCCGAGCGCTGTGAACGGCACCACTTCATTGTCGACCAGCGCCACAATCGCCCGCAAGGGGCGTACCCAGCGCGGCGATGCGGTGGAGGCAGATGCCTCGCCCCAGCGCTGTGATTTCGGCCATTGGAAAGCCTCGATCAGGCCCGGCAATTTTTCCGCCAGCAGTTCGGCCAGCGGCTGGCCGGGCCGGTCGAGCACGGCATACAGGAAACGCCCCTTCGGATCGTCGCGCTCTTCGAGTTGGTCCCGCGCAAGGCCGGTCGATTTCAGAAAGCCTTCCACGGCCTTTTCGGGCGCGTCCGCACGCGGGCCGCGCCGCTCCTCGCGAACTGCGGCGCTGGCGGCGGGCAGATCGCGGGCGATCAGCGCCAGCCGGCGCGGCGTGGCATGGGTTTCGATTTCGCCCGGTGCAATGCCGGCATCCGTCAGTAACGCGGTAAAACGCTCGCCCAATTGCCGCGCTGCCGCGGGCTGCATCCGCGCCGGGATTTCTTCGGAAAACAGTTCCAGTAGAAAATCAGCCATGCGCCGCCTCCTTCGCCACATGGCAATCGGCGACCGCTTTCACCAGATCGCGGACGCGGCTGATATAGGCCTGACGCTCGGCTACAGAAATCACGCCGCGCGCATTCAGCAGATTGAAGATATGGCTGGCCTTGATCGCCTGGTCATAGGCGGGCAGCGGCAAATCCTGTTGCACCAGCGCCCGGCATTCGGCTGCCGCCTTGCGAAAACCGTCGAACAGGGTTTCGGTGTCGGCTGCCTCGAAATTATAGGCGGAAAACTGGCGTTCATTCTCCAGGAACACATCGCCATAGCTCAGGCCACTGCGGTTGAACGGCAGGTCGTAAACATTCTCGATGCCGAAAATATACATCGCCAGCCGTTCCAGCCCATAGGTGATCTCGCCTGCGACAGGCGCGCAATCATGCCCGCCCACCTGCTGGAAATAGGTGAATTGCGTCACCTCCATGCCGTTGCACCAGACTTCCCAGCCCAGCCCCCAGGCGCCCAATGTGGGGCTTTCCCAGTCATCTTCCACGAAACGGATGTCGTTGGTGGCCAGATCTATCCCGATGGCGGCGAGCGAGTCGAGATAGAGTTGCTGAATGTCCGGCGGCGACGGCTTCAGGATCACCTGATACTGGTAATAATGCTGCAAGCGGTTGGGGTTCTCGCCATAGCGCCCGTCGGACGGGCGGCGGCACGGCTGCACATAGGCGGCGCTCCAGGGCTTAGGCCCCAGCGCCTTTAGCGTGGTGGCCGGATGAAAGGTGCCAGCTCCCATCTCCATATCGTAAGGTTGTAATATGGCGCAGCCGCGCTCCCCCCAAAAGGCATGGAGGGTGAGGATGAGATCCTGAAAGCTTTGGGGTTTACGCATTTGGTGCCGGGATTAGCCGCTGGCGCGGGTGGGCGCAATCGGGCAAGATGGCCGGATGTTTCTTATCCGATTTTTATTGCTGTTGCTGCTGCCCGTCGCCGCGCTGGCCGCGCCGAAAACCGCCCCCGCCCCGACAACGCCCGCCGTTACCGGGCCGGCGATGTGGGAAATCAAAACGGATACCGCCAAAGTCACGCTGTTCGGCACGGTTCATACGCTGCCCCGCGATGTCGACTGGTTTCGCCCGCATGTGGTGGCGGCGGTGGATAGCGCCGATCTGGTCGTGCTGGAGACGCTGCCCCCCGACAGTTATATGGCGGTTGCGCCCATGATCGAGCGGCTTGCGCGTCTGCCGCAGCCCCATGCGCTTTTGCTGCGCCTCCCGGCCGCACAGCGCGGGCCGCTGGTGGAGGCGCTGGCCCGCCTGAAGCCGCCGCCGCTGGAACGGTATGAAACCTGGTATGTCGCGCTCACGCTCGCCAATATGCAGGCCGCCGAATACGGCTTCGATCCGCGTATCGGGGCAGAGGCCGTGCTGGCGGCGCGGGCGCGTATCCGGCAGAAGCCGCTCCATGGCCTGGAGACGATGGAAGAGCAGTTGATCAACTTCGACGCGCTCCCCGAATCCGATCAGGTGCAATTGCTGTTGACGACCCTTGATGATCTGTCGGGCAGCAAGCAGCGCATGGAATATATGGTGAAGGCCTGGGTGGACGGCGATATCGACTGGCTGGCGCGCCAGATGAATCGCGCTTTCTCCGGTTCGCCGATGCTGAAACGCATGTTGATGGATGATCGCAACGAACGGTGGGCGGCGTGGATCGCCCGGAAGATCCAGACCGAGCCACAACATCTCTTTGTGGCCGTGGGCGCGGGGCATCTGGGGGGGGCAGGAAATCTGATAGAGATATTGGGCCGTTACGGGCTGGAAGCAAAGCTGGTGACGCCGCCAGTCGGCGCGACAGGGGCCCGGCGCCAGGCTCGGCAAAATGTGTCCAAAAAGTGACAGCGGCGCAGTTCGTAAAGATATTTTACATTTCTCTTAATTTATAGAAACACAGATCTTTTGTGTTTCAGTATGTTACCTATAAATTTGAGCCTGGCGTGGAAATTGCATGCGGTTGTGGTGCGTGGACCGGGTGACCGGCGGCGCGATGTATCAGCAAGGAGTTTCTATGTTTTCCACTACTCGTCTCGCTATCGTAGCGGCGGGCGCACTCGCGTTCAGCGGCGCGGCCAATGCGGCGACCACCACCTTCCTGCAATTTTTTCAGGTCAATAGCGCGCCGGTGTTTCAGGTCACCCGCGTACCGGGCAGCGTGTCCGTCAATGTGACCAATGCGCCTGTCATCGCCAATGCCCTGGCCTTCACAAGCAATCCCCCCGTCCTGTTCACCAACGCCGTCTTCAACCTGAGCGCGACCAGCTTCGAAGCGGTCCAGTTCGAAGGTGACGCAGCAACGCAAAGCGGCTTCGCCGGTGCGCTCAGCTTCACCTCGGGCGTCACCAACCTGCTGACCCTCACCTTTGAGACGGCGCTGCTGTCGTCCAACATCGGCTCGGTTGCCGGCGGTTTCTCCACCAGCGTTCCACCGGACAATGTGACGATCTCGTCGGACATCTTCGACATCGCCAACTTCGCGGGCGGTAATTTCGCCCTGTCGCTGTCCGGCATGAGCCTGCCGTTCGTCGGCAGCGCCAATGCCGTTGCGGTTGGCAATGTGTCCGGTACCTTCGCGGCGTCCACCGATGTGGCCGTCGTTCCGGAGCCTGCCACCTGGGGCCTGATGATCGCCGGTTTCGGCATGGTCGGCTTCGCTGCCCGCCGCCGCCGCATGGCGCGCGTCGCGGCCTGAGCAGCCTTCGACTGATACAGGGGGCCGGGGCGGAATTTCCGCCCCGGCCCTTTTGTTTTCCGGATGACGAAATTTCCATGTCACACTCAAATTGTAAATAATATTTACATAATCATTACTTTTCGGTAAAATTACGCGTTAATAAACAATAACATATGTGGCGATATGATATGGCACACAAATTGCATGCCTGCAGGATGGGGGCGTTCGTGAGTGTCCGCCTCGTCAAATGGGAGATTAACAATGTTTACCGTAACACGGCTCGCCATCGCCGCAGCCGGCTTAGTCATGGCAAGCAGCACGGCCCATGCCGCCACCACTACCTATATGCAGTTTTTCCAGGACACCGCGGACAAGCGCATTGCCGTTGACCGCGTCGGCCTCATCACCACCTTCACGGCGGCCAATGTTCCGGTTGACGCCAATATGCTCGCGTTCACGCCCGGCGCACCTTATGTCCTGACCAACCTAGTGTTCAACTTCAATGCCACCAGCAACGAAGTGCGCAATGTTGTTGATGGCGCTGCCACCCAGTCCGGCTTTGTCGGTTCGCTGAGCTTCCTCTCGGCCGGTGTCAATGTGCTTACCATCAGCTTCGATAATGGTCTGGCGTCGTCCTTTGTCGGAGCCGATTCCGGTAACTTCTCCACCGGATCGAATGCCGGAAATTATACGGCAACGTCCGATGTCTTCGATCTCGGCCAGTTCCTCGCCGGCAATTTCTCGCTCAGCATCTCGGGCCTTTCGTCCCCCGTCGTCGCGGGCGATTACAGCGCCGTTGGCAATGTTTCCGGCAGTTTCGCCGGCGCCGTTCCAGAGCCCGCCACCTGGGGCATGATGCTCGTCGGCTTCGGTTTTATCGGCTATGCCGCCCGTCGTCGCCGGGTGCAGACGACCGCCGCCTGAATCGAAAGCAGGCTTTCAACGGGGCCGGGCTGCGCGTGCAGCCCGGCCTTGCTTTTTCTGCCGGTTTCCGGCTATGGGCCGCTCTTCCGTGGCCGGTGCACCCTGGAGGCGCCGGGCGGTTTGTTATTGGAGAATTTTATGTCTGACGTGCTGACGCTTGCCGCGCAGCAACGCGACCGGGGTGGCAAGGGAGCCTCCCGTGCGGTTCGGCGGCAGGGCCGGGTTCCGGCGGTAATTTATGGTGGCAAGGAAGCCGCGCAATCGATCTCGCTCGAAGAAAAGGCGCTGGTCAAATTGCTGAATACCGGCTTCTTCCTGAACTCCGTTGTCGAGGTGGAAGTAGGGGAAAGAAAATTTCCACCCTGCCCCGCGATGTGCAGTTCCATCCGGTCAACGATCGCCCGCTGCACGTCGATTTTCTGCGGATCAACGCCGACTCGCTGGTCACCGTGCAGGTGCCGGTGCGCTTCATCAACGAAGAAGCATCGCCTGGCCTGAAGCGTGGCGGTGTGCTGAATATCGTGCGCCACGAAATCGAGGTGAGCAGCCCGGCCAACATCATCCCCGATGAAATCATCGTCGATCTGACGGGTTATGAAGTCGGCGATTCGATCCACTCAGATGCGTTGCAACTGCCGGAAAAGGTGGTTCCCACTATCGAGCGCAACTTTACCGTCGCCACGCTCACCGCGCCATCGGCCCTGAGGTCCGAAGAAGGTGCGGAAGAAGGTGAAGAGGGTGAAGAAGCCGCCAGCGAGGGCTGATCTTTCGTCATGCTGTTGTTCGCCGGGCTGGGCAATCCCGGCCCGGCCTACGCCCGCAACCGCCACAATATCGGCTATATGGCGGTCGACGCCATTCACGCCGTACACGGCTTTGGCCCCTGGAAGCCACGCTTTCAGGGGCTGACGGCGGAAGGGCGGCTGGGCAGTACGCGCATCCTGTTGCTGAAGCCGACGACCTTCATGAATGAAAGCGGGCGCAGCGTCGGTGAGGCGCTGCGTTTCTACAAGCTGACGCCTGCCGATCTCACCGTTTTCCACGACGATCTCGATCTCGAACCCTTCCGCGTAAAAGTGAAAACGGGCGGCAGTGCTGGCGGTCAGAATGGTCTTCGCTCGATCGACGCGCATGTCGGCAATGATTATCGCCGCGTGCGAATCGGCATCGGCCATCCGGGCCACAAGGATCGGGTGACGCCGTGGGTGTTGGGTAATTTCCCCAAAGCCGACGAGGGCGCGCTCGTCGATCTGCTGGCGGACATCGCCGATCTTGCGCCATTGCTGGCCGGCGGCGATCCCAACCGTTTCGTCAATGATCTGGCCTTGCGGGCGCGCGCCTGAAGGTTCCGGCTCAAAACAACTTCCTCACCAGATGTGTAAAGGCAGAAAATGGGTTTCAGATGCGGTATTGTCGGTTTGCCCAACGTCGGCAAATCCACCCTGTTCAACGCGCTGACGGAAACGGCAGCGGCGCAGGCGGCCAATTATCCCTTCTGCACCATTGAGCCGAACGTCGGCGCCGTAGGAGTGCCCGATCCGCGAATGGCGGAGATCGCCCGCATCGCCGGGTCGCAGAAGCTGATTGAGACGCAACTGGGCTTCGTCGATATCGCCGGGCTCGTACGCGGCGCGTCGAAGGGGGAGGGCCTGGGCAACCAGTTCCTCGCCAATATCCGCGAGGTTGACGCGATCGTGCATGTGTTGCGCTGTTTCGAGGATGACGATGTCACCCATGTCGAGGGGCGGATCGACCCGGTGGCGGATGCGGAAACCGTCGAAACCGAACTGATGCTGGCGGACCTGGAAAGTCTGGAACGCCGCGTGCCGAATCTGGTGAAAAAAGGCCAGGGCGGTGACAAGGAATCGAAAGCCGCGGCGGTCATCCTTGGCCGGGCGCTGGAACTGTTGCGCGAAGGCAAGCCCGCCCGCCTGGTGGAAACACGGGATCCGGAGGAGGCGCGCCATCTGGCGCAGGCGCAATTGTTGACGTCGAAGCCCGTGCTTTATGTTTGCAATGTGGAGGAAGCATCCGCCGCCAATGGCAATGCGCTGTCCGCAAAAGTTACCGAAATGGCGGCGGCGCAAGGGGCAGGCAGCGTGGTGATTTCCGCCGCTATCGAAGCCGAGATCGCCGCCATGCCCGCGGAGGACCGGGCGGAGTTTCTGGCGGAACTGGGGCTGGAGGAAACCGGCCTCGCGCGGATCATTCGCGCCGGTTATGATCTGTTGAATCTGATCACCTTTTTTACTGCAGGCCCCAAGGAAACCCGGGCATGGACGGTGGAAAGGGGCGCGACCGCACCACAGGCCGCAGGAGTCATCCACACCGATTTCGAACGCGGCTTTATCCGCGCCGAAACGATTTCCTATGCAGATTATGTCGCGCTGGGCGGCGAGGCTGGCGCGCGCGAACAGGGCAAGCTACGTTCGGAAGGCAAGGATTATATCGTGCAGGACGGCGATATCATGTTGTTCCGCTTTAACGTGTAGCATCCGCGCATGGCGACGCCCGATCATAATGCGCGGCGTCTGGCGCTCAAAAGCACGCTGGAAGCGCGGCTGCTGCTGTTGTCGATTGCGGCGACGCTGCTGGTCGCGGCGCTGGGGGTGGTGTTCGGGCTGTTATCCGGCTCCATGGCAATTATTTTCGACGGCTTCTTCTCGCTCATCGATGCCGGAGTAACCTGGCTGATGCTGGTGGTCGCCCGGCTCGTCGCCCGTGAAAGCAATCATCGCTTTCAATATGGCTATTGGCATCTGGAACCGATGGTACTGGCGCTGTCATCGACAATCCTGATCGTGCTCAGCCTCTATGCGCTGGCTGGTGCGGTAAAATCGCTGATGACCGGCGGCTATGTGCCGGAACTGGGCAGAGCCATTATCTATACGGCGATCACCACGCT
Organism: Sphingomonadaceae bacterium; assembly: GCA_041675905.1. Classification (GTDB taxonomy): domain Bacteria; phylum Pseudomonadota; class Alphaproteobacteria; order Sphingomonadales; family Sphingomonadaceae; genus Sandaracinobacteroides. Next base: position 127,607 of record JBAYSX010000002.1, on the reverse strand, counting down.
GGTCTGTTTCGCCACCTGGGCATGGATGCGTCGCTATAATGAGCGGCTGGAGTCGGGCCTGGTCCGGATCGATGGCCTGGCATGGCTTATGTCGGCATGGATTACGCTGGCGCTATTGGTAGCGTTCGCGCTGGCGTGGGTGATGCGCGGCACCGCTTTTGAACCCTGGGTGCCCTATGTCGACCCGTTGATTCTGATTGCGATTACGCTGGTCCTGCTTCCGGCGCCGGTGCGGGAGGCATGGACAGCCCTGCGGGAAATTTTTGAAATTACCCCACCTGCACTCGATAACCATGTGCGCAAGGTAATGGAGGAATTCGTTGCGCGACACGGATTTGCGCGGTTTGAATCCTATATCACCAAAACCGGCCGTGCCCGTTTTATCGAAATCAGCCTGCTGGTGCCGGACGATATGCCGCCGTTGCCGATACAAAAAATCGACGATATGCGGCGCGAGATCAGCGAGGGCATCGGCGATGACGGCCCGGGGCTATGGCTGACGGTGAGTTTTACCGCCGATCCGTCCCAGATGTAGCGAAGAAATCCTGTAACATCCGGTCGTAGATACGTGCGAGCGCGCGGATATCGCCAACGGCCACCTGCTCGTCGACCTTGTGGATCGTCCCGCCGGGCAGGCCGAATTCGACGACCGGGCAGAGGCGGCGAATAAAGCGCGCATCCGATGTGCCGCCGGTGGTCGATAATTCAGGGCGCAGGCCTGTCTCGGCATGAATGGCATCGCTGACAAGGGTGGACAGCGCGCCTGGTTCGGTCAGAAACGCCTCGCCGCTGATCTTCACCTCTGCGCTTGCCGCCGGTGCGTGCCTGTTGACGCTTGCGCATATCCATTCGGCGAGATCGCGGCCCCGCTGCTCATCGTTGAAGCGAATGTTCAGGCGCGCCGTGGCTTTCCCCGGAATGATGTTGGTGGCGGGATTGCCGACCAGGATGTCGGTAATCTCCAGATTCGAGGGCGGGAACCAGGCATTGCCCTCATCCAGCACCCGGCCCTGAAGGTCGTTCAGTATGGCAAGCAGCCGGGGAATCGGATTGTCGGCGCGGTGCGGATAGGCGACATGACCTTGCGCGCCCGGAACCTCGATCCACGCGTTCAGACTGCCCCTGCGACCAATCTTCATCATGTCGCCAAGCTTGTCGACAGAAGTCGGCTCCCCGACGACGCAACAATCCGGGCGGATTCCCTGTTCATCCATCCAGTCGAGCATGCGGTCCGTGCCGAATTGCGCCGGGCCTTCCTCATCGCCGGTGATGATGAAGCTGAGCGTCCCCGGTGCGCCGCGCGCGACATGCGCCGCCGCCGCCGACACCATCGCCGCAAGCGCACCCTTCATATCGGCTGCCCCGCGCCCGATCAGAATGTCATTCTCCACCACCGCGTCGAACGGCGGCACCCGCCAGCCATCACCCGCGGGCACCACATCCGTATGTCCGGCAAAGGCGAAATGCGGCCCGCCATCACCAATGGTGGCGAACAGGTTTTCGACCGGACCATCGGGCGGGCTGCCGCGCGTCAGGCGGGTGAGGGTGAAACCCAGTTCACCCAGCCATTTTTCAAGACAAGGTATCGCACCCGCATCGGCGGGCGTGACGGAGGGGCAGCGGATGAGTGCCCGGGCAAGCGGTAAAGGGTCCATGACTGTGCCGCATGGCAAGCCGCGCCTTCGCCCGCAAGCCTAATCCCGCTCGTTATGCGCCAGCACCCAGGGTTCTTCGGCGGCAGCGGTGATCCATTCCACCATCCATGGATGCGCCATGACCGCGACGCGATAGCGGCGGGCCGCGTCCGATAATGTTACACCATAGGTGCTGAAACGGCTGGCGACGGGTGCGAACATGATATCCGCCGCGCCGAATTCCGCGCCGGCAAGCCAGGGTCCGCCGAAGCGTTCCAGCGCCTCGCTCCACAACGAATCGATGCGCGCCACATCGGCGAGCACATCATCCGGCAATTGCACATCGCGATAATGGCGGCGCACATTCATCGGCAACGCCTGCCGCAGCGGCATGTAGCCGGACTGCATTTCGACCGCGACGGACTGGATAAACGCCCGTGCCGCGCGGTCTTGTGGCCAGAAGCGCGTGCCATCCGTCAGCTGGTCGAGGTAGTCGATGATGCCAAGCGCGTTCCATGCAGCGGTGTCGCCATCCCACAGGACGGGCAATGTGCCGCGGGACACGGCGATGTCCGGCTGCCGCTTGCGCGCCTGCCAGTCCCCCTCCCGTAGCGGAATCAACTGCTCTTCGAACGGGAGACCGGCCTGCTTGCAGGCGAGCCAGCCGCGCAGCGACCAGCTGGAATAGGTGCGATTGCCGAGGATCAATTTCAGCATGAACCCATTCTGGCAGGAATTTCGCGAAATTTGCAGTGATTTCTCGAAAAGCGACAAAAAACCGCCGCCAATCCTTTGACGAACGCCGTAAAATCTGGAACGTCGAAAACCAGCGGGTGCCTGGCGCCCACCCACCAAAGAAGGAAACGCGCGCCTCCCTGATGCTGATCTGGCTTCTTCTTGTCTCTTTCGCCGGAAGCTGCGTCGCCCCCATCGTGTCGCGGCTCACCGGGCGCTGGGCCGGCTGGGTGCTGGGCCTGTTGCCGGCGGGGCTATTCGTCAGCCTGATCGCGATCGCGCCGGTGATGGAGCGCGGCTGGGTATTGGGAGACGGGCGCAACTGGGCGCCGGGGCTGGGCCTGTATCTGACCTTCCGGCTCGATGGTTTTTCCTTCCTCATGACGCTGCTGATCACGGGTATCGGCGCGCTCGTGGTGGTTTATTCCGGCGATTATATGATGAAGAAGCCGGCGAACGAGCGGGCGCGCTTCTTCACGCTGATCCTCTTGTTCATGACATCCATGCTGGGCGCGGTGCTCGCCGACAATATGCTGGTGATGTTGATGTTCTGGGAAGCGACGAGCATCTTGTCGTTTCTGCTGATCGGCTTTGACAGCAGAAGCGCCCGGGCGCGGCGTTCGGCGCTGATGTCCTTGCATGTGACGGGCGGCGGCGGCCTTGCATTGCTGGCGGCGGTGATCCTGATCGGCCAGACTTTGGGCACCTATTCGCTGGGCGAGGTGCGGGAGCGGATTCCGGAGCTTGCGGCAAGCCCGCTGGTGACGCCCATTCTGATTTGCATCCTGTTGGGTGCATTCACCAAATCGGCGCAATTCCCTTTCTATTTCTGGCTCCCCAATGCGATGCAGGCGCCCACTCCGGCCTCGGCCTATCTCCATTCGGCGACGATGGTGAAGCTCGGCATCTATCTGCTCGCCCGGTTCGAGCCGCTGATTGCCACCGTTCCCTGGGGGCGTTCGGTATTGATCGGTGTTGGCACGGTTACCATGGCCGTGGCGGCCTTGCAGGCGCTCCGGGCTGAAGGCTTTAAAACCGCGCTCGCCTATTCGACCATTGCGTCGCTGGGCATCATGGTGACGATGATCGGCATGACCGGACCGACGGCGACGGTTGCGATGGTCGGGTTCCTGTTCTCGCACGCGTTATACAAGGCCGCGCTGTTTTTCTGTGCCGGCACCGTGCTGCACGTGACCGGATTGCAGACGCTGCGCGCCATGGGCGGTATGGCGCAATTCCTGCCGCTGACAGCATTGGCGACGGTTTTGGCAAGCCTGTCCATGGCCGGATTGCCACCATTTTTCGGCTTTATTTCCAAGGAGTTCCTGTTCCAGGCCCAGATAGAGGGAGTCACAGACTGGATCCCGCTGCTGATCGCCGTGATCGTCAATGCGGTGATGGTGGGCGTCGCCGCCGTCATCACCTTGCGACCGTTTTTTCTCGGCAGCGGCAAGGTGAAGGAAGTCAAGGATGGCGAGACGCCAGGGCTTGTTCTCGGGCCGATGGTGTTGTCGCTGGCAGGACTGATTCTCAGTCTCGCGCCGGACTGGATCACCCGCAATGTGCTGCGACCGGCGGTGGTCGCCGTTTATGGCAATGCCGTGGAAGTGAACGTGCAGCTTTGGCATGGATTGACACCGATGCTGTTGCTGTCGGGCGTGGTGGTGGTGATCGGTGCGTTGATCGCCTTTTTCTGGCGACCGCTGCACGTTCGACTGCGCGGCAATCGCAGCTTCGATCGCTACGGTGTGGAAAACTGGTACGACTGGCTGCTGACGGCATTGGGTCGCTCGGCGCACGCCATTACCGGCCTTGTGCAGCATGGGGATTTGCGCCGGTATCTCTATGTGGTGTGGGCGATGGTGCCGGTATTCGTATGCGGTGCGTGGCTGGCCGCCTGGCAGGGAACCGGCATGAGCCTGCGCTGGCCCGAATTTGGCGATTTCCGGCCGGCTGCCGCGGGCATCGCGCTGATTGGCGCGGGCGGGGCGATTGCAGCCGTATGGTCGCGCGGCCTGCTGTCTGCGCTCGTGGCAGTGGGGCTCGTGGGCCTTAGCGTGGCGCTGGCTTTCCTGTTGAACGGCGCACCCGATCTGGCGCTGACGCAATTCACCGTCGAGGCGCTGATGGTGGTGTTGTTGACGATATTGTTGCTGGCCGTGCCTCTGGCCGGGCCGCTGGCCCGCAGCCGTGGCGAAATGCGTTTCGACCTGCTGGTTTCCATCGTCGTCGGCCTCGTGGTTTTTGTCAGCGTGATGGACATGCTGGCTGGCGAAAACAGCGGGCTGTTACGGGATTACTTCGGTGAACAGACGTGGGTCGGTGGCCATGGGCGGAATGTCGTCAACGTGATTCTCGTCGATTTTCGTGGCTTCGACACGCTCGGCGAAACCGTGGTGATTGCGATGGCGGCGGTCTTTGGCTGGTCGCTGTTGGGGCCGGCACGCGGCTCGGCCGCTCCCGTACCCGCACCGCGCGATGTGCCATTTGCGTTGCGGATGACGGCGCGGGGATTCTTCTGGCTGTTACTGGTGCTTTCGGTGTGGATTTTGTTACGTGGCCACGACCAGCCGGGTGGCGGCTTCATCGGCGGCCTTGTCGCAAGCCTGGCGTTTGCGATGATCGCGCTGGGCCATGGCATTGCGGCGGCGCGGAAAACCCTGCGCTTCCATCCGGTCGCGCTCGTCGGCGCCGGTATCGGCCTTGCGCTGCTTGGCGGACTGCCCGGACTGTTTGCCGAGGGCCATTTCCTGACGCATTTATGGTATTTCGGCCCGCCGATGAAACTCAGCACCACCATGCTGTTTGACTTCGGCGTCTATGTTACGGTGACGGGTGCGGTGCTGGCCTATATGTTCGGCCTGCAGCGGGAGGCCCGGCAATGAGCCTTATCTATGCGCTTTCTGCCGCTATCATCGTTGGCTCCGCCATTTTCATGATTCTGTCGCGCAATATCGTCCGCATATTGCTGGGCCTGTCCCTGCTGGCGACCGGCACGAACCTCATCCTGTTCCTGACCGGCCGGCTGCGCTCCACACAACCGCCGCTTGTGCGGGAAGGGGCGCAGACGCTCGGCCCGAGCGCCGATCCGGTGCCGCAGGCGCTGGTGCTGACCGCCATCGTCATTGGCTTTGCGCTGACCATGGTGCTGGCGGCGCTGGCACTCCGCGCCTGGCGGGACGAGGGCACGATCGATATTGGCGAGATCCAGGCCGCCGAAGCGCCGGACGACCCGGACCCGAAAGCAGGCGGACCCAGGGGCGGCGGGCATGTCTGACGGCCTGCTGCTGTTCGCACCCGTCGGGCTGCCGCTGGCGGGCGCGGCGCTGACGGCGATGCTGCGCCGCCACCGGCATATATGCCGATGGACGATGGAGATCACCGTCCTGCTGCTGGCCTTCGCCTCGCTGCAGCTGTTCCTGAAGGTCCGCGAAGGCTATATCCTGACGACCCGTTTCGGCGGCTGGCCGGAGCCTTTCGCCATCAGCTTCCGTGGCGACAGTTTCGGGGCGACGCTGGTGCTGGTGACGGGGCTTCTGGCGCTTGCCGCCATGATCTACGCCCGCGCCGACATCGGTGCAAGAAGACGGCATGCCGGGTTCGATCCGCTGTTTCTCGGCATGCTGGCAGCGGTAAATGGCGCCTTCCTGACCGGTGATCTGTTCAATCTTTATGTCTGGTTCGAGCTGATGCTGGTGACGGCGCTGGGGCTGATCACGCTCGACCGCCGGCGCGAACAACTGGACGGCGCTTTTCGCTACGCGGCGCTGTCGATGGTGGGGGCGACCTTCATATTGCTGGGCATCGCCTTCATCTTTGCCGAAACCGGCGTTCTCGAGATGGTGGAGATCGGCAAGCAACTGGCAGGGCGCGAACTGACCCTGTCTCTGGTAACGGGCGGTGCGCTGATATTCGCCGGTTTTGCGCTGAAATCAGGGCTTTTTCCGCTGTATTTCTGGCTACCCGCATCTTACCCGACCGCGCCGATCACGGCGAGTGCGATCTTTGCCGGTCTGCTGACCAAGGCCGGATTCTATGCTTGCGTACGGGTGATGGTGACGCTGTTCGGTGTGCAGACATTGCCGGGTTTCCCGCTGATGTTTGCGCTTGTGGCCGCCGGCACCATGCTGATGTGCGTGCTGGGGGCGCTCGCGCAAACGGATTTGCGCCGGTTGCTATCGTGGCACATCATCGCGCAGGTCGGCTATATGGCGATGGGTCTGGCCATCGCCAGCGCCATCGGCATTCAATCGGCCATATTCTACATGGTTCATTCCATGATCGTGCAGACCAATCTGTTTCTGGTTGCGGGCGCCATGGCCCGTGCCGACGGCACCTTCGATGTGCGTCTGGCCGGCGGCATCGTGCGTTCACAGCCCCTTCTGGCGTTGCTGGCTGCGGTGCCGATCCTGTCATTGGCGGGGATACCGCCTTTTTCGGGTTTCTGGGCGAAATTCATGGTGATTCGCAGTAGCTTCGCCGTCGGTCTGGGCTGGCTGGGGGCGGTGGCGCTGTTCGTCAGCCTGTTGACGATCATTTCCATGGGCAGCGTCTGGGCGCAGGCCTTCTGGCAATCCCGCGCCGCCGGCCTGCGCGCACGGCGGGTACCGCCAGCCATGCTGATGGCCATTGGCCTGTTGTCGGCGGCGACGCTGTTGATCGGCCTGTTTCCCGACACCCTGTGGGGCATTGCCGGTGATGCGGCGTTGGCCACTGGAGCGCGGCGATGAAATGGCACCGGATCCGCGCCGCCACCATCCTTGTCGGTATGTTCATCTACGATCTGGTTGCTGCGTCCATAGGGGTCGCGCGCATCGTGCTGACCCGCGATCAACTGGCGCAACCGGCGATCGTCGCCATTCCAGCCGACGCGAAAACGCCCTGGGGCGTCGGGCTGTTCGCCTATTTCATCTCATTGACACCTGGCTCCACCTCCCTGCATGTGTCCGATGACCTGCAAACCATTTATGTGCACATGCTGGACGCGCCGGACGATGAATCGGTGCGCCATCGCTTCAAGACCCTGTACGAGCGCTGGATTCTGGAGCTGGAACGGCCATGACGTTTGCGCTGCCGGATTTCGCCACAGGTGTGGCCTGGTATATCGGTTTTCTGAAGGTGGTGCTGACGGTGGCGCTGACGCTTGGCGCGTGGCGGATGGTGCGTGGCCCCGGTTTCGCCGACCGTTTCGTTGCGCTCGACATGCTGACCAGCGTTGCGATTTCGCTGGCTGCATTGACGGCGGTAACGACCGGGCGCGGGAATTTTCTGGATGTCGGGCTTGGCATTGCGCTGATCAATTTCGTCGCGACTGCAGCGCTTGCCTCCTTCCTTGAACAAAAGGGCAAGGACGAATGATGGACCAGATTTCCATAATTGCGGGTCTTGTCTTCATGACCGGCGGCGTCCTGCTGGTGCTGATTGCCGGCATCGGCGTCTATCGTCTGCCCGATGCGTTCCAGCGGATGCACAGTTCCACCAAGGCGGGAACGCTCGGTACGGTGCTGACCATCATCGGCTCGCTGCTGGCTGCCGAGCAGATTGCGCCGACAACGGCAATCGTCACCATCCTGTTCATGCTGGTGACGGTGCCGGTGGCCGCGCAATTGCTGGGCCGCGCCGCCTATGTTTCGGGTGCAACGATCGCCCGCCTTGTGCGGCCCGATCCGCTGGAACATGTGGTGGAACGGGAAGATGCGCCGCTGGAGGAAAGGCTCGGCAAGAAAGTCTGAGCTGTTCAGGTCCGTTTACGCACCAGCAGCCCGGCCAGCCAGCCCATCGCCAGCGCCATTGCCACGGATGCCAGCCCATAGAGAAACGCATGTTCATGGGCGAACAGATGGACCGCGCGCTCCATCCCGCTCTTGTCGATGATAATGGGGGCTGTGGATCGTGCCAGCACCTGGCCATCTTCGATCAGATGAATTTCGGCGCGATAGCTGCCCACCGGCACCGCGGAGGGCAGCGGGATGCGGGCGCGATAAAGGATATTGTCGGTAACGGTCACTCCATAGGGCTGTTCGACATAAAGCCCGTCCGCCTGTCGGAGCGACACAAGCCCGTCCTGAAAGGCGCGCGTCTGCTCCATCGCGGCGGCGGTCGCAGGCGACAATTGCAAATGCCGGACACCAATTTCGTAAATGGCGGCGTTGCGCTCATCCAGCAACTGGCTCACCGGATGGGTCGTCGCCACCGCATAATAGCCGGGCGCACTTTCAAACCGCAGCGCTTTCGTGTTGACCCAGACACCGGCGACGCGTTCCTTGTGGCGTACCGTCAATGCTTCGGTCGGCCCGCGCAGCACAATGGCGATGCCGGGCGGCGTGGACGGCGCGCGACCGCCGGGATATTGAATGGCGCCGAAAACCAGCAAATCGCTGCCGGCGAAGCGGTAGGAAATATCGATGCGGCTCTGCGACAGGCCGGTGACAAGCCGGGGCTGTGCCGATGCCGGCACGCCACAAAGAAGCAGCAGGATCAGCAGCCAGCGCATCACAGCGCCGTCTGGATGGAATAGAGATTGGCCGGGGTCCACGTCAGGCTGAACGCCAGCCGCACGGCGACGGCCAGCACCAGCAGCGCGAGGAACAGCCGCAACCGTTCCGCGGGCAGATTCTGCGCCGCCCGCGCACCGAGTTGCGCGCCGATCACGCCACCGATCAGCAACAGCCCGGCGAGCACAATATCCACCGAATGGCTTTGCAGCGCATGCAACATGGTAGCGACAGCAGTGACGAAAATGATCTGGAACAGGCTGGTGCCCACAACCACGCCAGACGCCATGCCCAGCAGATAGAGCATCGCCGGCACCATGACGAAACCGCCGCCAACCCCGAGAATCACCGTGAGAATGCCCACGACCATCCCGACTGTCAGCGGCGCCAGCACCGAAATATATACGCCGGAACGATGAAAGCGCATCCGCGCCGGCAGGGCCGCCACCAGAGGATGATGATGCCGGGAACGGCGGACCGGCCCCGCGCCGCTGACGGTACGGCGCATTGTGCCCAGCGACTCTTTCAGCATCAGGCCGCCGACGCCGCCGAGAAAGATCACATAGATAATGCCGATTGCCGCATCGACCTGCCCCAGTAATTTCAGCCACAGGAATAACCGGGACCCGGCGAGCGCGCCCAGCAGGCCACCGGCGGCCAGCACGAGCCCCATTTTCAGATCGACCTGACCACGGCGATAATAGGTCAACGCCCCCGAAAAGCTCGAACCGGCAACCTGGGTAGCGGAAGATGCAACGGCGATGGCCGGCGGTATCCCATAGAAAATCAGCAATGGCGTGGTCAGAAAACCGCCACCCACGCCGAACATGCCCGACAGAAAACCGACCAGCCCGCCCAGCGCCATAATCACGAACGCGTTGACCGACATTTCGGCGATGGGCAGGTAGATATCCATGACAATGGCTTAGGACGTTACGGGCGTCAGCAAAAGAGCCCGGACGTGCGCGCGCATACATAATGGAACAGGGCTCTCCGGCGGGGGATCGCCGGAGAGCCCGCATTCATTGCGTTTACTGCGCGGCAGGTGCCGATGCCGGAGCCGGCTCGTCGCTTTTTACGCCTTCATAGGGGGCCGTCCCTTCAAAACGCCGGATCGGCATTCTGGACGTGTTCGTCGCCTTGATGGTCTTGCGGCCGGCTGCGGTCTTGGTCACCTCGACACTGTCATATAATTGGCCGTCGGCGGTCCACGCCGTATAGCCAAGCGTATCGCCATCGACTTCAATGATTTGGAAGAACTGGGTATTTTCGGAAAAACGCTCCAGATTTACCCCGGTCGGACGATAGGTGTCCCAGCCATTTTCCTTGAACTTATATTGTTTGGGGCCGGATACGGAGTTGACGAACATCACCGCCAGCTCGTCGCCCTTTTTCAGTGCGGTACGCGCCGGAGCCTGGGCGCCGGGTTGCATCATGCCGCGTGCATAGGTGTGGTCATGCCCCTGCAACACCAGATCGACATTATGCTTTCGCAACACGGGCAGAACAGTATCGCGCAATTGCTTGTTGTCCCGGTCCCGGCCCGAGGAATAGACGGGGTGGTGCATGGTGACGATGCGCCAGCGGGCGTCGCTCGCTGCCAGTTTCGTGTCCAGCCATTGCGCCTGCGGGGCAAAATCCTTGAAATTGCTGTCGAGCACGAAGATGTGCACATCCTTGCTGTAACGCACTTCATAAACGGTTTCGTGCATATTTTCCGGCAGACTGGTGTCAACCGGCAGGCGGAATTGCGGACGCCACAGTGCCGACAGAACCCGCTGTTTGCTTTCCTCTGTCAGGCCCAGTGCTTCATATTCATGGTTGCCGGCCACCGGAATCGCCGGGATCATGCCATGAATGAAGCCGGAAGCCTTGAACCATTCGGCCCATTCGTAATCGCGCGAGGCGCGATTCACCAGATCGCCTGCATGCAGGATGAAGCGCGCATCGGGTGCAGCCTGGAATGCGGCGCGAATCGTCCGCGACCAGTGGGACAGGATACCGTTCTGGGCGTCACCGACATAAATGAACTTGACCGGACCGGTCAGCGGTGCGGTGCGCGCCTGGAACCACTCGCTCCATACGCCGTCAGCGCCCTGTACCCGATAGGCATAAAGCGTATCCGGTTCCAGCCCGTCGAAGCGGGCGGAATGATAATGCACCGCGGGCAGGCCTTCATTGCGCGGCATCGGCAATTTTACGCCCTCATGCGCAATGGATTGCAGGTCCAGCGGCGATGTTTCGGCATTTACGCGCGTCGCGCCTATATCGAAACGCGCGTCCGGCGTGGCCAGCGCGATTTCAGCAACCGTTGCCTTGACGTCGGCGGACGTACGCCAGCTGACGGCCAGCGACCGGGCAGGGTCGCTTTCAAAGGTCAGGATAATCCGGTCCGGCCAGCGGGAACCCTGTTGCCATGGAGCAACAGGTGCGGGCCCATGTCCGCCGGGGTGGGCGATGGCGGGCGCGATGCAGGCGAAGGCGATGCTCGCGGCCCAGGCGAGGCGGATACCGGAATTTTTCACAGTTTCTCCAGAAGTTACCAGATTGGAAGTCGCGCGTTGTCTAGACCATAAATATGTCATGCCGGTTACAGTAGCTGCCAATATGGAAAGAATTTGCCGCGTAACTGAGATTCATTCTGAATCGCTACTGAATTTTTATTATTTCTGTAATTCCTGCGTCATAATCATCGCCTAAGGGCCTCGGTATCGACCACATATGAACCAGTCGCCTCGGCCATGCGACAGGGTCATTGAAATCAAAAGTGTCTTATTCATGCCCGATAGCGAATGCTTTCGGGGATAAGGGGTATTATTATATGTCGTCCTTCCGCAATTTACGGAACAACTTCTTGCTTTCTACTGCAGCCAGCGTTGCGCTGATAGTGCCTGCACTGGGAGGGAGCGTTGCTGCCCAGACAGAAATGGCTGCGAGTGCCGGTCAGACTGCCAATAGTGGCAGCATCAGCGGCACTGTTACCAGCGAAACAGGCCGGATTCTTGCCGGGGCCGCCGTTCGCGCCGAAGGTCTCGATACCGTCGCCACCACGGACTCCAACGGGCGCTTCCTGCTGAACCGCGTACCCGCCGGACAGGTGACGCTGACGACACGTTACTTCGGCCTTGAAACCGGAACGGTGAATGTCAACGTTGCGCCCGGGCAGACCGCAGAGATCAAGGTCGTATTGAGCGCCATGACCGGTGTGGATTCCAGCGGCGATCTCGTCGTGACCGCGTCGCGCCCGATCGCCGAATCTGAAGAAGCCGCCATCCAGCTGAAGCGCGCCTCGACCTCGCTCGTCGATGTGATCGCCGCCGACAGCATCGGGCGTTTCCCGGACCAGAACATCGCCGCCGCCCTTGGCCGTCTGCCGGGCGTCGGCATTGCGCGCGACCAGGGTCAGGAACGTTTCGTCAGCCTGCGCGGCGCGCCGGCACGCTGGACGACGCTCGGCTTCGATGGCGTCAACGTGATCAGCCCGGCTGGCCGCACCACGCGCTTCGACACCATTCCGTCGGCCATCGCCAGCAAGGTGATCGTGCGCAAGGCGGTGACGCCGGACATGCCGGGTGAAACCGTGGCCGGTAACATCAACGTCGTTACCCGCAGCCCGTTCGATTATCCGGGGTTCAAGATGGCGCTCGATGGCGCTTATGGCTTCAACGATCTCGGCCAGGGCAAGCAATATAATATCGGCGGATTTATCTCCGACCGGTTCGCCAACGACACCATTGGCATCATGCTGTCGGCATCGCGCTATGAGCGCGACATGATTACCGACAATTTTGAAACGAGCTGGGAAATCGCTTCCGAAGACCGCGAGCCGGGTGGCGATGAGCGGATCTGGAGCCCGAAGACGCAGAATAAACTGTATCGTTTGACGCGCAGCAATACCGCCTTCAGCGGACGACTGGAATGGAAGCCGGACAACAGCAACCGGCTGTTTGTCAGCTCGATCTGGACGGAATTCACCGACGACGAACTGCGCAACGCCAATGTGTTCGATCTCGATCAGGATGCCGTTCGTACGAGCGACACCAGTTCTCCCGCTGCCAAGCCGCGCACCGGTTATGCCGATATCCGCAACGGCAATACGCCGATGCAGGGCACGCTCCATGGCGCCGAGATCGAGAGCACGTGGAACAGCAACTCGTCTGCGCAGCGGATTTTCACCAATACGCTGGGCGGCGATCATGATATCGGCGACTGGAAACTGACCTGGCGCGGTAATTATACGCGCGCCGATTCGCGGAGCCGTCCGCCATTCCAGTCATCGTGGGTCAGCCCGAAAGATTTCACCAGCCGTCCGACGCTGGATTATGATTTCACCGACAAGAGCATGCACAAGGTGCATCTGTTCGAAACCGTCCGTAACCCCGATGGCACTTTCAGCAAGGGGGCCGCACGGCCATTCATCTCGCCGAGCGAGCTGGATTTTATCAGTATAAATCAACGTGATCAGCTTGATCGCACCAATGGCTATACCGGCAAGATCGATATCGAACGGCAATTCGACCTGTTCGGTACCGACACCACCTTCCAGTTCGGCGGCCAGTATGACCGGCGCACCAAGACTTCGACGCGCACGGTGATGGAAGTGACGCGGCAGGATCTGATCGACGCCGGCGCGGTCATTCCGACCCAGGCGGATCTGGCTATCGACACGCCCTACAAGGGCAAGTTCCCGCTGGGCTATGGCTTCAAATATTTCTCCAGCGATCTCGGCGAAGCGCTGTTTGACGGCTTCGTCGCCGATGGCATCGCCCATGTTCAGGCCAACACCAGCGAAACCAATAATTACAAGGTTCGTGAAGAAGTCCTCGCCGGCTATCTGATGGGCACGACTTATTTCGACTGGGGCAATATCGTTTATGGCGCGCGGGTCGAGCGCGTGAAAAATACCGGTAGTGCGCTGGCGCAAGGCCCGGATGGCTTTATGCCGGTCGATGTGTCGAAATCAGATACGTCCATTTATCCCAGCGTCCACCTGAACTGGGATATGAATCAGGACATGAAATTCCGCCTGTCGTTCAACACCGGTGCTGCCCGTCCGGACTACCCCGACCTGCGTCCCAACTTCACCTTCAGTGATGACGAGCAGATCGTATCTGGCGGAAACCCGCTGGCGACGCCTGAACGTGCATGGGGCCTGGATGCCTATTTTGAATGGTATATGCCTTCGCGCGGCTTCTTCTCCGCGGGCGCCTATTACAAGGATCTGAAGGACATTCTCTATGATGTCGAACTGAGCCGGTTCGACTCCAACGTCCTCAATTTCGGTGGGGTTGACCGTTCCGGTTATAAATATGAAACCGTCGCCAATGGCGGCGGCGGCAGCATCAAGGGGCTGGAATTCTCCTATGTGCAGCCGCTGGAAGCGCTGGCGCTGAACGCCGGTCTGCCGGACTGGATGGCCGGCTTCGGGGTGCGCGGCACGCTGACGTTCAATGACTCGACGGCGACCACGCCGGACGGTCGCAAGACGGACCTGCCAGGCTCGTCGGACCTGATTTACAACGTGTCGGCCTACTATGAGCGTTATGGTTTCTCGGCGCGGGTAAGCTGGCAGTGGCAGTCGGAATATCTCGACTCGATCAACGACAATGTGATCCTCGGGGACACCTATTGGGCCAAGGTTGGCCGGCTGGATGTGTCGGTTCGCTACGCCCTGTCGGAGAATGCCGAACTGTATCTGGACGCCAACAACCTGACCAATTCGCCTGGCGTCCGTTATCAGGGCGAACGTATCCGTCCGACCGAATATGAAAGCTTCGGACGCCGTTATCTGGCGGGCGTTCGCGTCAACTTCTGATCTGACCTGATCTGATCCTGCGCCCCCGACAATGATTGCCGGGGGCGCTTTTCTTCGTTCCGGAGGGAGCAATTATGATAAAGAATTTACTCGCTTGCGTTGCGGTTAGCGGCATATTGGCAACCGGCGCATTCGCCCACGAAGGCCACAGCCACGGCGGGCTGACCGAAGGCGCGGCTGCCGCCGCACATGGCGACGAGCAGGGCCGCCGCTGGCTTTCCGGGGACCATCATATTCATACCGAATATAGCGCCAGCTATGAGATGGACCCCGCCGATCCGGCCAAACCACCGAAAATCCTGCTGGGCAAGGATGGGCGCTATTCCATCCAGCGAAACGCTGAAATGGGCGCTGCCCATGGGCTTTCATGGATGGTGGTGACGGACCATGGCGGACCGACGCACTCCAAGCTGAACCATGATGAAGCCTATCCGGCGCTGCTCAAATCGCGCGAGGCTGTGCCGCAAATCCTGCAATTTTACGGCATGGAGTTCGACACGCCAGGCGGCGACCACAGCAGCCTGATCATTCCGCGCACCGCCGCCGAGCGCGAGCAACTCTATGATATTGAATCGAAATGGTCGCGCCGGGATCCGCATCCGGCTGACCCGACACGCGATGAAGAATCGAAGATGATCGAGGCGCTGCGCCACATGCGCGGGCAGGCGACGCCGCCGGTCGTGATCGCCAACCACCCGTCGCGCTCGGCGAAGGATGTGGGCGTGTGGGGGCGTTACAGCCCGGAGGAATTCCGTAACTGGAACGACACCGCGCCGGAAGTAGCGGTCGGCATGGAAGGCGCACCGGGGCACCAGGCCAATGCCCTCAACCCCGATGGCAGCCAGGACCCGGAAGGCGCGCGCGGCGGTTACAGAAATTCGCCGACCTGGGGCGGTTTTGACCAGATGGCGGCGCGGCTCGGCGGTTTCTGGGATTCGATGCTGGGCGAAGGCCGCCGCTGGTGGATCACCGCAACTTCGGATTCGCACTACAACTGGCGCGATGGCGGCAGCGATTTCTGGCCGGGTGAATATTCGAAAACCTATGTGCGGGCGCGCGCCGATCAGACCGACATCCTGGAAGGTTTGCGCACGGGCCGGGTGTTCGTGACCACCGGTGATCTGGTTTCCGAACTGGATGTGACCGCCAGCAGCGGCGACGCCCATGCCATGATTGGCGGCGAACTGGCGGTGAAACCCGGTCAGGATGTGACGATCTCCATTCGTCTGCGCGATCCGGCAGGGGCCAATTTCGGTGGGCGGACGCCGGATGTCGCGCGTGTCGATCTGATCCGGGGTGATGTAACCGGTCCGGTTGCCGACCGTACGACATCGCACAACCCGACGACGCAGGTGGTGCAGCGGTTCGACGCCGGCCAGTGGCAGCGGGATGGCGAAGTGCTCACCATGACCTATGTATTGAAGAATGTGCGCGGCGATCAATATGTCCGCGTGCGTGGCACCAATACCGGCGATCTCGAACCGCCGGTCGACCCCCGTGGCGAAGACCCGTGGAGCGATCTGTGGTTCTACAGCAATCCGATCTTCATCAAGATCGCGAAGTAACGGTATCGGGCCGGGTGGTTTCCGCCATCCGGCCCTCTGCCCAGGCGGCAGCCTCCGCCACCAGCGGCGAAGGATCAGCGCGCAGACGGTGGATATGTACGGTTAAATCGGCAAGGCCGCTGTTGCCGGCCGCAATCAGACAATTGCGGATGAAACGGTCGCGACCGATGCGTTTCACTGGCGAACCGCGAAACACGGCGCGAAAATCCGCGTCATCCAGTTGGAGAAAATCCGCCAGCAGCGGGGCAGCCAGTTCGCCGCGCGGCAGCAGCGGCCCTTCAGCGGGTAAATGGGCGAAACGGTTCCACGGGCAGACGGCAAGGCAATCGTCGCAACCATAAATGCGATTACCCATCGCCCGGCGATATTGTTCGGGGATCGGGCCTTTATGTTCGATAGTCAGATAGGAAATGCAGGCGCGCGCATCTACCTGATACGGCGCGACAATCGCGCCGGTAGGACAGGCAGTGATGCAGGCGGTGCAGCTTCCACATTGTGCGGTGGCACCCGCATCGGCGAGAGAGGGTAGCTCCTCCGTCGTGTAAATCGCGCCCAGGAACAGCCAGCTGCCGTGTTTTCGGGATAACAGGTTGGAATGTTTGCCTTGCCAGCCGATGCCCGCAGCGGCGGCCAGCGGTTTCTCCATCACCGGTGCGGTATCGACAAAGACTTTCACCGGCTCGCCCGAGCGCGCGGCCATCCAGCGTGCCAGCGCCTTCAGCCGCTTTTTCACCAGGTCATGATAATCCTGTCCCAGCGCATAGACAGAAATATTGCCGATCTGCGGCCTCGCCAGATTCCGCAAGGGGTCGAGCGGCGGCGTATAGGGAAAGCCGAGCATGATGACGCTGCGAACTTCCGGCCAAAGCGCAAGCGGGCTGCCGCGACGTCCGGCGGTTTCCACCATCCACAACATATCGCCATGGCAACCGGCATCGAGCCACGCCTGCAATCGTGCACGGCAATCGGGTGCATCCACGGCGGAGAGGATGCCGACCGCCGCGAAGCCCAGCCTGCGGGCTTCGGCGGCAATGGTCTCAGAAATCGAGCTTGTCATAATGGGGCGGCGGGTGAATCCCTTCCATCCGGTCTGCCAGCAACGCCCGGAAGGTGGGACGGGATTTCAGCGCCGAATACCACATGCTGGCCTGGCCATGGCCACGCCAGTCGATTCCGCCCAGATAATCGGCTACCGATAATTGCGCCGCGGCATGAATATCGGCGATGCTGAAAGTTGGCCCGGCGAGCCAGCGATTCACGTCGAGCAGGTCGTCGATATATTGCAGATGCAATTCCGCCGCGCGATTGGCGTTGCGGATTTGCATGCCATCGGGTGCGGCGCGCGAAATGATGCGTTTGAACATGCGCTCCTGCAGCAAGGGCGTGGTGACTTCGGCATAAAAACGCTGCGCGAACCAGATAGCCAGCCGCCGCGCTTCCGCCCGTTCGCCGGCGGAGGCGCCGATCAGTGGCGCGCGCTCTACCGTTTCGTCGAAATATTCCAGAATCACCGATGAATCGCACAGGATATGCGTGCCCTTTTCCATCACCGGGGTCTGGATGGCCGGATTCAGGCGGGACAGCGCATCCCCATGTTCCCACGGGTAACACAGCAAAAGCTCATGCTGCACACCCTTTTCCGCAAGGCCGAAACGGACAGCGCGCGAGAAGGGACATAATGGGAATTGATAAAGCCGCCACATGGAATCGCCCTGTCATAACGCCTTGCCGGGCGCCAGACCAGAGCGTCGCGAGCAAACCTGTCCTGAATGGTGGTTTTCAGGCCAGATTGTCCGTACCGGCGGCAATCCAGGCCACGCCGCGCCGCAGCAATTCCTGATAATTCGGATCGTCCCAGGGGCCGCGCACGACGGGCGCCTCGTCCATCATCGGCTGCATATCGAAACGACCACAGGCATGTCCGAGCGGCATATAGAGAACCGCGCCCCTGCCATGATCGCGGACATAAAGCTGCGGTCTTGGCGAGTCGTCTGTCCATTCGCCCAGAAGATAGCCGGGCGCATCGCCCTTGTATCGCGCGGATAGCAGCACCCGGTTTTCACCGAGCGGTGTGGCCATATAAGGTTCGTCGATCAGGGTGAAATCTTCCAGCCCCGCTGTAATCGGGTGATCCCTGTCTTCGACATGAATATGGATCGGCTGTGCTGGCAGATGCGCCAGAAAGCGGCTGCCGAGTAATTCCATAAAGCGCGGCGCAATATCTTCGGCCGTTGGTTTTACCAGGCCCGGAATGCGGACGCCGCTGGTAACGATTTCCGGGCCTTCGGTAAACTCCAGATGGGCGTTCGCTGCGTGCAGCGCGAACAATCGTCCGCCCCGGCGAACGAATGTGTCGAGCGCCTCCGCCTGCGCGTCGGTGGGCATAAGATCGCAGGTGTAGAGGATCACTCCGGCGTGATCCTCGAGGTCGGTCACCCTGTCGAAATTTTCGGCACAGGTGGCGCGCAGCGAGTCATTTTCGGCCATGATCGTCAGCAGCGTCAGCCGCGCCAGGTCAAAATCGTGAAAACGCCCGCCCGTGATGACATGGATACGTGTCGGGCGCGGCATCAGCGATCTCCTGACTTCGGCGCGTCACCCATCAGGAACCGGTCAACCACCTGATGGAAATGCCGCAACCGTACTTCCTGCTCGCCCAGGATCATGCCACGGAAACCGGCTGAACGCGTCCCTTCCTGCATGGTGGGCATATTGGTGCCATCCTGCTGCAGAACATTGGCCAGCACAGGATCGAACGCGCCCTCAAATGCGTCGGCATAGTCGGGCAACTCGTCATGGCGGTAAAGCCGGTGTTCGAACACAGGCGCTGGCGTGCCAGGCGCATCATGCCGGGTGATCAGAAAATCATAATAGCAATAATTCGGGTCGTTTTCATGTGGCCGGTAGCGGAAGATAATGACCATTTCCGGGGTGCAGGTCATGGTTGTACCGGGGAAGAAAGTATAGTGATACTGGTGAACGAGTTGCTCGTCGTTCAGATCTTTATAGGGCAAATATGTCTCGTCCTGCATCGCCCGCTTGCGCGCGACAACGTCGAGATGGACATCTCTCGGTGAGCCCTTATGGTCTTCCGGCAGGCGCATCATCCGCGCGCGCAAGGGTGTAATGCTGTCAGGGTCATCCAGCAGTTCGCTGACGGTCATGTTGAAGTTCAGCATGCGACTATGGATGCCCAGCAGTTCGATGGGTACATCGAAGCCTTCGGCGAAATTCAGGAATTCGGGGTGCAGTGCCTCGAAATGATAGCTTTCGTTGAACGCATCATGGGCGTGCTTCCAGTTGCCCTTCCATTCAAAGGTCTTGTAATCGACAAGGCTGTATTTTTCGAGCTGGTAGGATTCGAGATGGCGACCCGCCTCGCCCAGATAATCGGCAACGGGCATGGCATGCAGGTCGAGATTGAACCAGATCCAGCCACCCCAGCGATCGGTCCGGATCGGCGGCAGGTCAAGCTCCTTTTCAGGAACGCCACCATGAAATTGCGGGAATAGTTGCGGGTGCATCACCTGCCGCAAGGTGCCGTCGAGGTTCCATTCCCAGCCATGGAACGGACATTTGAACCGATCCACATCGCCTTCGTTTGTCTGGCAAAGAATATTACCGCGGTGCTGGCAAATATTGTAGAAGCCCCGGATCACCCCATCTTCGCCACGGACGAACAGCAGTGATTCGTGGCCGATCTTGTGAACGCGAAAAGAGCCCGGTTCGGGGAGTTCACTTTCGTGACATCCGATATTCCATGTTTTTGACCAGATATGCGTCCATTCGCGCTCCATAAACTCACGGGAATGGAATCGTTCGCCATCCACGCGGCTCAGGCCAATGTCTGGAATCGGCTTGCGCGGCAGGAAAGGCTCCGCCTGATACGCGCCGCCGTGGCCGCGCGCGTCGAGAAATTCCTGCTCAATTTTCGCCATTGTGATCTCTCCGAACAAAACAAGCTATTCAGCTTTCTTTTCAAAGAAACGCAAAGCGGCGCATTTGTCAATCGTCTTTGAGCACGGTACGGCGGTTAATGCGGGCTGCCCGAAGTCGCCTGACGCATAACCGATTTTACATAGCCCAGCAGTTCGCCAATCTCTTCCGGTTCGAGCTGGCCGCCAAGCTGGCCATAAGCCATGCCATCCAGAATATAATGCGCGATATTACCCGCACGGGCCATCTCCGGCGCTTTGTGATCCCAGCCGAAATGCTCCTGTGCAATTCTGCGCCATTCGCCCAAAAACGCCTGATAATGTCCGGCAAGGGTCGCCGCGAGTTCCGGCTCGCACCGCGCGGCCAGCACAAGTTCCTGGTAGGCGCGAAAATCCCGTTCGTTCAGATGGCGCCAATGGGTATCGACGACATGGTCAACTATATCGACACCTTCCGGGCAGGCGATCAGATCCGCCCGGAACTGCTCCAGACGCCGGCGGTGCAGATGTTGCACGGTTGCCTGAAGCAACGAGAGGCGGGTGGCGAAATGATACTGGATTCCTCCGCGGGTCAGATTGCCCTGCCGCGCGATAGCAGCGATCGAGACCTCTGAATAAGGATTGGCGACCAGACAGTCGATGGTGGTTTCCAGCGCCTGGATGCGCATCGCCTCGCTTTTCTCAGCCTGCCGGGCCGAGCGCCCGGTCCGCCGCTTCCGGGAATCACGCCCCGGTTCGACATGTGTGGCAGGGTCGTGGTTTTCTCTGGTCGGTTCCATGGTGTCTCGCAGTTTGGAAAGGCGCGGGCGGCACACTGACAGACATGACGCCGCATCAACGGGTCCGCCAATATCCTTGTGTCCGATCGCTAATAGCGGTTGACAGTTCCGTCGCCTTCCCCGATTTAAAAAAAAGCCGAGAAGCTTTTTATAGTTCAGGGCAGTGAGGGCGGAAAGGACGTAAATGCTGGCGAATGCCGGCGTCTCCTTCTGCAGCTTATGATCAACAGCCGGACTGACCGGCGCTTCAGAAGGGTGAAACGGAGGAATATGTTTTTCATCAACAAGCGGGTTGCGCCGCGAATCATCTGCGCGACATTCGCTCTGGGCACTGCCGCGCAAGCGCAGGAAGTGCCGGAGCCGGGTAACGGGGTATCCGGGGAAATCGTCGTTACGGCGCAGCGTCGCAGCCAGTCGATCCAGGCCGTGCCGCAGGCGGTCCAGGCGCTGGGCGGCGAGACGCTGGTAAAGACCGGAATCACAAATCTGGAGCAATCGATCCAGCTGATTCCGAGCGCCACGACCGGCTCCACCGTCGGAGCGGGCAGCACCACATTCCAGATTCGCGGCGTCGCCGCCTCCGAAACCGATGGCGATCCCACGGTCGGGTTTTACCTCGACAATTTCGCCTTTGCGCTACCGGGCCGTCCTTTTGCACCGGCAGCGGATTTCTATGACCTGCAGCGCGTCGAGGTGCTCCGCGGGCCATCAGGGACCCTTTACGGGCTCGGATCGCTTGGCGGCACGATCAAGGTGCTGACCAATGATCCGGATCTTTACGAGACGGAAGGTTCGGTACGTGTTTCCGGCGCGGCCACAAGCGGCGGGGAGCCGAACGGATCGGGCGATTTGATGCTCAATGCACCCCTCATTCCGGGCAAACTCGCCGTGCGCGGGGTCGTGAGCTACAAGATGATTGGCGGCTATGCCGATGCACTGTCCACTGGCGAAAAGGATGCGAACGACGCAAGCAGCTTCACCGGCCGCGTCAAACTTCTGGCCCGGCCGACCGACGATTTGCGTGTGCAACTGGCTTACTGGCGTAACGAAAACCGGCAGAATTATGCGAACCGGCTGACGTTCTTCGACCCTCCGGCCACCAACTGGACACTGGGTGAATCGAACTCCAACTATTCGCTCTATACGGCGGATATTGAATATGATCTGGGATTTGCCACGTTGCAAAGCTCCACGGGCTATATACGTAACAGGATATACTCGGAAAGCGGAGGATTCATTCCCGGTTCCATTGGCGATTTCGTGGCATACTGGCCGCTGACAACGAAGACCTTTAACGAAGATATTCGTCTGACTTCAGATAATAGTGGGCCGTTCAGGTATATCGTCGGATTCTACTATCAGGACGGCAAGACCTATGGCGGTCAGGATACCATCCTTCCCGATTTTCAGATTCCCGGAAATCTGGGTATCGCCACGCGCAACAATAATGAACTGAAGAGCAAGGCATGGGCCGTTTATGGCGAAGGGACATATTCCCTGTTCGAGCGCAAACTGGATCTGACCGTGGGCGGCCGCTATTTCGAAGAACGGCGAACGTTCAACGAGAACAGTTCGCTCGAACTTCTTGAGCTGGGCATCATCACGCCGACAATCGAGACGGTGAAGGTCAAGGAAAATACATTCAATCCGCGCTTCAACATTGCATTTCATGCCAGCGACAATGGCATGATCTACGTTGAGGCCGCCAAGGGTTTCCGCAGCGGCGCCGTCACCTCGACCTCTATCATCGCGGCCGCCAATCTTGCCCTGGGCACAGATTTTTCACCCTCGTCCAGGCCGGACACATTATGGAACTACGAGGCCGGGGTGAAATGGTCGCTGTTTGACAGGCAACTGCGGCTCGCCTTGTCCGCCTATTATTTCGATTGGGCCGACGCACAGCTTGAATTGTCGCCTTCCGCGCAAACGATCGTGGTTCCCGTAGGTGACGTGCGCGGTCGCGGGATTGACGCCGAAATCAACTGGTCCACGCCAATCGCGGGTCTGCAACTTCAGGCGAGCGGCAACGTCAACAAGACGACGCTGCGCGGTGTGCCGGATAGCGTTACGGCGGCCTTGCCCTTTATCGCCAACGGTCATCAACTGCCCGGATCGGCAAAGACGACCTTTGCAATTGCCGGAAATTATGCGAGGCCCATTACGCCTGCGCTCGAATTCCGCGCCAGCGGTCGCTATACCTATCGCTCACGCCAGCAAAGTATCTTCGACGGGCGTTACGCGCCATGGATCGGCATGGGCGCAGCACGGATCGGCGTGGGTAACGACGATTATGATCTCGCGCTGTTCGCCGATAATATCGGCAATACGCGCGGCCCCCTGGCCGTACCAGGCGGCCAGTATCAGGTTCCCTATCCCCGCACGATCGGCCTCGCGCTCGACGTGAAGTTCTGAACCTTCTCCCCCCGCCCGCTCCTTGTAATGCTTCAGGCGTTGCGAGGAGCGGGATCCGGATTTGATGCCCCGCCCGGTACCGCCTGATGGCCGTCGGGATGCTTCACGCGAGTGCCGGCGGGGTCGTCCCCGCCCCCGTCCGGGCTTTCATCTCTTGCCGCCGAAGCAGGCGCAGCGACCTGCACCAGCGTGGGCGGCATTGTGATCCCGATGCCCAGGTTCTCCAGCATGTCGAGCACACGGAGTGTGATGTCTTCCTGCACTTCCAGAAAGACGTTGTTATCAGCCGTTCCGACATAGGCGAAAATCTCGACTGGCAAACGATCTGAACTGTCCAGCCCCAGCAGTCGCACGCGCGGCCCGGGCATGATGCGTGGATGCTCCGAGAGCGTCTTGTCCAGTTGTTGCAGGAATTCGCGCAATCGTCCCGGCGGTGTCTGTACATGGAGATTGATCGTCTGGTGCAGCCAGAAACGGTTGCGGCGGCTGAAATTCTCAATCCTCGTTGCAGCAAAATCGCTGTTCGGGATGACGACGATCGTATCATTCAATGTTCTCAGGCGGGTGGAACGGATGCCCAGCTCCTCCACCGTGCCCGCAATGTCCCCGACCTTGCAATATTCGCCGAGACGCACCGGCTGGTCCGACAGGATGGAGATGCTGCCAACCAGATTCTCCACCAGTTTCTGCGCGCCCAGAGCAAGCGCAAGCCCGCCGATGCCCAGCGCCGCAATCCCTGCAGTGACGTCAAAGCCCAGCGTGTCGAGTACCCCGATGGTGCCCACTACCAGGACGAGCGCTTTCACCAGACGCCTTACAAATGCCGCGATCGAGCGGATCTGTCCTCTTTCCGGCCCCTGAAGTCGCTGCATGATGATCTCGCCGGCGACGTCGATGGTGCGCCAGACAAGCCAGGCAAAGGCAGCCCAGCCCACAACCTCCACCATCCGGCCAAACATTTCCCGGGCGACAATCGCAACGCCGATGTGGGGCGCAACGAGCATCACAATCCATGCCGCCACCAGCAACCGCAGGGGCGCAACAATTCCACGGAGGAACGAGCGGGCGTCGCGCTTCCTCCAGCGGCACCACCAGCCATCCAGATACAGGATCAGGGCAAGCAGCACCCAGGCAATGCCATATGCGATGACTGTCAAGGCCAGCAGGGTGAGCCAGTGGCCCACCGGCGCGCCCAGAAACACCGTTTCGACAAGCACCGCCGGCAACCATTGATCCAGCAAGGACCGGGCGGGGTCAGCGGCGAGCCGGGGGAGCAGCGCCAGCGTTTCGCGTGCAACCCGCCATGTCGTACCATCCTTGTCTTCCACGCGGGCTAACAGGATATCCTCGCGTCCGTCATCAATCCGGATCGTCCCCACCCGTTCCCGGTCAGGAGGCAGTCCGTCATCGAGTCTGCCGGCGGACTCGTCGCTTTGGGCCGCGCGCGGCGATAATTGCCCGCGCTGATCCAGCACCTTTTGCAACTGCTGCGCGCGCAGGACGCCACGCGCTTCGCGCTGCCGCGAAGGTACGTTACGGAGGTCGAGATAGTGGCGCGCCCGCTCATAATCCTGGTCGCCGATCGCCGCCATAAACCCGGCTATCGTACCGGCGGGCGTATCCCGTCCATAAGGGTCGGGAACTGCTTCTTCCTGCGTCTCCGCGGGTTTGGGTATGATCTGTGCGCTTGCCGGCGACGCAAGCATACCAAAAACTAGCAGTAACAGGCACATGAGTGCGTAAGCGAAGGGAAGCGCCGTTCCTGCTACGGGAATGGACGCGCCTGACGTCAGCAGTTCAAACTTGCCGCCACCATCCGGTTGACCTTCTGATGCTCTCATTTATGCCTTCCGTGTCCGGGTCGCCCACGACGAAACGGTTAACTGTATCGGCGGTTCCCTTTTGGCAAACCTTATCCCGGCCCCGAGAGCATATTCAGCGGCCAGTGAATTGCGGTTTGCGTTTTTCGGCAAAGGCGCGGCAGGCTTCCCTGAAATCTTCGGTAACCAGTGCAAGGCATTGCACATGATTCTCCAGTTCCATCGCTGCGTCGAGTCCCGGAGCGTCGAGATTTGCGTGCATCACCTGTTTGGTATGCTTCACGGCATAAGGACTGTTCTCGACAATCTGCCCCGCGACAGACAGCGCCGCATCGAGCAGGTCACCTTCCCCGGCAAGTGAGGTTGCCAGGCCGATGGAGAGTGCTTCTGCTGCATCGACAGCGCGACCGGTGAGCATCAGTTCGAACGCCCGTCCCGCCCCGACCAGGCGCGGCAGGTGATAGCTGATGCCGCATTCGCCGGCGCTGAGCGCAACTTTCACGGCGCCGACGAGAAATTTGGCGCCCGGACCCGCGATGCGGATGTCGGCCGCCAGCGCCAGCCCCATTCCGGCGCCGACAGCGACGCCGTTGACGGCGGCGATCACCGGAAACCGCGCGCCGTGCACCGCTTTCATCAACCCCGCGTAGCGTTCCTGAAGATCCATGAATTCGATCGGGCCTTCGGGCGCTTCGTCGCCCAGAATTACCTCTTTGAGGTCGAGGCCGGCGCAGAATGCCTTCCCCTGTCCGGTGAGGATGAGAACCCGTACCGCCTTGTCCGCTTCGAGGCTGGCCAGCGCCTCGCGCAGGGCGTCCACAAGGGGGAAGTCGAGCGCATTCAGCGCCTGCGGACGATTGATCGTGAGGACGGCGACGCCGTTCGCATGCCGTTGCAGGTCGATCATCCGTGTTTCTCCAGTGTCTTGAGGCGAGTGAGTTTGCCCGGAAGGCCGGGTGTATCGACCTTGATGCGGAGAACCGCACCGGCCTGAGGCATGTTCGCGTTTCCGCCGGTCGAGATCGTGAGAAGGCCAGGGTCGTCGGCGCCGAAATCCAGACTGACGATATGCGGCTGCGGGAATGTGTGGCATTGGGTGCACACGCCGTGCGCATCATAATGCAGCAGACGGCCGCTTTCCCAGCAGGCAACCCAGAAGCCGCCTTCCACATCCATGACAAGGCCATCGCTGTCCGGCAGTTCCACGATCAGCGTTCCTTCGCCGGGCATTCCATCCGCGCCGAGCGCGTAGCGCCAGACACCGCGCGAGGTTTCGGAATGATAGAGCCATTTCCCGCACGGGCTGAGAGCGAGGCCGTTTGACGCGGATACGTCGCGTCGCAGCACTTTGATATCGCCCGCTGCCGACATGTGGAACAGCTTGCCCGGTTCAGGTGTGCTGTTGGTTTCGAAAATGGAAACGAAATCGATCGTGCCACCGAAAAGCCCGCCCCGGCCATCTGCTTCCATGTCGTTTACCGCGATCACCGCTTCGCCTTCGATCTCATCCAGCAGATTGACCGTCTCGCCCGTGGCCGGATCGAACCCGACAATCCCGCCGCGACCGCTGCACAGCACCTTCCCGCTTTCATCGAAGACGATTCCGCCGACCCATTGCCGTTCAGGAAGCATGGCTTCCACACCGTGTCCCGGCCGCTTCCGGTAAACCCCCTTGCCCACCAGATCGGCAAACCAGACATGCCCTTCCGGTGATGTTCGTGGCGCCTCGATGAAGCCGAAGCCTTCCGCGACAATCTCGAAATCCCTGTTCGCCTGTATCCGCATGATTCCTCCCTCTTTAAACAAGACTATCGGACGCCTGGCCCGCCCGCAATGTCCGGATGCTCCTGCCCGCATCGGAGCGGTCTGGCCAAGTGGGAAGTTGCGCATTAGACCGGGATTCTGTGATGATCCATCGTTCCCCCGGCGCCCCTTTTGGAACCATTCCGTTCGAGCAGGACCCGATGCGGTGGATGGAAAGCTGCGAGTCCATCGCACAACCCCGGCAGCAACGCAGCAAGGATGCCTTGCGCCGCATCGTCACCTCGGCTGTCTCGCTGTTTTCCGGGAAGGGATGGGAGGCAACGCGCGTGACCGATATAGCCGCCCACGCGGGCGTGCCGGTCGGGACAGTGTACCAGCGATTCGGCGACAAGGAGGCACTTCTCGACACCATCGTGCAGGCTTACCGCCTGTATCGTATGCAGGAAATACGCGAGCTGTGCACTTCACCGGAAGCACTGGCTGCATCGCCCCGTGAACTGATCGGGTTGCATCTGGATATCGTCTTCAGCGCCTTTACCGCCGATGCCGGGCTTCTGCGGTTGCTGGAGCGCCGGCGGCTGGTGGATGCCGTTGTGCACAAGGACCAGAGTGACGCCAACGAGCAGGTGGCGAGCCTGATTGGCGATCGCCTTGTCGAGAAAATGCCGGAACGCGATCCGGTCGAACTGCGCCGGCAGGTGCTTTATGCGCACTCGATCATTCGGGGAGCGGTGGTCTGGTCGATTCTGCCCTCGGACGGCGAACTTGGGCAGGGCCTAAAGGTGACGGACACGGATTTCGCCCGCGAAGCGCTTCGTATGGCGCTCCGCTATCTCAACATCGCTGAACAGGAATGCTACAACGGCGCTTGACCTTGGGAAACAAGAAGCAGATAATTAAAACGTGAACATGAATTCATGTTTATGATATAGTCGGCGGCTTTGGGAGAGGAACGCCAAATGAACGAGATTCAGAAGATCATGCGTGATCGCTATCCTGGGCAGACCTGGGCGGATATCGCGCGGCGGGACGGGAATCTGCCCGAAGTGCTGGACCGGCAGTCCAACCCGGAACAAAATCTGCGCGACATTCCATTCGATCGCTACAACGAGCAGGCCTTCTTCGATCGCGAGATGGAGCAGATGTGGAAGCGGGTATGGCAATTCGCCTGCCGCGAGGAGCATGTGGCCGAAGAAGGCGACTATTTCGTATATGATATCGGTCGACAGTCCGTCCTGATCGTGCGCTCGGCATCAGGTCTGAAGGCTTTCTACAATTCCTGTCTGCACCGGGGAACCATGCTCAAGCGGAAAGGGCAATGCGGCTGGTCTTCCAGCATTGCGTGTCCCTTCCATAATTGGGAATGGAACCTCGACGGCTCGCTTAAAAACATCCCCTGCGATTTCGAATTTCCGCAGCTTGATCGGGAAAAGGCGAATCTGGTCGAAGTCCAGGTCGAGAGCTGGAACGGCATGGTGTTCGTGAATTTCGATCCCGAGGCGCGTCCGCTTACAGACTATCTGGAAGTCCTGCCGGAACATTTCGCGAATTGGGATCTGACCGGCTGGTATGTCGCCACCCATGTGCGCAAGCATCTGCCGGCCAACTGGAAGATCGCGATCGAGGCGTTCATGGAGGCGTATCACACGCCTTATGTGCATCCGGAAATGACCAATGTCGTCAGCGACCAGAACATGCAGCACGACATTTTCTCCGATCATATCAGCCGCGACCTGTGCGCGATGGCTTCGCCCAGCCCGACGTCCAGGCGGAAGATGAGCGAGCAGGAACTGCTGGACACCATGCTGGTGGGCGACGGCAAGCTGGTGGGCGCGCGCGCAAAAGTGCCCGAGGGCAAGACCGCGCGCTGGGTGATGGCCGAACAGCTTCGCACGCAGATGCAGGAAAAATACGGGCTTGATTACAGTCAGCACTCCGTCCCGGAGATGATCGACTCACTCAAATATCATGTATTCCCCAACATCCTGGTCTATCCGGCGCCGGGCCTGTGTCTCGTCCAGCAATTCCGGCCGGACGGATACGACCGCGACCGGGCGATCTTTGATCAATATGTGCTTCATCCAAAACCGCGCGACGGTAATTTCGAAGTCGCCGATGTCGAGGTAATCGGCGAAGCCGATAGCTTCACCAGCGTGAAGGGCATGGACCCCTTCCTTGCCAGCGTACTGGATCAGGATACCGATATCATGCGTCTCCAGCGGGAGGGCATGTATGCAAGCGGCAAGGGCGCCGAAACGCTTTCCATCTATCAGGAGGCGCGCATCCGCCACCTGCACGACACGCTCGACAAATATATGGATGGTGCCAAATGAGGGAACATCTGCAAGGCGTCCACCATGTCGCGCTGTCGGTTCCGGACATCGGGATCGCGCGCAAGTTTTACGTCGATCTGCTGGGCGCCGAAGACGTGTCGGTAGCGGACTGGGAAGCCGGCAATCCGTGGATCGATACGATCGTCGGGCTGAAAGATACCGCCGCGAAAAGCTTTATCGCGCGCCTGAAAAATCTGCATATCGAAGTCTTCCAATACACCTCACCCGAAACCCCGCCGGGCGATCCAAACCGCCCGGTGAACCTGCATGGCTATACCCACATCGGCTTCCAGGTGGATGACGTGCAGGCGGTTTACGAGCGGATGGTGGAGGCAGGGCTGACGTTTCACGCGCCACCCGATCTATCGACGATCACGACGGACGAACGTGGCGTAAAGTCCGGGTTCGCGGCGACATATGGCCGGGACTTCTTCGGCAATGTATTTGAAATCATGGAAATCCATTCGGGCGATCACATTCGACCGGTCTGAGAATAATTGGGGGGCCTGAAAATGGATCTGGAACTCAAGGGCAAGAGGGTGATTGTCAGCGCTGCGACGCGTGGCATCGGGCGTCAGATTGTCGAGGCTTTCCTCGATGAGGGCGCGATTGTTTCGTTCTGCGGACGCCGGGCGCATTCCGAGGATTCGAACCCGAGCGACAAGAGCGTTTTTGCCAATCCGCTGCACGGCGACGGTGTCGAGGACGCCGTGCAGGCGCTGAAAGATCGCGGCACCGTTTACGGCTCGGTGGTTGATTGCGGCTATTTCGATCAGGTCACTGCATGGGTCGAAAAGGCGGCCTCGGACATGGGCGGAATCGACATTGTCGTGTCGAACGCGAGCGCGTTGGGCGGTATTCCGCGCAGCCGGAAGGGCTGGGATATCAACTATAATGTCGATCTCATGTCGGCGGTGGCGATGTTCGATACCGCGCTGCCATACATGAAGAAGGCTGGCGGCGGGGCGTTTGTCCAGATGTCCACGATTACCGCGATCGAGAATCATGCATTCGGAGAATCGGGCCTGAGCTATGGTGCGATGAAAGCAGCCCTCATCAACTATACGCATCAACTGGCGATCGATTACATGAAGGATGGGATTCGCTGTAACTGCGTGTGCCCCGGCCCGGTCTATATTGCGGACGGTAGCTGGGGCTTCCTGGAAAAAGAAATGCCCGATTACTTCAAGTCGAACCGCGACAAACATCCGGCGGGACGTTTTGGCCGTCCGGAAGAGATCGCGGATGCAGTGCTGTATCTCGCATCCGCCCGCGCCTCATGGATCACTGGCGTGAACCTCACCGTTGACGGTGGCTTCACCCGCAACGTCAAATATTGAGCGTGAGGGCGCCGGTCCGGAGGACCGGCGCTTCCGGCTCACGGTCAGGTACAGTACCGAAATCGAAACTTGAACAGATACCGGGAGTCGCTGGAAATGGAGGCTGCTCAGCCCCGTTTATTTTGTAATGCGAAACTGCTCAGGAAGCGGCGGCGTGCCTGGGGGGTAGGGGCTGAAACGCTCCCGCGCCCACGGCATGTCGCTGGTCGTATTGAAATAATATCCGCCACTTAAATATTTGATAAGCCAGCGACCGTTTTCCAGAACATATTCATCCTTGTACAGACCGGTAAGCCATATTCCGTCACTCTTTGGCCCTTTGGTTATAATATAAACTTCATATAGCCAGGTTCCACGAGCAGATGTGTCACTCAACAGGGAAATCTGGGGATGGTGGCCCATGTGAAGCACCATTTCCATTGAGGGGAAAAATGAGTTGTCAAAAAAATCTGTGATCTCTTTTCTGCCTTTATATTCCCCCATCGTGGTCAGGGATGCGACACCTTCTTCCGCAAATACTTCTCCGATCATTCCGCTACGGAAGTGGTCTATAATATCGAAATAGAGATATTTTAAATTGTGGATCTCATTCAGCGACTCCATCTGCCGAACTCTTTTCTCAAGCTTATCAATACGTGCAGTATCATCCATGAAAATCCTCCATCCTTAAATATTTTACGTGTAACAAGGGTATTATTTCGCGGTTTGGACGACGGGAGCCGCTACTTTCGGTCCCCGAACCAGCCGCCCCGGCAACTCTCCCGTGGGATGACCTTCTTCAAATGTCACGATGCCACTTGTGATCGTGGAGTGATAACCATCGACTTCCTGAATAACGCGTCTGCCGCCCGCAGGCAGATCCGCCACAATCCGGGGCGGACGTAACCGAAGTCGCTCGAAATCGATGACGTTAATATCGGCCTTTTTCCCAACCTCAAGCGTGCCGCGATCCTTCAGACCGTAAGCATATGCGGTATTCCGGGTCTGGAGGGAGACGGCATGCTCCAGAGACAGACGTTTTCCCCTGACACGGTCACGCACCCAGTAGCTGAGCAGGAAGCTCGGAACACTCGCATCGCACACCACGCCGCAATGTGCGCCAGCATCGGATATTCCGAGCAAGGATGCCGGATGATGGAGCAATTCATAAAGATGGTCCAGATTCCGACGTCCGTAGTTTATCATCGTGGCATAAATATAACCATTACCGTCATGTTCCATCATGGCGTCGTAAATGATCTCGTCCGGATGCTTTCCCCGGGATGATGCGAGAGATAAAATGCTTTCCTCTGCAACAGGTTCATAGTTCAGAATCCCGTCCGGTCCTTCCAGGCGATACATATTGTCATAACCGACCGGAATGCTTTCATTCCACGCTTTCGCCAGTTTCTGCGCCAGGATGGCAGACCGGATGGCCGGATCCTTCAGTTTCTCCTTTTGCTCGCTGAACGGAAGGGAAGCTGTCGCCTCATAGGCGGGGCGGCCCATAAAGGGATGATAACTGCTTTGCCAGTTCATTATGAGCCCGCCTGCCCGTGCGCCAATCTGCATCAGAATGTCCGCGCCTTGACCACGCGCCTCCTCGGTTCTCCGCAAAAGGTTGCGCCATTTTTCGGGTTCTGTGTGATTCTGGACAACGACGTTGGAAATCCGGACGCCATATTCCCGTGAAAGACGGGTCATCCAGGCGAACTCGCCAGCCTCTGTCTGCCCCTCCGGAAGATCCAGCACCAGATCGGTCGCCATTTCCAGCACGCCATGACCCGCAGCCTGGATAGCGCGCCCGAAGCCGAACATTTCATCTACGCCGGCAAAGGTGCCGGGCACATCCTCGCCGTCGCCGGTAAGATGAGCTGCAGTTCGCGAGGTTGACACGCCAAGAGCGCCCGCTCGCAAGGATTCAAGTAGAAGCGCGGACATGCGCTCGACATCTTCAGCCGTTGCTGTCTCGTTCCGGATCCCACGATCGCCCATCACGTACGTGCGCAAGGCGGCGTGGGGCACCTGCGTCGCTACGTCCAGCGCAAAACGCCGGGAGTCGAGAGCATCGAGATACTCCGGAAAACTCTCCCACTCCCACTTTATTCCTTCGTGAAGCGCCGTACCCGGAATATCTTCCACACCCTCCATGATCATGATAAGGCGATCACGATCAGCGGGTACCACCGGCGCAAATCCTACCCCGCAATTGCCCATCACGACAGTTGTAACGCCGTGCCAGCACGATGGGGTAAGATAAGGATCCCAGGTTACCTGACCGTCGTAGTGCGTATGAGCATCCACCCACCCCGGAGTTACAAGCATTCCTCCTGCGTCAATTTCTCTGGTCGCCGTACCAAGGTTTGGCCCTATATCGGCTATCTTGCCGTCCGTGACACCGATGTCTGCCATGAACCGTGGCTCACCCGTTCCATCCACGATGGTGCCGTGTCGAATTACGAGATCATACATTTTCTTCTCACAGCTCTACAAGGTACAGCAAGGGGCTCCGGCGCCGGGATAATTTTGCCTATCCAGGGAAAGAGCCACTCGCCTGGTGTCGTGGAGATTCTACTTTCCGGGTTCGGCAGGCCTTAGAATACGAAATTCATTCGGCAGATCTGGCGCACCTGGCGGATAGGGGCTGAATCTTTCGCGAGAAAACGGAGTTTCTAATGCAGTATTGAAATAATAGGATCCGCTAAGCTTGGAAATTTTCCATTCCCCATCTTCTATTCTATACTCATCCTGATAAAGGCCGCACAGCCATACGCTGCCGGGGGGATTTTCCCTTGTCAGCTCATAAACCTCATACATCCATGTGCCTTTGGCAGTAGTATCACTTGTCATTTGTATCTGGGGGTTGTGGCCCCCGTGAAGAATAATGTCGAAGAAAGGGAATACTTTTTCGTCGAAGAATTCTACAAGCTCATCCCGGCCATTCAACGCGCCATAAGGACCCATAACCGCATATGCATCTTTTGTGAAAACTTCACCCATTCTGCCATACTGGAAATGGTCTATAAGGTGGAAGTATTTATACTTCAAGTCAAGGATTTTTTGTAAACTGGTAAGAAGATATACTTCTTTTTTCAGTCCCGATAATTCGTTATAAATCGTGCCTATGTCTACCTCATTCATTTCATAACTCTCCTTCTTTGGATTTAAGTACCGATAGCCGGCTAGAATTTTACTTTTACAGAGAGACCCCACTCTCGCGGACGGCTGTAATAAGACTCCACAAAACCAAGAGCTCGAACGTCAACACCGCTGGTGAGATACATTTTGTTTGTTATGTTGGTAACAAATGCGGCAAGTTCATATCTGTCCGAAGCGTCCAGGAATGTCAGGCGGCTGTTAAACAGCCAATATGAAGGTGTCAGCAGCTCGGGGAAGTTCTGTACCGACCTGTGTATCTTGCTCTTATACGTGGTATCCCCACTAAGAACGAAACGGGCCCGTCTGGGGAGGTCGATAGTATAATTTGCCTGCGCATTAAAAGTTATCCTGGGAATTTGTGGAAGCTTGTTATCGATTCCGATACCTACAGCCATTACATCCGCATCAAGCTGTTTATATTTTGCATCCAGATAACCGAACCCGGCTACCAAAGTTAAATCCGGGGTAGGTCGAGCATTCAGTTCCGCCTCGAAACCATAGATGCGCGCCTTGCCGCCATTCACCACCCGTGTTTCAGGTGATCCATCCGGACGAACTGTTACGGCGGAAAGCTGAATCTCCTTGTAATCGCTGTAAAAAGCGGCCGTATTCAAGATCAGCCGGTTATCAAGCAACGAGGTCTTCAGGCCGAACTCATAAGATGTAAGATCTTCGGGGTCGAAAGAGTTCGGATCGGTGTCACCGGGTTGTGCGCGAGGATTCCATCCGCCTGCCTTGTAGCCTTGGGAAAAGGTGGCGAATGCCATAATGTCGTCGCTCGGATTGAACTCCAGTCCTACCTTGGGAAGAAACTTCGTCCAGCTTTCCTCAAGATCAAAGGGGCCAACCAGAAGTTCCTGAGAAAAATATCTCCGCAATGAAAATTTGTATCTTTTCTTGTCATAGTTAAGACGACCACCGACAGTTACGGCGAACTGCTCGGAAAAATTCCAGGTCGCTTCTCCAAACACGGCATAAGAAGAAGATTTGATCGAACCATCGAAGTCCTGGGATATTATATCACCGAGGATATTTTCGATCCCGGTCAGGATCGGCACGAACGCCCGGTTTTTTCCTTTTTCCTGAAGCGCGTATAAGCCCATTATGAACGAGAGTTTGTCATCAAGCACATCGCCGGAAAGCTGGAACTCCTGGCTCAGCTGTTCCGAATCCTCCTCTACATTGCGATCGACAATATCGAAGGGCGTATGATCGGGGTCGGAGGCCACCTCGAAGCTGACTTCCCGGTAAGCGGAGATCGACTTGAAATCGAGGGCTCCCAGACTGTAATCCACAGTAAGCGATACGCCCCATATGTCGTTATTGTCCTTTGTCTGTTTGCCGGCCCCGGAATAACGGCGCTTTGTTTCATCCATCCGGTTCACATAGGCCGGACCATATACGGCCTCATCTCCAGTCAGTGAGAAGCGGTCGGCGATGGCGGGGGCGAGATTTTCATTATAGAACTGGTCCAGCGGCGGCCAGGGGAAATAAGCCCTCAGCGATCCGAGCGGACCAAACTGACGCTGACGAGATTTATCCGCGATAACCAGAACATCAAGGTCGGAATGGGGCTGGAAACGTAACTGTCCCCTGATGGAGTCCCGGTTCTGGTTACCCAACTCATCACCAGCCAGACTTCGACCGACACCATCCCGATTGACGCTTGCCACAGCCAGAGAAGCGGAGACGGTATCTGTGATTTTCGCGTCGAACGCGCCGTTAACGTCCAGACGGTCGAAGCGTCCCGTTGTAACCTCGATATGGCCGGTATTGCTTCCGGTCGGACGCCGGGTCACGACATTGACGGCACCGCCGATCGTGTTTTTTCCATACAGCGTACCCTGCGGCCCGCGCAGGATCTCGATTCGCTCGACATCCAGAAAGCCGAAGTCCCCGGCGGAACTGCGCGATACATAGACACCATCCAGATACACGCCTACGCCGGGGTCTAAAGGAAAGGCATAGTCATCCTGACCAACACCACGAATAAAGATCTGGGCTGTGGATCCGCCTCCATCGACCCGTCCGTTATTGATTTCGATATTGGGCACGAAGTTGGTCAGATTGTTGAAGGATGAAACAGACCTCTGGGAGAGGCTTTCGGCGCTGAAAGCGGTAACCGAAACGGGGGCGGATTGAAGCGTTTCCTCCCGCCGTCGAGCAGTAACCACAACATCTCCGAACCCTTGGGCTTCCTGTGAAGGCAATGCTGCAGGAACTGCCGGAGAAGGTATGGGAACAGTGGATTGAGACCGCTGCGCAATTTGGACAGGTCGAAAGAAAGCGTGGACCATCGGCGACAATGTGAAAGTATTTTCATCATCGGCAACGACGCGTAGACCTGTTCCCTCAAGAAGCTGGTCCAGTGCTTTTCGTACCTCGATAGATCCTTGCACAGCATTCGTGGTCTTTCCGCGAATATGCTTGCCGGGGGCTATGATCTGTGCTCGCGCCTGTTTTCCGAATTCAAGAATTCCGGTGGTCGCATCCTGTTCTTTTATATTGAAATTGACGCCATGTGCATAGGAAATTGACGGCGTCAAAATAGTTAATGCGGCACCACATAAAAACGCCATTTTCCGGTAATTATGGAAACTTACTCCCTCGATTTTTGGCATTTTATCCCTTTCGATGTATTCTCGAGAATCTTCTATGTCGAAGATTTTTATTGTCTCCTCTCTTCCAGACGTACCGCCAATCAGGAATCCGCCTGACGCATAAAAATTTTTATTTGGATTCCGGTATCCGGACTCAGGGATTCGCGGCCCGTGAAATCAAAAGGCAGCGCGGTTCCATACGAGTCGTCATTCGCTGGCGGATAGTTTCAGGGTGCTGCATCGGCGGGGAATGGTTCAGGTGCGCGGAGGGAGAACTTCGGGAGAGCGCCGGATCGGCATTGCTGTTGTGGGTCATTTGTCCGAAGTCCTGCTTGACTCGCCCCGGCAAAACTGTCTCCATCCGCCCATGATGGACACGTCGGATTGTCGAGCAACCTGGATCGGGCGTCATATTCTGCCGCATGAGCCGGCACTTCGTGCACATTTAAACCGTTGGGTGCCTTCTGATCTTCAGGTCGATGACGTCATACAGGAAACCTATACCAAACTTGTTTGTCTGACATCCGTCAGCGAGATCGAGTTTCCGAAACGCTATTTGTTTAAAACCGCCCACTCCATTGTTTGCTCGCATATCCGGCGCGCCAAGATCATTAATATCAAGGCGCTGGAGGAACTGGGGGAGTTGCAATTCGCGGCGGATGAGCCTGGCCCGGATGTACAGGCTTCCGACAGACAGCAACTGAGACTTCTGGCGGACCTGATCGACAGTCTTAAGGAGCCCGGCCGTCAGGCCATCAGGCTACGGGTGCTCGACGGTCTTTCCCACCGGGAAATTGGCAGGCGTCTGGGTATATCGGAAAATGCCGTCCAGAAGAGTGTGGCGAAATCCCTGGCTCATCTGGCGCGGTGTCTGGGCCTGGGCGGATATGATAGAGACGGAGCGTCCGGGAAGAAGAGACCAGAGGAAATGCCTGCAAGCCATGGATGCACGGGAGAAGAGCGCGGATATTGACCAACAGGCTGCCGAATGGGTGGTTCGTATAGACGATGCGCCCCTGTCGGCAGTGGAGCAACGCGCTTTCGACGAGTGGATAAAAATGGATAGCCGCCGGGCCGGCGCCTACATTCGGGCGCGGGCGATCTATATACAGGCCCGCCAGACCCGCACCATAGAGCGCGCGCGACCACGGAAAGCCTCATTTCCCAAAAAACTGGTTTCAGACGGGAAGGCTGCACTTCCACATCCCCGCACAAGGCGGTGGGTTCTGGCTGGGCTCGGGTCTGCCGCGGCGGCGAGCGGGCTGTTTTTATGGATCGGGACCGGTCAACCGGTCAAGGCGCGGACCTGGCGTACAGGTCGTGGCGAGATCCGCCAGATTCCGCTGGGTGACCAGCGGACACTCACTCTGAATACCCTGTCGGAAGCACATGTCCGGCTACAGGGCATGCAAACCCGTATCACGCTCCCTTATGGGGAGGCGCGGCTCGACATTGTCCGTGATTCCGGCGGCCCGGTAACTATTGAACTCGGTGATTACCATCTGCAAGTCGTCGACAGCTGCATTAACCTGAGGCGCCTGCCGGATGACCCGCTCGAAATACTGGTCGGACGGGGGGCTGCCAAGTTAAGCACGGTGAACGCACCGGAACGGGGTTTATGGCTGCCCCCCCAAAGTCGCGTCCGCGGCACGAACGACATGGATATCACCATCGATCGCCTTGATGAGGCCGACATTGCGCGCCGCATGGCGTGGCTGGACGGCATGCTGTATTTCGCCGATACGCCCTTGCGCGTGGCAGCGCGCGAATTTGAGCGATATAGCGTTCGCCGCATCATGCTCCGTGAGCCCGGGGTTGCCGACGAGACCGTCACGGGAATCTTTGCCGCGAACGATCCCGGTGGTTTTGCACGTTCGGTGGCGCTCAGCCTCGGCCTGCATGTGGACAGCATGCCGGACAAAATTATCCTCAGTCGTCCGGGCGTCTGACAGCCTCGCAGTTTTAAAACTGCTTCACGCCGCCGCCTCTCCAACAATGCGATAGAATCCAAACTGGGATCGGCTGTGGTCGATGAAGCGTTTTTCGTCCTCGATAGCGCCGATGGCGACTTCTTCGCGCGACATCAGTTCGAAGGCTTCGTTGCTGGAACCAAAATAGGATTCGGTTAAGCCGTCCATCGGCTCGAAGGTGAAGCCGAGGCGTTCACGCAGTGCATCCGTTGCCGAATAATCCACATGGTTCTGCCGGTAGCGCACACCCTCCACTGCTTCACCAAGGTCGGCATGGCGCTCGAACCAGTGCTCCATGAACTGGTCGTGGGTTAGTTCCGGCCGACGACGCAACGGCATGACGATCTGGACGGCGCCATCACCCGTGGTGATCTTGATTTCCTCGCCAACAAGGACGGCGGAACGCGACCTGTCGATCCAGGGGGCCAGCCGGTTGGCGATCGCCTCCAGACGGTCGGCCAGGGGAGCGTCGGGGCTGTCCGACGCAAGTTGCACCACCGCATCGAATGGGGGGGGACTGTCCTCCATCAGCACCTGATGCGCAATTCTCGGCATTTCCCTTTCGGGAACGGGGAGCGACCAGACTTCGGTCAGTTCGTTGTTCGTTGCCCCTTGCGCTTCATTGCGAAACGCATCCCGGAAGGACTCAGGCGAAGTGCTCTCTTTCAATCCGATCAGGAGAATCGCTTTGCGGCGGCGCACCCGCTTCGTCATACGGCCTCCGGAAGTCTGATCTCACACACCGGATTGATGGAATTCACCGCCGCGAACATGCGTCCGATGCCAATGAATTGCGCCACCAGCATGTTGAGTTCGACCACTTCCTCCACGTTGAAATGCGCGAACAGCCGCTCGAAGTCTTCATCGCCGACGCTCCAGTGATCGGAGGCCATTTTCTGGCCGAAGCGGACGGCCGCACGTTCCCGCTCCGTAAATTCGCCCGCTTTCTCGACTTCAGGCAGCCTTGCGATCATCTCTTCCGTCAGGCCCTGGTCAAAGGAATCCTGATAGCGGCCCTTCAGGCAGCTGGGGCAGCGGTTGATCTGGGCAACCCCGAGACGAACGAGCTCTATGAGTTTGCGATCGAGTTGCCCTTCAGTCTGCAAATGCCAGTAAAATTGCGCAAAGTTCTTGAGTATATCCGGGCGCCAGGCCAGCACGCGCATCGCGGTGCTATCTCCTGTGGTCTCTTCAACCTGATGCAGCATTTCTCGCAGTTCGGGGGTAAGATTTTCGACTTCAGCCAGAGGGATTCGCGACATAATGATCCGTCCTTCCTGGTTGGGAAAGACAAAGTGTAGGCTGGCTCCGCTTATTTTGTCTATGGTGTATTACAACTAAAGTTGCTTGCCCTCCGGCCCGGACAATGCGTTTCCAGTTGTCGGTTTTTCGGGCGCGATGCCCGGGCGCATGCAGCAGATGCCGGAAACTTCCTCGTACCCCGTGCCGCAAAATGTTCAATCGACCCGCATCGGGATTCCGACGATGGTTCGCACGCTAATGCTTTTTCACAAACTCCGCTCGCAACACCAGACCCCGGATGCTTTCATGCTTGCAGTCAATCTCCTGAGGGTCGCCGGTCAGGCGGATGGATTTGATGACCGTACCGCGCCGCAATGTCTGGTTTGCGCCCTTGACCTTCAGATCCTTGATCAGCGTCACACTGTCGCCATCCGCCAGCGGATTGCCGAGCGCGTCGCGCACCTCGACATGATCCGCGGCGGCGGCATTTTCAACTTTGGCGGCAGCTTCCTCCGGGCTGATCCACTCACCCGTTGCTTCATCATAAATATAGTCTTCGCCGCCCATGCTGTACTTTCTACCGGATTTTGCGGAGATCCTTGCGCAGGGTGCGCGCATCCGCTTGCACGGCGGCAAGTGCCTCCCGCCGTTTTGCCTTTTTTGCAAGGTGCCGGCTGAAAAGCAAGCCGCCGACCGCCGCCGCCGCCATGCCCGCCGGGCCAAGCGCCCGCGCGGCATAGGGGATCAGCACCGGAACGACGGCCCCGATAGCCGCGCCCGCCGGTCCGGCGGCAGCGCCGCCAAGGCTCCGCGCCAGCGTCCGCCCGGCGGCGGCGGAGATGATGTTGCCCAGCATGGAAGTCTCCCGCATTACTTGTGTTACCGGTGGAGCAGATTTGCGCACGCTATTTCTCCTGCAATTTCCTGAAATCTAGGGCAATCGGGCGCATCATCAAGCACTGCCGGCATTTATTCGCGATGATAGGGGTGGCCGGTCAATATGGTGAAAGCGCGGTATAATTGTTCCGCCAGCATCGCGCGCGCCAGCAAATGCGGCCAGGTGGCGGGGCCGAGTGCAAGCAGCAGATCAGCGGAATCCCGCTGCTGTTGGCTGTGCCCGTCGGCAGGGCCGATCACGAAGCGCAGTTCGCGCGTGCCGTCGTCGCGAAATTTCCCCAGACGCTCTGCAAACGCCTGGCTGGTAAAGGAAGTGCCCCGTTCATCCAGCAGGATGCTGCGCGCCCCCGGAGGCGCGACGGGGGCGGCTGCGCGCTCGGAGAGTTCGGTAACGCCGGTTGGCCAGGTGATGCGCTTCAGATAGCGATCCACCAGGTTGGCTTCCGGGCCACGACCGGCCTTGCCATAAGCAATGATGTGGAGTTTCAACCCTGGGCCTGGGCGGGCGCGGACTCATCCGGATCGGCTCCGGGCCGCACGGGCGCACCTGCGGAATCGAACGCCCACATTTTCTCCAGCGCATAAAATTGCCGGACTTCGGGGCGGAAAATATGCACGATCACATCGTGGGCGTCTATCAGCACCCAGTCCGCCGAGGCGAGGCCTTCGATGCGGACGCTGCGGTGCAGCTTCTGCTTGATCTCCGCCTCGATGCGCTGGGCCAGCGCCGAGACCTGGCGCGTCGAACGCCCGGTCGCGATGACCATATGATCCGCGATTGCGGATTTCCCGGCGAGCGGGATGGAGACGATATCTTCGGCCTGGCCTTCGGCAAGGGCATTCATGATTATGGCGTGGAGTTGATCCACGCTGTCCGGTACGTCCGTCAAGCGCGTGTTTCCCTGGAATGTTGAGATGGGCTGGAGTCGCCGGCAGCCCAGTCGGGGGCTTTCGCGCGGATTGCTGTTGCCGAACGCCGGTCATGGCCGAGGTTCAGAATGATGATCGCGGGCAGCTGCCAGTTCCTCCATCCGGCGGGATCGTAGCGGCGATAGCGCCGCAGCCAGGCCATCGCCGGGGCGGACTGACTCCGGCCAGTATAAGGTGGACGGGCAAAAACAA
Organism: Sphingomonadaceae bacterium; assembly: GCA_041675905.1. Classification (GTDB taxonomy): domain Bacteria; phylum Pseudomonadota; class Alphaproteobacteria; order Sphingomonadales; family Sphingomonadaceae; genus Sandaracinobacteroides. The sequence continues at coordinate 86,012 of JBAYSX010000002.1, read as the reverse complement.
CAATTGGCATCAGCCGGGCAATATTGCGCCATTCCGCCCAGCGATGGAACTGCGCGAGATTGTCCGCCCCCATCAGCCATAAAAAGCGGATATGCGGGAAACGGCGGGTCAATGCCCGCAGCGTATCGATCGTCTGGAAGGTGCCCAGTTCGGCCTCGATTGCAGTGGGCCGGATGCGCGGATGGCGCGCAACGCGGCGGGCTGAAGCCAGCCGCGCCGACAATGGCGCCATGCCTTGCGTGGGCTTCAGCGGATTTTGCGGCGACACCAGCCACCACACTTCATCCAGCCCCATCAGTTCCATCACCCGCAGGCTCATCCGTCGATGCCCGCCATGGGCCGGATTGAACGAACCTCCGAGCAGGCCAACCCCCGCTCTGCGTTTCAGGGCCGTACCTGACCGGTTCCGTGCACGAGATATTTCATCGTTGTCAGCCCTTCCAGCGCTACCGGACCGCGCGCGTGCAACCGGCCCGTGGAGATGCCGATTTCCGCGCCAAAGCCGAATTCGCCGCCATCGGCGAATTGCGTGGACGCATTGACCATGACGATGGCGGAATCGACATGATCGAGGAAACGGCTGGCGGTTTCGGCATTTTCCGTGATGATGGAATCGGTGTGGCCGGAGCCATGGCGTTCGATATGGCTGATCGCGCCATCGACGCCGTCGACGGTTGCTACAGAAAGGATGGCGTCGAGATATTCCGTGTCCCAATCGGCGGGCGTTGCGGCTTTCAGCCGCGAATCAAGTTGGAGCAGATCTTCCGTCACCCGCAATTCGCAGCCGGCATCGAGCAGATTTCGCAGCAAGGGCTGCGCCAGTTGCGGTGCGGCGCGATCCAGCAGCATGGTTTCCATGGCGCCGCAAATGCCGGTGCGGCGCATCTTGGCGTTCAGCGTGACGGCGGCTGCCTTTTCGGGATCGGCGTCACGGTCGACATAAACATGGCAAATGCCATCGAGATGCGCGAGAATCGGGACCTTCGCCTCGTTGGCGACACGTTCTACGAGGCTCTTCCCGCCGCGCGGCACGAGGATGTCGATCAGGCCAACAGCCGCCAGCATCGCGCCGACCACCGCCCGGTCCGTCACCGGCACCAGTTGCACCGCATCCGCCGGCAGACCGGCGCCGGCGATACCTTCGGCCATCGCCGCATGGATCGCGCGCGACGAGTTGATCGCCTCGCTGCCGCCGCGCAAGATGGCGGCATTGCCCGACATCAGGCACAACGCGCCGGCATCCGCGGTGACATTGGGGCGCGATTCATAGATGATGCCAACAACGCCCAGCGGTACCCGCACCCGCGCGATATGCAGGCCGTTGGGACGGTCCCATTCGGCCATTACCTCGCCCACCGGATCGGGAAGGCCCGCAACGGCGTCCACGCCCGCTGCGATGGCGGCGATACGCCCGTCGTCGAGCAGCAGCCGGTCGAGCAGGGCGGCGGACAGGCCGTTGGCGCGACCGGCGGCCATGTCCTGGGCATTGGCGGCAAGGATCGCATCCGTACGCGCGCGGATGGCGCTGGCCGCGGCGCGTAACGCCGCGGCCTTTTTCTCTGTCGGGGTTGTCGCCAGCACCCGCGCGGCGGCGCGCGCGCGCGCGCCCATGTCGGCGATCAGCAGGTTGGCATCCAGACTGTCAGCGGTTGCCGCCGGGCTTTCCATGGTTTCGAACGTCATATGTACTTTCCTCTCCGCAAAGCCTAGCAGATCGGGCGCGTATCGCCAGCCTGTCCGGCTTCGGCGGGCGCACGCAACATTACCAGATGATCACGGTGGATCACGGCGCTGCGCGGCGCATGGCCGAGGATCCCGGCGGCGGCGTCGCGGCGCTTGCCGGCAATGCGGGTGAGATCGGCGGCGTCATAGCCCACCAGACCGCGTGCCAGCAGCGCGCCATCCGGCCCCAGCACATCGACGGCGTCCCCCCGGCGGAACTCGCCCGTCACATGGCGGATACCAGGAGCCAGCAGACTTTTGCCGGCGGCAAGGGCGCTTGCCGCGCCCGCGTCTACGGTCAACCGGCCCAGCACATGCATGCGTCCGGCGAGCCATGCCTTGCGCGCCGTCAGCGCATCAGGCGCGAGAAACACTGTGCCATGGCCGGTTTCAGCAAAGGCGTTCAACGGATGTAGCGGCGCACCCGCGACGATGGCGACGGGCATGCCCGCGGCATGGGCGATGCGCGCGGCCTCCAGCTTCGACACCATACCGCCCGACCCCATGCCCGAGGCCGACGCCGCCGACGCCATATGCTGGACCCCGGCGATATCGGATACGACCGGCACGAAGCGCGCGTCCGGATCGGCATGGGGATTTGCGGTATACAGCCCGTCGATATCGGACAGCAGAATCAGTGCCGATGCTTGCGCCGCCTGCGCCGCGCGGGCCGCCAGCCGGTCATTATCGCCGAAGCGGATTTCTTCGGTGGCGACCGAATCATTCTCGTTCAGAATCGGTACCGCACCGAGGGATAACAATCGTTCCAGTGTGGCGGCAGCGTTCAGATAGCGGCGGCGATCCTCGAAATCACCGAGTGTGAGCAACATTTGCGCCGCGATAATGTCGTGCGCGCCAAGCAGCCCGGCCCAGATGCCGGCGAGCAGGATCTGTCCGCAGGCAGCGGACGCCTGGGCGTCTTCGAGGTGTCTCCGTCCGCCTTTTGTCAGCCCCAGCCGGCGACTGCCGAGCGCAATCGAGCCGGAAGAGACGACAATAATCTGCTGCCCGGCGCGATGGCGGACGGCGATGTCCGCCACCAGAGCTTCCAGCCAGCTTTGCCGGATATGGCCGTCCGCGTCGATCAGCAGCGCCGAGCCAACCTTGATGACGAGGCGCGGCGCTTCATCGGGTGCGAACATCCGGGCATATCCGGCGGCCCTCATAGGGGGGACCAGTTCCCCGCCGGTGGATCGGCAGGGTTATCCGATCCGGGCGCGACGGCGGTGAGGAGTCGGTCGCGCAAGGCGTCGAGTCCGGCACCGGAATGAGCGGAAATTTCCAGTGGCTCGCTGCCGGTGCGGCGCGCCAGCGCGCGGCGCGCGTTGGACAGCGACCGGCCGTCGGCGGCGTCGACCTTGGTCAGCAGCACGATTTCCGGCTTTTCATCAAGTCCCGCGCCATAGATAGCGAGTTCCTCGCGGATCATATCGTAGGCGCGCGTCGGGCTTTCACCGGTGGCATCCACCAGATGCAACAGCACCCGGCAGCGCTCGATATGGCCGAGAAAGCGATCCCCGATTCCCGCGCCATCGGCGGCGCCTTCGATCAGGCCGGGGATATCGGCCATCACAAATTCGTGGCCCTTGTGGCTGACCACGCCCAGTTGCGGCTTCAGCGTCGTGAAGGCATACGCGCCAATCTTGGCATTGGCGTTGGTCAACGCGTTCAGCAGGCTGGATTTCCCGGCGTTGGGCATACCAACGAGCCCGACATCCGCCAGCAGTTTCAGCCGTAGCCATACAGCCATTTCCTGGCCCGGAAAGCCCTTCTGGAACTGGCGTGGGGCGCGGTTGGTAGAGCTTTTATAATGGGCGTTGCCCTTGCCGCCATCACCGCCGCGCAACAGCAGGACTTTCTGTCCGGCCTCCGTCAGATCGGCGAGCAGGGTGCGGTCTTCATCATCGGCCAGAATCTGTGTGCCGACGGGCACGGGAATGGTCAGCGTCCGCCCCTGCGCGCCATGGCGGTCGGTTCCCATGCCATGCTGGCCGCGCTGCGCGCGGAAGTGCTGGGTGTAGCGGAAGTCGATCAGTGTGTTCAGGCCGCGCACCGCCTCGAACACGATATCGCCACCCTTGCCGCCATTGCCGCCATTGGGGCCGCCAAATTCAATATATTTCTCGCGCCGGAAGCTGACACAGCCATCGCCGCCCCAGCCGGACTTCAGGTGAATTTTGGCCTGATCGAGAAACATCATGGTGGTTCAAGCTATCCGAAAAAGAAAAAGGCCGGGGACGCGCCCGGCCTTGTTTCATGTCGGGTCTGGCGTGGACGGCCTTATTCAGCCGCTTCCGCCACATCGATCGAAATATATTTGCGGCCGAGCTTGCCGTCATGGAAGCGAACGCGGCCATCGACGGTAGCGAACAATGTGTGATCGCGGCCAATGCCGACATTGACGCCCGGATAGAATTTTGTACCACGCTGGCGCACGAGGATGCTGCCTGCCGGTACGTCCTGACCGCCAAAGCGCTTGACGCCAAGGCGCTGACCCGGAGAGTCGCGACCGTTGCGGGACGAGCCGCCTGCTTTTTTATGTGCCATTTGCGGTTCTCCTTAGAACTTCAGGCGATCGACACGATCTTCAGCACCGTCTGATGCTGGCGATGGCCGTTCTTGCGACGATAGTTATGCCGGCGGCGCTTCTTGAAGATAATCACCTTCTCGCCCTTGTTCTGGGCGACGATTTCGGCAGTGATCTTCACGCCGTCAGCCGATTTCAGCGCGCCGCCATCCGAGACGAGCAACACATCTTCGAGCGTGATGGTGCTGCCCGCATCACCCGCCAGCCGCTCCACAATGATTTTGTCTTCGGGGCGGACCCGATATTGCTTGCCACCCGTGCGCACCACCGCGAACATGAAAATTTCCCTTGGACTTTTTAAACAGGGACGCGGACAGCGTTGAACGCGCTGCCCGCGTGAAGCGTGTCGCCTATGCGAAATCACATGGCGAGTCAACTGGCGGCTGACCGCCAGTTGTATATTAGCGGTTGCCGATCTCCACATAATCGCGCAACGGCGCACCCGTGTAGAGCTGACGCGGGCGACCGATTTTTTGCTCGGCGTCGCCGATCATCTCATTCCATTGCGCCACCCAGCCGACAGTACGGGCCAGCGCGAACAGCACGGTGAACATGGAAGTCGGGAAACCGATGGCCGACAGGATGATGCCGGAATAGAAATCGACGTTGGGATAAAGTTTCTTTTCGATGAAATATTCATCCGAAAGCGCCAGCCGTTCGAGTTCGCGAGCGACATCGAAAATCGGATCTGAAACGCCCAGTTTCGCAAGAACCTCGTCGGCGGTTTTCTTCATAACCGTCGCGCGCGGGTCGTAATTCTTGTACACACGATGGCCGAATCCCATCAGACGGAAGGGATCATCCTTGTCTTTGGCGCGGGCGACATATTCCGGAATCCTGTCGACAGTGCCGATTTCGCGCAGCATGTTGAGCGCGGCTTCGTTCGCCCCGCCATGCGCCGGGCCCCACAGGCAGGCGATGCCGGCGGCGATGCAGGCAAACGGATTCGCCCCCGAAGAACCGGCGAGACGTACCGTGGACGTCGAAGCGTTTTGTTCGTGATCGGCATGGAGGATGAAAATCCGGTCCATCGCCTTTTCGATCACCGGATCGACGACATATTCCTCCGCCGGAACGCCGAAAGTCATGCGCAGGAAATTACCGGAATAGGACAGGTTATTGTCCGGATAGATGAATGGCTGGCCGACCGAATATTTGTATGCCATCGCTGCAATCGTCGGCATCTTGGCGATCAGACGGTGGCTTGCCACCATACGTTGCTTCGGATCGTCGATATCGGTCGAATCGTGATAAAATGCCGATAATGCGCCCACGACGCCGCACAAGACGGACATCGGGTGTGCATCGCGGCGGAAGCCATTGTAAAAGTGCAATAATTGTTCATGCACCATCGTATGGTGACCGATGGTGTAGGTGAAGCGGTCCAGATCTTCTTTCGTGGGCAATTCGCCCTCGGTCAGCAGATAGGCGACTTCCATGAAATTGGATTTTTCGGCGAGCTGGTCGATCGGATAGCCGCGGTGCAGCAACATGCCGGCGTCGCCATCAATATAGGTGATGGCTGATGCGCAGCTGGCCGTCGACGTAAAGCCGGGGTCATAGGTAAATGCGCCGGTATTGGCATATAATTTACGGATATCCACCACATCCGGTCCGACACTGCCATGCAGCACCGGGTAGGCGTAATCCTTCCCGGAGAGGGAGAGCGTCGCTGTATCCGTCATTCCATCGATCCCTTTCGTCGAGCCAATCTACGGAACGCGCTCGCAAATATCTGCGATGCGTCCCAAACTTTCTTCTCGTCCCAGTACCGCCATGATGGCAAAAATACTCGGACTCGTCGTGCCACCGGTAAGGGCCGCCCGCAAGGGGCCGGCCACCTTGCCAAGGCCAAGGCCATGCGCTTCTGCGACCGATTTCGCCGCCGCTTCCAGAGTATGCCGTTCCCACGGCGAGGCTTCCAGAAGTGCGGCGCGAGCATCGGCCAGAATCCGCAAACCAGTGGCGTCTAGCAATTTTTCTGCGCGTTCGTCCATGGGCAACGGACGTTGCCTCACCAGATACAGCGCGCTTGCGGCCAATTCATTGAGGTTTTTGGCGCGCAATTTCAGTTCGTCCATGCTGCGGAACAGCAAATTTTCTTCCTGCGGACCTAACGCTCTGCCAATGCGGGCGGCGATGCGCGGAGAAACCAGCCCTGCCAGCCGTGCATCATCCGCCAGCTTGATGTAATGCGCGTTGACGCTTTCGAGCTTTTTCAGGTCGAGGCGCGAGGGCGAGCGTCCGACGCCATCGAGATCGAACAGGCGGATGGCCTCTTCCCGGGCCAGCAATTCGGCATCGCCATGCCCCCAGCCGAGCCGCAGCAGGTAATTTTCCAGCGCTTCCGGCAGGATGCCCATTTCATCGCGGTAGGTTTCAACCCCGACCGCGCCATGCCGCTTGGACAATTTCGCGCCATCCGGCCCGAGAATCATCGGCACATGGGCGTAAACCGGCTCCGGCCAGCCAAGCGCGCGAATCAGCGCCAGTTGCCGGAAGCTGTTGGTCAGGTGATCGTCGCCGCGAATCACATGGGTGACGCCCATGTCATGATCGTCCACCACCACGGCGAGCATATAGGTGGGGGTGCCGTCCGAGCGCAGCAGCACGAAATCGTCCAGCTCGGCATGGGCCTGGCGGACCCCGCCCTGCACCTGATCGGCGATCACGGTTTCGCCTTCGCGCGGCGACTTCAGCCGCACCACATAAGGCTGATCTTCCGGCCAGTCCGTACGATCCCGCCAGCGGCCATCATAGCGCTGGGGCAGGTTTCCGGCCTTTTGTTCGGCGCGCATGGCTTCGAGTTCTGCGGGCGTCGCATAGCAACGATAGGCATGGCCCGAATCGAGCAATTGCCGCGCGACCTCTGCATGGCGCGCGGCGCGGGCAAACTGGAATACCGGCGGCTGGTCCGGCTCCAGGCCCAGCCATGCCATACTGTCGAGGATTTTGGCGATGGCGTCGTCCGTGGAGCGTGCGCGGTCGGTATCCTCGATTCGCAACAGGAAGGTGCCGCCATGATGACGGGCATAAAGCCAGTTGAACAGCGCCGTCCGCGCGCCGCCGATATGCAGGTAGCCGGTGGGCGATGGCGCAAAGCGCGTGACCGGGGGCTTGAGATCAGGAAACTGGCTTGCGTCTGTCATGCAATCGTCCGAAAGAGGCGGCAGTGCCGGGGTCGGCCAACGGGGCGGAAACGCCCGGATCAGCGTGATGGCGGGTGGCTAGCAGGTTCGGCGCGGCGTCGCAAAAATCTTTCGCATTTCCGTGGCGCGTGCAGGCTGCGCACACGAGGCAATGGCTGTCGGGCCTGATCCTTGCTGAACAGGGCCGGTGGGTGTTGTTCACGCCTGTGGCTTTTGGCGGCGGCATCGCGCTGTGGTTTTTGTTGCCCTGGGTGGAACAGCGACAGGCGGCGCTGGTGGGCGCGATGGCGCTGGCGGTTTTCGGCCTGGCGTACGATGGCCTCCTCCGGCGTATTTTACTGTGCGGCGGGCTGTTGCTGGCGGCGGGGCTGCTGACGGCGGAATGGCGTAGCATACGGGTGGCGGCGCCCACGCTGAACCATTGGCTGACGCGCGCGCCCGTTACCGGAACGGTCGAACAGGTGGAGCGGCGGGCTGGCGGCGACCGCACCCGCATCCTGTTGCGCCGGGACGCCAGCGACATCGATCCGTCTGTGCGCGTACGGATCAGCATGGCCGGGGAACCGCCGGAATTCCTGCGACCGGGCGTGCGAATCACCATTCCCGCAACACTGATGCCGGTGGGCGGCCCGTTGTTGCCCGGCGGTTATGATCCCCGCCGCCGGGCCTGGTTCGAGGGGCTTGCCGCCACGGGGCGCGCCACCGGCCCGCCGCAACTGCTGGCCCCGGCGGAGCCAGGCATCGGCGGCGCGTGGCTGGCGGGATGGCGCGGAGATATTGCCACTTTTCTGGAAACGCATGTCGGTGGCGACGCGGGCGCGGTCGCCGTGGCGCTGACGGTGGGCGAGCAGGGGCAGGTTGACCCTGATCTGATCGAAGCGATGCGGGTGTCGGGGCTGGCGCATTTGCTCACCGTATCCGGCTTCCATATCGCGGTGGTGGTCGGCGGGGTGATGCTCGTCGGGCGACGGTTGCTGGCCTTGTGGCCGTGGCTGGCGCTCAGGGTGTCGGTGCGCAATGTTGCCGCCATTCTGGGGGGCGTGGCGGGCACATTTTATGTGCTGCTGTCCGGCGCGGACGTGCCGGCGGTGCGCGCGGGCATTATGGCGTGGGTGGTGGTCGCGGCACTTTTGATGGGGCGCGATCCGTTATCGCTGCGGCTTTTGGCCTTCGCTGCCTGCGTAATTCTGGCTTTTCGTCCGGAATCGTTGATGAATCCCGGGTTTCAGCTCAGTTTCGCGGCGGTGGCGGCGCTCATTCGCCTGGGCGAATCGCGCGTCGGGAAATGGATGTTCCGCCGGCCTGTGCAGGAAAGCTGGTGGCATTGGTGCGGGCGGCATCTGGCGGCGCTGCTGCTCACCGGGCTGGCGGCGGAACTGGTGCTGTCGCCAATTGCGCTCAGCCATTTTGGCCGTGCCGGTGTTTATGGCGTGTTCGCCAATCTTCTGGCGATTCCCTGGACGGGATTTGTCATTATGCCGTTGCTGGCGCTGACGCTTGCGCTGGGTGCGATCGGCCTTGGCGGCCTGTCCGCGCCGCTGATGGCATGGACGATCGACGGGCTGAACGGCATTGCCACCGAAGTCGCCGCCTGGCCCGGCGCGTCGCTCGCGGTGCCGACGGTGCCTTTGCACGCCTATGCGCTCGGCGTGACGGGGGCGCTGATTCTCGGGCTGTTCGTCGGACGATTGCGCTGGCTCGGTGCGCCACTTCTGCTGACGGGCATCGGGCTGGCTTTATGGTGGCCCCGGCCCGACATGCTGATCGGCGCGGACGGGCGGCAGGTGGCGGTCGTATCGGACGGCGGCCTCTATACCTTGCGCGGACATCGCGGCGGCTTCGCTGTGCGCAGCTGGGCGGAAGCCGCCGCCGCACCGCCCGCTGGCCGCATCGGCGATCTGTCCACGGCGCGGTGCAATGATTATGGCTGTGTGGCGACTGTGGGCGCGCGCCGGCCGTTGCATCTGCTGGCCTTGACCGAAGGCAGACCAACGCCCGATAGCTGCCTCGGTGCGGATATTGTCGTGAGTGTGGCAGGGCTTGCCGATTGTACACCGCGCTGGCTGAAGCTGGATCGCGCAACGCTGGTGCGGCTGGGTGCGGTGGCGATCCATGCCGATAGCCGGCGATTTGACAGTGTCGCGGCGCATGCCGGCGATCATCCGTGGAGCCCGGTCATGCCGCCGGGGCAACAAATGCTGCTGACGGGACGTATAAGATGGACGGGAGTGCTGGCGGAGTGACGGAAGAACAGGTGGCAAGCCGGCTCGCATCGCTGGCCGATGCGATACGCCATCATCGCGCCCTCTATTACCAGCATGACGCGCCGGAGATTTCGGACGCGGAGTTCGATGCGCTTGTCGCCGAGAATGAACGGCTGGAGGCGGAATATCCGCATCTCGTACGCGCTGATTCACCGTCGGTGCAGGTCGGTGCGCCCCCGGCGGGCGGCTTTGCGAAGGTGCGCCATACGCGCCCGATGCTGAGTCTGGAAAATGCGTTTGACGATGCGGAGGTGCGCGAGTTCGAGGCGCGGGTGCGGCGTTTCCTTACCTGGCCCGCCGATCAGCCGCTGGCGTTCACGGCGGAAGGGAAGATTGACGGCCTGTCCCTGTCCTTGCGCTACGAACAGTGGCGGCTGGTGTCGGCGGCGACCCGCGGCGATGGCGCGGTGGGCGAGGATGTGACCGCCAACGCCCGCACCATCGCCGATATTCCCGAAGAATTGCCAGCGGACGCGCCGGATGTGGTGGAAGTGCGCGGCGAAATTTATCTGAGCTGGCAGGCTTTCGCCGCCATCAATGAGGCGCAGGAACAGGCGGGCGGAAAGATTTTCGCCAATCCGCGCAATGCCGCCGCCGGTTCCTTGCGGCAGCGCGATCCCAGTATCACCGCCAGCCGCCCGCTGCGCTTTCTGGCGCATGGCTGGGGTGAAATGAGCGACATGCCCGAAACCACGCAATATGCGATGATGCAGCGCATCGCCGCTTACGGGTTTCCGGTGTCGGAGACGCTGGTGCGGGTGGAAGGGTCGGATGCGGCGCTTGCCGTTTATCAGCGGCTGGCCGAACAGCGCCCGACGCTTGGCTTTGACATCGACGGGGTCGTTTACAAGGTCGACGATCTGGGATTGCAGGCGCGGCTGGGGCAAGTGGCGCGCGCGCCGCGCTGGGCGCTGGCGCATAAATTCGCTGCCGAAAAAGCGGTTACCGAATTGCTTGCCATCGACATCCAGGTGGGCCGCACCGGCGCCTTGACGCCGGTAGCCCGGCTCAGCCCGGTGTCGGTCGGCGGCGTTGTCGTCACCAATGCGACGCTACATAATGAGGATGAAATCGTCCGCCGCGATGTGCGGGTGGGCGATCTGGTGCAGGTGCAGCGCGCCGGCGACGTGATTCCGCAAATTCTCGGCTACCAGACCGGGCGGGAAGTGCATGCGGCGCTGCCGGTCTATCAATTTCCCGATCATTGCCCGGAATGTGGCAGCGCTGCGGTGCGCGAAGAAGGCGAGGTGGCGCGACGCTGCACCGGCGGGCTGATCTGTCCCGCGCAGCGCTATGAGCGGTTGCGGCATTTCGTTTCGCGTCGTGCGATGGACATTGAAGGTCTGGGCGGCAAGACTCTGGCGGAATTTCTGGAACTCGGCTGGATTTCCACGCCCGCCGATATTTTCCGCCTTGCCCCCCATGCGCCGGAATTGCTGACGCGGGAGGGCTGGAAGGAAAAATCCGTCAGCAATCTGCTCGCCGCCATCGACGCGCGGCGTAACGTCAGTCTGGATCGTTTCCTGTTCGCGCTCGGTATCCGCCATGTCGGTGAAGTGACGGCGCGCGATCTTGCCCGCCGTTATCGCAACTGGGATGGGTTCGCCGCGGCGATGGACGCGCTGGCTGCCCTCGATCTGCCGCAAGCCATTGGTGAAACCCCGGACAAATATCTGGCGCGCATCGGCCACGCGCGCGCCGCCACCATCGGCGTGCAGGGTATCGGCCCGGAAGTGGCGAATGCCCTCCACGATTTCTGGGTCGAGCCGCACAATCGTGAGCTGCTTGAAGCCTTGTTGCAGGAAATCACCCCCGCCGAGGTGGTTTTTGAAACAAAGGCGTCACCGGTGGCCGGCAAAACCATGGTGTTCACCGGCACGCTCGACGCCATGAGCCGCGACGAAGCCAAGGCCCGCGCCGAAACACTCGGCGCGCGTGTATCCGGCAGCGTCTCCGCCAAAACCGACATCGTCGTGGCCGGCCGCGACGCCGGCTCCAAACGCACAAAGGCCGAAGCGCTGGGCGTACGGGTGATGGATGAAGCGGAGTGGCTGGAGATCGCGGCGGCGGAATAAGGATCTGGCCCCGCGCGCTGGCGGGTTGGTGCTCGGTAGAAGCAGACGGCACTTGACCTTGACATGGCGTCAAGGATTAGGCTGGCAGCATCAACCAGGAGAAAATCGTTGGCCGGTTCGCACAACCACGCACATTCGGATGAGCATGATTGCGCCCATCATGGGATGTCCAGGGCAACAGATCCCGTTTGCGGGATGACGGTCGACCCGCAAAAGACCGAACATCATGCAATCCATCACGGCCATGAATATCATTTCTGCAGCGCCGGTTGCCGGGAAAAATTCATCGCGGATCCGGAAAAATATCTGAACAAATCCGCCGCCGGGCCTGCCGATGTGCCGGAGGGCACAATCTGGACCTGTCCGATGCATCCGGAAATCCGGCAGGATCATCCCGGCCCCTGTCCGATCTGCGGTATGGCGCTGGAGCCGGAGATGGTGACGGCAGACACCGGGCCGAGCGCCGAACTGACCGATATGACCCGGCGCTTCTGGATCGCACTGGTGCTGACGCTTCCGGTCTTCGTGCTGGAAATGGGGCCTCATCTGTTCCCGGCGTTACGCGATCTCGTGCCGATGCAAACGTCGATCTGGATGCAGTTTGTGCTGGCGACACCGGTGGTGCTGTGGACGGGCTGGCCCTTCTTCGAGCGCGGCTGGGCTTCGCTGAAAACCCGTAATCTCAATATGTTCACGCTGATCGCCATGGGCACGGGGGTAGCCTGGCTCTATAGCGTCGTGGCAACGTTCGCGCCCGGTATTTTTCCGGATGCATTCCGCAATCCGGATGGCACCGTTCCCGTTTATTACGAGGCCGCCGCGGTTATCACCCTGCTGGTGCTGCTCGGCCAGGTGCTGGAATTGCGGGCCCGCGAACGCACTTCCGGCGCGATCAAGGCGTTGCTGAACCTCGCGCCGAAAACCGCGCGGCGGATCGCTGCCGACGGCAGCGAGGAGGAGATCTCGCTCGAGCTCGTCGCCGTGGGCGACCGGTTGCGCGTGCGGCCCGGCGAGAAAGTGCCGGTCGATGGCGTGGTAGTGGAGGGCCGTTCGGCCCTCGATGAATCGATGGTGACGGGTGAATCCATGCCGGTTACCAAATCCGTGGATGATACGGTGATCGGCGGCACGATGAACCAGAGCGGCGCGCTGGTGATCCGCGCCGACAAGGTCGGGCGCGATACCATGCTGTCCCGCATCGTGCAGATGGTGGCCGAGGCGCAACGTTCGCGCGCGCCGATCCAGAGGCTCGCCGATCAGGTTTCGGGCTGGTTCGTGCCGGCGGTTATCGTGATCGCCATCCTTGCCTTCATTGTCTGGAGCATATTTGGGCCGGAACCGCGCTTTGCCTATGCGTTGATCGTGGCGGTTTCCGTGCTAATCATCGCCTGCCCGTGCGCGCTGGGGCTGGCGACGCCCATGTCGATCATGGTGGGCGTCGGGCGGGGCGCGGGCCTTGGCGTGTTGATCAAGAACGCCGAAGCGCTGGAGCAGATGGAAAAGGTCGATACGCTCGTCGTCGACAAGACCGGCACCCTGACCGAAGGGAAACCGGCGGTGACGCAGATTCTCGTTGCCGAAGGATATGACGAACAGGAACTGCTGCGGCTCGCCGCTGCGGTCGAGCGCCCGTCCGAACACCCGCTTGCGCTGGCCATTGTCGATGCCGCCACCGAACGGGACATCGCGATTCCCGACGTGCAGGATTTTGACTCACCGACTGGCAGGGGCGCGCTCGGCACCGTCGAAGGCAAGCGCATTACCCTTGGCAATGCCCGTTTCCTTGGCGAATTCGGGATAGAAACGTCTTTGATTGCCGCGCGGGCCGACGCGCTCCGGGGCGAAGGTGCGACCGCCATTTATATGGGGATTGATGATCGCGTCGCCGGCGTGTTCGCCATTGCCGATCCGATCAAGCCGACGACAGCCGAGGCGCTGAACGCCCTGCATGACGAGGGTATCCGGATCGTGATGCTGACCGGCGACAATCGCACCACGGCGGAAGCAGTCGCGCGCCAGCTCGGCATTGATGCAGTGGAAGCCGATGTGCTGCCGGATGAGAAGGCCGCCATCGTCAACCGATTGAAGCAGGAAGGTCGGGTTATTGCCATGGCAGGCGACGGCGTGAATGATGCACCCGCCCTGGCGGCCGCCGACGTCGGCATTGCCATGGGGCATGGCACGGATGTGGCGATGGAAAGCGCTGGCATCACGCTCCTGAAGGGCGATCTGAACGGTATCGTCCGCGCCCGCCGGCTGAGCGAGGCGACGATGAAAAACATCCGGCAGAATTTATTCTTCGCCTTTGTTTATAACGCGGCGGGCATCCCGATTGCCGCCGGCATATTATATCCCTTCTTCGGGATATTGCTGTCCCCGATCATCGCGGCGGCGGCGATGGCGCTGTCCTCCTTCAGCGTGGTGATGAATGCGCTGCGGCTGAACCGGGTGAAGATATGAACATCGGCGGGGCGGCAACAGCGAGCGGTGTTTCGGCGCGGATGATTCGCCATTACGAAAAGACAGGCTTGATTCCGCCCCCCGCGCGCACTCCAGGCGGCTATCGCGATTATGCGAAGGCCGACGTGCATCGTTTGCGTTTCATCGCCAACGCCCGCGATCTGGGGTTTCCGATCGAGGATATCCGCGAACTCCTCAGCCTGTGGGCCGATGACCAGCGGACGAGCGCGAATGTAAAGGCGCTGGCGCTGGCGCGCGCCGAAGAGTTGGGCCGCAAGGCCGATGCGCTGCGCGCCATGCGGGAGACGCTGTTGCGGCTTGCCGACAACTGCCATGGTGACGACCGCCCGGATTGCCCGATCATCGAAACCATTTCGGGCGAAGAGGGGTTAAAGGCTCCCTAGCTGCGCCATTGCATTCGCGGCCACCCTTTCCGTATCGCCACTGCTATCCAGCCGTTGCCAGCCCACGAGATCGCCGATTTCATAATCCTGCTGCAGGGCGACCACCCGAGCCGTTGCATCCGATACATCGCCGTGGCGGTTTTCCACGCGATGGTGCAATATCTCGTGCGGCGCTTCCAGCCACAGTCCGTGGAAAGGGCAGATGCCGTCGGCAGCCGTGGCGATGGCGGCGCGCTCATCGGGTGTGGCGAATACGGCGTCCGCGATCACCGGCACGCCCGCCGCCAGCAAATTTCTGGCCTGGCAGAAAAATTCCCCATAGACGGCGGCCGCGGCCTCTGGCGTGTAGGACGCCGGAGGGAGGCGGGATTCCGGATCGACGCCAGCCAATGTCTTGCGCACCACGTCCGAGCGCAGTACCCGGGCGTCGAAATGCGGCGCGAGATTGCGCGCCAGCGTCGATTTGCCGGTGCCGCTCAAGCCACCGATGGCGATCAGCCGGACGCGCGGCGATCGTAAATGTGCCACAGCCGCCGCCAGATAACGGCGGGCGGTAGCGGCCAGTTCGGCCCTTTCCTTTGAATCCGTTCGCAACAGGCTGTCGGCTGCGTTCACATGCGCGCGCACGGCGGCACGCACGGAAAGGAACAGTGGCAAGGCAGCCAGGCCTTCGGCTTCCGCCATGCGGTCGCAATAACGGTCCCGCAACAGACTCGCCTGCCAGTCCAGGCCGCGAAAACGCAAGTCCATCAACAGGAAAGCGAGATCGTAAAGCGTGTCCGTTTGCGCCAGTTCCGCGTCAAATTCGAGGCAATCGAACAGCACGGGCTCGCCTTCGAACAGGCAGATATTACGAAGATGCAAATCCCCGTGACCATGGCGCACCCTGCCGGTGCGGGCGCGGGCGTCAAGCAGCGGCTCCAGCCGGTCCAGCATCTCCAGGCTTTGCGCGTGCCATGCGTCCACGTCGGCGGCGGGCAGCAGGCCTTCGGGCAATGCGTCCATACTTTGGCGGTTGCCGTCGATCACCCGGTACAGCCGCGTCGTCCCATCACCCGCCACCGGCTCCAGTTGCTGGTGAAAACGCGCGATAGCGTCGGCCAACCGGATGGTCAGCGCCGGCGTGAGGTCGCCGCGACCGGCCACATCGGACAATAAAGCGTCGTCCGGGAACCGCCGCATATCCACCAGCCACTCCATTGGCTCACCACCGCCAAAACCCAATGACCCGTCGGCACGGCAGTCGATGCTGCATATGCCGAGATAGAGTTCGGGCGCGGTGCGCCGGTTCAACCGCACTTCCGCTTCACAGGCGGCGCGGCGCAACGCGAGCGTGGAATAGTCGAGATAGGAATAGCGCACGGCGCGCTTCATCTTCAGCGCGCGATCCCCCACCAGAAACACATGCGCCGCATGGGTGTCGATGCGATGGACGGGCTGGCCGTCATGGGTGGCCGGGTCGGCGAGGAAGGCGATGATTGCATCCTGCCCTGCCATCACGGTCAGCTTTCGCTATGCCGGCCGAAGTCCGGCTCGCCCGTATCCTGCCCCGCCTCTATAATTGCGCGGCGAATATCGCGGGACTGGCTGAAACGCTGGAATAACGTGTCGGCATCACCCCAGCGGATCGCGCGTTGCAGGGCTGTCAGATCTTCGGTAACGCGCCCCAATACTTCCAGTACCGCTTCCCGGTTCACCATGAACACATCGCGCCACATCGTCGGATCGGACGCGGCGATGCGCGTGAAATCGCGGAAACCGCCGGCGGAATATTTGATGACTTCGCTACGGGTGACTTCTTCGAGATCGGAGGCGGTGCCGACGATGGAATAGGCGATCAGGTGCGGGATATGGCTGGTGACGGCCAGCACCCGGTCGTGATGGCGCGGGTCCATGGTTTCAACCTGCGCGCCCAGTCTGGTCCAGAATTCCGTCAGCCGGGCCACGGCGCTGGCATCGCTATTGGCGGCGGGCGTTACGATGCACCAGCGCCCTTCGAACAGATCGGCGAAGCCGGCGTCCGGCCCGGAACGCTCCGTTCCGGCAACGGGGTGCGCCGGGATCAGATGCACATGCGATGGCAACACGGGTTCCAGCGCATCCACGACATGCTGTTTCGATGACCCGACATCCGACACCACAGCATTGGCTGCGAGTTCCGGCGCGATCTCCGCGCCGACTTCCGCAAATGCACCGAGCGGCACGGCCAGAATCACCAGATCGGCGTCCACCACGGCCGCGCCGGCGTGATCCGTCACCTGATCGGCCAGATCCAGTTCGCGCACCCGTTCGCGCACAGCGGCGTCGGCGTCCGTCACCGTCAGCGCGACGGTCGGCATTTTCTGCCGCACCGCCCGCGCGATGGAGGAGCCGATGAGCCCCATGCCAATGATGGCGACACGCGAAAACGGCAGCATCAGGCGGTTTCCGCGATTGCAGTCAGCGCTGCGATGACGCCATCCGTTTCCGCTTCGGTGCCAACCGATATGCGCAGGGCGTTGGGCAAGCCCTGCCCCGGCAGCCAGCGGGCGATATAGCCGCGCTCCAGCAGTTTCGCGTGCAGCGTGCCAGCGGCCAGTGGGCCGGATTCCGGGCAGGTCATCAGCACGAAATTGGCGACCGACGGCACCGCCACCAGCCCATGATTGCCGAGGCGCGCGATGGCGTCGGTCAGCCGGTCACGCAGGCGGCGGTTATCCGCGCGGCAGCGGGCGACGAATTCCTGATCGGCGAGCGCGGCTTCGGCTGCTGCCAGACCGGCCACGGAAATGGGGAAGGGCGCGCGTATGCGATTCAGTTCGGCCATCACCGCCGCCGGACCGGTAGCCCAGCCGACGCGCATACCGCCAAGGCCATAGATTTTCGAAAAAGTCCGCGTCGCCACGACATTTTCGGTCCTTGTCGCCAGTTCCAGCCCGCCGTCCGGGTCGGCATCGTCGAGATATTCCGCATAGGCCTGATCGACGACCAGCAAGATATCGGGCCGCAAACCGGCATGCAGCCGCGCCACTTCCGCGCGCGAAATCATCGTGCCGGTCGGGTTGTTCGGATTGGCGAGGAACACCAGCCGCGTATCATCGCGCACGGTTGCCAGAATCGCATCGACATCGGCGACGAAATCGCGATCTGGTGCCGCCAGCGGCACTGCGCCTGCGCGCTGCGCCGCAATCGGATAGACCATGAACCCGTGGCGCACATGCACGACACTGTCGCCCGGCCTGCAATAGATTTGCGGCAGCAGATGCAGGATTTCGTCCGAACCGGTGCCGCAGACGATCCGGTCCGGGTCCAGCCCGTGCACCTGCCCTATGGCGGCGCGCAAAGTGGTGGCGGACCCGTCCGGATAGCGATGGCTGTTGCCGGCGGCGGCGACCAGGGCCGCACAAGCCTTTTCGCTCATCCCCCAGGGGTTTTCGTTCGAAGACAATTTTACCGGATGCGCATGGCCCGCGGCCTTGTTGCTGCCGGGGACATAGGCGTGGATGGCGCTGATCCACGGGTTGGGAACGGGTGCGGTGTTCATATCTCGCCAGTAGCGCCGGTTGGCCTCCTTTGCCAATATTGGATGCATGCATGGCAGAGCTTTGCACCGGGGCCTCTGGCTGCTACCAGCACGCGATTATGGTGCCAAACCCGGTTTCCCATCATCTGTTGCGTCTCGAAGTCGAATTGCCGCTGGAAAGCGGCCAGAAACTGGTGCGGCCAGCAATCGCTTACGAAAGCTGGGGCGAACTGAACGCGACGGCCACGAACGCCATCCTGATCTGCCACGCGCTGACCGGCGACCAATATGTGACCGGCACCCACCCGGTAACCGGCAAGCCCGGCTGGTGGACGCGGATGGTGGGCGCGGGCCGCCCCATCGATCCGGCCCGGCATTTCATCATCTGCATGAATGTGATCGGCGGCTGCATGGGCAGCGAAGGCCCGGCCAGTTCCGGCCCCGACGGCACGCCCTGGGGTCTGGATTTTCCCGTCATCACCATCGCCGATATGGTCCGCGCCCAGGCCGCCGCCCTCGATGCCCTGGGCGTCGGGCAATTGCTGGCGGTTGTCGGCGGGTCGATGGGCGGCATGCAGGCGCTGCAATGGGCGGCGAGCTATCCCGAGCGCGTCCGTTCCGTCGTCGCCATCGCCACCACCGCGCGGCACAGCGCGCAGAATATCGCGTTTCACGAAGTGGGCCGCCAGGCGATCCTCGCCGATCCGCAATGGCATGGCGGCGCCTATTATCAGCACAACGCCACCCCCACCGCCGGACTTGCGGTTGCGCGCATGACAGCGCACATCACCTATCTGTCCGAAGCCGGATTAACCGCCAAATTCGGCCGCCGCCTGCAAGACCGCGCCGATCTGTCTTTCGGGTTCGAGGCCGATTTCCAGATCGAATCCTACTTACGCTACCAGGGCAGCAGTTTCGTCGACCGGTTCGACGCCAACTCCTATCTCTATATTACCCGCGCGATGGATTATTTCGACCTCGCCGCACCCTATGACGGGCAACTGGCCTCCGCTTTCGCCGCCACAAAGGCGCGTTTCTGCGTCATTTCTTTCGACAGCGACTGGCTTTATCCCACCGCCGAGTCGAAAACCATCGTCCAGGCGCTGGTCGCCGCCGGGCGGCACGTCAGTTTCGTCGAGATCGACAGCCCGCACGGCCACGACAGCTTCCTGCTCGATTCGCCCACCATGTACGCCGTCGTCGATGGTTTCCTGAAGGCAGGTGAAGGCCTCGCATGAACGACCTCCCCACCCGCCTGCGCCAGGTGGCGAACCAGATCCCGGCGGGCGCGTCCGTGCTCGATGTTGGCTGCGCCACCGGCACGCTGCTGCAATATTTGCGCGACGTCAAAGGCGTGGACGGGCGCGGCATCGAGCTCGACCGCAACCGCGTCGCCGTCGCCGTCGCCCGTGGCCTCTCCGTCGTCCAGGGCGACGCCGAGCACGACCTCGCCGCCTTCCCCGATCTGTCCGTCGATTATGCCGTATTATCCGAAGCGCTGCAGGCGATGATGCAGCCGGCGGCGATCCTGGCCGAACTGCTGCGCATCGGCCACCGCGCCATCGTCGCCTTCCCCAATTTCGGCCACTGGCGCGTGCGGTTCGATCTATTGCTGCGCGGACGCATGCCCGTAACCCCCGGCCTGCCGCAAAGCTGGTATGAAACCGAAAATATCCACCTGTGCACCGTCGCCGACTTCCGCGCCCTGGCGCAAGAACAGGGCTACCGGATCGAAAGCGAATCTTACCTGTCCGGCGAACAGGCCATCAGCTTCTGGCCCAATCTGCGGGCGGATCATGCGCTGTTCGTGTTGAGCCGGGGGTGATTTTTGGTGTCTGGCCTCCGGCGGGCAGGGGCTTGTAGCCCCTGCACCCCCATGGTCAGTACGATCGCAAATGACTGGGACCGGTCGGGACGGCCAGCCCCGGTTGCTCTAAAACAGTTCATTCGGGCGGGATGCGGTGAATATTTACTGGCCGTCGCCGGACAAAGGAACGTGTAATGACCCAATCCTCTTCAATCTTTTGGCAGAACTTCAATGCCGCGTTCAGTTCGGGCGCATTCATAAAAACTAAAGCCGAGATAAACGGGCTTTCAATTTGTTCTGTCATGCTTGAGATGTGTTTTGGTGACCAAATACTGGCGAAAGGTACAGGGTGGTTTTGGCGACTGTCCGATGGAATCGCCCTCGTAACGGCGTGGCACAACTTGTCTGGATTGCATCATACCGTTCGCAAGCCGATAAGCCGACACGGTGGTATTCCCGATCGAGTACGCTTTCGTTACATGACAAAACAACCTCAAACCTTCCAAGTCCAAGAAATCCCGTTATATCTTGATGATAATCGTACCCAGCCACGTTGGTTCGTGCATCCGACTTTTGGTAGCTATCTCGACATGGCTTACTTGGGCCTCAAAGGTGCTTACGCCGCGTGTGTGAATGACATTGTTCCTATGATGAAATCACCAGTCCGTCCTGGATACGATGTCTTTGCCGTCGGCTTTCCCCAAGGTGTCAAGATGGCCAACTTTCTGCCGGTGGAAACGGGGAACCGTGGCATCGGACCCCGATATCCCGGTGGAGGGTCACCCAAAATTTTATGTTGATATAGCTGGACGCGGCGGGTTGTCCGGAGCTCCGGTCTATCGGACGCAGCAAGGTTTCGTAGTGAACCAAATTCCGACAGGTAAAACAATTGAAATCGGGGAACAAATTGAGTTCTTGGGCCTCTACAGCGGCAGAGCTTCTGACCAACTTCCGCCGGATGTTAGAACCGGCGAGAGTACTGACCTCGGATTCGTCTGGAGGGCAACATTCGTACAGGAGATGCTAAAGAATGGTGTCCTTGACGAATGTCCGGAGGTCGAAAAAGGCGCAGTCACTATGGAAGAATTCTGGTGCAAAGCTGGTGATGCGGAAAGCTGAAGTCGGAGTTTGCACTTTTCTTTCAATCCTCCAAAAAAACGCTTGCTGTCTCTCTCCTCAACCTTATGCGGATTACGATTGTAACAGGCGCATCGCGATGTAGGGGTGCAGGGGCTACAAGCCCCTGCCCGCCGGAGGCAAATCTTCCGTAATTCTCCCTACATCAACCCCTGCGCCCGCAAACTGACATGCGCAGCGCGGGCGATGACGATATGATCATGCACGGCTATCCCGAGCGGCTTGGCGGCGTCGATGATGGTGCGGGTGATCTGGATGTCGTCGCGGGAAGGGGTTGGGTCGCCGGCGGGGTGGTTGTGGACGAGGATGACGGCGGAGGCTTGCAGTTCCAGCGCGCGTTTGACGATTTCGCGCGGATAGACGGGGGCCTGGTTGACGGTGCCTTCGCCAAAGGCTTCGTCGCGGATCAGGATGTTGCGGTTGTTCAGGAACAATACGCGGAATTCTTCCGTCAGTTCATGGGCGAGGCGGGCGTGGAGATAGTCGATCACGCTGTCCATATTCGCCAGCACCGGACGGCCCAGGGCCTTGCGCTGCAACGCGCGGACGGCGCAGGCTTCGACGAATTTCAGCGCGGCGGCGGCTCCTTCGCCCAAACCCTCCACCCGCGCCAGTTCGGCGGGGGAGGCGGCGAGCAAAGTGGGCAGGTCGCCGAATTCGGATAGCAGATGCTTGGCGAGGGGTTTTGTGTCCCGGCGGGGGATGGCCAGCGTCAGCACATATTCGAGCAGTTCGTAATCGAGAAACGCATCGCCGCCGCCGCCCAGCAGCCGTTCGCGCATGCGCGCGCGATGGCCTTGTGAAAGCGCCGGATCGGCGGCCATGCTCAGGCGGAATAAGGCGGGCGGTCGAGCCCGGCGGGAGACAGGGTGAAAATCTCCGCGCCGGTTTCGGTAATGCCGATCATATGCTCGAATTGCGCTGAAAGGGAACGATCGCGCGTGACCGCCGTCCAGCCGTCGCCAAGGATTTTCGCATCGGGCCGACCGATATTGATCATCGGTTCGATGGTGAAAAACATGCCGGGGCGCAATTCCATGCCTTCGCCGGGGCGGCCATAGTGCACGACATTGGGGGCCGCGTGAAACACCCGTCCGATGCCATGGCCGCAGAAATCCCGCACAACCGACATGCGTTGGGCTTCGGCATGGGTCTGGATGGCGTGGCCGATATCGCCGAGCGTGTTACCGGGTCTGGCGGCCTCGATGCCGAGCATCAGACATTCGTACGTCACATCTGTCAGGCGGCGGGCCTTCAACGGCGGCTCTCCGGCGTAATACATGCGGCTGGTGTCGCCATACCAGCCATCCAGCACGATGGTGACGTCGATGTTGAGAATATCGCCGGGCGCGAGCGGTTTGGGGCCGGGGATGCCGTGGCAGATCACATGGTTGATGCTGGTGCACAGTGCATGGGAATAGCCGCGATAAAAAATGGTGGCCGAAACCGCGCCGCGTGCGGTTATGAAATCATAGGCCAGTTGATCGAGTTCGGCGGTGGATATGCCGGGGCGGACATGTTCGGTCAGCATGTCGAGCGTTTCGGCGGCAAGTTTGCCGGCGGCGCGCATGCCGACGAAATCGGCGGGCGGGTGAATGCGGACGACGCGGTCGTCAATTGCGGTTTCGGTCATGGCGGTTATGGATTTAGGGCCGCGAAGGGTTTAGGGCAATGCTATGGTTGATTCAGCGACACGGATATGGACGGCGGCGCTTGTCATCATCGGTGACGAGATTTTGTCTGGCCGCACGCAGGATGCGAATCTGTCCTATCTGGGGCGCTGGCTCAATTTGCAGGGTGTGCGCCTGAAAGAGGCGCGGGTGGTGCCGGACGATGCACAGATGATCGGCAACGCGGTGAAGGCTTGCCTTGCCGCGCATGATTATGTGTTCACCACTGGCGGCATCGGCCCGACGCATGACGATATTACGGTGGATGCAGTGGCCGCCGCCCTCGATCTGCCGGTGATCTATCACCCCGAAGCGCTGGCGCAGCTGGAACATTGGTACAAGGGCGAACTGACCGAAGCCCGGCGGCGGATGGCGCGCGTGCCGCAAGGGGCGGATTTGCTGCCCAACCCGGAAACCGGCGCGCCCGGCATCCGGCTGGGGCGGCTGTTCCTGATGGCCGGGGTTCCCAGCATTACCCAGGGCATGTTGCGCGGGCTGGATGGCACGCTGGCGGGCGGGAAACCGGTAGAGACGCTGGCGATTGGCGCATGGACGCCGGAAAGCCGCGTCGCCGACATGCTGTCGGATTTGCAGCGCGCCAATCAGGATGTGCAGATCGGCTCCTATCCTTTCTGGCGCGAGGGGCGGGGCGGCGCCAATTTCGTGCTGCGCGCGGTGGACAAGGAGAAGTTGCGCACAGTGCGGGACATGTTGCTGGCACAATTGCGCGAAGCGGGAATCGACGCGGTGGAGGGTGAGATATGAATTTCATACGCGGGCTGCTGATTGCCCTGCTGGTGGCGGGGCTTACCCTGTTCGCTGTCGCCAACAGCCAGACGCTGACGCTGAATTTTGGCTTTGTCCAACTGGATGTATGGCTGCCGCTGGTGGTGCTGGTATCGTTTCTGATCGGCTTTCTGCCGCCATGGCTGCGGCTGTCGGCGGACCGGATGGTGCTGAAGCGGCGGCTGAAACGCACAGAGGCGGCGCTGGAAGATGCCGAAGCGGGATTGTCGCAGGCGCGGATTGAATTATTGCGGTCGCCCGGCAGGCCGGAGGGCGGGCCTGTCCCGGAGCCGATACAACCGCCGCGGCCGGTCGTCCCGCCCGTGGCGACGCAACCGCCACCGCCGCCGGGTTCCTGATATATGGTTCGCAGTCCACTCTGGCTGGCGGTGGATACCGCCGATGCATCGCATGCCCGCGATCTCGTTCGCAGTTGCGCCGCCTCGCTGGGTGGTGTGAAGCTGGGGCTGGAATTTTTCGTCGCCAATGGGCCGGAAGGCGTGCGGGCGGTGATGGCCGATACGGGCCTGCCGCTGTTTCTGGACCTGAAATTCCACGATATTCCCAATACGGTCGCGAAGGCCGTGGCAAGTGCTTCCGCCCTGAATCCGGCGCTTCTCACCATTCATGTCAGCGGCGGGGTGGCGATGATTCACGCCGCCAAAGCCGCCGCCGGTCCGGATACGAAAGTGATCGCCGTCACCGTATTGACCAGCCTGGATGCGGAAGATTTGCACGCGACCGGAGTAGGGGCGACGCCGCTGGTGCAGGTGCAGCGCCTCGCCCTTCTGGCGCGCGATGCCGGCGCGGACGGCGTGGTCTGTTCGCCTCGGGAAGTGACGGCGGCGAAAGCACTGTGGCCGGGCGGCTGTTTTGTGGTTCCCGGCGTCCGGCCAGCAGGTAGCGAGGCGGGCGATCAGAAGCGCATCATGACGCCGAAAGAGGCGTTGAGGGCTGGCGCATGGGCGCTGGTAGTGGGTCGGCCGATTACTGCCGCACCCGATCCGGCGGCGGCGGCACGCGAATTGCTGGCGGGCTGCTGAATCATGTCTGTGCGCGTCAAGATTTGCGGCATCACCACCCCCGATGCGCTGGATGCGGCGCTGGCGGCGGGCGCGCATGCTGTCGGTTTCGTATTTTTCCCGCCGTCGCCGCGCGCGCTGACGCCCGCCACCGCAAGGGCGCTGGCGGCGCGTGCACCCGGCGTGCGCAAGGTGGGTGTGTTTGTCGATCCGGACGACGCGCTGCTTGCTGCCGCGATTGAGGGCGGGGGGCTCGACACGGTGCAATTGCAGGGGGATGAACCGCCTGAACGCGTGGCGGAAATCCGCCAGCGCTATGGCGTAAAAGTGTGGCGGGCGAAGGGTGTCCGCACTGCCGCCGGGTTGCGGGATCTTGAACGCCGCTTTTCCATGGCCGATGCGCTGTTGCTCGATGCCCAGGCGCCGGATGGTGCGCCCCTGCCTGGTGGCAATGGCCTGCGGTTCGATTGGCGCATCCTGACGGACGTCCGGTCACAAATGCCGTGGATTCTGGCCGGTGGCCTTAATGCGGATAATGTGGCCGAAGCGATAAGGCTGACTGGCGCCGATTTTGTCGATGTTTCCAGCGGTGTTGAATCGTCTCCGGGCGTCAAGAGTCTTGCAAAGATCGCCGCCTTCACGCAAGCAGCACACCGTGCCTGAATATGTATCTCCGATAAACAGCCTGCGCTCCATGCCGGATGCGCAAGGCCATTTTGGGCGTTTTGGCGGACGTTATGTCGCCGAAACGCTGATGCCCATCGTGCTCGATCTCGAACGCGAATATCGCGCCGCAAAGGAGGATCCGGCATTTGCTGCCGAATTCACGTCTTTGCTGAAGCATTTCGTTGGCCGTCCGAGCCCGCTTTATTTCGCGGAAAAGCTCACCGCACGGCTGGGCGGCGCGAAAATCTATTTCAAGCGCGAGGATCTGAATCACACCGGCGCGCACAAGATCAATAACTGCGTCGGACAGATCCTGCTGGCGCGGCGCATGGGCAAAACGCGCATCATTGCTGAAACCGGGGCCGGACAACATGGCGTGGCCACCGCCACCGTCGCCGCGCGCTTCAATCTGCCCTGTACGGTGTTCATGGGCGCGCGCGATGTCGAGCGGCAAAAACCCAATGTTTTCCGCATGAAGCTGCTGGGCGCGGAAGTCCGCCCCGTCACCGCCGGTGCGCAGACGCTGAAAGATGCAATGAACGAGGCCATCCGCGACTGGGTGACCAATGTGCACGATACTTTCTATCTGATCGGAACCGTGGCCGGGATGCATCCATATCCGGAACTGGTGCGGGATTTTCAGTCCGTGATCGGCACCGAGGCACGGGAACAGATCATCGAAGCCGAAGGGCGCCTGCCCGATCTGCTGATCGCGGCGGTGGGTGGCGGCTCCAACGCCATCGGCCTGTTCCACCCCTTCCTCGACGAGCCGGAAGTGGCGATGCTGGGCGTGGAAGCTGGCGGCTTGGGCCTCGATACCGACAAGCATGCCGCCAGCCTGAACGGTGGCAGCCCTGGTATCCTGCACGGCAATCGCACCTATTTGTTGCAGGATGAAGACGGTCAGATCAACGAGGCGCACAGCATTTCCGCAGGGCTGGATTATCCCGGCATCGGCCCCGAACATAGCTGGCTGCACGACATCGGCCGGGTGAAATATGAGCCGGCAACGGATGCTGAGGCGCTGGAAGCTTTCCAGATCTGTTGCCGCGAAGAAGGCATTATTCCGGCGCTGGAATCGGCCCACGCGGTCGCCGCCGCCATCCGTCATGCACCGGACATGCATAAGGATCAGATTATCCTGCTGAATATGTCCGGGCGCGGTGACAAGGATATCGAAACGGTGGCGAAATTGCTGGGGAAGGAAATATGACGGACCGCATCGCCGCCACCTTCGCCCGTTGCAAGGCCGAAAACCGTGCAGCGCTGATGACCTTCCTGACCGCCGGTGATCCGGACCCGCAAACCTGCGCCCATATTCTGGATGCGGCGGTGGCTGGCGGCGCCGATATTATCGAACTGGGTATGCCGTTTACCGATCCGATGGCGGACGGGCCGGCCATCCAGCTCGCCAATCTGCGCAGCCTGGGCGCGGGCACCACCACGGCGGATATTCTGGCGCTCGCCGGCCAGTTCCGCGAACGTCATCCGCAAGTGCCGCTGGTGCTGATGGGCTATGCGAATCCGATGACGATTCGCGGGCCGGAATGGTTCGCTGATGCGGTCGCCGCAGCCGGTGTCGATGGT
Source organism: Sphingomonadaceae bacterium (assembly GCA_041675905.1). Taxonomy (GTDB): domain Bacteria; phylum Pseudomonadota; class Alphaproteobacteria; order Sphingomonadales; family Sphingomonadaceae; genus Sandaracinobacteroides. The sequence continues at coordinate 59,174 of JBAYSX010000002.1, read as the reverse complement.
GTAGTCTGCGTCGATATTCCGCCAGAGGAAGACGCGGAGCTGGGGCCAGCACTGCGTGATCGGGGCATCCATATGGTGCGGCTCGCCACGCCCACAACCGACGCGAAACGGCTGCCCGCCGTACTCGATGGCGCATCGGGCTTTCTCTATCATGTGGCGGTCGCCGGCATTACCGGCGCGCAAAGTGCCGGCGAAGAAGTGATTGCCGCCGCCGTCGCACGGCTGCGCGCGGCGACGGCGCTGCCGATTGGCGTCGGCTTTGGCATACGTACCCCGGATCAGGCCGCGGCTGTTGCGCGTCATGCCGATGGCGTCATCATCGGTTCGGCCATCGTATCGCTGATCGGTGAAGGGGGTGCGGATATTCCGGCGCGTGTCGAAGCCGCTGTTTCCGGCCTGTCCGCCGCCATCCGCACCGCTCGCAAGGATCGCGCCGCATGAGCTGGCTGACCCGTCAACGTTCACGACTGACCGGGTTCATCCAGCGCCGGGACACGCCGGACAAGCTGTGGACCAAGTGCCGCCAGTGCGGCGCGATGCTCTATACGCGCGAGTTCGAGGCCAATTTGTCGGTCTGCATGGAATGCGGCCATCACGAACGGATCGGCCCGGAAACGCGTTTCGGTCAGATTTTCGATGACGGTGAATTTACGCGCATCGCGGTGCCCAAACCCGCCGACGACCCGCTGAAGTTTCGCGATTCCAAGCGCTATCCGGATCGGTTGAAAGCTGCGCGTGCCGCGACCGGCGAGGAAGACGCGATGCAGGTGGCGAAGGGCGCGATATCGGGTCGCGAAGCCATCGTCGCGGTGCAGAATTTCGCCTTCATGGGCGGCTCGATGGGGATTGGTGTCGGGGCCGCTTTCGTCACCGGCGCGCATGCGGCAATTTCGGCAAAAGCGCCGTTCATCGCTTTTGCCGCGGCCGGCGGCGCGCGCATGCAGGAAGGGATTTTATCCCTGATGCAGATGCCGGCGTCCACCGTCGCCATCGCCGAACTGCGCGAGGCCGGGCTTCCCTATATCGTCGTGCTGACCGACCCGACAACGGGGGGCGTCACCGCCAGCTATGCCATGCTGGGCGATGTGCAGATTGCCGAACCTGGTGCGCTGATCGCATTTGCCGGGGCGCGCGTGATCGAATCGACAATCCGCGAAAAATTACCGGAAGGCTTCCAGCGCGCCGAATATCTGCTGGAGCATGGCATGATCGACATGGTGGTGAAACGCCAGGATCTGGCCACGACGCTCGGGCGGCTGATCAATATGCTCGCACCCATCACAAAATGAGCCTGCCGCCGGCGGATTTCGCCCGTTCCGACGATCCGGTGCTCGACCGGCTGCTGCGCGCGGCCGGACAGCAGCGCATCACCGGCGTCGACCTGACGCTTGAACGCATCGAACGGCTGCTGACACGCATGGCCAGCCCGCATCGCAAATTGCCGCCGGTGCTGCATGTGGCGGGCACCAACGGCAAGGGTTCCACCGTCGCCTATTTGCGTGCGGCGCTGGAGGCGTCGGGACATCAGGTGCATGTATTCACCTCGCCGCATCTGGTGCGCGTGAACGAGCGCATCCGGCTGGCGGGAACGTTGGTCAGTAACGCTGATCTGTCCGAAGCGCTGGCGGAAGTGCTGCGCTACAACGGCAGCCAGCCGATTTCCTTTTTCGAGGTGTTGACGGCGGCGGCGTTCCTGTTGTTCGCCGCGACGCCTGCCGACGCGGTGCTACTGGAAACCGGCCTTGGCGGCCGACTCGACACCACCAATGTGATCGAACAGCCGCTGGTGACGGGCATATCCCAGATCGCCTTCGACCATATGGCGACGCTGGGGCCGACGTTGCGCCATATTGCGGCGGAGAAGGCCGGCATCGCCAAGCGTGGCGTGCCGCTGGTGACGCAAAAATATCCCCAACCGGTGGCGGCGGCGGTTGCCGAAGTCGCCTTGCCTCGCGGCGCGCGCTTGCGGGTGCGCGGGGAACATTGGGACGCCGCCGTTTATGAAGGCCAGCTGGTGTTTCGCGAACTGGCGGATCCGGATGCCGAGCCCCTGCGCCTGCCGGAACCGAGGCTGCCGGGCGCCCATCAGTTCGATAACGCCGCGCTCGCGGTGGCGATGTTACGGGCGCAGCAGGAACTGGCCGTGCCGGAATCGGCGCTGCGATCGGCGATGGGATGGGTGCAATGGCCAGGGCGGTTGCAACGGCTCCATGCCGGGCAGTTGGCGGAACTCATTCCGCCGGGTTCGGAATTATGGGTGGATGGCGGGCATAATCCTGCTGCCGGGCGCGCCATCGCCAGCTTTATGGCTGCCGCACAACCGCCGCTGTCGCTGGTGCTGGTGGCGGGCATGCTGCCGACCAAGGATCATGCCGGTTTCCTGAAATGCTTCCCGGCGGGTACACGGCTGATCGCCATGCCGATCCCCCGGCATGAAAGCATCGCCCCCGATGAACTTGCAACCGCAGGCCGGACGGCTGGCCATCAGGCGGAAACGGCAGGCGATCTGGCGGAGGCCCTGTCGAGGGTTCAGGAACCCGCCCGCATCCTGATCTGCGGTTCCCTGCATCTTGCGGGGGAAGCCCTCCGGGCCAACGGTACGCCCCCCGCCTGAGCGGAGGGCGCTACTTTCTATTCGTCTATATCGTCGTCGGCGTCCGGGCCAGCGAGCAGTGCGTCGGAAACGCCGGCGCTGTTGGCGCGGATAGCGGCTTCCAGCCTGTCCCGCATTTCCGGATTGTCGGTAAGGAATTTCTTGGCGTTTTCACGGCCCTGGCCGATTCTGGTTGAATCATAGGAAAACCATGCGCCGGACTTGTCGACGATGCCGGCCTTGACGCCCAGATCGAGAATTTCGCCGACCTTGGAAATGCCCGAACCATACATGATGTCGAACTCGACCTGCCGGAACGGCGGCGCGACCTTGTTTTTCACCACTTTCACGCGCGTGGTGTTGCCGACAATTTCGTCCCGGTCCTTGATCTGGCCGATGCGGCGGATATCGAGCCGGACGGAGGCATAGAATTTCAGCGCATTGCCGCCCGTGGTGGTTTCCGGATTGCCATACATTACGCCGATCTTCATCCGTACCTGGTTGATAAAGATCACCAGCGTCTTGGAGCGGCTGATCGAGCCTGTCAGCTTCCGCAAGGCCTGGCTCATCAGCCGCGCCTGCAAGCCGACATGGCTGTCGCCCATTTCGCCCTCGATCTCAGCGCGCGGCACAAGCGCCGCCACCGAATCGATCACCAGCACGTCAATCGCATTCGAACGTACCAGCGTATCGACGATTTCCAGTGCCTGCTCGCCGGTATCCGGCTGGGAAATAATCAGATTCTCGGTATCGACGCCGAGCTTCTTCGCATAAACCGGGTCCAGCGCATGTTCTGCATCCACGAACGCGGCGATGCCACCGGTTTTCTGCGCTTCGGCAATGACATGCAGCGCCAGCGTCGTCTTGCCTGAACTTTCCGGACCGTAAATCTCGACAATCCGCCCGCGCGGCAAGCCGCCGATACCGAGCGCAATATCGAGGCCCAGAGATCCGCTTGAAATCGATTCTATCTCCAGCGTCTGCCGCTGGCCGAGCTTCATCGCCGACCCCTTGCCAAAGGCGCGATCAATCTGCGCCAGCGCGGCTTCGAGTGCCTTTTCCCTATCCATTCCCGCACCCCAATCCTGTATGAGCGACCGCTTCCGGCCGGAACCCGCCCCGCCCGAGGGTTAATGCGTCGCCTTTCGCGAAGCAAGCTTTTTCTGTGCACTGTTTGTTCTTGTTGGCAATCGGGCAGAACGGCCGGATCCACCCGGATCTGTCCGTTGTAGCTAAATGCTCATGATATTTTCAGAAATTTCATCTGTAGACGTTAACTATTGTAGTTCAACATAAATAGCGTGACAAGTCTTCCGCTTGTTGCGATAAATAACGTCGGGGATAATTTTTGGGGGTGGCATATGGGAGATATGCTTTGGGGGGCGTGAGCCCGCGCCGGTCGCTGGCGGCTTTACTTCGGGTCATTATTATATGGCTTGCCGGGGTGGTGGCTGGCGTACTTACCGGAGTGCTTGTTGCTGAACTGCTGATGTCTGCTGACTGACAACCAATAATCGAACATCGGGGACATCTGCGGAACACTTGTCTTGCTTTGACGTTTGAGTCAGGCATTATTCAAGTAAAGGAGCGGGAGATGGCGACGGAACATACGAGACCTGCAGCGGGAAGACATGTTCCCGTCAGTTCGAGAGGCAGGACAGGGGCAGACGGGAGTTCTGCGCCGCGCACCCGACGATATGATCCGGCGGAAACCCGGTTGCGTGTGCTGGATGCCGCCACCCTGTTATTTGGCACGCGCGGGTTCGACGCCAGCAGCACCGCAGACATCGCGCGGGTGGCGAATGTCTCCGAAGGGTCCATATTCTATCATTTCGGCTCGAAACAGGCGCTGCTGGACGAACTGGGGAATTTTCATGGCAGCCGGTTGATCGCGGTCATGGAGGCCGCCGATCACGAAGGCGAGGCCGCGATCGGCGATGTGCTGCGTCAATGTTTTGAATATTGCGACGATAACAACGTCTGGAAGAAAATGGCGAAACCGCTGGCTGACGATAAGGATTCAGAGCCGGTCGAAGTTTTGCCATTCATCGACGCGGCGCGGGAGATGCTGGTCAACTGGCTGGCCGGACGAATCCGTATGCGCGGTCATCGCGTAAAGGGCGTCGACCCGCATCTGGCAGGCAATTTCATCTTTGTGCTGGTGCGCGAAGGCCTGAATCAATATCTGGAACCCGGCCTCAACGAGGAACAGCGGCGCGAAATCCGCGATGCCTGTATTCATTTCACGACCGCCGTTCTCGACCCGGTCGAAACGGCCCACTAGACGTTTGACCGGATCATGGCGGGCAGGCGTTGCATCCGTCCGCAGCGGTGGCGCTAGCCTTCGCGAACCCGCAAGATGATTGCGGCCACCACGCCAAGAATGATGCCGGTTACGGCGCCTGCCGACGGTTCGCCGATTATCAATCCTATGATGAAGCCCGCGAACAGGCCGATGGCGAGCAATACGCCATAGCCTTTCGGTTCAGGGTTTTTCGGCCCGCTCATTCGCCGTTGTCTTCCGCCGGGAATGGACCGGCAAAAGCAAAGCTTTTCACCGGATGGCGGCCACTGGGCTTCTCGCGCTCTTGCAGGGGTTCCGGCAAGGACGCCGGATCACCGCGCCGGCCGACAGCGACGGCGGCTTCGATGCGAAAGCGTTCGGGAACCTGCAACGCCAGGCGGGCCGCATCGAAATCGACGCCTGTCATGCCGTGGCTGTCATAGCCAAGGGCACGCGCCTGCAAGGCCAGCATGGCCCACGCAGCACCTGCGTCGAAGCTGTGGCTCCACGACGGTGCAGGCTCGCTGCCGGGCTTTTCCATCAGCGTATCCGACAGGATGAAGATCAGGGCGGACGCATTTTGCGCCCAGCCAGCATTGGCCGGCACCAGCAATTTCAGAAAGCTCTCCCAATGCGCGTCGTTGCGGCGCGCGTAGAGGAAGCGCCAGGGCTGTGCATTGAAGGCCGAGGGAGCCCAACGGGCGGCATCGAACAGGGTCTGCAGATCGGCCAATGCGATTTCCGACCCGTCGAATGCGCGCGGCGACCAGCGCCCGACAATATGCGGAAGGATGCGGGGGTCTGCATCGCGTGTGTCAGTCATGGAACTCATCCTGTTTGCAAAGGCTCGTGCCGGTCCTTCTAGGCGTTACGCTTGGCAGTTGCCATATGGAGAACATGATTCGTGTTGGCAGTTACAACATCCGCAAGGCGATCGCGTCCGACCGGCGGCGGCGGCCGGACCGCACAATAACCGTTCTGAAAGAAGTGGCGGCGGATATTTTCTGCCTGCAGGAGGCGGACCGGCGTTTTGGTTCACGCTTCAGTGCTATTCCGCCGGAAATGCTGCAAACGCACAGCCCCTATCGTCCGGTGCCTTTCGATGTGCGCCCCGGTAGCCTCGGCTGGCATGGCAACGCCATTCTGGTGTCGGACCGGGTGGAAATCATCCGCCATGAACATCTGACCCTGCCGATGCTGGAACCGCGCGGCGCGGTGCTGGCCGATCTGTCGGTGGCGGGAACAGCCTTGCGGGTGGTGGGCATGCACCTGGATATTTCGGGCCTGTGGCGGCGGCAGCAGATTCGCTCGATCATGGCGCAGGTTGCCACCCAGCCGACGCAATTGCCGCTGGTGCTGATGGGCGATTGCAATGAATGGCGGCCCGCCGGCGGTTTTCTCCATGATCTGGGGCCGTGGTTTTGCAGTGCCGAATGCGGCCCGACCTATCCGGCGCGCTTCCCGCTGGGACGGCTGGACCGGATTATCACCGGACCGGGCATCGAAATTCTCGATTCGGGCGTTCATCGCTCCTGGTTTGCGCGCACTGCCTCCGATCATCTGCCGGTATGGGCGGAGCTGAAATTGTGATGCTGTTCCTGCAAATTGCCGGCGCGGCGCTGCTGGCGATTTTGCTGACGGGCCTGATATTGCGCCTGCTGTTTCCGTTGCCGCCCCTCGAACCGCGTGCGCATAGCGTGTCGTTCACCGGTACAGAAAAAACCAGCCTTGGACGGAGCATCGCTCGCCTCGCCGCCGCGCATCCGGGGAAATCCGGCGTCTATCCGCTGGGCGACGCGCATGAAGCGTTTGCGGCGCGCATCCTGCTGGCCAATGCAGCGGAGCGTTCGCTTGATCTGCAATATTATATCTTTCGCGCCGATGTGTCGGGCCGGTTGCTGATCGCGGCGCTGCGCGAGGCGGCGGATCGCGGCGTGCGGGTGCGCATATTGCTCGACGATAATGGCACCGCCGGGATCGACCGGTTGCTGGCGGCGCTGGACGCGCACCCGAACATGGAAGTGCGGCTGTTCAATCCCTTTGTGATCCGCTGGCCGAAGCCATTGGGATATCTTATGGATTTCTTCCGGCTCAACCGGCGGATGCACAACAAGAGCTTCACCGCCGACGGCCAGGCAACGATCATCGGCGGTCGAAACATCGGCGACGAATATTTCGGCGCGCAGGACAGCAACCTGTTCGCCGATCTCGATGTGCTGGGGGCCGGGCCGGTGGCGGCGGAAGTGTCCGCCGATTTCGATCTCTACTGGAACTGCGCAAGTTCGTGGCCCGCAGCCCGCATCCTGAAGCGCGTGCACCCCGAAGAAGACGCAAGTTTCGCCCGCGCGCTGACCGGCATTGAAAACGACCCCAAATGCCGCGCCTATCGGCATACCATCGGCGGCCTTTCCCATATCCGCCGGCTGCTGGCGGGGGATTTGCCGCTGGAATGGACAAAAGTGCGGATGGTGAGCGACAATCCCGCCAAGGCGCTCGGCAAACTGCCCGCAGGCGAATCGATGGTGGACCGGTTCGTGTCGGTGCTGGAACATCCGAAAGCCGAGGCCGGGCTGGTATCGCCCTATTTCGTCCCGACGAAGGCAGGTGTGGAGGCGTTCGCGATGCTGGGGGAGCAGGGCGTCGCCGTCAGCGCGTTGACCAATTCGTTCCGCGCCAGTGATGTCATCCTCGTGCATGCCGGCTATTCGCGTTATCGCAAGCCCTTGCTGCGTGCGGGCGTGCGGCTGTTCGAGCTGTGCGGGGAAGAGCGCCGCCATGCGAGCCAGCATCGGCGGTTACTGGGCTCCGGTTCCGGCAGGGGCGGCTCGCGCCCGACCTTGCGTTCGGTGGGCACGGTATTGCACGCCAAGACTTTCACCGGCGACCGTCGCCATATCTTCATCGGATCGTTCAATTTCGATCCCCGCTCCATGCATCTGAATACGGAACTGGGCTTTACGATCGAAAGTCCTGGCATGGCCGGTGAATTGCAGGATCGCTTCGACGCCGCCATGGCCCCCCACGCCTATGAACTGGTGCTGACAGACAGGGGCCGGCTGAACTGGATCGAACGCGATGGCCACGGCGGGGAGGTATGCCATAACATCGAGCCGGGAACGAGATTCGCCGGACGCATGGCGATGCACGTGGTTTCGCGCCTGCCTATCGAATGGATGCTTTAGCCTGGTCCGGCAATTGCAAAATGGCTTCGTTGGCGAGTTGATCCGCGCGTTCGTTCAGCAAATGACCGGTATGACCGCGCACCCATTCCCAACGGATGCGATGCGGTTTGGCCGCCTCTGTCAGCGCCATCCATAAATCGGCGTTCTTCACCGGTTTTTTATCCGCCGTGCGCCAGCCGTTTTTCTGCCAGCCGGCTGTCCATTTCGTCATGCCATCCAGCAGGTAACGGCTGTCCGTCAGCAGCGTGACAGAAGCCGGGCGCTTCAGGGCTGACAGTGCCTGCAATGCCGCCGTCATTTCCATGCGGTTGTTGGTGGTCAGCGGCTCCGCCCCGCTCAGGATTTTTTCCACCGGACCGGCGCGCAGGATCGCCGCCCAGCCGCCCGGGCCGGGATTGCCCTTGCACGCGCCGTCGGTGGCGATTTCGACCTCAGGCAGCGTGGTGGACATAGTGGCGCAGACGGTTGGCGAAGGGCACAGGGTCCTTGTGGTGGACGAGCGCGTCGGCGTCGGGCGTCAGCCAGTCTTGCGCCCGCGACAGCAGGAAGCGCAGCGCCGCCCCCTGGCCGAGCAAGGGCAGGGCGGCGTGTTCGGCGGCGGAGAGTTTTCGCACCGATTCATAGCCCTGAAGCGCGGCATTCATATGTTCGGGCATCGGTGCGCCGCCATCGGGCGCAAAGGCCCAGGCCGTCAGGAAAACCGCCAGATCATAGGCATAACTGTCGGTACAGGAGAAATAAAAGTCGATCAGGCCGGTTACCTGATCGCCAAGCATCAGCACATTATCAGGAAACAGATCGGCGTGAATGATGCCGGTCGGCAGGTCCGTCGGCCACTTCATCGTTAAATGACGCAACGTATCGTGCACGAAACCCGCGAGGCCGGGTTCGATGCGGTCCAGCCCGGCGCCGAGATCATGGGCGGTCTGTTGCCACCATGGCAGCGATAAATGATTGGCGCGCAATTCGGGAAAGCTGGCGCCAGCCAGATGCAGCGCCGCAAGTGCCGCGGCAGCGGCGCGGGTTTGCGCAGGCGTTGGCGCACTTACCGAGACGCCGGATAAAAACTGGATCATGCAGGCAGCGCGGCCGGCGATCCGGTGCAGGGCGACGCCGTCGCGGTCCCGAATCGGACGCGGCACGGGCAATCCCTTGTTCGCCAGATGCTCCATCAGATTGATAAAAAATGGCAGGTCATCCGGGTCGATCCGATGTTCGTATAACGTCAGGATGAAACGATCGGTCGTGGTTTCCACCAGAAAATTGCTGTTGGAAACGCCTTCGACAATGCCTTTGGAGGACACGAGTGCACCGGTATCGAATTGATTGAGAAATCCTCCGAGAACATCCTCGGATACTTCAACATATACTGCCATGGGTTTTTCAGGCCGTTTGCGGAGAGAGAAGGGCGCGGGGCAATTTGAATACGACGTCTTCGGTGGCGGTGGTAACTTCTTTCACCGTTACCGTATAGCGTTGCCGCAACGCGTCGAGCACTTCCTGCACCAGCACTTCCGGCGCGGACGCGCCGGCGGTCAGCCCGAGGGTTCGTGTGTCCGCCATGCGGTTCCATTCGATATCATCGGCCCGGGCGATCAGTTCGGCAACAGTGCCCTCGCGCTCCGCCACTTCACGCAAGCGTTTGGAGTTGCTGCTGTTCTGCGCTCCGAGCACGAGCAGGTAATCGCATTGCTGCGCAATGGCTTTCACCGCTTCCTGGCGGTTGGAGGTGGCGTAGCAAATATCCTCGCCACGCGGCGATGAGATAGCCGGGAAACGGCGCTGCAAGGTCGCGACGATGGCGGCGGTATCGTCAACTGAAAGCGTCGTCTGCGTCAGAAACCCCAAAGCGGCGACCGGCGGCATGACGCTTTCCGCATCCGCCACGGTTTCAATCAGTGTCATGCGGTTTGCCGGCACCTGGCCGAACGTGCCGATGACTTCGGGATGGCCCGCATGGCCGACGAACAGGATATGCCGTCCTTCGGCCACCATGCGTTCCGCCTGGCGATGCACCTTGGACACCAGGGGGCAGGTAGCGTCCAGCCATGCAAGGCCGCGTGCTGTTGCCGTTTCAGGCACCTGTTTCGGCACACCATGAGCGGAAAAAATAACATGCGCGCCGTCCGGCACTTCATCCAGTTCGCTGACGAACACCGCGCCGCGCGCTTTCAGGCCATCGACCACAAATTTGTTATGGACGATTTCGTGCCGCACATAAATCGGCGCGCCATAATGTTCGATGGCCTTTTCAACGATCTGGATGGCGCGTTCCACACCGGCGCAAAAACCGCGGGGGGCAGCGATCAACACATGCAGTGGCGGCAAATCGGACGTCGGGACAGTCATGGCCGGTTCCTTAGCGCAAGCGGGGCTGGCCATGAACCCCCTTCCCAAAATCATGTGAAACCGTCAAAGGGAAACATCGCGCGACGAGGAGACAGGGTTTTGCGGACTGCCATTTGGGCGCCTGGATTATTGGCACTGACGTTGGTTTTGGCCGGATGCGCGAAAAATCCGCTGCTGGTGGAACGCTCGCTGTGCACAGCGGTGGCGATCCCCCACCATGTTGGCAGCTATACGCGCTTCGATCCGCCACAAAGCCGCAACGCCGATGCGATACAGTTCACCGCCCAGATTACGGATTTGCGCGGCGATTGCATCGAGGCGCCGGATTATCTGATTACCGATGTGCGCTACAAGGTGACGGCGCAGCGCCGTAATGCGGGCGCCGCCGAACAGGTGCAGGTGCCGATGTTTCTGGCGTTGGTGCAGGGCGGCAATGTGCTGGTTTCCAAACAGCTTTCGGGAATAACGCTGGATTTTCAGGCGGGGCAGTTGCGTACGGAAGCGGTTGGTCACGGTCGCGCCGAAGTGCATCGTTCCGCCGCGACATTGTCACCTGAATTGCAGCAGCGAATCAGTCGCCCCCGTAAGCCAGACGAGGCGGATGCGCTGATCGATCCGATGTCCGACCCGCAGGTGCGCGCCGCCGTGCGCGCGGCGACATTTGAAATTCTCGTCGGATTTCAGCTTGAAGATGCGGACCTCGCCTATAATATCGGCAAATAGCCGCGCATAAAAATTGCGGCTTGAGGAGGGGCCGCATGTGCAGTTCGCGGCCTGGCAGGAGAAATGGCATGCGAATTTTCACCGCGAGCTTCATTCCCGCAGCCTTGGCTATCGCATGGTTGACCTTCGCCCCGGCACATGCCGCCGACCGTGCGCCGACTCCGGATGAACGCACCAGCATTGAAAAGGTGTTGCGCGAAAACGGTTTTGTCAGTTGGGAAGATATCGAACTGGACGATGGCTGGTGGGAAGTCGATAACGCCCTGATGTCTGACAAGGTCGTCTACGATCTGAAGATCAATCCGGCGACAATGCAGATCGAGAAACGCGACCGCGAGGATTAGAGCCTAACCGCGAATGGACGGTTGACGCCTCCCGGGTCGCGTCCTATGTCGCTTTCCTTCGGGCGTCACCGCCCGCTGTGGCGACCGTAGCTCAATTGGTTAGAGCGCCGGTTTGTGGTACCGGAGGTTGCGGGTTCGAGACCCGTCGGTCGCCCCATGATTTCAATAACTTAGGTGCGGAATAAACCAGAGGCCGAGGTTCAGGCGAACTTTTGCCCGAATTCCACTCCTGGATGAACTCATCGAGGAACGTGCTAAAGTCGCGCGCAAAGTCCGCGTATCCGGCGAGGATCTCCGTAGCCTCATTACCCTCGGCGGACGGGTCGGTATTTGTAATTTCCGCGCACATGGTCCCGAGGATTTCCGCCACGTCCGCAGCGCCGGATCTGGCCCGTTCCATGCTGGTCAGCAAATCCGGCCTGGGAAGCGTTTCACTGCGCCACCGTCTCTGATGTGCTACGCCATTCATACTGTCATACCCCCGGTCGATGGATATTGCGCTAATCCGGCCCCGGTCCGGAAAAGGATAATATTCTGAAACCATGGCCGAATACGGCAAGTTCAGGGGACACTTTAGGCCAATGATCAACATCTGGCGACAATTAGCTATACTAATATTTGGTAATGTAATTGAGCTTACGTGTGTAAGGATAATGTCATGATCCTCAAAGAATCAGATTTATACGACAGGTGATGCCATGTTGTCCCGGGTCGGATCTGGAGAATATCTATCGATTTCGCTTTCCCTGTCTGCACTCTTTACGGCGGCATAGGCGGTTTTCAGTGCATCGGTCAGCAGACGATATTCATCCGCGCGCGGTGACGATGGGCGCCAGGCCAGCACAATCTCGCGTTTGGCGTCTGGCGTGGCGAGCGGGCGGGTAACGATGCTGGTGCCATTCAGGATACCGCCGTCGATGGCCATTTGCGGCACCAGCGTCAGGCCGATCCGGTTTTCCACCATCTGAACGAGCGTATAGAGCGACGTTCCCAGCATCGACGAATCGGGGCGGAATGCGGCGCGGGAACAGGCGGCCAGCGCATGATCCTTCAGGCAATGGCCGTCTTCCAGTAAAAGCAGGCGCGATTCGTCGATAACTTCGGGTGAGACCGCCGCCGGAAACCCGGGGTAATCCGCCGGATGATAGGCAAGGCGGATCGGATCGTCCAACAGATGCGCATATTCGATTTCGCCGCAGGCATAGGGCAGCGCCAGAAGCAGGCAATCGAGTTGCCCGGCAGCGAGCGCCTCGCACGCGGTGGCAGATTGATCCTCGCGCAGGAACAGCCGCAGTTCCGGCCATGCCCTGCGCAGCTGTGGCAGCAGCGCCGGCAGCAGGAATGGCGCGATGGTCGGAATGACGCCCAGCCGCAGATCGCCTGCGAGCGGCTTGCCGGAGGCGCGCGCCGCTTCGACGATGCCATCAGCCTCCGCTAGCAGCCGCACGGCGCGTTTGACCACGTCTTCTCCCAACGGGGTAAAACGGACGATGCGACGATTGCGCTCGATAAGGGTCGCGCCCAGCAGGGTTTCGAGTTCGCGTATCCCGGTGGACAGCGTCGACTGGCTGACATGGCAGGCTTCGGCGGCCCGCCCGAAATGCCCGATATGATGCAGCGTCACCAGATATTGCAGTTGTCTGATTGTGGGCAGGTAGATCACAGGATGAGATATAATCGACGCAGTAGATCATCTCAAGGTCAGAACGCCCAGCGCCAGACATTGAAGAAGCTGGTGAGGGTAAGCACTGCGCCCACCAGGATCAGCAGGGTGCTCGCCGACAGGCGGCGCGCGAGGACTGCGCCCAAAGGTGCGGCGATGATGCCTCCGGCCAGCAGGCCAAGTGTGGCGGTTGTCACCACCTCCCAACCCAGCGTTAAAAGGAACGTAATGGCGGCGCTGGTGGTGACAAAAAACTCGGCGGAATTGACCGTGCCGATGATCTTGCGCGGTGTTCCGCCTTGCGCAATCAGGTTCGATGTCACAATCGGCCCCCAGCCGCCGCCGCCTGCTGCATCGAGAAAACCGCCAATCAGACCCAACGGCTCGACAATTTTCGGTGTGCGCTCCTTGTGGGCATGGCGCAAACCGCGCCACAATATCCACAGACCGAGGAGGCCGAGATAGGTCATGACAACCGGCCGTGCCTGTTCCGCCGGAATCGACGTCAGAAAATAGGCCCCGCCCACGGCCCCCAGCACGCCGGGGATGGCGATTCTCGAAAACAGTTTCCAGTCGATGTTGCGGGCGATCATATGGCTGATACCCGAAACCGCAGTTGTCGCGCTTTCGACTGTGTGCACGCCCGCCGAAGCAGCCGCCGGAGGGACACCCATGGCGATCAGCGCTGTCGAGGAAATGACACCGAATGCCATACCCAGCGCCCCGTCCACGAGCTGCGCCAGAAACCCGACGGCCATAAACATGAGGAAATCTGCTTCGATCATGGCCGCGTTTGCTGGCAGGACAATGCGTCCGATGCAAGCAAGTTACGCTGTTGGGGCAGAAACTGCGCCTTCGCAGGTCTGGAGTTGTGGACCCATCGATATTATGAAGGGTATGGGACGCTCCAATTTTAAGGATATGCTGTGTTGCGACGCCTCAATGATTTTCTGGCCAGCATCCGGGCCCGCGATCCGGCCCCGCGCTCGCGCTGGGAATTGCTGATTTATCCGGGCGTATGGGCGGTGGGCTTTCATCGTATCGCGCACCGGCTGTTTCGCGCCCGGTTGTTTCTGCTGGCCCGCATGGTGAATCATCTCAGCCGGTTCCTGACAGCAATCGACATTCATCCGGGTGCGACCATCGGGCGCAACCTGTTTATCGATCATGGTTTCGTCGTGATCGGGGAAACGGCGACCATCGGCGATAATGTCACCATCTATCAGGGCGCGACACTCGGCGGCACCAATCCCACCAGCGGGGAAGGCGGCAAGCGCCACCCGACGATCGGTGATGATGTAGTGATTTCGCTGGGCGCCGCCATTCTGGGACCGATTACGGTGGGCAAGGGAGCGAAAGTGGGCGCGAACGCCGTGGTGACAAAGGAAGTGGCGCCTGGCGCGACTGTCGTGGGTATTCCGGCGCGCCCGATCCCGGTGCTCGTCGAAAAACAGGATACCTTTGTCCCCTATGGCACCCCCTGTTCCCAGCGTTTCCCCGATCCGGACAAGCAACGCTACGAACTGCTGCTTTGCGAAATCGAGATGCTGCGCGCGCGCCTCGACGCCATCGAGGGAAAGCATAAGGCCGGCGGCGAAGCGGCGTGAACCCGGTAACGCCGTTCGATTTTCGCCAGCGGCAAATCCTGTTCGACCGCACCGAACTGGATCAGATCATGCAATTATACGGCCGCATGGTCGCTGCCGGTCTGTGGCGGGATTATGCCATCGACATGGGCCGGACCGCCGCCACCTTCTCGGCCTTCCGTCGCGCCTCCGAGCGACCGGAATACCGGCTGGTAAAAGAACCCGAACGGCGGCGGGCACAGGGGCAATATACGCTCCTCGGCGAGGCGGGGCAGGTATTGAAACGCGGCGATAATCTGGCGACGACGCTGGCTCCTGCTGCGCGCCGGCTGATGAAACTGGTCTCCTGAAACTACGCATCTTCCGTTACGTCGGGGGAACAGGCCGGCGTCTGGCCGGTTTGTCATGCATTGACGACAGGAGAACGTAATGCCTGGCACCCTCACCGGCACTTTCCAGACACGCCGCGCCGCCGAAATGGCGGTTGAACATCTGGTGCAGGAATATGGTGTCCAGCGCGCGGCGATTTTTATCGAGCCCGACAGCGGCGAGAACAGTTCCGGAGAACAGCCCGGCGGTTCCGATCTGAAAGCAGATACGGCGGGCTTTCGCAGCGCGGGTGAACCGGCACTGCACGGCGGCATAAAGGTCTCCGTCGATATGGAAGATGACAGGCAAGCCACCCGCATTGAACAGGCGTTTCGCGATTTCGAAGCGGGCAACCTTTGCAGAAAATGAGGAGTCCCGGATGGCGACCCAACCCGAACCCACTCCCGACCGGATCGACCCGCAATCGCCCCCGGAAACGCCGCCCGACAGCCCGGATGAGATCCGTGAGCCGCCTCCGTCCGAGACGGATCCGGGCAGGCCTGACCAGGAACTGCCGGGCAGGTCGCCGCTGGAGACGCCGCCACCGCCCGATTGATAAGAAAGATGGAATGTGGAGCAGATCGCGGGGTGGGTCGCCACGATTGCGACCATGGTTGCGGCTGTTATGGTTGCATCCAATCTGGGTGCGCGTATCACCGGCTGGGGTTTTGTTGTTTTCACCGCCGGGTCTGTCGCCTGGACGACCGTGGGCGCGACCACCGACCAGCCCAACCTCCTGATTACCAATGCTTTCCTCACCATCATCAATCTTTTGGGCGTCTGGCGCTGGCTGGGCCGCCAGGCGCGCTATGAACAGCGTGGGAAATCGGCGGTGGAAGCCTGCGCCACTGGTTCGGAACCGGTGATTATGACCGCGTCGGCCCTGGCGGGAGCGAAAGTTTACGCCGGTGAAGATGAGGAAATCGGCAGCGTCGTGGAGGTAATGCTGGGGTGCGCCGATGGCCGGATTCATCAGGTGGTGGTGCGCAGCGGCGGCGTGGGCGGCGTGGGCGAACGCCTCCGCGCCATCGACCGCGACCAGTTGCGTTTCGCGGCGGATCGTGTGGACCTGTTAATGGAACGGGTCACATTTGATGCGCTGCCCGAATGGGTGCCGGACAAGCCTGCTGATGCTATGTGCGGCGGATGATCCGCGCCGCCCAATCCGTCGGAACGCTGCTACTCGCCATTTTCATGTTGATGGCCGGTGGCGGCTTTTTGTCTACGCTCGTCAGTCTGCGGCTGGAAGCAGCGGACACGCCTTCCATGCTGATCGGACTGGTGGCGACGGCCTATTTCGCTGGCCTGACCATCGGGTCGGTGCTGGTGTTCCGCATCATTTCGCGCGTCGGGCATATCCGCGCCTTTGCCGCCTTTGTATCGCTGTTTTCAGCTACGTCGCTTTGCTACATCCTCCATGTGGACCCCGCGCTGTGGGCGTTTTTGCGGCTGGTCGAGGGTTTCTGCATGGCAGGCGTGTTCGTATGCCTTGAAAGCTGGCTGAACGAGCGCGCCGAGCCAAAAATGCGCGGCAGTGTATTGGCTTTCTACATGGCGGCGCTCTACGCGGGGCAGGCGGGCGGACAGTTCCTGTTGAATCTGGGGGAGATTTCACCGCCGCTGCCGTTTGTCGCGGCGTCCATTCTGCTATCGCTGGCGGTAATTCCGGTGGTATTGACGCGTATTCCCGCACCCACTTTGCCCGAAGGCGGCATCATGCGCCTGTCGCTGCTATATAAAATCTCTCCGCTCGGATTTACCGGGGCCGCCATCACGGGTGTGATGCTGGGGGCCTTTTACGGGCTCGGGGCGGTTTTCGCGCGCGGCATTGGCCTTTCCAACGCCGGTACGGCGTGGTTTATGAGCGCGACGCTGCTGGGAGGCGTGGCGCTGCAATGGCCGTTGGGGCGGCTTTCAGACAGGATTGACCGTCGCACGGTGATTCTTGGTACTTTCGTTGCGACGCTGCTCATCTGTCTTACGATATTTTTCCTGGCCGAAGGGCGTTACCAGTTGATGATTGCTGGCGCGCTGTTTGGCGGCACCTGCTTTGCGCTTTATCCGCTCTGTGTGGCGCATACCAACGACCATCTGGAAACCGGCCAGCGCGTCGGGGCAAGCGGCGGTCTTGTTATGATCTATTCGCTGGGGTCGATGGCCGGACCGCTTGCGGGCGCTGCCTTTATGGGCGGGTTCGGGCCGCGCGGGCTGTTCCTGTTTATTGGTCTCTGTGCGCTGGCAATGGTGGTATTCGCATTGCGCCGCGTGCAGTTGGCGCCGCCGGTGCCGGGGGAGCGGCAGCACCCTTATCAGGTACTGCCGCGCACCACACCTGCCGCCGCTTCGCTTGATCCGCTCGCGCCGGAATAGCCTCAGGTGACGCTTTTATAAACCGTTAGGCCGAGCACGAACAGCACGACGGCAATGATGACCGCCAGCCAGAACAGGATTTTGGCGATGCCCATGGCCGCGCCGGCCATGCCGCCGAAGCCGAGTGCGCCGAGCACCACGGCTATAATCGCAAAGATGAGAGCCCATTTGAGCAAGGGAAATTCCCCTCCGAAAGTGGATACCGGCCAACAAAACCACCGACGGCGGTATTTTGTTCCGTTCCCGGTTTCCCGCCGGCGGTAAGTGAAACCGGCCGGCGTCCGGACGGCATGCCGGCATGTCCTACAGGGGGGAGCAATGATAACCATTGTGGTTGTTATAACATGGTTATCAGGGAGTGGAAGATGGACTATCCGGCTACGCCATTGCGTCGCGGCAGCACCGATACCGCAGCAGTTTCCGCTGTACAGCGACAACTCAACCGGCTGGCGGCGGCGGGCGATCCGCAACTGGCGGTCGACGGCATTTTTGGTCTGCGCACGGTGGCTCGTGTGAAGCAGATGCAATCGCGGAGCGCGGACCCTGATGGCCGTCCGCTGGATGTGGATGGTGTTGTTGGCCCGGACACCTGGGCTGCGTTGTTCGGGGACCGCGCAATACCGGCGCCCGCGGTTACTGACCCGTTTCTGTCGGCGGTGATCGCGCTGGCGCGGACGCAAACGGGGGTGCTGGAAAGACCATTGGGCAGCAATCGCGGTCCCGAAGTGGATCATTATATCCGTGCCGCCGGGCTCGACCCGGAGCGCGGCAGTTACGCATGGTGCGCGGCATTCCTGTGCTGGCTGTTCGCGGAAACGGCGCGAGACAGGGGTATTCCCAATCCCTTGCCCCGGACGGCGGGCGTGCAGGGCATGTGGCGCGCGCTGGGTACGCGCGGCCGGTATCGGCTGACCGCGAAGCAGGCGCAGGCAGCACCGCAACTGGTGCGACCGGGGATGCTGTTTTTCCTCGGTTTTGGCCGTGGGCTTGGTCATACCGGGCTCGTCGTGGGCGTGCGCGGTCAAGCCTTGGTAACGATTGAGGGCAACACAAATGGCGGCGGCTCCAGAGAAGGCATCGGCGTATTTGAGCGGAACCGGCGGCGCATCTCGCAAATCAACCTCGGTTTTGCCGATCCGATTCGGGCTGCGGCCTGATATTTATTCCAACGCGCCCGATCGCGGCATATAATCCCCGCCATGTTTGCGCTATCACCCCCCGAACCTGGCCGGCCTGCGCCGGAATGGCGTGTTGAACCGGCTCCCGTAAGTCATGCGTCGGCGATGGCGACGATGGAGGCGCGGGCCGCCGACATCGCCGCCCGCAAGGCAGCGGAACTGATCTGGCTGCTGGAGCATCCTGCTGTCATCACCGGCGGAACCAGCGCCGATGCCCGTGAACTGGTCGAGCCGGGCCGTTTCCCGGTGGTGGAGACGGGACGGGGTGGACGCTACACCTATCACGGACCGGGCCAGCGGGTCGTTTATGCGATGATCGACCTCGCCGCGCGCGGACGGGACGTGCGTCATTATGTCAGTGCGCTGGAGAATTGGGCGATTACGGCGCTTGCCGACTTTGGCGTCCAGGCGTTCACCAGCGACGCGGGAGTCGGCATCTGGGTGAAGACGGCGACGGGCGAGGCCAAGATCGGCGCGATCGGCGTGCGCGTACGGCGCTGGGTTACGTTGCATGGCATGGCGATCAATATTACCACCGACCTTTCCGCCTACGGAGCGATCATCCCCTGCGGCATTGCCGATCGTGGCGTTTGCCGTCTCGTGGACCTCGCGCCAGGGGCGTGCATGGCCGATCTGGATGCGGCGCTCGCTCGCCATGCGCCAGCCTTTCTGTCAGGGATTCTGTCGCCGCAAGATATGTCTCCGTCGCAGCAAAATATGAAGTCGCTTGAGGAACCCTCTGTTTCCGGCTAGTTTCCTCTCGCTCCAGGGGTGAGGCGTAGCAAGGCCGCTGTCTGGATGCGTCTCATAATGCCAATAATGTCAGGAGTCAGAATATGGGTGAAGTCATTTCCAAACTGAAGATCGCGGCGATCGTGTCGGGTGCGGCGCTCTTCACCGTAGCGTGCGAGCAACCGGCGGCCGAGCAGGTGCCGGCGGACGTGACCGTGTCGGAAACCACCGTCACCGAAACCGTGCCGGCGACCGACGGCAGCGCCACCGACACCACCGTGACCGATCCGATGGCGGACCCGATGGCCGATCCGATGGTGGAAACCACCACGGAGACCACCACCACTACCACGGAAACGCCGGCCAACTGATCCGGATTTTCGCGGATTTTCGGAAAGGCCGTCTGGAAAACAGGCGGCCTTTCCTTTATCACCCGGATGGAAAAGCATGAGTCTGTCAGAAATCACCGAAAGACTGGAGCAGCGCATCGCTGCCGAAGAGGCGTTGCCCGGCAAGATCGTTCTGCTCGATTTTGGCGACGACGGCGTCGTGCGGATCGACGGCACGGTGACGCCGGCGATCGTGGATAATGCCAATGGTGCTGCTGATTGCCGGGTGCGGGTAGGAATGGATGATTTCATCGACATTGCCAAAGGTCGCAAGAGCCCGCAGATGGCCTATATGACCGGTATGCTGAAGATCGAGGGCGATATGGGCATCGCGATGCAAATAGGAAAGATGCTGGGCTGATGGCGGAAGCGGGCAAGTGCAGCGGAACGGGCTGGCTGGTGGCAACCGGTCTGTTCCTTGGGATCACCGCCGCAAGCGCATCGGCTGCAACGCCGCTGTCGCCGCCGCTCAATGAGAAAGAGACGGTAGCGGACCGGGTCTGGCTGTTACGCGCTGGCCTGAATGTCGCGGCGCTGCAATGCCAGTTTTCGCCGTTTCTGATGGCAGCGGCCAATTATAACGCCCTGCTGCGTCAGCATTCCGACGAATTCACCAACGCCTTCAACGTGATGAACACCTATTTCGCGCGGACGAAAAAGGGCCAGCGGGCAGGGGCCAGAGCCTTTGATACCTATGCGACCCGCGCCAATCAGAATTTCTCGACGTTCGATGCGCAATACACCTTTTGCGACGCAGCGGCGACGATCGCCCGCCAGGCGCTGGCGGTGCCCAAGGGGAAGTTTGGCGCATTTTCGGAAACCGGATTACCGCAACTGCAGGCCAGCCTGAACGGCAACAGCCGGTTGCCGGCATTGCACAATTTTGTGTGGGTGAATGTACCGAAAGTGCCGCCCTGCAAGGGGCGTCGGTGCGGTTGACTTCCTGACCCTGTTTCCTGGCCGGGCTGGCAACGTTTCCGGCCGGATTTCCGGCCGGAAACGGCGATTTACTTGATCTTGGCTTCCTTGAATTCCACATGCGCGCGCTTTACCGGATCGTATTTCCGGAACGACAGCTTTTCCGTCTGGGTGCGGGGGTTTTTCTTGGTGACATAATAGTAGCCGGTATCGGCGGTGCTCACCAGCTTGATCTTGACCGTCGTCGGCTTTGCCATGATGTCCTCTGAAGCGTGCAACAAGAAAAGGGAGGCACTGCGCACCATCCCCGGAAAGTGCAGTCGCATAATGCATCCTGGCCGATTCCGTCAAGGGCATGGCGATTTTTCCCACGCTCCACGGCTCGCGCACTGGCGCGCCGCGCTTCCGGGCGCTAGGTCCGCGTCATGACCCTCTCCTACGCACCCGCAATGCGCCTTGAACTCGATAGCAAGGCTCTGGTCGCCAATTATCTCTGGTTGCAGGATCGTGCCGGCGTGCCCCTGTTCGCCGCTATCAAGGCAGATGGTTATGGTCTGGGCGCGACAGAGGTGGCGGCGCGCCTGCTGGCCGCCGGGTGTCGGGGTTTTTGTGTATCGACCTGGGCGGAGGCGCTGGCGCTGCCGCCGATGGATGCGGAACTGCTGGTGCTGCATGGCTTTACCGCCGGCGACGCGCCCGCCGCGCAGACGCTGCCGCAAGCCAGACCCGTGCTCAATACGCTGGCGCAAGTCTCGGCATGGCGATCAGCCTTTCCGGACCGCCCGGCCGATTTGATGGTGGAGACCGGGATGGGACGCCTCGGCGTACCTCCGGCGGAAGTCGGAGCGGCGGTCGATTCGGGCGTTCACCTGCAGACGATTCACAGTCATCTCGCCTGCGCGGATATTCCCGGCCATCCGGTGACCGACCGGCAACTGGCCCTGTTTCGCCAGGTGGCGGCGGCGACGCCAAACGTTTCGCACGTGCTTGCCAATACCGCCGGTATTTGCACGGGGCGGGCCTTCAGTTTCGATGGGGTGCGTGGCGGCCTCGGCCTCTATGGCGGCGTCGCCCATCCGGATTGCCGTGTGCAGCAAGTGGTGCGACCGTCGGTGCGCGTGTTGCAGATCCGCCAGCTGTCTGTGGGAGATTGCGTCGGCTATGGCGCAACCTGGTCGGCGCAGTGCGACAGCCGGGTGGCGATCCTGAATATCGGTTATGCCGATGGTCTGCCGCGCAGCCTCGCGCCATATCTGCGCTTCCGCGCCGGCGACGCCATTCTTCCTGCGGTCGGGCGCATTTCGATGGACATGACAGCCGTGGATGTAACGGACGCCGATGTGCAGGAAGGCGACTGGCTGGAGCTGCATTTCGACGTGGCGGTGTTGTCGGACGCCAGCGGTATTTCACAATATGAATTGCTTACCGGTCTGTCCCGCCGCTATGTCCGGCATTGGTCATGAATTTTCTCGCAGCTCGCCTGATCGCGCTCGGCGCTTTTACCCTGTCCATTCTCGGTCTGATCGGCCGGCTGGTAATCTTCGCATCAACGGCCCTGAGCCGGATGGTACGCCCGCCGTTTTACGCCGGACGGGTAGGGGAACAACTTGTCTCCATTGGCTGGCTTTCGCTGCCCGTGGTGGGAATGACAGCGATCTTCACCGGCGCGGTGCTGGCGCAGCAGGTCTATATCGGCGGCGCGCGCTTCAACGCCGAATCGACGGTGCCGGCGATCACCGTGATCGGCGTGGTGCGGGAACTGGGCCCGGTGCTCGCCGGCCTGATGGTCGCGGGGCGGGTGTCGTCGGCCATGGCTGCCGAACTGGCGACGATGCGGGTTACCGAACAACTCGACGCCATGGTGACGCTACGCACCGATCCGTGGCGTTATCTGATCGCGCCGCGGATTCTGGCCGCGACGATTGCGTTGCCGTTCCTTGTGCTGGTGGCCAATGTCATCGGCGTATTCGGCGGCTATCTGCTGGCAACCGGCCGGCTGGGTTTCAATGGCGCGGTCTATCTGTCCACCACGATGCGCTATCTGGAATCCGACGACGTGGTGTCTTCGCTGGTGAAGGCAGCGGTGTTCGGTTTCGTCATCGCGCTTTCGGGCTGCTACCATGGTTTCCGGTCGCGCGGCGGCGCCGCGGGCGTCGGGCGGGCGACGACGGACGCCGTGGTCACTGCTTTCGTGCTGATCCTGCTGTTGAATATGGTCATCACCATTCTGGTGTTCGGGTCATGAGCGCCTGGCTGGAAGTGCGCGATCTGCACAAGGCCTTCGGGCCGAAGCGGGTGCTGTCGGGCCTCGATCTGTCACTCGAAAAAGGCCAGTCACTTGTTGTCATTGGCGGGTCCGGCACCGGCAAATCGGTGTTGCTGAAATGTATCCTTGGGCTTTTGAAGCCGGATTCCGGTTCTGTCCGGCTGGACGGGCAGGAGTTGATCGGCCTGCGCGCCGATGCGCAGGATGCGGCGCGGGCGCGGTTCGGCATGTTGTTTCAGGGCGGCGCGCTGTTCGATTCCCTGCCCGTCTGGCGCAACGTGACCTTCGCGCTGACGCATGGCCGTGCGCGCCATACGAAGGAAATGCGGACACGCGCGATCGAAACGCTGGCCAGAGTGGGCCTTGATGCGCCGGTAGCCGATCTGCGTCCGGCGGAATTATCCGGCGGCATGCAAAAGCGGGTGGCGCTGGCGCGTGCGATTGTCGCCAACCCGGAAGTGATTTTTTTCGACGAGCCAACGACCGGCCTCGATCCGATCCGCGCGGGCGTCATCAACGCGCTGATTCGCGAGCAGGTGACGGCACTTGGCGCAACGGCCATCACCATCACCCACGACATGGCCTCTGCCCGCCATATCGCCGACCGGGTCGCCATGCTGCACGACGGGCGGATCATCTGGGAAGGACCGGTTGGGCAACTGGACGATAGCGGCAATCCTTATGTCGAGCAGTTTGTCGAGGGGCGCGCCGATGGGCCGATGGATGTCCGACGCGGCGCCGGGATTTGAAATTTGCCTGTCGTCCGCATCCCTGTAAATTGACTGTATCGTCGGTGATGAAACAGGAGACGGACCGTGGGTAATCTTTCTGAATTTCCAATCACCCGACGCTGGCCGGCAAGGCGGCCCGATCAAATCCAGCTTTATTCGCGGAACACGCCAAATGGCGTGAAGGTGTCGATCATGCTGGAAGAAACCGGCCTGCCTTATGAATCACACTTTATCGATTTCGGCGCGGAGGAAACCCGGACGCCGGAATTTCTTTCGCTGAACCCGAACGGCAAGATCCCGGCGATCATTGATCCGAATGGCCCGGGCAACAAGCCTTTGGGCCTGTTTGAATCCGGCGCTATCCTGCTGTATCTGGCTGATAAAACCGGACGATTTCTGGCGACGGACAAGGCGCTGCGTTATGAAACCATCCAGTGGGTGTTTTTCCAGATGGCGTCCATTGGCCCGATGTTCGGGCAGGTGGGCTATTTCCATAAGTTTGCCGGCCGCGAAATCGAGGACAAGCGTCCCCTGCAACGTTATGTGAAGGAATCGAAGCGCTTGCTCGACGTTCTGGAACAACGGCTGGATGGCCGCCAATGGCTTATGGGTACGGATTATAGCATCGCCGATATCGCCTGCCTCGGCTGGGTGCGTAATTTGACCAGCTTTTACGAAGCCGGCGATCTGGTCGAATATGATAGCCTGCATCATGTGCCCGCATGGCTGGAACGCGGGCTGGACCGTCCCGCCGTACAGCGTGGCCTGGCGATCCCGAGCCGTCCGGCGGGTTGATCGTTACCGGCGTGACATGGTGTCGCGTGAGGGAAATTTAACATAATCGAAACATAGTGTTCATCAAATCGTCGTGAGGCGATGGCAGGACCCCCCTTCATTAAAGCTTACCAGGCGAAGGGGGTCTCATGCGTCATCTGTTGCTCGCGTCCGCGACGGCCACACTGTTTTTTGCCACGTCGGCCTCAGCCGATATCCTTGCGGATACAGCCGCCGACATCATCGTTACCGGCAGCCGCAATATTTCCCGCACCGACGCAAATACCATGGCGCCGGTCGATGTGATTTCCGCCGATGCCGTGCAACGCAATGTGTCGGACGATCTGTCCGATGTGCTGGCGCGTCTGACCCCGTCGTTCAACGTACAGCGATTGCCAGCCAATGATGGCCTCGCCTTTGTCCGCCCGGCGCGGTTACGCAACCTGTCGCCTGACCATACGCTGGTACTGGTGAATGGCCGGCGTTTCCACCGTTCGGCGCTACTGTCGACCGCGCAGGCCGCGGATCTGGCACAAATTCCCAACTTCAGCATCAAGCGCATCGAAGTGCTGCGCGATGGTGCGGCGGCGCAATATGGCTCGGATGCGATCGCCGGCGTCGTTAATATTATCATGGATGACAGCGCCGGATTTTCCGGCTTCGGGCAATTCTCCGAATATTATGAGGGTGATGGGGCCCAGTATCAGACGGGAATCCGCGCCGGTGTGAAATTCGGCGATGGCGGCTTCTTTAACGCCACCGCCGAATATTCCGACGCCAACGCTACATCACGCACGCGGCAACGCCCGGACGCGATCGCCTTCCAGGAAGCCAATCCGCACCTCGACGTGCCCAATCCGGTGCAGCGCTGGGGCCAGCCCGATGTGAATTCGCTGCGGGCGGCATTCAACACTGCAGCACCGCTGGCGGACGCGGCCACGGCTTACGCGTTCGGCACATTCAGCTGGGGCGACGGCCTCACCGATTTCAACTGGCGCAATCCCGTTGGCACCGGCAATGTTTACGCACCAAGCGCGGCATTCCCGGACTGGGACGTGCACAGTCTTTATCCCACCGGTTTCACGCCGCGTTTTGGCTCCAGCTGGTCGGATCATCAGTTGGTGGGCGGCTTCCGCGGCGATCCCAGCGACTCCTTCCGCTACGATGTCAGCGTGTCGCACGGCCAGAATCGCATTAAATACACCATCGGGGAATCGATCAACGCATCCATGGGCCCGGCCAGCCCGACGCATTTCTATCTCGGCGCACTGGAACAGCGCGAATTCAACATCAACGCTGATTTTGTCTATCGGGCGGATATTGGCCTCGCCGAACCGCTGAACATCGCCTTCGGGGCCGAGCGCCGCCTGGAAACCTATAGTGTGGAAGCCGGTGATCCGGCATCTTACAAGGTCGGCCCGGGGGCCGCCACCGGTTTGGCCGCCAATTCCAACGGCTTCCCCGGCTACAGCAGCGATCAGGCCGGGAAATGGGATCAGGAAAGCTATGCCGGCTATCTCGATATCGAGGCGCAGCCGCTGCCCGGATGGACGGTCGGCGGGGCATTGCGATACGAGGATTATTCGGCCTTCGGTGATACGCTGAACTATAAACTGTCGAGCCGTGTCGAACTGGCGGAAGGTCTGGCGTTGCGCGGCACCTGGTCCACCGGCTTCCGCGCGCCGTCGCCAGCGCAAACCTACACCAGCCGCACGTCGCAGGGGCTGGATACGGAATCGCTGCGGATCTTCACGTCCGGACGGCTGGCGCTGACCGATCCGCTGGCCATTGCGCTGGGCGCGGAGACGCTGAAGCCGGAAAAGTCGAAATCGCTGGCCGCGGGCCTGTCGTTCCGCACTGGCGGGCTGACCGCGACCGTCGATGTGTACCAGATCAAGGTACGTGACCGTTTCAGCACGTCGCCCAGCTTCCAGGTGCCGGCGGAATTTGAGAATCCGATGGGCTATACACGGGTGAATTATTTCACCAACGATTACGATACCCGCACGCGCGGTATCGACGTGGTGCTCGGCTGGGGGCAGCAGGTTGGACCCGGCACGCTGAACATGTCGCTGGCCTATAATTACAATCAGACGAAGGCGACTGGCGGCCGCATTGCGGATCAGTCAGCAGATCAAAAGCGCATCTTTGAAGGCAGCCGACCCAAACATAACGCCACCGGCACCATCGGTTATGGAATTGGCGATCTTACCTTGACGGCGCATGGCCGCTATTACGGAAAATGGACGGATAATTCCGGCAATGCGACGGGCGAGATTTTCCAGGATTTCGGCTCGATGATGCTGTTCGATCTTGCGGTCGATTATCAGGTGACCGACAATATCAAGCTGCGGGTCGGTGCCGAGAATATCTTCGACAAATATCCGGATGAGGCCACCAACCAGGCGGTGCGCGGGCTGATCTACTCCCGCAACGCGCCCTATGATACGGATGGCGGACAATATTATGTCCGCGTCGGGTTTGAATTCTGAGCATGATGGGCCGTCGGCAGTTTGTCGCGGGCGCAGCCCTGCTTCCGGCGCTGCTGGAAGCGGGGCCGGCGGCGGCTGATCCGACGATTCCCGCCGAAAAACTCGCGGTTGACGAAGGCTATTGGCGGACGATTGCCGCACAGTATGAATTGCCGGAAGGCGTCATCCAGCTCGAAAATGGTAACTGGGGCGTGATGTCCCGCCCCGTGCTCGACGCCTATTTCCGCAACCAGCAGATGGTGAACCGTGAAGGCTCCTGGTATACGCGCCGCAAGTTCGGTCCGGCCTGGATACAGGTGCGGCAGCGGGTGGCCGATTTTCTTGGTGTCGCCCCGGACGAAATCGCGCTGACCCGCAACGCCACCGAGGCGCTGCAGTGCCTGATCGGAGGCTACAACCGGCTGCGACCCGGTGATGCGGTACTATATGCCGACCATGACTATTCGGCGATGCAGGCGGCGATGGACTGGTTGCCAGCGCGCCGGGGCGTCGAAGTCGTCCGGATCGCGCTGCCTGAACCGGCGACATGGCAGGGTCTGATCGATACCTATGCGCGGGCGCTCGACACGAATCCGCGCATTCGGTTGATTTTACTGACGCATCTGGGGCACCGCAGCGGATTGATCCTGCCTGTCCGCGAAATTATTGCGATGGCGTCGGCGCGCAATGTCGATGTGATCGTCGATGCGGCGCATAGCGTCGGCCAAGTGGATTGCCGTCTGCCCGATCTCGGCGCGAGCTTCGTCGGATTCAATCTGCATAAATGGGTCGGTGCGCCGCTTGGCGTCGGTGGTTTCTACATTCGCCGCGATCGTATCGAATCGGTTGATCCATGGATGAGCGGACCGGAACACGCCGCCAACGGGATCAATGCCCGGGTCCATAGCGGCACGACGAATTTCGCCGCCACCCTCACCGTGCCTGCCGCCCTTGATTTTCAGCAGGCGATAGGCGCATCGCGGCGCGAGGCGCGGTTACGCCATTTGCGCAACTTGTGGGCGGAGGAAATGCGCGGCACGCCGGGCATTGAAATCCTCACCCCCGCCGATCCGCGCCTTTCGTGCGGCATCACGGCATTCCGGCTGACGGGCCGCACCGGCATGGCCGACAATCGTCGCCTCGCGCGGGAATTACTGGAGCGGTTCGGCATCTTCACAGTCGAGCGCGACGGCCTTGCAAATGGCGCCTGCGTGCGTGTGACCCCGGCGCTGTTCAACAGCGCCAGCGACATGGCGCGTCTCGTGGAGGCGCTCAGGACGGTTGCGAAAGGCTGAAATCCTGTTCGCTGTCGCCCGCGCGTCGCAAGCCTTTGGGCACAGAATAGCCCCAGCCGGCGTACATGCGGGCAATGACACTGGCCATCAGATCCAGTTCCGGTGAACGGTCGGCTATGCGCTGGCTCATGATGATGGGCGACACTGCGCGTTCCACCAACTGGCGATAGACGACATCGTCCACACGCGATTTCTGCATGGATTCGGGCACAATGCAGACGCCTTCCTCGGCGGCGACCAGGCCGATGGCGATCTGCAGTTCGCGCGCCTCGTGGGCAACGCGGGGATCGAGCCCATGGTCGTGAAACAGGGACAATACCTGATCGGCATAGCTGGGGCGGGGGAGGCGGGGATAGACGATCAGCGGATGGTCGGCGATGCGGGCGAGAGTCAGCGGGCCGTCTTCCCGCGCCGCCGCATGTCCGGCGGGGATGGCGGCGACCAGCGGTTCTTCCCGCAGCACCGTGCGGCGAACGGCGGCGTCTTCGAAGCGAACGCGGCCAAAACCTACATCGATCCGCCCCTCTTTCAGCGCCGCGATCTGTTCGAGGCTGGCCATCTCCACCAGGCTGATGTCCACCTTCGGCGCGGCGAGGCGAAACTGGCGAATCAGCGCGGGAAGGCGCGCATAGATGGTGGATGCGACGAAGCCGATAACGAAATGGCGCTTTTCCAGTAACAGCGCGCGCTCCATCATCGCACGCATTTCGTCCACGCGGCCCAGCACCTGCACCGCCTGTTCATGAAACAGCCGCCCCATCGGTGTCAGCCGCAATGGCCGCGCGTCACGGTCGATCAGCTTCACGCCGACCTCCGTCTCCAGTTGCTGTATCTGGCGGCTTAGCGGGGGCTGGGCGATGTGCAGGCGTTCGGCGGCGCGGGTAAAATTGCGCTCGGTGGCGACCATGACGAAATAGCGAAGCTGCCGCAAATCCATCATCATACTTTATAGGTATCGCAGGCAGACCGCAATGATCTTTGTCCTGTCATCCCGGTTAGACTAGCGGGTGGGTGTAACCAGATACGAACCTGTGAAACGAGAGGGCCCCGCCCG
The DNA here is from genome assembly GCA_041675905.1 of Sphingomonadaceae bacterium. Classification (GTDB taxonomy): domain Bacteria; phylum Pseudomonadota; class Alphaproteobacteria; order Sphingomonadales; family Sphingomonadaceae; genus Sandaracinobacteroides. The sequence continues at coordinate 29,903 of JBAYSX010000002.1, read as the reverse complement.
ATCAGCACCAGGATCAAGGGCAAGGAAATATGATTCGTCTTACCGAAATCGAGACCCTGATCATCGATCTGCCGACAATCCGGCCGCATGTGCTGGCGATGGCGACGATGCACCGTCAATCCATTGTGCTGGTTCGCCTGCGCTGTTCGGATGGGATGGAGGGGATTGGTGAAGGAACAACCATCGGCGGCCTCAGCTATGGCGACGAAAGCCCGGAAGGGATCAAGCTGGCCATCGACACCTATATCGCCCCGCTGCTGACCGCCTGCGACATCGGCCAGGTTGGCCAGACGATGGCGGTGATCGGCAAGCATGTCGCCGGCAACCATATCGCCAAATGCGCGATTGAGACCGCCCTGCTCGATGCCGCCGGCAAGCGGCTTGGCGTGCCGGTATCGGAACTGATCGGTGGTGGCCGGGTGCGCGATGCGCTGCCGGTGGCGTGGACGCTGGCCAGCGGCGATACCGCAAAGGACATCGAAGAGGCGGAGGCGATGCTGGAAGCGCGCCGCCATTCGATTTTCAAGCTGAAGATCGGCAAGCGGGAAGTCCGTGACGATGTCGCCCATGTCGCCGCGATCAAGCGTGCGGTTGGCGACCGTGGAAGCGTCAGGGTCGATGTGAACCAGGGCTGGGATGAAACCCAGGCCGATCAGGGCATGGCGATGCTGGCGGATGCGGGGGTCGATCTGGTCGAACAACCCGTTGCGCGCGATGCGGTTGCGGCGATGACCCGGTTGTCGGCCCGTCATACGATCCCGCTGATGGCGGACGAGGCCCTGCACGGCCCGCGTGATGCCTTCACCATCGCCGCGCAGGCCGCCGCGCGCGTATTCGCGGTGAAAATCGCGCAATCGGGCGGATTGTTCGCCGGCCACACGGTGGGCATGATCGGGGATGCCGCGGGCATCGGGCTTTATGGCGGCACGATGCTGGAGGGCACGGTCGGCACCGCTGCCTCGGCGCATGTGTTCGCTACCTTCCCCAAACTGACATGGGGCACGGAGTTGTTCGGCCCGCTGCTGCTGACCGACGACATCGTCGCCAACCCGCTCACCTATGCCGATTTCATGCTGCAGGTGCCGACAGGCCCCGGCCTCGGCATTACGCTGGATGAAGACAAGATAGCGCATTTCCGCCGCGACCGCACCGCGCCGACGGTGCACGCCTGACCATCGGGAGAGATTGATCATGTTGTTTCACGTAGAAATGGACGTCCGCATCCCGCACGATGCCGATCCGGCCAAAATCGACCAGTTGAAGGCGACCGAAAGGGCGCGCGCCCAGGAATTGCAGCGCTCCGGCAAATGGCGTCATTTGTGGCGGATTGCCGGTCGCTACGCCAACATCAGCATCTTCGATGTCGAAAGCCCCGGCGAACTGCACGATCTGCTCAGCGGGCTGCCGCTGTTTCCCTATATGGAAATCCGGGTGACGGCCCTTTGCCGCCACGGTTCCTCCATTCACGACGACGATCGTTAAAAACAGCAAGAATTACCAGGATAAACCAGGAGAGAAGTCAGATGACGCAGCTTACAGAATCGCCGGAAATTCAGGCCCTGCTCGACCGGGTGGCCGGACTGGAGGGCAATATTGCGCCGGGCGATCATCGGATGAAGGAAATCATCCGCAAGATGGTTGGCGATCTGTTCGAGACCATCGACCGTTTTGACATCAGCGACAATGAATTCTGGCATGGTCTCAATTTCCTGGCCGCCGCTGCCCCGGAATTCGGCCTGCTGGCCGCCGGGCTTGGCCTGGAGCGTTTCCTCGACGTTCGCGCCGATGCGAAGGACGCCGCCGCAGGCGTCACCAACAACACGCCCCGCACCATCGAAGGCCCGCTTTATGTGGCTGGCGCGCCGCTGGTGCAACCGGGTACGCGGATCGATGACGGCAGCGATGAAGGCGAAGTGCTGATCATGCACGGCCAGGTGCGCGATGCCGACGGCAAACCCGTTCCGAACGCCATCGTCGAAGTATGGCATGCCAATACCAAGGGCAATTACAGCTATTTCGACAAAACCCAGTCGGAATATAATATGCGCCGTCGCATTCAGGTTGGCCCGGACGGCAATTACAGCTTCCGCTCCATCGTGCCGGCAGGCTATGGCGTGCCCCCTGAAGGCCCCGTCGATCAGGTGCTGAAGTCGGTCGGACGCCACGGCAACCGCCCCGCGCATATCCATTTCTTCGTCTATGCGCCCGGCTATCGTTATCTGACGACGCAGATCAATATCCAGGGCGACCCATATCTGCACGACGATTTCGCCTACGCCACGCGCGACGATCTGATCCCGCCGTTGGTGCGGAAAGAAGATCCCGCTGAAATCCATGCCGCCGGATTGAACGGTCCGTTCAGCGACATTGCGTTCGACTTCGTGCTGGTGCGGGCCGCAAGCCCGGAAGAGGAAGCTCCGTCCACCCGCGCCCGCGCGCTGGCCGACTGAAGCATATTTCAGGAGAAACGCCGTGTCTGCCACCCTTAGGGAGCGTCTGGACAGCGCCGTAGTTGAAGATGCCGAAAACGGCATCTTCCGCTGCCGCCGGGATGTATTTACCGACGAAGCGCTGTTCGACCTTGAGATGAAGCATATATTCGAAGGGAATTGGGTATATCTGGCGCACGAAAGCCAGGTGCCCGAACCCAACGATTATTTCACCACCTCGATCGGACGCAAGCCGGTTGTCATCACCCGTGACAAAAATGGCGAGCTTCGGGCCGTGATCAATGCCTGTGCGCACCGCGGGGCGATGCTGTGCCGCCGCAAGCATGGTAACAAGGGCAGCTTCACCTGCCAGTTTCACGGCTGGACCTTCAGCAACACCGGAAAGTTGCTGAAGGTGAAGGACGGCAAGACCGGCGATTATCCCGCGGCATTCAACACCGAAGGTTCCCACGATCTGACCCCCGTGGCGCGGTTTGAAAATTATCGCGGCTTTTTGTTCGGCAGCCTCAACCCCGATGTTGTGCCGCTGGAAGAACATCTGGGCGGCGCCAAAGCCGTGATCGACCAGATCGTCGATCAGTCCGCCGAAGGACTGGAAGTGCTGCGCGGCAGTTCGAGCTATGTGTTCGACGGCAACTGGAAGCTGCAGATGGAAAACGGCGCCGATGGCTATCATGTCGCCGCCGTGCACTGGAACTATGCGGCAACCATGGGCCGGCGCAATTATGAAGCCGAAGGCGTCCGCACCGTCGACGCGCAAGGCTGGTCGAAAAGCACCGGTGGCGTTTACAGCTTCGAAAACGGCCATATCCTGCTGTGGACGAACCTGCTGAACCCGGAAGTCCGCCCGATCCACACCCATCGCGAGGAACTGGAACAGCGGGTCGGCAAGGAACGCGCCGGATTTATCGTCGGGCAGACGCGCAACCTTGGCATCTATCCTAACGTCTATCTGATGGACCAGTTTTCCACCCAGATCCGCGTGGTCCGGCCCTTGAACGTCAACCAGACGGAAGTCACCATCTGGTGCTTCGCGCCAAAGGGCGAGTCCGCCGCCGAGCGTACTTTACGCATCCGCCAGTATGAAGATTTCTTCAACGTCAGCGGCATGGGCACGCCGGACGATCTGGAGGAGTTCCGCGCCTGTCAGCTTGCCTATCAGGGCGCTGACGATCAGTGGAACGACCTCAGCCGTGGCGCCGTGCACTGGATCGAAGGGCCGGACGACAATGCGAAGGCTGTCGGCCTCGAACCGCTGCTCAGCGGTACACGCAGCGAGGATGAAGGTATTTTCGTCCGCCAGCATGAATATTGGGCGCAGGCCCTGATCGCCGGCGTGGAACGCGAAGCGCGCGCGGGAAAGGAAGCATGACGATGGACCGCCAACAGATTGCCGATTTCCTCTATCACGAAGCGCGCCTGCTGGACGACCGCGAATGGGACCAGTGGCTGACCTGCTACGCGCCGGATGTAACCTTCTGGATGCCCGGCTGGGACGATGACGATCGGTTGATCGACGATCCGCAACAGCATGTGTCGCTGATCTACTATCCCAACCGCGAGGGTCTGGAAGATCGCATCTTCCGCATCAAGACCGAGCGTTCCGGTGCGACCATGCCGGAAGCGCGCACCTGCCATTTCATCAGCAATATCGAGCTGGTGGAGCAGCGGGACAATCAGGTGGACGTGCGCTTTAACTGGCACACGCTCAGTCATCGTTACCTGGAAACAAGCAGTTTCTTTGGCGTTTCCTTTTACACGCTCGATTTCAGCGGCGCGCAGCCGCAGATCAAAAGCAAAAAAGTCGTGCTGAAGAACGACTATATCCGGCAGGTGATCGACATTTACCACATCTGAGGGGGTAAGCCGCAAAGGAATATTTATGGCATATCGTATCGCACTGAATTTCGAAGACGGCGCGACCCGTTTCATCGAATGCAATGAAGATGAAACCGTGCTGGACGCCGCCTTTCGTCACAAGATCAACCTGCCGATGGACTGTTCGGACGGGGTTTGCGGCACCTGTAAATGCCGGGCCGAACAGGGCAGCTACGATCTGGGCGACGACTATATCGAAGACGCGCTGACCGAAGAAGAAGCAGCAGAAGGCCTGGTTCTAACCTGTCAGATGATCCCGTCTTCGGACTGTGTGATCGCCGTGCCTGTTGCCTCTGCGGCAGCCAAGGTGAAACCCGCCGAATATGGTAGCGAAATCCTCTCCGTCGATCTGGCGTCCGACAGCACCATCATCCTGCGCGTGAAGCTGGACCAGCCGGAAGCGTTGCACTTCCTGCCCGGCCAATATGTCAACATCAACGTGCCTGGAACGGCAGAGCATCGCTCCTATTCGTTCAGTTCCAAACCGGGGGCGGCGGAAGCCAGCTTCCTGATACGCAATCTGACGGGCGGCGTGATGAGCGGCTGGCTGTCCAACACCGCCAGACCGGGCGACCGGCTGAGCTTCGTCGGCCCGATCGGGAGCTTTTACCTGCGCGCGGTCGAACGCCCGGTGGTGCTGCTGGCTGGCGGCACCGGTATGGCGCCGCTGCTGTCCATGCTGGAAGTGCTGGCGGATCAGGGTACGGATCAGCCCGTTCACCTGATTTATGGCGTCACGACCGACCGTGATCTGGTCGAAATGGACCGCATCGAGGCGCTGGCCGCGCGTCTGCCCACCATGACATATGCGACCTGCGTGGCCGATCCGGAAAGCAAACATCCGCTGAAAGGCTATGTAACCGAACATCTGGAAGACAAACATCTGAACGCCGGTGATTGCGATGTCTATCTGTGCGGCCCGCCGCCGATGGTTGAAGCCGTGCGGACCTTCCTGAAAGACAAGGGCGCGAAGAAAGAACATTTCTTCTACGAGAAATTCAACCCGAATGAAGCGGTGACTGCATGATTTTCCCCGGACGTTTTGCCGGCAAGGTGCTGGTCGTTACCGGTGCCGCCCAGGGTATCGGACGCATGGTCGCATTGCGAGCGGCAGCAGAAGGCGGAAAAGTGCTGCTGGTCGACCGCGCCGAATTCGTCACCGAGGTTGCCGCCGAAGCGGAGGGTGAGGCGCAAGGCTTCACCGCCGATCTCGAAACCCACGAAGGCGCTACCGCCTCCATGCAGGCCGCCGTGGACAGGTTCGGTGGCATCGATATACTGATCAACAACGTCGGCGGTGCGATCCGCATGCGCCCCTTCACCGAATTCGAACCCGCACAGATCGAAGCCGAAGTCCGCCGCTCGCTGTTCCCGACCCTCTGGTGCTGTCACGCCGTGCTGCCGCACATGCTGGCGCGCGACGGCGGCACGATCGTCAATGTCTCCTCCAACGCCACCGGCGGCATCAATCGCGTGCCCTATTCGGCCGCCAAGGGCGGCGTGAACGGCATCACCCGCAGCATGGCGATGGAATTCGCACCAAAAGGCATCCGTGTCGTCGCCACCGCCCCCGGCGGAACCTCTGCCCCCGAACGTCGCGTCCCCCGCAACGCCGCAGGCAACACGCCGGAAGAAGATGTGTGGATGCAGGAGGTGGTGGACCAGGTCACACAATCGACCTTCCTGCAACGCTACGGAACCCTGGAAGAACAGGCGGCCCCCATCCTGTTCCTGGCGTCAGATGAGGCTTCCTATATTACCGGAACAACCTTGCCCGTTGCTGGCGGGGATCTGGGATAAGGCCAGATAATCCCCGCCAGAGGCAAGCTATACCTTAATCGAACCGATACCCGGAAATCACCGTTTCCAGCACCTTTTCGCTATAGATCTGCTCGCCGGGCAAATCAGAGGTGCCGGCGGCGGTCATCAGCGGCAGCAGATGTTCCTCGCGCGGGTGACACAGACGGGCGGCGGGGGCTTGTGCCCAGGATGCGAGTTCGGCGGCGCGGAGGTCGCCGGGGAGGTTGACGGCGCGGGTCAGCCAGGTGTCGAAGGCCTGGGAGGGGGTTGTCATGCCCGGGTCGCCATAGCCGCGCATATTGTGGAAGCTCATGCCCGAGCCGAGGATCAGTACGCCTTCGTCGCGCAACGGGGCCAGCGCGTGGCCCGCGGCGAGGTGGAGGGCGGGGTCGAGGCTTTGGTCCACCGACATTTCGATCATCGGAATGTCGGCGACGGGGAAGGCGACCTTCATCGGGATGAACACACCATGGTCGAGGCCACGGGCGAAATCGACCTGGGCCTGGAAGCCCGCGCCGCCCAGCAGGGCGGCGGCGCTCGTGGCCAGTTCGGGTGCGCCGGGGACATCGTAGCGCAAATCATAGGTGTGCGGCGGGAAGCCGTAATAATCATAGATGAGCGAGGGTTGTGCAGCACCCGTAAAGCCGAAACCGTCGGTTTCCCAATGGCCCGAAACAACGATGATGGCTTTCGGGCGTTCGGGTAACTGTCCGGGCAGGCTGCGCAGGAAGGCTCCCATGCCGGTCCAGTGGCCAGCCGGATCGTCCATGAAGAAACATGGGCCGCCACCATGGGGGATGAAGAAGGCGGGCATGGGTTGGCCGGACATATGATTCTCCTGATCGGCGTGTCCTTTTCCATATGGGCACGCCTTGCCCCCGAAACAGCCTGATGGTTTCGAACGGACTATTCAGGAGAGTCGAACAGCGCGATCAAAACTCCAGACAGATTTTGCCGAAATGTTTGCCGGCCTCTTCATGGCGGAAGGCGTCCGCGATCTTTTCCAGCGGAAAGCTGCTGTCGATCACCGGGCGGATGCCGGTGGCGTCCAGCGCGCGGACGAATTCCAGTTGGTGCTGGCGGCTGCCCACGATCAGTCCCTGCAGGCGGATCTGCTTCGCCATCAGCAGGCTGGTGGGTACTTCGCCCGCGCCGCCGGTCAACACGCCGATCAACGCGATATGTCCGCCGCCCCGGCATGCGCGGATGGATTGCGAAAGTGTGCCCGGCCCGCCAACCTCGACCACATGATCGACGCCGCGCCCGCCGGTCCATTCGGCAACTGTCGCGCCCCATTTGGGTTGTTGGCGATAGTTGACCGTGAAATCCGCTCCCAGTTCTTTGGCGCGGGCGAGTTTTTCATCAGAGGAGGAGGTGATGGCGACGCGCGCGCCCATCGCTTTGGCGATTTGCAGCGCATAGATGGAGACGCCGCCGGTGCCCAGCGCCAGCACCGTATCGCCCGCTTTCAATCCGCCATCCACCACCAGCGCCCGCCATGCGGTGAGACCGGCGGTGGTGATCGTCGCGGCTTCGGCATGGCTCCAGCCTTTGGGCGTGGGGGTGAACCAGGTGGCGGGCGCGGTGACCCTTTCGCGCGCATAGCCGTCGATGCCATCGCCCGGAGTGCGGGCAAAGTCCGAGATCCCTGCCCCGCCGTCCTGCCAGTCGGGGAAAAAGACGGAAACCACCGTATCACCCACGGCAAACCCTGTAACGCCGTCTCCCACCGCCTCCACAACCCCTGCGCCATCGGACATGGGAATTCGGCTGTCCGCAGCCGGGGATTTGCCGCTTGCAACGAGATAGTCGTGGAAATTCAGTGAACTTGCGTGGATGCGAACACGTATTTCTCCCCACCCGGGCGTTGCAGGATCTGGCTGCTTCACCAGATTCAGGCGGTCAAGCCCGCCGGGGCTGTTTAAGACGATAGCTTTCATGCGACAGGCTCCAGTGCGCTGGCGGTGTTCAGGGTTTCCATATCGGCGGGCGACAGGGTCAGTTGCGTAGCGCGGATCAGGCTGTCCACCTGGGCGACGCTGGTGGCGCTGGCGATGGGCGCGGTAACGCCATCCCGGGCGATCAGCCAGGCGAGGGCGACTTCGGCGGGTTTGGCGTTGTGAGCGGCGGCGACCATATCCAGCGCATCGAGGATGCGCAGGCCGCGCGGGTTGAGATATTTTTCGACGTCGGCGCCGCGCTTGCTTTGGCCGAGATCTGCCTTCGAACGATATTTGCCGGAAAGGAAACCGGAAGCGAGGCCGTAAAAAACAATGACACCCAGACTTTCGGCGATGGCCAGATCGCGTACCGGGCCTTCAAAGCCGGCGCGGTCATACAGATTATAGAGCGGCTGCAGGACTTCATAGCGGGGCAAATTATCGTCCACAGATACTTGCAGCGCCTCTTGCAGTTGTTCGGCGCTGTGGTTTGACGCGCCGATCGCCCGCACCTTGCCTTGCCGGATCAGCGTATCATAGGCGCGCAAAGTTTCCTCGACCGGCGTATGCTTGTCCGGGACGTGGCTGAAATACAGGTCGATCACATCGGTTTGCAGACGGGTCAGCGATGCTTCCACCGCCTCCACGATATATTTGGCGGACAGGCCGCGCTTGCCGGGGGCCATTTCCAGACCGACCTTGGTGATGAGGACCGTATCGGCGCGCCGGTGCGGGCGAGACCGGAACCATTTGCCGATCGTCGTCTCTGATTCGCCGCCCGAAAGACCCGGCACCCAGTTGGAATAGACGTCGGCTGTGTCGATGGCATGGATGCCCGCGTCCGCGAGCCGGTCGAGCAGGGTGAAGGCGGTTGTTTCATCGATGGTCCAGCCAAAGGCGTTGCCGCCAAAGACCAGCGGCGCAATTTCCAGATCCGTGTTTCCGAGCCGGCGTCTGGCCGGGCTTGCTGTCTTAGGCGTCATGCGTCGAGCCTCCTCTGTGATTTGCTTCCTGCATCTATGCCCTGCTGTCGAAGCCGAGGGCAAGCGCCGGCAAGGGCATCACGGAAACCAATGGACGGCCCCACCGTTGTTCCCGAAAGCTATTCGTCAGACGGCCTGCCACGCCCCGCTTTCACATCCGCGCGACGTTTCTTCGTGTCCAGCCGGCGGCGTTGTGAGCCTTTGGTGGGTTTGGTTGGCCGGCGTGGCACGGGGGCGGGGATGGCGTCGGTCAGCAGCGCCACCAGGCGCTCCTCCGCATCGCGGCGGTTGGCGGCCTGGGTGCGGAAACGGTCGGCCAGCAGCACGATCTCTCCGTCCAGCGTCAGCCGCTGACCGGCGAGGCGCGCCGCCCGCGCCTTTACCGCAGGGGGCAGCGACGGCGATCGCGCCAGATCGAAGCGCAATTGCACGGCGGTCGCCACCTTATTGACGTTCTGACCGCCTGGTCCGGATGCGCGGATGAAGGTAAAGCCCAGCTAATCCGCATCGATGGCCAGACCATGGGAAGGAGGGATCACGCCCGCCATAGCCGGATGCCCGCCAGCCAGCGCAACGCTGCCGCCACGCAGATAAATCCCGCCAGCAAGACGATCGATATCCGCAGCGGCGTCGGGAAGGGCAGAAGTGTCGCCAGCGCGCTGATCATCCCGCCGAGACCGAACATCGCCGAACCCAGCAATGCCGAAATGGCACCGCCGCGCTGCGGCATCCGCGCCAGCGCCAGCGCCATGCAATTACCGCTCATGACGCCAAATGTGGACATCATGAGAAACAGCAACAATGCGGTCACCCAGACGCTGGCAACCCCGATGAGCGTCGCCACGACGAACAGCGCGGCAACGCCCACCGCCAGCACGGCCGGGATGGCGATCAACGTCTGCGGCGTATAGCGCAGCAACAGCCAACGGTTGATCTGGCTGCCGATAATGATACCGCATGAATTGAACGCGAATATCAGCGAGAATCCGCGCGCGCTCAGGCCATAATGATCGATAAACAGCTCCGGAGAAGCAGCGAGGTAGGTAAAAAAGGCCCCGCCATTGCAGGCGGCGGCCAATACAAATCCCAGCACGGGGCGGTCGGTAATGCACGCGATATAGCTGGTGGCGACCTTTTCAGCGCGAGAGGCCGCTTGCATCTTTTTCGTACGGGTTTCGGGCAGCCACAGCGCGGCCGCGACGACCTGGGCCACAAAAAATATGGCGATCACGACAAAAATCGCGCGCCAGCCAAGATATTCGAGCAGAACTGCCCCTGCCATTGGCGCCATCAGTGGCGCAATGCCCAGCACCAACATCAGCAAACTGAAAATACGCGCGGCGTCTGTTGCTGCATAACGGTCACTGACTACCGCGCGGCCAATCACCACCCCGGCGCAGCCGCCCAGCGCTTCCATGAATCGCGAACCGATCAGCCATTCGGTCGAGGGGGAAAATCCGCTCGACAAGGCCGCCGCCGCCGCCAGCATCGCGCCAGCCAGCAGCGGCCAGCGGCGACCGACCCGGTCGGACAACGGGCCGTAGAACAGCTGCCCCAGCGCCATGCCGATGAAGTAGGCGGACAGGCTGCGCTGCACATTTCCGACGTCAGTGCCAAAATCGCCAGCGATCACCGGCAGCGCCGGCAGATAAATATCGATAGACAGCGCCGAGGACGCGGTCAGCGCGCCCAGCAGAAAAATCATGCCGATGCCGGGCGGCGGGGTCGGGCGCGAAGCGACAGAGGCAGACGAGGATTCCATGAACGAGGCCATAGCCGCAAACACTCCCCTCGTCTCCCCTGCTGTCAGGATGTTCGGACTTGCGTTTTCCGGTCGTTTGCCCATCTGTAAAAATATGAGCAGCCAGCATCTTTTCGACCTCGATCCCGATACCGCCCACAAGCTGACGCGGGAGGCATTACATGGATGCGAGGATGGCGAACTTTATCTGCAGACAGGCGTATCCGAGAGTTTTTCGTTCGACGATGGCCGGCTGAAAGCGGCGACATTCGATTCGAACCGCGGCTTTGGCCTGCGCGGCGTCGTGGGCGAGGTTTCCGCCTATGCCCATGCGAATGACATCAGCCCGGAAGCGATCAGACGGGCTGGGGAGACGATCTCCGTCGTCCGTTCCGGTCATGGCGGGATAACTGCGGCGCAGCCGCCGCGCGCCACCAACCAGCGGCTCTATACCGATGCCGACCCGCTTTCCGCCGAGCCTTTCGCGCGGAAAGTGGCGCTGTTGCAGGCGATTGACGCGGTGGCGCGTGCGCGCGACCCCCGCGTGGTGCAGGTTTCGGCAAGTCTGGTGGCGAGCTGGAACCATATTGAGATTTACCGCCCCGAAGGCGCGCGGTTCGTCGATGTCCGGCCACTGGTGCGGCTGAACGTCAGCGTGGTGATGCAGGAAGGCGACCGGCGTGAGCAGGGCAGCCATGGCATCGGCGGTCGGGCGCTGTATGATCAGTTCATCGAAGAAGGCGCGTGGCAGCGGGCGATTGATCTGGCGATTGCCCAGGCCAATGTGAATTTGCAATCCGTACCGGCGCCGGCAGGCGAGATGACGGTGGTGCTGGGGCCGGGCTGGCCCGGTGTGTTGCTGCACGAAGCCGTTGGCCACGGGCTGGAAGGCGATTTCAACCGCAAGGGTACCAGCGCCTTTTCGGGTCGCGTCGGCGAACGTGTCGCGTCGCCGGGCGTGACGCTGGTGGATGATGGCACCATGCCCGATCTGCGCGGCTCGCTGTCTATCGATGACGAGGGCACACCGACGGAGCGCACGGTGCTGATCGAGGATGGCATCTTGCGCGGCTATATGCAGGACCGGATGAACGCGCGGCTGATGGGCGTCCCCGCCACCGGCAACGGCCGGCGCGAAAGCTTCCGCCAGCCGCCAATGCCGCGCATGACCAATACCTTCATGCTGGCGGGCAAGGACGATCCGGGCGAGATCCTGGCGCGGGCAAAAACCGGTATTTATGCGAAGAATTTTGGCGGCGGCCAGGTGGATATCACGTCCGGCAAGTTCGTCTTTTCCTGCACCGAAGCGTACAGAATCGAAAATGGCCGTTTGGGCGCGCCGGTGAAGGGCGCGACGCTGATCGGCAACGGCCCGGAAGTGATGCAGCGTATTCTCGCCATCGGCAATGATCTGCAACTGGACGAAGGCGTCGGCACCTGCGGCAAGGGCGGACAATCCGTACCGGTGGGCGTCGGCCAGCCGACGCTGCTGGTCGAAGGTCTGACGGTCGGCGGCACTGCCTGATTTATAAGCAGGGTAATGTTCCCGCCCTGCATCTGCTGAAATTTTAGGCGACATCCTGCCTGTCATGCCACCGCCGCCCTGAGTGCGGTGTTTGGCACGGTCCTTGCGTTGCTGATCTGGCATCAGCAACGGAAAGGATCGCCGCTTGTGAAATACATCTTGTCGATCATCAAGCCATTCAAACTGGACGCGGTCCGCGAGGCGCTTTCTGCTCTTGGCGTCCAGGGGATGACGGTTACCGAGGTTCAGGGCTTCGGGCGGCAGCAGGGCCACACGGAAATCTATCGTGGGGCCGAATATGCCATCCATCTGGTTCCCAAGGTGAAAATTGAAGTGGCGGTTCCCGCCAGCCTCGCCGCGCGGGTGGCGGAGGCGATCCAGCAATCCGCGCATACAGGCGCGATTGGCGACGGCAAGATCTTCATCTTCGATCTGGTTGGCGCGGTTCGCATCCGGACCGGCGAAACCAATGACTCAGCGCTGTAGAAGGGGTTACGCATGACGTTCCTGCATTTATTCCGGGGTATCGGGCTTGCCGGCCTGATGTGCGCCGCGCCCGCGCTGGCTCAAGGTTCCGGGCCGCCGGCTATCGACACGGGCGACACCGCGTGGATGATCGTCGCCACCATTCTGGTGATGACGATGATCGTGCCCGGCATCGCCCTCTTTTATGGCGGCCTCGTCCGCACCAAGAATATGGCTTCGGTTTTGACCCAGGTGCTGGGCGTCGCCAGCGTCGCGATGATCCTGTGGGTCTGCTATGGCTACAGCTTCGCCTTTGGCGGCGATTTCAACCAGTTCCTGTCCACCGGCAAATTATTCCTGAATGGCGTGACGCCGGACAGCATATCGGGAACGATTCCTGAACTGGTGTTCGTCGCCTTTCAGATGACCTTTTCCGCCATCACCATCGCGTTGGTGATCGGCGGCCTTGTCGAGCGAATGAAATTCTCCGCCATCATGGTCTTCACGCTGATCTGGCTGACCATCGTTTACTATCCGCTGGCGCACATGGTCTGGTATGGCAGCGACACGCCCGGCGCGAGCGGCCTGTTGTTCGGGTGGGGTGCGCTCGATTACGCTGGCGGCACGGTGGTGCACATCAACGCCGGGATCGCAGCACTTGTCGGCTGTCTGATGGTCGGCAAGCGCATCGGTTATCAAAAGGAAGTGATCGCACCGCACTCGCTGACGATGACCTTCCTTGGCACCGGTTTGCTGTGGGTCGGCTGGTTCGGCTTCAACGCCGGCTCGGCGCTTGGCGCGAACGGCGGTGCTGCGCTGGCGCTGCTCAACACCTTCGTGGCGACGGCGGCCGGTGTGCTGTTCTGGATGCTGACGGAGCGCGCCATCGGCCATCGCGGATCGCTGCTTGGCGCATGTTCGGGCGCGATTGCCGGTCTGGTGGCTGTCACACCCGCGGCCGGGAACAGCGGCCCGTTCGGCGCGATCCTGCTGGGGGCTATTGCCGGTATCGTCTGCTGCCTGTTCGTGATGCGGGCCAAACCGAAACTCGGCTATGACGACTCCCTCGATGTGTTCGGCATCCACGGTGTCGCCGGCATCCTTGGTTCGGTATTGACGGCCTTCACCATGCTCCCCGCTATCGGTGGGCCAGGAGGCGCGGACTATATGCCCGGCGCGCAACTGTGGGTGCAGGTAAAATCGGTGGTCGTCGCCATCCTCTGGTCCGGAATCGGCTCGTTCATCGCCTTCTATGTAGCGAAACTGCTCACCGGGTTGCGGGTAACGCCGGAAGTCGAACGCACCGGGCTCGACCTCGGCGAACATGGCGAACGCGCCTATAATTATTAAACCGTTCTCCCGGCTCTCCTGTCTGCCCCCGGTTTCGCGCCGGGGGCTTTTTTATCGATACAGGGCATCCAGCCGCGCGCCATATACCTCGTTCAGTATATGGCGGCGCGGTTTCAGGCTGGGCGTCATCTGGCCATTTTCCACCGTGAACGGATGATCGGCCAGCATGATGCGGCGAACCTTTTGGGTGATCGACAATTGCGCATTCACCCGGTCCACGGCGGTCTGCATGGCGCGCTGGAAATCCAGATCCTGGTGCAGATTATGGATGTCGCGGCCTTGTTCCGCCGCCCATTGCTGCATGAAGTCGGCATCCGGCACCAGTAACCCGACCAGATAAGGCCGCCGGTCGCCATAGACGATGGCCTGCATGATTTCAGGTTGCAGGGTCAGCATCCCCTCCACCCGTTGCGGTGAGATGGTGTCGCCCTTGTCGTTGACGATAATGTCTTTTTTACGATCCGTAATGACGAGATGCCCGTCTTCGTCCAGTATGCCGATATCGCCGGTATGCAGCCAGCCTCCTTGCAACGCGCGGGCAGTTTCGACCGGATTATTCCAGTAACCCATCATCACCAGTTCGCCGGCGACCAGGATTTCGCCGTCTTCGGCGATCGCCACCTCCACATCGCGCAACGGCGGGCCGACGCTGTCCATCCGGATGCCCGCCGCCGGACGATTGCAGGAGATGACCGGACCGGCCTCTGTCTGGCCATAGCCTTGCAGCAAGGTGAGGCCGGCGGCCTGGAAGAACAGGCCGACTTCCGGATTGAGCGGCGCGCCGCCCGACACCAGCGCCTTCATACGACCGCCGAAGCGTTCGCGAATGCGACGGCGCAACAGACGCTCGACGATAAAATCCGCCGGCAGATTGACAAGGCCGACGCGGCCTTTTTCCTGGCGTATCCGTTCCAGCCGCAGCGCCAGATCGAGAAGGCGCGGGGCAAGGCCGCCCTGTTTTTCGATCTGTTTGACGATCCGCTGGCGCATCACTTCGAACAGGCGCGGCACCACCACCATGATGGTGGGCCGCACCTCCGTGATATTGACGACCAGTTTCTCCAGTCCTTCCGCATAGTAAATCTGCCCCCCTGCGGCGACGGGAAGCATCTGGCCCGCGGTATGTTCATAGGCATGACTGGGCGGCAGGAAGGATAAAAACGCCTCGCGTTCGGGCGATTCGGGGAAATCATGGACGATGATATCCATGCAGGCGGCGACATTGTGCAGGATCGCGCCATGATGCTGCATCACGCCGCGCGGTGTGCCGCCTGTGCCCGATGTATAAATCAGGCAGGCCAGTTGTTCCCGTGGCATCGTGGCCGCAGCGGCGATTCTATCCACATCGGCGGGGTGGGCGGACAGCAACGCCGGCATATCCGCCAGCCGCACATCGCCGGCAGTCTGCCCGACGCGTAAAGGCTCCATGCCGATCACCAGCCGGCAATTCGGCGCCTGATACACGGCTTCCAGCAACACCCGCGCCAGCTTTTGCGTCGAGACGACCGCTGCCACCGCGCCGCTGTTTTCGAGGATATGGGCATGATCGCGCGCGGTGTTGGTGATGTAAGTCGGCACGCTGACCGCGCCTGCAGCCATGATCGCCATATCCCACAGGAAGAATTCCGGCCGGCTTTCCGATACGATCACCACCCGGTCCCCCGGCATGATGCCTTCGGCGGTCAGCGCGGTCGCCAAAGAGGCGATTGTTTGCGCCGCCTCGTCCCAGCTCGTCGATTGCCATTTTCCGCCGGTTTTTCGCCACAGCAGCGGCGCGTCGCCCAGGCGACGGGCCTGTGCGAAAAACATTTCTACCAAATTGTTCCACTGCTCCGCGCCCGTTTCACCGCGCGACAGATCGGCTTCCCGCAAACGTTCGCGCCCGGCGATATCATGATCGTTCATCGCCCAATCCTCTTGTTCGTGGCCGCACCCTGGCCGTCGCTGCGCATATCCCCGGCAGCCCGCCAGCCGCTACCGTCCCGCGCCACACCATTGCCTTTCAGCGGCAGGTCCGTCACCTCTACCCGGCGATGGCCGAGCACCACGAAGCCCGCCGCCATATTCTCCAGCCGCGAACCTTTTTCCAGCCGTACGCCGCGCCGGTCCGCCACCAGTTGCGGTGCGGCAATCGCGTCTTCGACGGGGAGTTCCCAGTCGATCGTTGCAATCACCATTTTGGCGACCTGCGCGATTATGGTCGCGCCGCCAGCCGCGCCATAGGCCGCCGTAGCACGACCGTCCGGATCATAGAGGATGACCGGAGCCATGGAACTGCGCGGACGCTTGCCCGGCTCAATCCGGTTCCAGGCTGTTGTACCATCAAGACGGACAGGCAGAAAATCGAAATCCGTCAGCTCATTGTTGAGCATGAAGCCGCCCGCCATCAGGCCGCTGCCAAAGATCCCCTCGATCGTGGAGGTAACGGACGCGACATTGCCCGCCTGATCGGCGACCACCAGATGCGAAGTGGCGGGAATATCTGCGAGCTTTTGGCTTTTACGCGGCGCAACCCCCGGCGGCGTGCCAGCGTGAACTTCCGGTATCGCCCGGTCGATGCGGATCAGCGCGCTGCGTTCGGCGATGTAGGAATCGGACAATAACCCGCTGACAGGCACGGGCACGAAATCGCTGTCACCACCCCAGGCTTCGCGGTCGGCATAGGCCAGCCGCTGCGATTCGGCGATCAGGTGCCAGGTCAGCAGATTATCCGGTCCGGATTGCTTCAGGTCGAAACGTTCGAGTTGTCCAAGGATTTGCAGGACCGCGATCCCGCCGGACGATGGCGGACCCATGGTGCAGACGCGCCAAGCGCGATAAGGCCGGCACAGCGGCGGGCGTTCGACTGCCCGGTAAGCGGCGAGATCCGCCGCCGTCAGGGCCGCCGGACGCGCAAACGCATGGGCGACCGCATCGGTGATGGAAACCCCCACCGGCCCGCGATAGAAAGCCTCCGGTCCATCGCGCGCCAGGGTTTCCAGCGTCTTTTGCAGCTCCGGCTGTTTCAAAACATGGCCGACGGGCCAGGGCTGACCTTGCGGATCAAGGAAAATCTGTGCCGCCGCTGGCGATGCCGCCAGCAAATCGCGACGGGCGAGCGCCATTTTCCGTCCGCGTTCGGTAATCGCTACGCCATCGCGGGCGAGCGCAATGGCGGGCTCGAATAATCTGGCCCAGGGCAGGCGGCCATGCTGCCGGTGCAAATCGGCGGCCAGCGCGACAATGCCCGGCACCCCCACGGATTGCCCGCCGGCAACCCCATCCAGAAATGGTACGGGCTGGCCGTCATCTTGCAAAAACCGGTCCGGTGTCGCCGCTGCCGGCGCAGATTCGCGGGCGTCAATGCTGCTGATCTGGCCGGTTTCGGCGTCGTGCCACAACAGGAAACCGCCGCCGCCAATGCCGCTCGATTGCGGTTCGGCAACGGTCAGTGCCAGCAGGACGGCCACGGTTGCGTCCGCCGCATTTCCGCCGGCTTCCAGAATCGTAACGCCCGCCGCCGCCGCGCGCGGGTCACCGGCTGAAACTACGCCCGCACCGCTTGCGGCGGTGTCGGCTGGCGTTCGCCGGGCGGTTTCTGATTCGGGGAGGTAAAAGTTGGCGTCCGCCACCGCCGCCACGGGCGGGGCAGGAGGCGCGGCACATGCCGCGAGCGCGGCCAGCGCCGCCAGCAATGGCAGAAACCTCATGCCACGTGGATAAAGCGCCGATAGTTGCCGTCAAGTATTAATATCAGGAAAGGATTGGCGTTTTGCCCTTACAGGTCCGCGCCAACTGCCTGGGCTACATGTGCGAAACCATCCCGCCGCAACAAATCCGCCAGTTCGCGGGCGATGCGGGCGGCGAGACCCGGACCTTGATAAATCATTGCGCTATAGAGTTGCACCACAGATGCCCCGGCGCGGATTTTGGTGTAGGCGTCGGCGGCGCTGGCGATGCCGCCGACGCCGATCAACGGCAGGGAGGGGCCGAGTTCACCGGCGAAGGCGCGTAAGATGTCGGTGGAAGGCGCGAAAAGGGGTGCACCGGAAAGCCCGCCGCTTTCTTTCGCGAGCGGCGAGCGCAGGGTCGTGGGGCGCGCGAGCGTCGTATTGGAAACGATCAGCGCCGCCATGCCGCCATCGACGGCAGCACGGGCGATGGCGGAGATTTGCGCGCTATCGAGATCGGGAGCGACCTTCAGGAACAATGGTGGGCCATCCTTGCCGCGCGCTTCCACGGAGGCCGCCAGCAATTCGGGCAGTGCTTCTCCCTGCAGGCCGCGAAGGCCGGGCGTATTGGGGGAGGAGATGTTCAGCGTGACCCAGCTTGCCACATCGCGCACGGCGCGGATACCGTGCACATAATCGGCGATGCGGTCGGCGGAATCCTTGTTGGCCCCGACGTTGACGCCCAGGCGCGGGTGGCGGGCGAGGCGGGGCAGGGCGGCATCCAGCCCACCATTATTGAAGCCCAGGCGATTGATGACGGCCCGATCTTCCGTCAGCCGGAAGATGCGCGGACGCGGATTGCCGGATTGCGGGCGGGGCGTCAGCGTACCCACCTCCACAAATCCGAAGCCCAGCGCCAGCATCTGCCGCCAGACGCGGGCGTCCTTGTCGAAGCCTGCCGCCAGCCCCACCGGGGTCGGGAAATCCAGACCGGCGATGTGCGTGCGCAAGATCGGATCGAACGCCGGGCCGTCGCCCGCAGGCAAAAACGGCAACAGCGCCAGCGTCAGATTATGGGCGCGCTCGGGCGACAGGGCGAACAGGGCGGGGCGGAATAAATTGAACACCGGCGGGCTATGCGGCATCCGGGCGGGTATCCGCAAGCCGGGTTACGCGGTGCGCCTGGCCGCGCCATCCTGGACGCTGAAATGCGCGGCATCCTGCATTCCGGCAAATAATGTCGCGTCCGTGCCGGAAAGCCAGCTTTGCCCGCCCAACCCGGCGAGGCGGTCGAAAAGGGCAGCGCGGCGGTCGGCGTCGAGATGGGCGACAGCTTCATCCAGCAGCAGGATGAGCGTACGCCCGGTGCGCCTGGCCACGAGGCTGGCCTGCGCAAGGAGGATCGCGACCAGCAGCGCCTTTTGCTCGCCGGTGGAAGCAAGCGCTGCGGGCATGGTTTTTTCCGCATGCACGACGTCCAGATCGGCGCGATGTGGCCCGACGGTCGCGCGGCCAGCGGCGGCATCGGCGGCGCGGCTGCGGACGAGGCGCGGGCCGAGATCGCGGGCATCATCACCGGCAAGGGTCAACGCCGGGCGCGGAAACGGACCGGCGGGCAGCGCCGCCAGTTCCGCCGACAAGGCGGCCACCGTTTCAGCGCGCGCATCCGCCAAAGCCGCGCCATGCGATGCCATCTGCACTTCCAGCGCCGACAGCCATTCGGGATCAGCGGGCGTATCCGCCGTTAACAATCGGGTGCGCGCCCGCATCGCCGCGTCGTATCGGCTGGCGTGCGCCGCGTGGCCGGGGGCCAGCGTCAATGTCATCCGGTCGAGAAAGCGGCGACGGGCGGACGCGCTGTCGGCGAACAGCCGGTCCATCGCGGGCGTCACCCACAGCAGGGATAACCATTGCCCAAGTGTGGACAAGGCCGCCGGCGCGCCATTCACCCGCAACTGCCGGCGATTTGGCTCTTCCGGCATTGTACCGGTGCGTAAACTCACGGCCGGAAGGTCAGGCCCGGTGGCCAGCGCCGCCGCCAGCTGGAAGCCGCCCGGCGCATCCGGCCCTTGCATCGCCATCGCCGAAAGGGTCGCCCCGCGCAGACCCCGCCCGACGGACAACAGGGATATGGCTTCCAGAATATTGGTCTTGCCCGCGCCATTGGGGCCGGTCAGCACCACGGCGGAAGCATGATCCGGCGCAAGGCTGGTTGCAGCATGGTTGCGAAAATGCGCCAGCGACAGGGACAGAATATGGGCGGGAACAGGTGGCGGCACATGCGGCATCTAGCGGAGGCGGACCGAAGCCGCTAGGGGATAGCTCTCCACGATCTACCCTGGGAGCACATGCCACCGTGAACATGCTGGCGGAATTTATCGGCTTTATTATCTATGTGCTGCAACTGCTGGTGTGGCTGATCATCATCCAGGCGATTCTGTCATGGCTCGTGGTGTTCAATGTCATCAACACCGGCAATCGGTTCGTTTATGCCGTGCTGAACGGGCTGGACCGGATACTCAATCCGCTGTTGCGGCCCATCCGCAATCTGTTGCCCGACATGGGCGGCATTGATCTGTCGCCACTGGTGCTGATTTTGGGTATCATCCTGGTGCAGCGATTGCTCGGCGGGCTGGCGATGGATTTGCTGATATGATTATCGACGGCAAGGTGCATGCGGCGGCCCTGCGTGCGGGCGTTGCGCGGGCGGTGGCCGAACGGGTGGTGCGCGGTCAACGGCCACCGGCGCTCGCTGTGGTGCTGGTGGGCGAGGATCCGGCCAGCAATGTTTATGTGCGCAACAAGGTGCGCGCCTGCATCGAAGCCGGTATCCGCTCGATCGAGCATCGCCACGATGCCGACATCAGCGAAAGCACCTTGCTGCACCTGATCGACCAGATGAACCGCGATCCCGAGATAGATGGCATTCTGGTGCAATTGCCGCTGCCGCCGCAGATCCATAGCCAGAAGGTGATTTCCGCCATTGATCCTGCGAAGGATGTTGATGGTTTCCACCCGATCAATGCCGGGCGGCTGGCGACGGGCTTGCCGGGTCTTGTCCCATGCACGCCCCTGGGCTGTCTGCGTCTGCTGGAATCGACGCTGGGCGATCTGGAAGGGGCGGAAGCCGTGGTGATCGGTCGCTCGAACATCGTCGGCCGACCGATGGCGAGCCTGCTGATCGGCGCGTCCGCCACGGTTACTGTCGCGCACTCCAAAACCCGTGATTTGCCGATCGTCACCCGCCGCGCCGATATCGTGATCGCGGCGGTGGGCCGCCCGCATCTGGTGCAGGCCGACTGGATAAAGCCGGGGGCGACGGTCATTGATGTCGGCATCAATCGCATGCCCAACCCGGATGGCGGCACGCGGCTGGTGGGAGATGTGCATTTCGCTGCTGTTTCGCAGGTAGCCGGCCATATCACGCCCGTTCCCGGCGGCGTCGGCCCGATGACGATTGCCTGCCTGCTGGAAAATACCCTTCAGGCAGCGGGTTGAGCTTTCCTGCCGAACTGTTTGTTTCAGCCTTTGTGACGCTGCTGGTTGTTATCGATCCGCTCAGCTGCGCACCGATTTTTGCGAGCCTCACCGCCCACCTCAGCCCGGAACAGCGCCGCGAACAGGCTGTGAGGGCGGTCGGGATCGCCGCGATCATCCTGGTGGGCTTTGCCGCCTTCGGTCAGGCTTTCCTTGGTATGCTGGGCATCAGCCTCGACGCATTCCGCATCGCCGGTGGCATCATGCTGTTTCTGATTGCGCTGGAGATGCTGTTCGAGCCCAATGCCCACCGACGCCCGGATAACCCGGACGCCGCCCGCCAGGATGTTTCGGTTTTCCCCATCGCCATACCGATGCTGGCGGGGCCGGGTTCCATCGCATCCGTCATGCTGCTGACGGGACGCGCGGAGGATGTGGCGGAGACTGCCGCCGTCTACCTCGCGCTGGCGCTGGTGATGCTGCTGGGCCTTGTAGCGCTGTTGATGGCAGTGAAGCTGCTGGCGGTCATCAGCCCCGATGCGCGTTCGGCGATTACGCGTTTGCTGGGGGTGATCCTGGCGGCGCTTGCGACACAAATCGTCATCGACGGTCTGAACGGGGCGTTCGGATCGGATATTGACCCGCCGCCACACGCGCTTATGGGCATGGCTCCAGCCGGAGATCCGCCACGATGACCCTGTGCCATTCTGCCCGCCCCGCCCGCCGGATCCGGCGGAAGCGTCCGTTTGTGATCGGGCTTACCGGTTCGATCGGCATGGGCAAATCGGCGGTGACACGCATGTTCCGCATGCATGGCGTGCCGGGGTTCGACGCCGATCTCGCGGTTCGTCAGGTGCAGGCCCCGGGCGGCAGTGCGCTGGCCCCTATCGAAGGGGCGTTTCCCGGCGTCGTGCGGGACGGCGTGCTGGATCGTCAGGAACTGGGCAGACGGGTGTTCGACAATGTGCCGGCGCGCACGCAACTGGAGGCGATTGTGCATCCGCTGGTGCATGCCCGCCAGCAGGATTTCCTGCGCCGCAATCGCCACCGGCGCGTCGTGCTGCTCGACGTGCCGCTGCTGCTGGAGGGGGACGGCTGGCGCAAGTGCGATATGGTGGTGGTGGTCAGTGCGCCCTTGCATGTGCAACGCGCACGGGTGTTGCGCCGCCCCGGCATGACGCAGGCACGTTTCGAAGCCATTCTGGCGACGCAGATGCCGGATGCGCTGAAGCGCGCGCGGGCCGATGTCGTCATCGAAACGGGACGCGGGCGATTGCTGACCTGGCGATCGGTGGCAAAAGTAGCGCGATTCGCGAAGGCGGCGGCTTGAAACCCCGCACGTTCGACCGGATAGTCACAGATTATGCGTGAAATTGTTTTCGACACGGAAACCACCGGGCTGGACCCGTTACAGGGGCATCGGCTGGTGGAATTTGGTGCGGTGGAACTGGTGTCGCGGGTGCCGACGGGCCGCCATTGGCATGGCTATTTCAACCCCCAGCGCGACATGCCGGCAGAAGCCGAACGGGTGCACGGACTTACGGCGGATTTTCTCGCCGCGCACCCGCTGTTCCACGATTCCGTCGATTCCCTGCTGGAGTTTATTGGTGACGCCATGCTGGTCGCCCATAATGCCATTTTCGACTGGCGTTTTCTCAACCATGAACTGACGCGAATCGGGCGACCTGAAATCGCCTTCGAACGGATCATCGATACCCTGGAACTGTCGCGCAAACGCTTTCCGGGCGCCAAACATACGCTGGACGCACTGTGCCAGCGTCTGGGCGTGGATTTGTCACGGCGGGACAAACATGGCGCGCTTCTCGATGCCGAACTGCTCGCGCCCTGCTATATCGAATTGTCAGGCGGCCGGCAGATCGGTTTCGATCTGGTGACGGAAATTGTGGCGACGCGTGTGGCAGTTGCCACCGCACCCCGGCCATTGCGTGAATTTGCAGCGCCACCAGAAGAGCTTGCGTTGCATGCGGACTTCCTCGATGGCATGAAAGATCCGGTGTGGCGGCGGGCATAGTGGCCCGATCGTCTGGAACGTAGAAGGAGTAAAAGACATGGAAATTCGGGTTTCCGGCCATGGAGTGGATACAGGCGACGCATTCCGTACCCATGTCGAGGAGCGACTGAACGCCATCACCAACCGATATTTCGACCGCGCGATTTCCGCGCATGTCGTTCTGAAGGATGGCCCGCATAACAGCTTCGATTGTGATGTGCTGATGCATGTGCGTCAGGGGCTGATACTGAAGGGCTCGAATCGTGGCTCGACGGCGCAGCAGGCGCTGGATGGTGCGGCCGCCAAGATCGACAAGCAATTGCGTCGTTATATGCGCCGCCTGAAGGACAAGACCGGCGCACCGGGTCTCTCCAATCTGCCGGTGGCCGCCGTGGAAATTCCGGCGGATGCCCGCTATCATATCTTCGCCGGCAGCGATACAGAGGCAGAAGCGCCGGACGCGCCGCTGACGATCGCCGAAACGCAGGCCGACATTCCCGAGGCCAGCGTGTCCGACGCCGTCATGATGCTGGACTTGCGGAACACGACAGCATTGATGTTCCGCAACAGGGGCACTGGCGCATATAATATGGTGTATCGCCGCGAAGACGGGAATATCGGCTGGGTTGAACCAAGGGCCTGAATTCACCCGGGGTTGGCCCCTTGCCGGGGAGTAGAGATGGAATTGGTTGATTTGTTCGCGCCCGACGCCATCGTCGTCGGTATCGCGCCCACGACCCGCAAGGCGGCTTTCCAGGCCCTGGCGCAGATCATGACGCCAGGGCTTTCCATAGCGCCGGAGCGCATCGTGCAGGCGCTGAACGAGCGGGAAAAGCTGGGATCCACCGGCTTTGGCGGCGGAATCGCCATTCCACACGGGCGCGTGCCCGAACTCACCCATATGGCCGGCGGTCTCGCCATTCTTGCCGAACCGATTGGCTGGGATGCGCTGGATGGCCGGCCCGTCGATATTTTGTTCGCGCTGCTGGCTCCCGAAGATGCCGGGGCCGAACATCTGAAAACGCTGGCAAGGGTCAGCCGCACGTTGCGCGATGCGCGCGTCGTGGCGCAGTTGCGGGGTGCGCGGGATGCCGCCGCTGTCCGGGCGATTCTCGCCGCCGGCAGCGAGCGGGAAGCCGCGTGAGCGCCCCGCAGGATATCGCGCACCGCGCCGGGCTCGAACGGTTATACAAGGCAGCGCCGGTAAATCGTTTCATGCCATCTGAACTGTTCCTGCCGGAAGCCGGCCGCAGCGAAATCCGGTTCGAGGTGACGCCCGACCTGTTTCATGCCGCAGGCGCGGCGCATGGCACCATCTACTTCAAGATGCTGGATGATTCCGCCTTTTATGCGGCCAATTCCATGGTGCCGGATGTGTTCATGCTGACCACCCAGTTCAACCTGTTTCTCACCCGCCCGGTCAAGGCCGAGCGGTTGACGGCGCTGGGCCAATGGGTATCGGGCCGGCGGCGGGTGCTGATCGCGGAAAGCCGCATCGTCGATGCCGAGGGCGAGGAAGTGGCGCGCGGGCAGGGCACCTTCATGCGCTCACGTATCGCGCTTGCGGATTTGCCCGGTTATGCCGCCTGAACCCAGGCTTCCGGCTGCGGTCGCTGTCGCCGCTCTGGTCCGGCAGGTTCATGCAGCCGGCGGTTTCGCAACCCTTCTGGCGCGTGGCGGACCTTATGGCTCCAGCTTCATTATTGTCCATCGGGATGGCGAACATGTTGTCGCATATGAGAAAATGCCGACTCCCGATGGCGCCGTGCACTGGCGGGCCGCAGCCGATGATACGGAATCGGTTTCGCGCTATATTGAACGTCAGCGTCGATTCGACCCGGATCTATGGGTCGTGGAACTGGACATCGTTGATCCCGCACGGTTCGTCCCGGGGTTAATGACGGTTTCTTGACGGTCGCTCCAAACAGGCAGACAGACGGGTGCGCGCACCCGGGCAGCATTTCTGCCGGTCCCCGTGGCGCCGGCCATCATGGGCGTGATGGCTGGATTGACGGGCGCGGTTCGTGCCAGACACACCTTCGGATGCCAGGACGACAACTATTCAAGGGTCGCCATGTTCCGAACCTGCGTCTGGCGGCCCCAGGAACCGCGGGATATGAGTGAATGAATGGCGTATTTCTTGCGGGCGAGCGTTGCCCTTGGCCTTGGGATTTTCCTGCTGGCCGCTGGTCAAGCCCCCGAACTGGACTTTTCCCGGTTCGATGCAGAGAGCATCACGGTAGAAGTTCCCCGCTATGGGCTTTCGGCGCATAGCCTTTTCCTGGAAGATCCTGTCGCAGAGCCATATGGGGCCGAAGCCATGGCCTCCATCGAAGTTCCGGCGTCGGTTACGCCGGCTGCAGACATCAACGTACCGGAAGCTGATACAGCGGAAGCCGCCGACATGCCCGAGATCGACCTCTCTGGCGCGGCGACGCTTTCCGAAGCTGTTTACAAGGTTCGCAATGGCCCCGCGTTCGACATGGACGAAGAAATGCGCTGCCTTGCCATTGCAGTTTATTTTGAAAGCAAGGGCGAGCCGCTCGCCGGCCAGCTCGCTGTGGCCCAGGTCATTCTGAACCGGGTGAAATCCGGTCGCTTCGACAAAAGCATTTGCGGCGTGGTGAAAGCGCCGAAGCAATTTTCTTTTGTGCGCAACGGCAATCTTGGCGAACCGCGCCACGCGCCATCCTTTCGCACGGCCAAGGCCATCGCGTGGATCGCCAGCAATGATGCGTGGGACACGGTAGTAGGCCGCGCCACGCATTTTCACGCCACCCGCGTCAACCCCGCCTGGAAGCTGCAGCGGGTCGCCACCATCGGCAATCACATCTTCTATCAAAGATAGGCGCTTTGCCTTTGCCAGCAGCGGCCCGGTGCGGCTAGGAAACGGGTATATGATATATATTCGATCGATCCTCGCCCCGGTGTCGCTGCTGCTGGCCGCACTTCCCGCATTCGCGCAGGATAGCGACAGGGGTTACAACACGCCGGAAACGCTGGTACCGGGCGCCGTCTCCGGCTTCGGTATCGAGGATTTCGACCGTCGCGCACTGCGGGATAGCGCGGACATCTGGACATTCGTGCCCAATGCCGCGGCCCATCTTGCGCCGGGTCTTGGTTCGGCTACGGACATCACGCTGCGTGGCCTTGGCAGCGGCACGGCGCTGACAGGACGTGAGGCAGCCGTCACCACGGTTATTGACGGCGTGCCGCTGCCCGGCGTCAACGCCAATCGCTTCGGTCTGTTTGATTTTGACCGTATCCGCGTTCGCCGGGGGAGCCAGGGCGTGGACGGCGGGCGCGGCGCGCTGGCCGGCACGGTGGATGTAACGCTGGCAAAGCCAGGCGACCGTATCACCGGCTATGTCGAAAGCGGCTATGGCGCAGACAAGCATTGGGCATTGCGCGGTTCGGTGGATGTGCCGCTCGCGCCGGTTCTCGCCGTTAAACTCTCCGGCTATCGTGCCGATGGGCGGGGCTATGCCCGCAATCTCACCACCGGCAATCGTCTGAACGACAGCGACGCGGCGGGTTTGCGACTGGGTGCGGAATTCCGCCCTGCTGACCGGCTGACGTGGAATGCCGCTGTGGCGTGGATGCGATCAGATGCGGAAAATCTTTACAACGGTGATTGTAGCGGGCTTGCCGCCTGCAAAAGCCGCTTCTCCACTACCGGTATGCTGGTCGAGCGGCGCAATGGTATCCGGCAATATCCCGGCACCGATCTGCGCGGGAGCAAGGGAGCGCAAACCCTGGAAAATCGCGCCGACCTGCTGCTCGTCACATCGGACCTGACCTGGTCGGGGAACAATCACGCGCTCAGCCTGATCACCGGCTACAGCCGGCTTGATGAACAATATGGCCTGGATTTTGCTGATGGCCGGCCATTGACGGAATGGGCGGCGGGGCCGCGCGGCTTCATCAATGGAGGCACGACGATCCTGGCGGATAATCGCCGCACCCAGTTCACCCAGGAAGTACGGCTTTCCGGCTCGTTCGGGCCAATCGGCTATCGTGTCGGCGGCTTCTTTCTCGATGGCGATTATGATCTCGACATGGCGGATCTGTTGACGCCCGCCAGCGGCATTACGCAGGTGCTGACAGACCGGCAATTGCGTCTGAAAGAAGAAGAACTGGCCGGTTATGGCCTGCTGACCGCCGCGCCTGGCGGCGGGCTGACCCTGTCCGCTGGTGTTCGCTACAGCGACGAAGAGAAGAAATTGTCCGGTGGTTTCGGTCCCGGTTCGTTACTGGCGGCGGGTATCCCCGCGCGTCTGAAGGCGGACAAATGGACCCCGCATGTCGCCATCGAATGGCAGGCAGGGGACGCCTTGCTTGCCTACGCCAGTGCCCGCCGTGCGTGGCGGGCCGGCAACTGGAATCTGCGTGCGCTGACCGCCGCCGCTCTCGCGCCGCACGCGCCAGAAGCTGGCTGGACTTATGAAGCCGGAATTCGCACCGGCTGGTTCGACAATCGCCTGCGCGTCGGGGTCACCGGCTTCCGCACGGACATCAACAATGCCCAGGCTGGCTGGTCGCGCGTCGATCCGGCAACGGGCGCACTGCTGATCGGCACGGACAATGTGGGCGAATTCCGCAACACCGGCGCCGAACTGGAACTGTCCGCCACACCGGTGAACGGCGTGGATCTGCGCGCCATGCTCGGCTGGCAGGACGCCGAATACCGCACCCCCGCCACCTCCGGCCCGGCGCTGTACGATCCCGCCCATGCGCCCGACTGGACGGCATCCGCCGGCGGCAGCTGGGACATCCACTGGAAATCCGGCGAATCCTTCATCACCCCGAGCGTCGATGTGGCGTGGCGTTCCTCCATGACCACCGATCCCGGTCGCACATCTCCCTCACGCTGGCTGGTCAACGCCAGCCTCGCGCTGACGACGGACGACGGTATCTGGATGGTGGCAGCGGAATGCAATAATTGTCTCGATTCCACCACTGAATCCACCAGCCTCGGCGGTCTTGATTATCTTGCCGGACCCCGCATCTGGCTGCTGAAAGCCCGCCGGAAATTCTGAAATCAGGCCAGTTTTATATTGCATCCCCGACCCCGTCCGGCTATAGCGCCGCTTCTGCCAAGGTCGGTGAAGCGCCAGTACCCGATCCTCAAGCATGGACGCATAGCTCAGTTGGTAGAGCAGCTGACTCTTAATCAGCGGGTCCCAGGTTCGAGCCCTGGTGCGTCCACCAATTTTCACCAGCTAAACGAAACGCATACCCAGCCTCATGGCGCTCTTACACGCGGCCCATAGTCAGTGTGTAAGAGTGCGCCACGGCGCCTACGCTGGGATTCCGTCAGCGTCGGCCCGGCTGCCGGGCGGAAATTTACCGATCGCGATTCGATTCGCTTTGGTTGCCGGTTGCTCTCTCACCGCTATTTCGTTCCACCAACATTTGATACGTCGTCCGTGAATGGAACCGGATCGGGGCAAGTGGCAAGCACCAGACTAGTGATGGTGATCGTCGCCCGCGCCTTCGGCAAGCTGGAAGCGTCGGTCGCAATAGGGGCAATCGACATAGTCGCGCGCGTCGATCTGTAACCAGACGCGCGGGTGGCCGAGCGGCCCTTCATCTCCGTCGCAGGCGACGCGACGGCTGGTGACGATGCGGGTTTCAGGTGGGGGCGGAGCCAGATTCATGATATCCATCCCTAACTATTTTCTGACGCCGGGGGAAGCTCCCGCGACGGACTGCCGCGAGATATATGCTTGTGGCTTTGCAATGGTTAACAAACCCGCTAGCGAGGGCCGATGCAGATGCCACAAGCCCGCCAGTCCCTCGGGAAGATTGCATGAGTCTCTCCGCCGACATCGCACTGATTCAGCGGCTGGCGGATGCCGCGCGTGCGGCCATTGCCCCGCATTTCCGCACCCCCGTCGATGTGGAGCGCAAGGCGGATTTGTCGCCGGTGACAATCGCCGATCGCGCCGCCGAGGCAGCGATGCGCAAAATTCTTCAGGCCGACCGCCCGCAAGACGGCATCATCGGCGAGGAATATGGCGCGCAGCGCTCTATGTCTGGCCGCATCTGGGTGCTGGACCCGATTGATGGTACGCGCAGTTTCATCGCCGGGCGGCCATTATATGGTACCCTGATCGGCTTGCTCGAGGGCGGACGGCCGCGACTGGGGCTGATCGATGCGGGGGCTACCGGCGATCGCTGGCTTGGCGTCCTGATCGGCAAACCACAGACGACATTGAATGGGCGTCCGGTAAAGGTGCGTGCGTGCTCCGGCCTCGCGGACGCCCATGGCGCAACGACCAGCCCGCAACTCTTCACGCGGGCAGGCTATGAAGTTTTCCAGCGCGTCGCCGGACAGGCGCGCGATATGCTTTATGGTGGAGATTGCCACAATTATGGGCTGATGGCGTCGGGCTATCTGGATTTCGTGATCGAGGAAGGCCTGCAGGTTCACGACTGGGCCGCCCTCGTACCGGTGATCGAAGGGGCTGGCGGCCTGGTTACCGACTGGCAAGGCCGGTCTTTGACGCTGGCGAGCAACGGCGAGATACTTGCCAGCGGCGATCAGAAAACCCATGCGGAGATTCTGGCGCAAATATAGCGCATGCCGTGGCAGCCGGGATTTCGGGCATCACCATCAGTTTTGGGCTT
>JBAYSX010000001.1:0-282021 GCA_041675905.1 Sphingomonadaceae bacterium | reverse complement strand
TGCCGCTGTCCGGCCATCCGCTGGCCCTGTTCGCAAGGTTGCGCCTGATGGCCCACGCGCCGCATGCGGCGCTGGTGCATGCTGGCGATGGTCGCTGGTGGCTCAGCCTGTCGCCGGAACTGTTTTTCACCCTGCACGATGGCAGGTTGGTGGCGCGACCGATGAAGGGTACTGCCCCCCGCGAAGCCGATGCACAGTCCGATGCGGCGGCGGCCGCGAGCCTTTCCACGGACCCGAAAAACCGCGCCGAAAATCTGATGATCGCCGATCTGATCCGCAACGACCTGTCCCGCGTCTCGATGCCAGGATCGGTGCGGACGCCGAAACTGCTCGCGGTGGAAACCTACCCGTCGTTGCACCAGATGACCTCCACGATCACGTCGGAACGGATGGCGGGGAAAGACGCACTGGATGTACTGGCCGCGCTTTTCCCCTGCGGGTCGATCACCGGTGCGCCGAAAATCCGCGCGATGGAGATATTGGCGGAACTGGAATCGCATCCGCGCGGCATTTATTGCGGCAGCATCGGCTGGATCGGGCCAGATGGCGATGCTGCGGATTTCAACGTCGCCATCCGCACCATCGCCATCGAAGCGGGCCAGGCGCGGATCGGCCTTGGCAGCGGCATTGTCGCCGACTCGGCCGCTTCTGAGGAATGGCGCGAATGTCTGCTGAAAGCGGAATTCCTGCATCCGGCGCGCCCCGCCACATTGATCGAAACGATGCGGCGGGAGGCAGATGGCAGCGTTCCATTGTTGCGGCTGCATCTGGCGCGCATGGCGCGTTCGGCGGCGCGCTTCGGCTTCCCGTTCGCGCCCGACGAACTGGCCGCGCGCATTACTGCCTTGCCACCCGCCGGTGCGCAACGTTTGCGGCTGCTGCTGGCCGAATCGGGCGCGCTGGCGCTGCAGTTATCGGCGCTGCCGTCCACCGTCAGCCAGCTTCTCGCCATGCTGGCGCCGCTTCCCGTGCCCGCAACGGATTGGCGACTGCGGCATAAAAGCAACAATCGCAATTTTCTCGATGTGGCACGACAGGCCACCGGTGCGGCGGAGGTGCTGTTTCTGGATGGGGAAGGCTTCGCAACGCAAGGCAGTTTCACCAATATTTTCGTGGCCTCTGACGGCATTTATCATACGCCACCACTGTCGCGCGGCCTGTTGCCAGGAGTTTTACGCGAGTCCTTGCTGACTACGGGCGCGGCAATAGAAGCCGATCTTCATGAAAGCGATTTACGCATGGCGGCGGCATCAGGCCGTCTTTTCGTCGGCAATGCGTTGCGCGGGCTCATACCCGTGGCTCTTGCCGCCAGCCGCGCAGAAGCCTAATCGCAGGCGATAAAATTCACGAGGAATGTCCATGTCTTTGTTGTCTGCCGCCATCAATCGTATCCAGCCCAGCCCGACCATCGCCGTCACCGCCAAGGTGGCCGAACTGAAGGCCGCCGGGCGCGATATTATCGGCCTTGGCGCGGGTGAACCTGATTTCGATACGCCGGATTTCGTAAAGGAAGCCGCTATCGAAGCGATCCGCCGTGGCGACACCAAATATACGGTCGTGGACGGAACCAAGGAACTGAAAACCGCTATCCAGGCAAAGTTCCGCCGCGACAATCAACTCGATTATCCACTCGATCAGATCACGGTGAACGTCGGTGGCAAGCAGACGATTTTCAATGCGCTGGTCGCAACGCTTGATGCCGGCGATGAAGTGGTGATTCCGGCACCTTATTGGGTCAGCTACCCGGATATCGTGCAATTTTGCGGTGCAACGCCGGTAATCCTTCCCTGCCCGCTCGAAGCCGGTTTCAAACTGACGCCGGAACAACTGGACGCCGCCATCACGCCGAAAACCAAATGGCTGATCCTGAACTCGCCTTCGAACCCGACCGGCGCTGCCTATACTGCGGCGGAATTGCAGGCGCTGGCAGATGTATTACTCGGCCATCCGCATGTCTTTATCCTGACAGACGATATGTATGAGCATATCATTTACGACAATTTCCAGTTCGCCACGATCGCTGCCGTCGAGCCCCGGCTGTTCGACCGCACGCTGACGGTAAATGGCGCGTCGAAAGCCTATGCAATGACCGGCTGGCGCATTGGCTTCGCCGGTGGCCCGAAAACCATCATCAAGGCCATCGCCAAAATCCAGTCGCAATCCACCTCCAACCCCTGCGCCATCTCGCAGGCGGCAACGGTTGCGGCGCTGAACGGCCCGCAGGATTTCCTGAAAGAACGCGCCGCCGTATTCCAGCAACGCCGCGATCTGGTGGTGTCGATGCTGAACCAGGCGGCCGGCCTTTCCTGCCCGACGCCGGAAGGCGCATTTTACGTCTATCCCGACTGCTCGGGACTGATCGGCAAGAAAACGCCGGACGGCAAGCTGATCCAGACGGACGAGGACGTTGCCGGTTACCTGCTGGAAGCCGAAGGCGTCGCGGTGGTGCATGGCGCGGCCTTTGGCCTGTCGCCAGCATTCCGAATCTCTTATGCGACCGACACGGCAAGTCTGGAAGATGCCTGTACGCGCATCCAGCGCGCCTGCGGAGCACTTGCCGCGTAATTCACATCCATTCGCAAATCGGCCAGCCCCGCCGTTGCGCCTCGGCGCGTAACGGCGGGGATGGGTTTGCCGCGACGGCCTCATCTGCCCACAGCAGCGCAGGCAAATCGCTGACATGGTCGGAATAAAAGCGTATACGTTCGGCACGTTGCGGGAACTTCTCCTCCAGCATCGCGCGTTTCGCCCCGCCATAGCAGTTTTCGCCGTCGATCCGGTTGGTCAGAAACTCACCGTCGGTGAAATTTGCGGTCGCGATCACCTCTTCCACCCCCCAGCGCGCCGCCATATGCCGGGCATAATAGCCGCAACTGGCAGTTGCGATCAGGATGCGCCAGCCATCCGCCCGATCCGCCGCGATTTGCGCCAGCGCGCCCGGCAATTCCTGCGCCGCGCCAAATCGCGCAGCAAAGGCCGCTGCTGTTCGCTCAACGCGCGCGGTCTGCACACGCCGGCCCATCAGCAGCGCCTGGGTCGCCTCTTTAAGCCCCTTGCGGTCGGTCAGTTTCAGCAGAAAGCCCGCCGCCGGCACCACCGCCAACGGCAACAGCGCCAGCCGCCACGGCGCATTGTGGAGCGCATAAAATAGCAGCCACGGCATCCAGCTGGGGATGCGGGTGATGGTTTTATCCATGTCGTAAATGGCGAGTTTCATGATTTTCAGTCCCGTCGCGGATTCTGTTGTCGCCAGGTGGGCGGCGGCACCCGATCCTTCCGTGGAAGCGCCCACAAGCCGCGTCGATGCTTGCGCGCGTCGATCTGCGCGGCGCGAATTTCCGCATTTGGCAAATAGCGATCAAACGCCCAGGCATGTCCCTCGCGTACCAGCTGTGCGTTCACCATTTTCCTGTCCAGCCACAAGAACGCCACCAGCCGGTTGTAGCGGTCGCGATCGTGCACATCGGCGCGCACCATTTTGCCCGACAGCATCCGCCGCAGCGCATCCCGCGATCGTATGCCCCATGGCTGTGCCAGTTCGGGCGCATCGATACCGGCGAGGCGGATTTCCGTCCGCCGCCGCATCGGCAACCGCTCCACAATTAGCGAATCGCCATCCTTCACCCGTAAAACCCGGGCTTCAAAACTGAATTTCTGAAAGTCCCGCGCCACAACAACGGGGCCAACGGTCATCGCCAGAAGCAGTGCCAATATGGTGAAGAACTTCGACATTGTGGCGCTCATCTCTTGCAATAGCGCGAACCGCAAGGCAAATTCGGCACGCGTGCGTTCCTGCCCGCTCCTGTATCGAAGGCCGCCCGTACCGCCGCATGCCCAGTTCTTCCCGCCAGGATGATAACAAGGCCTACGCCGGCGCGGATGTGCTCCGGCTGACGGGTCCGCTCACCATCGACCGTGCGACGGAAGTGGAAGCGCAGATCAACGCCGCCTGTGCCGGCGGAAATCCTCCCCGGCAGGTCGACCTGTCAGGCGTCGAGGAAATCGATACGGTCGGCGCGTGGCTGGTACACCGCTTGCGGCGGGATCATCCCGACACCGAAATCATCCACGCGAACGAGCGTGCGGAACTGTTGCTGGCGGAGGTGCGGGCGGCCGATCATCCGGTAAAAATCCGGGCGGATCGCGCGCCATTGTTCCTCCGCGAACTGAGCCAGGTCGGTATCTATATCGTCGACACGACCGCCACGGCGGGCGCGATCCTCGGCTTTATCGGACTGACGATTGCCGGCGGCTGGCGCGCTATTCGCTACCGGGCGGGGCTGAAACTCGCGTCCATCGCCGTGCAGATGGAGCAAACGGGTGTCCGGGCGCTCGGCATCATTGGTCTGATGACGTTTCTGGTCGGCATTGTCATCGCCCAGCAAGGTGCGGTGCAGCTGAAACAATTTGGTGCGGAAGCGCTGGTGGTCAATCTGATCGGTCGGCTGACATTCCGCGAACTGGGTGTGCTGATCACCGCCATTTTGGTGGCCGGTCGCTCGGCTTCGGCCTTTGCCGCGCAGATCGGCTCGATGAAACTCGCCGAAGAGATTGACGCAATGCGCACCATCGGCCTCGATCCCGTCCGCGTGCTGGTGCTGCCGAGAGTGATCGCGCTGATTGTCGTAATGCCGCTCCTTACCTTTTTCGGATCGATCCTGTCCATTATCGGCGGCGGGCTTTTCTGCTGGATTTCCATGGACATGCCTCCCACCACCTATGTGGAGCGCATCCGCGAGGTCGTGCCGATGCTCGACTTCCTCCATGGCATGCTGAAAGCGCCGGTTTTCGGCGCGATCATCGCGATTATCGGCTGCTTCCAGGGATTTCAGGTGACGGGTAACGCGGAATCGGTCGGTGAGCGCACCACCGCCGCCGTCGTACAATCCATCTTCCTTGTCATTGTGCTGGATGCATTTTTCGCCATCTTTTTCACAGCATTGGGGCTGGAAGGATGACGGAGCCTGTCATCCGCGTACGTGGCCTGATCAACCGCTTCGGTGCGCAGGTCGTGCATGAAAATCTCGATCTCGATGTGCTGCCGGGCGAGATTCTGGGCGTCGTCGGTGGCTCAGGTACCGGCAAGTCGGTCCTGATGCGTTCGATCATCGGTCTGCAACGCCCGGCTGCCGGCGAAATTGAGGTGCTGGGCCACCGCGTCGACGGCATCGGGCTTACTGTGCCGCGCCATATTACGCGCCATTGGGGCGTCTTGTTCCAGGGTGGCGCGCTATTTTCCGGGCTGACGGTTGCGGAAAATATCGAAGTCCCGCTGAAAGAATATTTCAACCTGCCGGCGCAACTGATGGACGAAATCGCCGCCTATAAAATCGCGATGTCCGGTCTGCCGGCGGAAGCCGGGCCGAAAGTCCCGTCGCAACTTTCCGGCGGGATGCGCAAGCGCGCGGCACTTGCGCGGGCGCTGGCGCTCGACCCGCGCTTGCTGTTCCTCGACGAACCGACCGCCGGCCTGGATCCGATCGCCGCCGATACATTCGACAATCTGATAAAAACCCTCGCCAACACCTTGCAACTTACAGTTTTTCTGATCACCCATGATCTCGATACCCTGCATGCCATCTGCGACAGGGTAGCTGTGCTCGCGGACCGCAAGGTCATCGCCATCGGCACGATTCCCGAACTGCTGCAACTCGACCACCCATGGATTCAGGAATATTTTGGCGGTCCGCGCGGACGCGCCGCCGCCGGCAATCCGCCAAAAACGGTCAAACTGTCTGGACATGACGGGTCCGAATTACGGAAGGGTCCCTGATGGAGAATCGGCAACCTTATGTTCTGGTTGGCGCGGTCACGCTGTTGCTGGTGGTCGCCATCTTCGGTTTCGTGCTGTGGATGGCGCGGTTTTCCGGCGAAGAACGGGATACTTATGATATTTTCTTCCGCCAGTCGGTAACCGGTTTGTCGAATGGCTCACCCGTCACTTTTTCCGGTGTACCCGTTGGTCAGGTGAGCGCGATCACGCTGCTGCCCGAAACGCCGGAATTCGTGCGGGTGCGCATCCAGGTCCGCTCCGACGTTCCCGTTCTGGAAGGAACAACGGCGGCGTTGCAGGGGCTGGGCTTCACCGGCTCCATCCAGGTGCAGTTGAAAGGCGCAATGCGCGGTGCGCCGCCGATCGACACGCCAGGGCCCTATGGTGTGCCGGTCATTCCGTCTACTTCCAGCGGTTTGGGCGAATTGATGGAGAGCGCGCCGCAAGTGGTGGAGCGTGCATCCATATTGCTGGCGCGGCTTAATGAACTGTTCGATGACAGCAACCGCGCATCACTCACCAGCATCCTGGAAAATCTCGATACCACCACCGCAGCTTTTGCCAGCGAGGCGCCTGCCATTCGCGCGTCCCTGCGCGAATCGACGGAGACGCTGAAGGCGGCCACCCTCGCCGCGAACAAACTGGCGGCGATGACCGAAAGCGCCGATGCGGTGCTGCGGGAGGACGCCAAACCGCTGATTGGTGATCTGCGCCGCGCGGTGCAATCGGCGGATGCCTTGCTGGTGCGGATGGAAACGGTCACCGCCGCGGCAGAACCCGGCGTGCAAAGCTTCTCCGCCGAAACCATCCCGGAAGCCAACCGGATGATTCGTGAACTGCGCGAAGTGGCGGAAGCGCTGGGCGCAATGTCACGCAACGTTGGCGAAGATCCGCTCGGCTCGTTCGTGCGCGGACGGCAGCTTCCCGATTATCAGCCGGAGCAGAAATGATGCGCACAATAATCCCCGTCTCGATGGTCCTGCTGTTGGCCGGGTGCGGCCCGCTGGTTCAGGTGGGCGGCAATACTCCCCCGCCAACGGCGCTGCTGACGCTGAGCGCTACGGCGCCGGAAGCCGTCCCCGCAGGACTCGCGGTGGTGGACCCCGACGCCACCGTCAGCGTCGAGACCCCGGACGTAACCGGGGCACTGCGCACATTTCGCATTCCGGTAACCATCAACGATACCGGCATCCAGTATCTGACCGAGGGCCGCTGGTCCGAGCCGCCCTCCCGGCTGTTCCGCCGGGTGGTGGCCGATACGCTCGTCCATGCCGGTATCCCGGTAATCGACACCCAATCCACCGGCCTGACGGCCCGCCAGCGTCTGACCGGCGAATTGACGGCCTTTGGTGTCGATACCCGTAGCAGCCCCATTGTGCGCGTCCGTTACGACGCGACGCTTGCCGGTCCGGGCGGTGTACGCCAGCGCCGGTTCGAACGGACAGAGCCGCTGACCACCGTGAACAGCGAACATGCCGCTGTGGCCCTTAACAGCGCCACCAATGCAGTGGCTACAGACATTGCCCACTGGATCCGCCAGACCCACGCCAGCACCCCCGCGGGCACGACGCCTGCATCCGGGCATTGACCGCGCGGGCGCAAACCGTTATCCGCGCTTTCTTCCGATCTGGCGGGGTAGCTCAGCTGGTTAGAGCACAGGATTCATAACCCTGAGGCCGCGGGTTCAAGTCCCGCCCCCGCCACCAATTGCGTCGGTTGTCATGCCTGATGGATGGCTGATCTCCCGTCACGCGATGGCAAGTACGCTCGTCAGAATGTTGCGTACCAGTTCGGCCTGGCCACGCGCGCCCGTTTTGGCATAGACTTTTTTTGAATAATTCCGGGCGGTTTCCACCGTCAGATTCAGCTCCTCTGCTACCTCGCGGATCGAAAGTCCGCGTGCCAGCCCCCAGGCCAGACGCGCCTCGCTGGGCAACAGGGCGAACATTTCCACCAGTTGCTCGCACCGGTCGGCGTGGGACCAGCGATCGCCACCCAGATAAGCCACGGCAACAGGTTGTGACCGCGCCGACACAGGGTGCGATTGGATAGGCGAAACCAGCAGGTCCATCCATGGGTCGCGGCTGAGATTCAGGGCGCGGGGACGGGCTTCACGCCCTTCCGCGTAGGTCTTTACCAGCGCCGTCAGCTTCCGGTCCACTGCCGGGGACGCGGGCGTCAGCCGGTCATAACGCCCTCGTCGCAATACTGTCGTACGCTGCAACAACTGCTCTACGTGCGGCGTCATGTCGATAATCCGGCATTGCGCATCAAGGGTCAGCCAACCGAAGTTCAGCCGTCCGAAAGCCTCGGTTGTTACCGAGGAACGGAAGCGCTCCCGTTCCAGCGCCACGAAGTTTCGCAGCGCGATGCGCAAATGCGGCGCCAGCGAAGTCAGCATCGCGCCAGTGGCCGGGCCAATTTCGCGGCCGCCGCAACAGCTCAGCCAGGCGTCAACCCCGCTGGTTTCGGTCACCCGCACCGACCGGAGTTCGCGTACCCCCATCGGCCCGAGAAACTCCTTGCGCCAGACCAACTGCGCCGGATTACCAGACTCCGGCAGTTCTTCCAGCGCGTAGACCCGGCCCTCCCGCATCTGCAGATATGCGGGGGGATGGCAGCCGAATTTTTCCCGGAGCAGACTACCGGGCTCAGGGGGCGGCCCGGCAGTAAGTTCGACAAGGCCATCGCCGTCAATCGGCACGAAGACAAGGCTTGCATATCGCGCCCGCGTCCGCGTGCGCAGACGCTCCAGAAACCCATGCCACAAGGGCTGGTCGAACATGCCTTCGTGCAGGGCCGCCAGTAAATCGCTCTCGTCGGATCGCATAGCTTATATCCATATATACTCCCATTTGGGAGGTTCAATCATTTTCGCTTTCTGGCATTTCACCGTTCGAACGAGGAAACAATCATGAACGACGCGAAAATGTTGACCCATCTTGAGCGACTGGAAGCCGAGGCGATTCACATCATGCGGGAGGTTGTGGCCGAGGCTGGGAAGCCGGTGATGCTGTATTCGGTCGGCAAGGATTCCGCCGTAATGCTGCATCTGGCCCGCAAGGCTTTCTATCCGTCGCCTCCGCCCTTTCCGCTGCTGCATGTCGATACGACGTGGAAATTCAAGGCCATGTATGAATTGCGCGACAGGATGGCGCGTGAAAGCGGTATGGAATTGCTGATCTACCACAACCCCGAAGCCGAGGCGCGTGGCATTAATCCCTTCGATCATGGCCCTTTGCACACCGATATGTGGAAAACAGAGGGGCTGAAGCAGGCGCTTGATCTTTACGGTTTCGATGCGGCATTCGGCGGCGCGCGGCGGGACGAGGAAAAGAGTCGGGCAAAAGAGCGCATTTTTTCTTTCCGCACCGCAAGCCACGGCTGGGACCCGAAAAACCAGCGACCGGAATTGTGGAACCTTTACAACGCCAGGAAAAACAAGGGTGAAAGCATCCGCGTGTTCCCGATCAGCAACTGGACGGAACTCGACATCTGGCAATATATTCATCTGAAAAATGTGCCGATCGTGCCGCTTTATTTCGCGGCGGAGCGCCCGACGGTAATCCGTGATGGCATGTTGCTGATGGTCGACGATGACCGTTTTCCCCTGAAGCCGGGCGAGGAACCGGTGATGCGCTCGATCCGCTTCCGCACGCTTGGCTGCTATCCACTGACCGGCGCGGTCGAAAGCCATGCCGCGACATTGCCGGAAGTCATCCAGGAAACCTTGCTCACCACGACATCGGAACGGCAGGGCCGCGCCATTGACAAGGACGCTGGCGGCACCGGCATGGAGAAGAAAAAACAGGAAGGGTATTTCTGATGTCGGACGCAGAAGTCATTTACAAAACCGACGCCCTCATCGCCGAGGATATCGATAAATATCTCGAAGTGCATCAGCACAAGACCATGCTGCGCTTCATCACCTGCGGGTCGGTGGATGATGGCAAATCGACGCTGATCGGGCGGCTGCTCTACGACAGCAAGATGATCTTCGAAGATCAACTCGCGGCACTGGAAGCGGACAGCAAGCGCGTCGGCACGCAAGGCGGCCAGATCGACTTCGCGCTTCTGGTGGATGGTCTCGCCGCCGAGCGTGAACAGGGCATCACCATCGATGTCGCCTATCGTTTCTTTTCCACTGAAAAGCGCAAGTTCATCGTCGCCGATACGCCCGGCCATGAGCAATATACCCGCAACATGGTGACGGGTGCGTCCACCGCCGATCTCGCCGTGATCCTGGTGGATGCGCGGAAAGGCGTGCTGACGCAAACGCGGCGGCACAGCTATTTATGCCATCTGATCGGCATCCGGAATATCGTGCTGGCGGTCAACAAGATGG
This sequence comes from Sphingomonadaceae bacterium, assembly GCA_041675905.1. Classification (GTDB taxonomy): domain Bacteria; phylum Pseudomonadota; class Alphaproteobacteria; order Sphingomonadales; family Sphingomonadaceae; genus Sandaracinobacteroides. Next base: position 271,903 of record JBAYSX010000001.1, on the reverse strand, counting down.
ATCTGGTGGATTATAGCCAGGACATCTTCGATACTATTATTGGCGAATATACGGACTTTGCGAACAGTATCGGCATCGAGGCGTTTACCGCCATCCCGATTTCAGGCTACAAGGGCGACAATATTACCACCCGGAGCGAAAATACGCCCTGGTATCAGGGTCCGATGTTGATGGAGTATCTGGAAACCGTCGAAGTCGATCAGATCCCGGCGCAGCAGAAACCTTTCCGTATGCCGGTACAGTGGGTGAATCGCCCCAATCTCGACTTTCGCGGATTTTCCGGCCAGATCGCGACAGGCGTGATACGGCCCGGCGACGCGATCCGCGTCTTGCCTTCGGGCAAAACCAGCAAGGTGACAAAAATCGTCACCATGGACGGCGATCTCGATGAAGCGGTCGCCGGCCAGTCGGTCACCATCTGCCTTGCCGATGAAATCGACTGTTCGCGCGGCGACGTGATCGCGCATTCTGACAATCCTCCGCAATCTGCCGACCAGTTCGAAGCCACCTTCATCTGGATGGCCGATGAGGAAATGCTGCCGGGCCGGGCCTATTGGCTGAAGGTCGGCACGCAGACCGTCAGCGCGACGGTGCAGCCGCCCAAATATCAGGTCAACGTCAATACGATGGAGCATCTGGCGGCGAAGACGCTGGAACTGAACGCCATTGGCGTTGCCAACCTGTCCACCGACAAACCGATCGTGTTCGAACCTTATGCGGAAAGCCGCACGCTGGGCGGGTTCATTCTGGTTGACAAGATCAGCAATGCAACGATTGCCGCCGGTATGCTGCACTTCAGCTTGCGGCGCGCGCAGAACATCCATTGGCAGGCGACCGATATCAGCCGCGAATTCCACGCGGGCCTGAAGAACCAGAAGCCCGCCGTGCTGTGGTTCACCGGCCTGTCGGGGGCGGGGAAATCGACCATCGCCAACCTTGTTGAGAAAAAGCTTGCGCGGATGAACCGCCATACGTTCCTGCTGGATGGCGATAATGTCCGCCATGGGCTGAACCGCGATCTGGGCTTTACCGACGCCGATCGGGTGGAAAACATCCGCCGCGTCGGCGAGGTGGCGAAACTGATGACCGACGCCGGCCTGATCGTTATCACGGCCTTCATTTCGCCGTTCCGGGCGGAGCGGGAGATGGTGCGGCAGATGATGCAGCCGGGCGAGTTCATCGAGGTGTATATCGACACACCACTGGCCGAAGCGGAAAAACGTGATGTGAAGGGGCTTTATAAGAAGGCGCGGTCAGGTGAGCTTAAGAATTTCACCGGGATCGACAGCCCCTATGAGCCTCCGCACGATCCGGAGATCCGCATTGACACGACGGAAATGACCCCCGGGGAAGCGGCGGAAGCTATCGTGGCGAAGCTGATCCCTTGAGCGCGATGAAGGACGCCGCATTGGCGGCGCATCTGGCGGAGGTCGCCGGGCGGCTGCTGCTGGAAGTGCGCGCGTCCGGTCTGTTCAGTGCGAAGTCGTTGGGCAAGGCGGGGGACCAGACCGCCAACCAGTTCCTCGTTCATGCGTTGCGCGAAGCAAGACCCGACGACGGGCTGCTTTCCGAAGAGGAAAAGGACAATGCCGAACGGCTCGCCAAAAGCCGGGTGTGGATTGTCGATCCGGTGGATGGCACGCGCGAATATGGCGAGGACCGCGTGGACTGGGCGGTGCATGTCGGGCTCGCCATCGACGGCGAGCCGGTCATCGGGGCGGTTGCGCTGCCGGGGCTGGACCTGACCGGCACGGGCGCAGGCATCGTGCTACGCTCGGATCAGCCGCGCGCCCTGCCGCCTGTGCCGGAGCGGCTGCGCATGGTCCTCAGCCGCACCCGTCCCGGGAGGGAAGCGGTGGCGATAGCGGAAGCGCTGGATGCCGAACTGGTACCGATGGGTTCGGCAGGCGCCAAGGCCATGGCGATCATCCTTGGCCAGGCCGATATTTATCTGCATTCCGGCGGGCAGTATGAATGGGATTCCATGGCTCCTGTCGCCGTCGCGCTCGCCCACGGCCTGCACTGTTCGCGTATCGACGGCTCGCCGCTGCGGTATAACCAGAAAGATGTGTATCTGCCCGATTTGCTCATCTGCAGAAAAGAACATGCCAACAGCGTGCTGGCAAAACTGACGGACATTATAACACCTGCAAGCATCTGAGCGCGCTGCGGCGATATCGAACCCGCTTAACTGCGCCCCTCAATTTTGGGCAAATGCTTCGCCAGTACCGGCACTTCGGCGAGGGCGCGCAGCGCATCGTTCAAATGCGTGCATCCAGCCGTTTTGTGCAATAAATCCAGCACCCTCTCCCGCAAGTCTGCCATAGGCGTACCCACCAGAGCCCCGATATTCACCGTGGCCGCCGGACATTCAGGAAAAGGCAAAATCCGCCCATCGGCTTCAACCGACAATAAAGCGCCGGCGGCTGCGTCGGTCGTTGCGTGCACCAGATATTCATGCACCGCCACCCGGCTGCCATCGACACGCACAGCGCTGTCCTGGAATGTTGCGTCTATATGTATCCGGCCGTTTTCGCGCCAGATATCCATCCGGCGGGCGCGGCGGAAATTCGGGCTGTCTCCCGTCGGCTCTGGCAGCGGATGCCATCCCGCGAGGTCCGCGGAGTGTATCAGCGGCGGCACCCGGGTCGGCTCATACAAGTCCCGCACACCCAGCGCACTGGAACCGGGGCGGAAACCGATACAAACGCCTTCCATCGACTCCCGCGAAGCATTGGCGATCTCCGCCGCCTCCGGCGAATCAGGGTCCCACTGGAAGCGCCCCCAGTCGGCAATCAGCGTCACACCCGCCAAATCGTCCAGCAACAGATAAAGCGGCGTTCCGGCCTGCCGCTCTCCAGGAAGCGCAAGATCAATCGCAGCGCGCAAACGTCCACCGGCACGTGCGCCGACAAGCCGGTCCGCATAGACGCGCTCTGGCGTGGCTTCCAGACTGCGGACGATGCGATCCCGTGTCTGCGCGTACAGCCGATCCTCCGCGAGAATCCGTGGCGCGCCGCTATCTTCCGGCGTCCAGATATCCCGTGCGTGTCCGGAAAGGTGCAGCAAGCCATCCGGCCCATGCGGCCAGCGCGCGTCGATGGACGTCGTCCGCCGTACCGACCCGGGCCGCCGCAAGGGCGACGGGCCGGCAGGCGTACAGGGCCGGGCTACCGGGGCGGGGAGTTCTTTCCCGGCAAGCGACAGCGCAGGCTTGGCCATCAGACGTCGTACCGCCTGGCGGGAAAAGTTCGGCGCTTGCTCAACCCTTCAGATATTCCCGCTTGATCCGCTTGGCGAGCGACCATTTATGCACCTCGGTCGGGCCATCATAGATGCGGAACGCCCGCACTTCGCGGAAGAACTGTTCCACCATCGTCTCGCGCGAAACGCCGGTACCGCCCATCACCTGTACGCAGCGGTCGGCCACACGCATCAGCGCTTCCGATACGGCCACCTTCGTCATCGAGCTTTCAACCGTTCCGAGCGCGCCGGTATCGAGGACGTCGGCGCACCAGTCGATCATCAGTTCGGCCTGTTTCAGATCGATCTGGTTTTCCGCGAGCATGAAACCCACGCCCTCATGGTCGATCAATAACTGGCTGAAAGCCTTGCGCTTGCACGCGTAAGCAGTCGCCACTTCCTGGGCGCGCGTCGCGACCCCATACCAGCGCATGCAGTGTGACAGGCGGGCCGGGCTCAGGCGAATCTGGGCATATTTGAAACCTTCGCCGCTTTGGCCCAGCATCTGATCGGCGGGAACGCGCAGATTTTCGATTACGACTTCGGCGTGGCCACCCGGCATCGAATCGTCGATCGTGTCCAGAATGCGCACGGTACGGATCGCCGGATTGGGCAGATCGACGACGAACATACACGCGCCCTCGTCCGATTTGGCCATCACGATGCCAACGCCGGCCCCTTCGGCACCGGTGATGAATTTCTTGCGACCGTTAATGACCCAATGATTGCCGTCCGGCCGGCAGGTCGTGTTCATCATCGACGGATCAGAACCCGCACCATTTTCGTCCGCCGGCTCCGTCATGAAAAATGCCGAACGCATGCGTCCTTCAACCACGGGTTTCAGGAACCGTTCCTTCAGTTCCGGGCTGCCGACCTTGCCCAGCAGATACATATTGCCTTCGTCCGGGGCCATCGTATTGAGTGCGACCGGTCCGAGGGCGGAGAGACCGGATTTCTTGAGTACCGTGGCTGTTTCGCGCTGGGTCAGATGGGTGCCATCCGGCAGGATGTGCGGGGTCATCAATCCGGCGGCACGCGCCTTTTCGCGCATTTCATTCACAAGTTCGTCGGTCGGTCCGTGCGACGTCCGCCTCGTGTCTTTTTCATAGGGTATGATTGTTTCGCGCACGAACGCTTCGACCCGCGCGGCAATTTCTGCCGTCCGCTCTGCTCCGGCTCCACTCATCGACCTGCTCCCTGGCTGCACACATCCCGTTTTTGACAACAGGAACCGGCCTTGTCCGCCCGATACAAGGCGAGGTCAAGTCCGGTCGTCCTATAGTTTCCGGCAGGATCAGCGGCCGATGCCGTGATATTCCAGGCCGTGCCGGTCCATTTCTTCCGGACGGTAAACATTACGCAGATCGACGACAACCGGTTCGCGCAACAGGCTTTTCACCCGTGCCAGATCCAGGGCGCGAAATTCGTTCCACTCCGTCACCAGCACCATCGCATCCGCACCTTCCAGGGCGGCATAGGGGTCCCCGGCGTAGCTGATATCGGTCAGGATAGCTTTCGCCTGCTCTTCGCCTTCCGGGTCATAAGCCTGAATCCTTGCGCCGGCATCTTGCAGGGTCTGGATAACGGCGATGGCAGGGCTGTCGCGCATGTCATCGGTGTTCGGCTTGAAGGTCAGGCCCAGCACCGCAATGGTCTTGCCGCGCACGGAACCGCCTGCGGCGGCGATCACCTTGCGGCCCATGGCGCGCTTGCGCCGTTCATTGACGCTGGCCACCGTCTCGACAATGTGCACCGGAGCGTCATTGTCCTGCGCCGTCTTGATCAGCGCCAGCGTATCTTTCGGAAAGCAACTGCCGCCATATCCTGGCCCTGCGTGCAGGAATTTCGGGCCAATGCGATTATCGAGGCCGATGCCGCGCGCCACATCCTGCACATTCGCCCCGACCTTTTCGCACAGATCGGCGATCTCATTGATGAAGGTGATCTTGGTGGCGAGAAACGCATTGGCGGCATATTTTGTCAGTTCGGCGGTGCGCCGCGCCGTCACCATGATGGGCGCCTGATTCAGATATAAAGGCCGGTATAATTCTTCCATAACCGCCCGGGCGCGTTCATTCTCCACCCCGATGATGATGCGGTCCGGGCGCTTGAAATCGCTGATGGCCGCGCCTTCGCGCAGGAATTCCGGGTTGGAAGCGACGGCGAAATCCGCGTCGGGGTTGGCGTCGCGGATGCGCCGCTCCACCTCGTCTCCGGTACCGACCGGCACGGTCGATTTCGTAACAACAACCGTAAAGCCCTTCAGATTGGCGGCAATTTCCTCGGCGGCGGCATAGACATAGGAAAGGTCCGCATGGCCATCCCCGCGTCGTGACGGTGTGCCGACCGCAATGAATATCGCCTCCGCGCCCTCCATTCCTTCCGCCAGATCGGTGGTGAATGACAGACGGCCAGCCTTGACGTTGCTGGCGACCAGATCGTCCAGCCCCGGCTCGTAGATCGGCATGATGTTCGCCTTCAGCCGGTCTATCTTGCCCTGGTCCTTGTCGACACAAACCACGGAATGGCCGAAATCAGCGAAACAGGCACCGGAGACAAGGCCGACGTAGCCGGAGCCAATCATTGCAACGCGCATGGTAATCCTGACGTAATGTTGGATAGAGGCTGTACCGGCCCTCCTAGCCAGGCCAGCGTTAACAGGGCAAGCATCTTATGCTGCGACGCGGCAATTATCCGGCGGGCGGCACCAACACGGGCGCATTGACCGGCGGCGGCACGCCTTTGGCTGGCGGCACCACCACCACCGGCGCACTGACCACCGTATCCAGGATCCGGCTTTCCAGCCCCTCTACCGCATCCAGCGCGGCGGCGAATTGCCGGGCGGCGGTGATCCATGCGTCGCGCCTGGGCGTGGCCGATGTCGTTTCCAGCCGCGCGATCGCCAGCGGAATATCGCCTTCGTCAAACGCCATCAGTGCCCGTTCCAGTTCTTCCCGTCCAACTGCCGCCTTGTCCCGCACCGAAATCAGGCCGGACAGTCCGTCCCGCAGCTTTTGCCACCAGCCGGTTTGCGCCGGGGCAGCTTCGGAGGTTGCGGGCGGACGGGCGAGTTCGACCAGTCGTTCCCGCAGCAGCGATCGGCTTTCCGGCGCCGCGGACCAGGCGAGCAGCGCATCCACCGCGCCCGGATCACGTTTTCCGAATCTCTCCTCGAGCAATGTTTCGGCGCGCGCCAGCGGCCGGCCGCGTTCGATGAAACGCCGGGCCAGCGCCAGCAGCAGCAGGTCGCGCGCCTGTTCACCCGCCGCCGTCGTGCTGCCGGCAACCGCCGCCACATGCGCGTCGAGTGCATTGATGCGGGCCGACAGACCGGCATCGGCATCGGCCAGACGTTGCGCTGTGGTTTCCATGGCCGTTACGCGGTCTGTCAATTGTTGCGGCGCATCCCGCTGGCCGGAAACCGGCGGAGCCGGGGTGGCGGGAATTGCGGCTACTTCGGCTTCCAGCGCGGCGATTCGCCCTTCCAGTTGTTGCCAGCGCGAAATTTCCGCATCTTCCTGCTGCGGCATCAAGGTCGCAAAGCGCGGATGTCGGGTCAAAGCCAGTATTGCCACCAGCACCACGACAAGCAACGCCGCAAGCACGAGACGCCATTTTGGACGGTGACGTGGCGCGGGCGCGGTATTCGCATCGGCAGCCGGGGTTTCAGGCGGGGAATCAACTTCAGACATGCTGTTCGCTCTGCCACAGCGCGGCGGCGGCGGCGAGGGCCGACGACAGCGCCGGTTTCTCCGTAATCACCACCGCCCGCCAGCCTGGACCGGCGGCGGCCGCCACTTTTTCGCTCAGCACCACCAGCCGCAGCCGCCCGCGATCCAGGCCGGCTGCCGCCACCAGCCCGTCAAAACTGGCGGCGGTGCGTGGCGAAAACAACAGGGTGGCGAATATCTCATCCGCCGCCAGCGCCGCCGCTACCCGGGACGGCAAGGCAGCGGCAGTCACGGCATGGTACACCGGCACCTGCTGCAGCAGAAGACCGGGCGGAACGACAAGCGCCGCCTGATGCGCGCCGCATAGATGCAGGACGGAACGATGGCCATCCGCCGCTATGGCGGCGACAATCGCGCTGCCATCCGTTTCGCCTGTCCGCACCACGGTCAGCCCCTGGGCACGGGCAGCGGTGGCCGTCCAGGGCCCCACCGCGTAAACGGGCAGTGCGGCAACGATCGGGTGTAAAGTGGCAGCAGGCACCGATCGCGGGCTGGTCAACAAAAGCGCGTCGAAAGATTCTGAGGGGACCTCCCACTCCACCCCTTCGATTCGCAGCAGCGGCGCGGCGAGTGTGTCCCAGCCGGCAGCCATGGCGGCTTCGGTCGTGCGAAGGATTTCTTCCGCCGGACGCGTGATGAGTAACCGTCGTTCCATGGCGATGCGTTCAGAATTGCCCAAGGCTGGCGCGAATCGCCGCGCTGGCGTCGGCCAGCAATCGGACCGCGAGCCGCGCTGCGAGATCCCGAGGGGTATCGTCGCTGGTCGCCGTTGCCGCACCCGCCACCCGTTCGCGGCCATCGGCGCTGTAAATTTCAGCGGTCAACCGCAATCCTTCCGCCGTCTCAATGGCATGGGCGGCGATGGCGCTATGACAATTGCCGCCAACCCTGTCCAGAAACGCGCGTTCAGCCAGGATGGCGCGGCGCGTTGGCCCATGATCGAGCAGGGCGAGTTGCTCCAGCAATTCATGGTCGTCGGCACGCGCTACGACGCCGATCGCGCCTTGCGATGCCGCGGGCAAAAAGTCGTCAATGGCCAGGCGTGTTCCAGCGACGATTCCCAACCGGTCCAGCCCCGCCGCCGCGAGGAAAGTGGCAGCTACCTCCCCTGCGGCAGTTTTACGCAACCGCGTCTCCACATTGCCGCGTATGGACACGACACGCAGATCCGGTCGCAGATGCAGCAATTGCGCCGCCCGGCGTGGGCTGGAGGTGCCGACAAGCGCGCCCGACGGAATGGCGTCTATGCTGGCAGCGCCGATCAGCCGGTCGGCAGCGTCGGCGCGCGGCAGCACCGCGGCCAGCACAAAATGGCTGGAAATCGGGCTTTCGACATCCTTCATCGAATGGACGGCGGCGTCGATCTCGCCTTCGGCCAGCGCCCGGTCCAGCTCGCGCGTCCACAGCGCCTTGCCGCCGATTTCGGCCAAAGGCCGGTCTTGTACCTGATCGCCGACGGTTTGCAGGGGCACCGGAATGATCCGTTCCGGTGCTATTCCCCGCGCTGCCAGCCCGGCTGAAACGATGGCCGTTTGCGCCAGCGCCAGCTTCGATGTGCGCGTGCCCAGCCGGATTTCAGCGTCTGGTTTCAATTGTATGTCCCTTTCATCCGGACGTTCGCCATACTGGTTCTGAATGACGCTGAAAAATTCGGCTCCCCTGGCATCTCCGCCATGGTGGGGGGCTTGCATTTCACTGCGCCATATTGCAAGGCGCCAAAGCCTTACGGCTACGTCTGGTCGTATTACAAGACGGACGCAGCCGAGAGAAGGCCCGGGACTGCAGGGACAGATTTCCTGCCGCCACGGAAATGGCCGGGCGATTTTGCCCATATGGAAGGTCAAATAGGGATGAACAAGATTCTCACGCTCGCCGCGATTGCGAGCCTTGCGCTGGTCGCCGCCTGCGGCGAGAAACAGCCCGCCGACGTCGCTGCTGACGCAGCTGCCGACGCTTCTGCGGCTGCCACCGACGCTGCCGACGCTGCTCAGGAAGCCGCCGTCGACGCTTCTGCGGCTGCTACCGACGCCGCTGCTGCCGGTGCTGACGCCGCGGCCGACACGGCTGCTGCTGCTGCCGACGCAGCCGCCACCGGTGCAGAAAATCTCGATGCGGCTGCTGCCGCGCTGGAAAACAAGGCCGAAGAGCTGACGACCACCAAGTAAGCTCCAGGTTTTGGTAACAAAAGAAGGCCGTGGCGCGTTGCGCCACGGTCTTTTTTATTGTTTCCGTTACACATCACAGTCCGGTTCCGCGTCTGTTGGAATGAACCAATCTGACCGATCGGTTCTGAAGGAGTGCTGTTCAACATGTCCCGGTTAACCTCCAAGGGCCGTTCGATGGTTCAGGGATCCGAGCGTCAGCAATATCTGGATTTTTTGCAAAGGGTCAGAATCCGCACCCTCGATCTGGGTGTGGATATGAGCCGGTTTCTGGCTGGCGAGGTTTCAGACCAGTGCGTTCCGGCAAAAGCTTTGGGGTTCAGGGAAGCCGAATAGGCTAGATCTCCACCTGACTTCCCAGTTCCACCACCCGGTTTGTTGGCAGGCGGAAAAACTGCATCGCCGATTCCGCGTTCCGCAGCATCCACGCAAACAGTTTTTCCCGCCAGACAGGCATGCCCGGTCGCGCAGAAGACAATAGCGTCTGACGGGACAGGAAAAAGCTGGTTTCCATCATGCGGATCGGTCCGCCGATATTCTCCATGCCTTTCAAGGCCTCCGGCACGTCCGGTTGCTGCATGAACCCGTAGCGCAGCAAAATGCGATAAAAGCCCTCGCCCAATGCCATCACCTCGACACGGTCTGCCGCATCGACAAAGGGAATTTCGTCGATAACGATCGTGAGGATCAGCACACGATCATGCAACACCTTGTTATGCTTCAGATTATGCAGCAACGCATGGGGTACGCCATCCGGAGACGCGGCCATGAACACTGCCGTTCCCGGCACGCGGGCAGCGGTGCGCGATGCGGATTTGATGAATACCGGCAGCGGCATGGCGCTTTCCCGCAACCGTTGCTGCATCAGATAGCGCCCGCGCGACCAGGTGGTCAGCATCAGGAACGCCACTGCGCCGACAAACAGCGGGAACCAACCGCCATCGACGATCTTGGTCAGGTTCGCAGCGAAATAGGCACCCTCCACTGTCAGCAACACGCCCATCACCAGCAATACAACCCAACGGTTCCACTTCCAGTCCGCCAGCATCAATATGACGAGCATCAGCGACGTCAACACCATCGTGCCGGTCACCGAAATGCCGTAGGCGGCGGCAAGCGACGAGGAACTGCCGAAACCCAGCACCAGCAGGATCACCATGGTCATCATCGACCAGTTGATCACCGGAATATACACCTGACCCTGCGCCTCCGCCGATGTGTGCATGACGCGCAGACGGGGAAGATAGCCGAGTTGCATGGCCTGACGGGCAACGGAAAATGTGCCGGAAATCACCGCCTGGCTGGCGATGGTGCAGGCGAGCGTCGCCAGAAATACCATGGGCAGCCGCAGATTTTCGGGCGCGAGCAGGAAGAATGGATTTTCAATGGCCGATGGCCTGTCCAGCAACAGCGCGCCCTGCCCCAGATAATTGAGCATCAGTGCCGGCATCACGAACAATAGCCAGACGTTACGGATGGGGACGCGCCCAAAATGTCCCATGTCGGCGTAAAGTGCTTCCGCGCCGGTGACGGCCAGCACCACCGAGGACAGCGCCAGGAAGGCCAGCCATTTGTCGGTTATGAAGAAATTGACCGCATGGTGCGGGGACAACGCCCACAATATCTCCGGATTGTTCGAGATGCTGATCAGACCGAGAATGCCGAGCGTCGAAAAATAGACCAGCATGACCGGCCCGAATATTGCCCCCACTTTCGCTGTCCCGTGCGATTGCATGGTGAACAGGCCCACGAGGATTCCGATCGCGATCGGCACCACCATGGGCGCCATCCGCGATTCGACGACGACCAGTCCCTCTACCGCCGAGAGGACCGAGATCGCCGGGGTGATCATGCCATCGGCAAAGAACAGTGACGTGGCGAGAATGCCGAGCACGGCCACGGCGGGCGCCCAGCGCCGGCCATGACTGATCCGCATCAACAGTGCCTGCATGGCGATGGAACCGCCCTCGCCGCGATTGTCAGCGCGCAGCACCAGCGTCACATATTTGAATGTTACGACAAGGGTCATCGTCCAGAAAATCAGGCTGACGATGCCCATGATGTGCGGATCGTCCACCGGTAGCGGATGGTGGCCGACAAAGGTTTCCCGCAGCGCATAGATGGGACTGGTGCCGATATCGCCGAAAACGATGCCCAGCGCACCGAACATCAGTTTCGGCAGGCCTTCGGGCGCGTGACCGGCGTGAGGGGCGGGCGCTGCCGCTTCCGCACTGCTCATCGCGAACGTTGTTCCGGATGTTTGCCCACATTCGCTCCGATTATGCGCCCCCTCTCGGGCCGGATTGTCGCGCCGCTAGCACTGTTCGCATGGCGGCACAATGTGGCGGGCCTGGCCTTAGCCCGGCTGGCCAGGGCCATTCGCCCCGACTCCCAGTTCGATCATCTTGGTGGCGCCGCGCATCAGCCGCTCCAGCATCGGTTTCCACGGCGCATCGGGTGGCGTGCGCGCATCCAGTTCCCGCCAAACGGTCAGCGCCCGCGCCGGATCGCCAGACTGCAACCACGAAAGACCGAGAAAATAGGCCGGCGCGGGATGCTGCGGATCAAGACGGCTGGCGCGGTCGAACGCGAGACGGGCGGCAGGCACCACCTCGCCTTCGGCATGGGATACGATCGCCACGCCCAGTTGCGCCCACAGATCGACATTGCCGGGAATCCGGTGTGTCGCCTGATCGAGCAGCCAAATGGCCGTTTCCGTGCGCCCGGCGCGAATCAGCGCATCGCTGGCGGTCAGCCAGTCTCGCGCATCGCCGAAATTGTCCAGCAACACCTGTGATGCTTTCTCGGCTTCGGGTGTGAAGCGTGGATCCACCGGCGCACGCGGCGCGGGCGCTTCCGGCAGGCCGGGATTGCCCGTCAAGGCATAGCCGCCGACGCCCACGGCCAGGCCCAGCGCGACGATGAAAACAGGCGCAGCCTTCATGACCGCCGCCGGAACAACCGGAAGGCGACCAGACCGCCGACGAGCAGCGCCAGCACCGGCGTCGCCCACAACAGCCAGGTGTCGGGGCGCGGCGGCGGTTTGAAGCTCACCCAGTCGCCATAACGTTCAATGAAAAACGCCCGCACCTGCTCGGGCGATTCGCCGGCGGCGATACGTTGCCGCACGATGGCGCGCATGGTGCTGGCCTGCCCGGCGTTGCTATCGCCGATGCTTTGATTCTGGCATTGCAGGCAGCGCAATTCGCCCATCAGGTCGCGCGCCGCCGCCTCCTGGCGGGGATCCTCCAGCGGCACATCGGACATTTCCAGTTGCGCCCATGCCGGCGCGGCAAACAGAAAAAGAAGGGCGATCAGCCACCTCATCGCGCCGCCTCCAGTTGCGCCAGCAGACGCGGAACATCGCTATCCTTGATGTCGCCCAGATGCTGGTGGCGGATAATGCCCTTGCCATCGACAATATAGGTTTCCGGCACACCGGATGCACCCAGCGCCACCATCATCTGCCCGCCTGTATCTGTCGCGACGCGCGCATAAGGATTGCCATAACGCCCCAGAAACGCGTTTGTGTCCTCCGGCGCATCCTGCACGGCGATACCGTAGAGAGGTACGCCCTTGCCGCCAGCTGCCGTCGCCAGGGTTTGCAAATGCGGTGCTTCAACGGCGCAGGGCAGACACCAGCTGGCAAAAATATTGACGATGGCCGGACCATTGCCCGCCGCAAGATCGGAACGGGCCAGCCCCGGCGCGCCATCGGCCAAAGACGGCAGGTTGAACGCTGGAACCGGCTTGCCGATCATCTGGCTGCGGATCACTTTTTGCTGCGGCTGGCCGAGATTGACCGCCATGAAGATCGCAATGCCGACGAACAGCAGCAGCGGAATAAAAAGCGCGAGGCGGGAGCGGGTCATACGGGCCTCGGGGCGAAAGCAGCGCGCGGGGTACGGCGCGGAATTCGGAAACGCAGACGATCCCCCAGCGCCATGATGCCGCCCAGCGCCATCAGAAAGCCGCCCGCCCAGATCAGGCGCACCAGAGGCTTGAACCAGAAGTGCATTTGCCAGCGACCCGTGCCATCCGGCTTGCCCAGCACGGCGTAAATGTCGCCGCGCCAGAGCGTCTTGATGCCGGCTTCGGTCGTCTCCATCGGCGGGCTGGTGTAATGGCGGGACTGGGGGAAAACGGTCGCAATATTGCGATCCCCATCACGCACATGCACTTCGGCGGCAATCGCCGTCCAGTTGGGCCCGGCGACGGGCCGTACGTCCACCAGTTCGACCTGCCAGTCCGCCAGCTGGACGACATCGCCAACCCGCATGTTCACCAGCGTCTCCCGTTCCAGTGCACCGGATGCCGTCACCCCGAGGATCGAGACGGCCACACCCAGGTGCGCCAATGCCATGCCGGCAGCCCCGAACGTCAGTCCACGGCGGATCAAAATGCCAACGCTCGCCACGCCCAGCCACAGGGCCGCGCCAAAGCCCAGAAAGCTGCCAGCGGCGCGCACGTCGAACAGGAACAGCGCCAGCGCCAGCGCCACCACGGCCGAAATCGCCGCCGGCGTCAGCACGCGTGCCAGATGGCCGGTCGCGCTACGTCGCCAGCCCAGCCACGGGCCGACCGCCATCACCGCCGCCATCAGCAGGATCAACGGCACCAGCGCCTGATTGAAATAGGGCGGGCCGACGCTGATCTGCCGACCGGTCAAGCCCTCCAACGCCATCGGATAGAGCGTGCCGACGAACACCACGGTCAGCATGGTGCTGAGAATCAGATTGTTGAACACCAGCGCGCCCTCGCGACTTACCGGCGTAAACCCCTGCCCCGCCGGTACGCTGGCTGCCTTCAACCCGTATACGGCGAGCGCGCCACCAACATAAAGGATAATCAGCGCGATCAGAAACAGCCCGCGCGTCGGATCGACCGCAAAGGCATGGACGGATGTAAGCAGCCCCGAACGCACAATGAAGGTGCCCACCATCGACAGCGCAAACGCCAGCACGCCGAGCAATAGCGTCCAGTTGCGCAACGCATCGCGCTTGGCCAGCACGGCGATGGAGTGCAAGAGCGCGGTGCCGGCGATCCACGGCATCAAAGCGGAGTTTTCCACCGGATCCCAGAACCACCAGCCGCCCCAGCCAAGTTCATAATAGGCCCAGTAGCTGCCCAGCCCGATGCCGACGGTCAACAGCGCCCAGGCGACCGCCACCCAGGGCCGGGCCGCCTTCGCCCAGACCGGGCCGACAACTCCTTCCAGCATCGCCGCCACCGACAGAGCAAAGGCGACCGACAGGCCGACATAGCCGAAATAAAGCAGCGGCGGATGGAAAGCGAGACCGGGGTCCTGCAGCAGCGGGTTCAATCCCATGCCTTCGGTAGGCGCGGGAGAAATGCGGGCAAATGGATTGGACGCCAGCAACAGAAAGGCAAAAAAGCCGAGCGCCAGCAGACCCATGACCGACAGCGCCCGGGCGCGGAAACGCGGCCCCAGCCGGTTGGGAAACGCCGCCAGCCCGGCGCCAGCCAGCGCGAGGACCAGCACCCACAAAAGCAGTGAGCCTTCATGGTTGGCCCAGATCCCGGTCCACTTGTACAGGTCCGGCTTCATCGTGTGGCTGTTCGTCGCCACGAGCGAGACGGAGAAATCGGAAACCAGAAAAGCCCGCACAAGAACGCCAAAGGCGAAAAGCGTAAAAAACGCCTGCGCCTGCGCCATCGGTCGCGCCAGCGCCAGCAATTCCTGGCGATTGCCGCGAAACCCGATAGCGGGTGCTGTGAATTGCACCAATGCCGCCGCCATCGCCAGCCACAGGGCGAGATGCCCAAGTTCTACAATCATGGGAAACTCATGCGCCGGGGTGCGCCGGCTGGGTGGCTTCGAGTTGCCTTTGCACGGCTTTGGCAACTTCAGGCGGCATGTAATTTTCGTCATGCCGCGCCAGCAATTCGGTCGCGACGAAACGCCCGGACGGGTCGATGCTGCCCGTCGCGATCACACCCTGATTTTCCTTGAACAGATCGGGCACGATACCGCGATAGCTGACCGACGTTTCGGCGTTGGTATCCGTTACCGTGAAATAAAGGGTCAGGCCATCCACGTCGCGGTGAATGGAACCCGGTTTTACAAGCCCGCCCAGCCGGAAGACCTGGCCGGCAGCAGGTGCGGAAGCCACAATGTCGGATGGAGCCTGGAAGTAGGTAGCGGTGTCATCCAGCGTTACGACGGCCAGCACGCCAGCACCGATCAGTGCAATCGCGGCAATTCCCGCCAGCACCAGCCTTTGTTGTTTGGGTGTCGCCATCTAGCGCAATCTCTCCAGCCGGCGTTCCGCGCGACGCAACCGCCGCCAGCTTGCCAGCAATAATCCGCCCACCCCGCTTAAAGTGAGTACGTAGGACAGGAAAATAAAGGGCGTATGATCCATCAGCCGATATCCATGGCGCGGCGGCGCTGCCGCATCTCGATTCGCTGCTCGGCGATCAGTAAACGCATCCGGATCAGGACGATTCCCGTGAACAGCAGCAGAAAACCGGAGGCCGAGAGCAACAGCGGCGTCAGCATCGACGCATGAATCGAACTGCCGGAAAGACGTATGCTGGCGGGCTGGTGCAGCGTATTCCACCATTCGACGCTGAACTTGATGATCGGCAGGTTGATCGTGCCGACAATGGCCAGAATGCCCGCCGCCTTCAGTCCACGCGCGCGGTCATCCCACGCATGGACCAGCGCGATAACGCCAAGATACAGCAGGAATAACAGCAACATCGACGTAAGCCGGCCGTCCCATACCCACCAGGTTCCCCAGGTGGGGCGGCCCCACAGCGATCCGGTAACGAGGCACAGGCCGGCGAACAGCGCACCCACCGGCGCGATAGCTCGAACCGCCAGATCGGACAGCGGATGCCGCCAGACCCGCGCCGCCAAAGCCGCAATCGCCATGCCCGAGTAACCGCCAAGCGCCAGCCAGGCCGCCGGTACATGCACATAAAGAATCCGTACCGATTCGCCCTGCAGATAATCCGGGGGCGACGCAAACAGGCCGATCCACAGGCCAACCGCCGTCAGCAGCAGCCCAAGACCTACAGCCCAAGGCGTGCAAACACCTGCAAGCCGCTGAAATCGCAGCGGATTAGCAAAATTGTGAAGCGACGGGCGCGGGTCAGGCGTCTGCAACGGGGGCATAATCGTCGGCACCATTAGCACGGACCGGCGAAAGACGTCAGCCTGGTTTCTGCTGCCTGTTGCCGCAGGCCGCTTATCCATAATCGCGGGCGACTCAACCGGAAAGCCGCACGACTCGGCAGGTCTGCGCTGGCGCATGTGGCCAAGCTTTCTATTCTCTGCAACGAGACTAACCGAGAGAGGCTCACATAGATGCAGTTTGCACGTACGATTACCCTGTTCCTGGCCAGCACGGCCCTGATGGCTCCGGCTGCAATGGCCCAGGATGCCGATACCGCCGCCGCAACAACGCAAGCGGCGCAAGCGGCGCCTGCGACACAAGAAACGGCCCAGCCCGCGACACAGCCCGCCGCCAATGACGCCGCCGCAACGGCTGCTTCCGCCCCAGCTCCTGTAGCTGCCGCCGTCGATGCCAACGACCCGGCGCAAGTGAGCAAATTTGCCCGTGCCCTGTCGAAGGTGAATGCCATCAACGCCGACGCGACGACCGACCAGGCGGCAAAGCAACCGCAAATGGTTGCCGCGATCGAAGCAGAGGGCCTTGACCCGAACGCCTTCAATGAACTGGCGCAAGTCTATTCGGCGGATGAAGCATTCCGCACGAAGGTCAATCAGGAAATAAGTTCTGCACAAAACTAGACGTTATGCTTCCGGCGGTCAGGGTATCACACTCCTGGCCGCCGAAGTGTTGTACGCGATACCGGATTTTTTTGCCCGGTCCTTCAGGTGACGCACCGAGGGCAATGATCGGGCCGGACTGGAATCTCCGGTATCGCGTAATCCTTCATTCTGTCAGCTTCGTGCGGCCCTGAGCGTCGCGCCGACGGCGAACGGGGTCAGCGCTGCCAGCACGAGCGTCGCCGCCGCCAGCAAGCCCATCGCGCCGGTCGCATCCGCCCGGCTTCCAAAAATCAGCAGCGGAATGGCCAGTGGCACGATCAGCAACGCGACAAGCCCCGCGCCGCCCTGCGCGCCCACCGTCAGCGCCGCCGCCACATTGGCGAGAGCCGCAAGTCCCAGTGACCCGATCGCAATGCTGGCCGCCAGCAATGGCAAGCCATCCCACGCAAAACCAAGAAACAGCGCAGCCACCGGCAATGCCACGAGGATCGGCAGCAGGAAACCGGCCCACAGCGCAAGGATACGTGCCAGCGCCAGCGTTTCAAATGCGATGGCGCGTACGCCGAACTGGTCGAGTGTGCCGTCGGCCTGATCGATTGCGTAAAGCGACGCCACCGGAATGAGGCTGGCGAGCAACGCCGCTGTCCAGGCGATCCCCGGAGTCAGGCGGGCGAGCAGCGTTTGATCCGGGCCGAGCGCAAATGGAAAGAGCAGTGCTACCAGCAGGAAGAAGACGGTCGGCAACAGCCACTGCCCTGGTCGCGCCAGTGTCAGCGACACGTCGCGGCGGATCAGCAGCCACAATAAAGCTGGCAGGGGCAGGCTCATCTGCCACCGAACAGATTATCGGCGGCGGCACGGAAGGCTGCAGCCTTTTCGCGCTTCAGGCGGGTTCGCGCGATCTCTGCCTCAAGCCTTGCAATTCGCGCATCGAGCTCGGCAACCGACAGTGGATCAAGGTCCTGCGCTGCCAGTCGGGCGACAGGATCGTCTGACCGGCGGGGGCCCGTATCATCTGCTTCCATTTTGACCTCCTTTGCTTCACTGTGGCACTTTCTCGCCGTGCGCGCCAACGCAGCGCATCGGAGGGAATCAGGGTTAAAAGGTTCGGGCATGCGTGATCAACAGGAACTTCCGCATAAAATGCGGGCCATAGACCCGGAACTTCCAGGCGGGCCGGAAGTGCTTGCCGTCGTCGACCGGCCCGTGCCGCTGCCGGGCGTCGGGGAGGTGCTGATTCGCGTCCATGCTGCCGGCGTCAACCGACCGGACGTGGTACAGCGCCAGGGACATTATCCACCACCCGCCGGCTCCACATCTATCCTCGGGCTGGAGGCATCCGGCGTGGTGGTCGCGCTTGGTGAAGGTGTGGGCAATGTCCGCATCGGCGATCCGGTAACGGCCTTGCTGCCGGGCGGCGGTTATGCCGATTACGTCGTCGCGAACGAAAAATTATGTCTGCCCGTACCCGCCGGTATGCATTTTCTCGAAGCGGCGGCGCTGCCTGAAACCTATTTCACCGTGTGGTCCAACCTGTTCCGCGTCGGCGGCGCGAAGGCCGGCGATACGTTGCTGATCCATGGCGGCACATCGGGAATAGGTGTCGCCGCAATCGATCTTGGCCGGGTGTTTGGCATCATGGTGATTGTTACCTGCGGCACAGACGCCAAATGCCGCGCGGCCGAAAAGCTGGGCGCCGCGCTCGCCATCAATTATCGCAGCGGCGACTTCGCCCCGCGCGTGCGCGAATTCACCGAAGGCCGCGGCGTCGATCTGGTGATCGATATGGTGGGCGGCAATTATGTCGGGCGGAATCTGGTGTGTCTTGCCGAAAACGGCCGGCATATCTCCATCGCCTTCCAGCAAGGTCGTGCGACGGAAATCGACCTCTCGCTTCTGATGCGCAAGCGTCTGCATCTGACCGGAACGATGCTCCGCCCGCGCCCGCTGGCGGAAAAGGCCGCCATCGCCGACGATCTGCGCGAAAAGGTATGGCCGCATTTCGCCGAGGGGCGTTTGCAGGCGCGAATCGACCAGATCGTCCCGATGGAAAATGCTGCGTCCGCCCACCGCCGCATGGAGGCCGGGGACCATATCGGCAAGCTCGTGCTCTCGATGATGTAACAACCGTTTCGGGAGACATTCTGTGAAGACGCCCGTTGTAATCCGCTGGCTCTTTTCGCGCCGGGGGCGCATGATACAGGCATGGTCGGCCCTTGCGATATTGCCCCTGATCGGTGCGGCGTCTGTGCCTGATTATCGCGCGGAACGCGCCGCGATGGTGGCGGACATCCAGGCGTCTGAAGGCCGCGCTGGCGTGCCGAAATTCAGCGAACCGGTGTTGAACGCCTTGCGGACGGTGCCTCGCCATCAGTTCGTGCCGCCGCCGATGCAGCCGCATGCCTATGCCAACCGTCCCTTGCCCATCGGACATGGCCAGACCATTTCCCAGCCATTGATCGTGGCCATGATGACAGAGCATCTGCAACTGTCCCCGCAGGATATCGTGCTGGAGATTGGCGCAGGGTCCGGTTATCAGGCGGCCATATTATCGCAACTGGTTCGCCATGTTTACACAATCGAAATAGTCGCGCCATTGGCGAAGACGGCGGCAGACACGCTCAAACGCACAGGTCATGATAATGTTACCGTCCGGCAAGGCGACGGCTATCTGGGCTGGCCCGAACATGCGCCATTCGATGCGATCATGGTAACCGCAGGGGCCGAAACCATCCCTGAACCGCTGGTGGAGCAGCTGAAACCGGGCGGACGCATGATCATTCCCGTGGGCAAGACCGCGACGGGACAAGAACTGGTACTGGTAGAAAAAGACGCAGACGGGAAAATTCGCAAGCGCGACTTCGGCCCCGTGCTGTTCGTGCCCCTGACCGGCATCGGTCAGGGGAAATAAACTGCCTTATCGCCCGCAATAAGGTGGCAACGGCACCGCAGCATTGCCGACCCGTTGATGCCATACACCATTGGCGTCGCGGTAATATTCACCCGGTGCGACACGGCTGGCGAACAGTTCGCACCCGGTGGCTGCGCCAACATCGGCAACGGTCACACCGCGTTTGACGGCGGTTTCAGTGTAAACTGCCTTGCGCTTGATGTTGAGTTGATCGACATGCGCTTTCAGTTCGCCACTGGCACTGCCACGGATGCCGAGATACCCGTCAGCCTGTTCGCCGACCTGCCCCTGGGCCCGCGCAGATTCGAGGATCGGATCGACCTGGGCCAGTACCGGACCGGACATCGCAAACAGGCCAAAAGCCACAATCAGGTGGCGACTTTTACGAAACATCATCAGAATAGTCCCGGATTACTGGCGATCAGATCCTGTACGTCTTTTTCCAGCCGAATCACAACTTCCTGGCGAACATTGACGTTGAGGTTGATTTCAATCGGCTTGTCTGGCGCCTGCAGTTTCACACAGGCGGCGCACAGCACGGGCATCAGCAGCATCAGGATTTTAAAACCGTTACCCATCAACCCCATCCTGCCCATATTTACCAATATTCTCTCTACGCATGTCGTTCCTTACCGTGGCTGAACGATTTTGCCATCCTCTTTCGGTGGCGGACTTTTCGCGCCGCTTTGGATCAACGTCCGTGCATCGCTGAAAGATGCCGCCGTGCCCAGCAAGCGCCGGAAAGGCGCGCGGATGCTGATGTTAAAGCGAAACGGCAATCCCGCCATCTCCATCGGCGAGCCGCCAGGCTTCACCGGATTTTCATTCGTGCCTTCCAGCAAAATTTCCGTCACCAGTTCGCCGTCCAGGTCGCCATTCAGTTTCAATTGCAATTGCCGGTAGCGGAGCTGCCGCAAGGCATCAAAGGCCAGTTCGCCTGCCGCGCCCATCTGATCCGCGCCAACATTGCCGGTATAAGACACCAGCCCGCCCGGTGCGCGGGCCGTCAGCACCCCATCAGTGATGCGGCCCTTGCCGTCGATGAATTCCACCGGCAGCTTGCCATCGAATTTTCCGGTGGCGTTGACATCTTTAAGGTCCAGCCCTTGCAGAAACAGGCCGGCATCAAGACCTTCTGCCAGAAGCGTAAAACTCCGTGCAGTTGCGTCGAAATCGAACAGCATCGTCTGCAAGGATAAAATGCCGCCGGAAAAGGGCCATTCCGCCTGCTCCACTTCCACATCACCGTTGCCCATCAGCTGAAAGAGCACCCGGCCTTTTTCCACCAGAATGCCGGGATTGATTGCAGCGATAGTGAGTTCCTGCCCCGGTGGAGATTTGATTTTCAGCAGATCGGTGAAATGCACCCGCCCATTGATGCCATCCACGGGGCCGAACGCCGCTGTCGCCAGCGAAACATCGTGCAGGGCCACATCGCCGGTACCCGACAGCTCGCTGCCATCCCAGCGCAACTTCGCCGTCCCCTGCACCGTGCCGCGCACATTTTCGATTACGCCACGCAGGCGTTCGGTAATCTGGTACGGCTGCAAGCCCGGCCCAAGCCGCAGATTGCCCGTATCCGCTGTGGCGCTGCCCCGCGCACTGGCCAGATCATGCTCTACGGTGAATTGTGCGAGCGCTGCGCGTTGTGCCGCGGGCTGGTTGACGAGACCGATCTTGCCCTGCGCATGGATTTTTCCACCGGCCAGATTCGCCGTGACGCCGGAAATGACCAGCGGTTGAAACCGCGGCCATTCCTCCAGATCGCGCACCTGCACCGCGCCATCGCTCAACCGCCATTGGCCGCCGCCAAAAGTCCATTCGCCCTCGCCCGCATCAATCTCAACCGGCAGATCGGCGCTGGCCAGCGACACGTCTGCCACCGTGCCCGTCAACTTGTCTCCTGCGGAATGGACAGAAAGTGTCGCGGCGACGTCCAAGTCGCCGTAGCTCAGGCTCACCTTGGCCGGGGCCAGTGCGTAGCTGTCCTTTCCTCCCTTCAGGCGCAACCGGCCCGTTTCCAGCATGAAAGCCTGTCGTCCTTCGCCCGCCTGCCCGTTCAGCTTGATCGGCGCGATTTGCAGTGCACCGTTCAGCCTGCCGTTCTGCCATTGCAATTTGTCGTCCGGGCAAGCGGACAGACGCGCTGGACCCAGCCGCACGGCGGGATGGCGCACCGCGCGAAAGTCCAACTCGATACAGCCGGGTGCAACAGCGAATACCGCGCCGGTGTGGCCTTCGGCTTTTCCCTGCAGGCTCAGTCCACTGACCTCCAGCCCGCCACCGGTTTCACCGGAATAGCGCAGCTGTCCATGGACCGTGAAATGTTCGTCGCGCAGGTCCAGATCGACGCGCCCTTCCGGCAAGCCGCCGCCGGCAAGGCCCACTTTCCCGGCCATCGTCCACTGCCCGCCTGCGTAAGATAATCCATCGCCATCGAATGTCAGACGCGCGCCGCTCGCAGCCTCGACGGTCGCATCCGGCACATGCAGCATAAAGCCTGCCTTGCCGAAATGCCCGCTGACAGGAGCAGAAATCTCGAATCGGCTCATGGCCTTTGCGGCGCGACCCGCAAGATGCGCGGCAAACTCCGGCGCGGCCCTTGCATCCGGCAACGCCAGGCTGACGTCTGTTGCCCTGGTTTGGCCGGCGAACAGCACCGCTCCGCTTTTGTCGGCGTTGAACGCGCCCGACGCCGAAACCACGCCGGCCTTTCCAGACGACCATGCGACATTCCCGGCATGAACCGACCATTGCCCCTGCCACCGCGACAGGTCGCCAGCGAAACCGAGTGTGAATTGCGGGCGGGAAACATGTCCCGCATCATGGCGGGCATCCGTGCCTGACATTTGCAGCGTACCGGACCATCGCAGCATCGCCGGGTCGCTCCGCACATGGCCCGTTAACGCCAGATCCCGCGCCTGCACCCCCTGACACAGGGCGGATGGGCTGGCCGCGTCGGCTTCCACGGTCAGATGATCCGCGCCGGTCGTCAGCGTCAGCCGCATATCATCGAGATGCAGGCTGCAATCGGTATCGACCCGCAATTCGACGGGGCGCACCGTGCCGACGCCGTGGAACCCATCCCGCAAAACGCCGTCGCCCCGCGCATCCATCCGGAACGAGCCATAGGGCGTCTCCAGCAGCAATTGCGCATCCGTCAGGCTGACGTCGATGGCCGGCAGGGGTTCATCCGATGGCGCGGGCATCAGCGCGTCGAGCGAGCCCATCGTTAAGCCATCCCCCGTGATCGCCGCGCGCAAGACCGGTTTTTCCACGACAATTTTTTCGATGGCCGGTTCGCGCAGACCCCGCCAGGTCACGCGGATACGCTCCGCCGTGAACTCTGGCCGCCCGGGCGGACCGAGGCTGACATTTGTCAGCGTTGCCCCATCGGCTGTCAGCGCCTCGATCCGGTAGCGCGCCTCAACCCCGCGCGCTTGCAAATAATCGGAGATGAACGGGCGGGCGATTATGAATCGGCCGCCCCATAGCACAATGCCGGCCCCGCCCGCCGCCAGCAGCAGTATCACCAGGCCGCGATTACGGCGGAGACGCGATCGCACGGTCATTCCGGCACTATGAGACCCGGACCGCACATTTACCACCTAACGCAAATATCCGAGATGTTCGAGCAGGATAGTGGTGCCAATGCCGATCAGGATGACGCCGCCGATGATCTCGGCGGTCTTTCCCAGCCATTCTCCGGCGCGGGAACCGATGAGCATGCCGATGGTGGTAAGAATAAAGGTGGAAACGCCGATCGCCGCCGCCACAATCCAGATATTCACGTCCAGAAACGCGAGCGACACCCCGACCGCCGCCGCATCGATCGACGTGCCGACCGCTGTCAGGATAAAAACCGGCAACCCGGCCTTCAGGGGATCGATACCCGTCTCGCCGCGTTCTTCGCGCCTGGCACTGAGGCCTTCGCGGATCAGATGCGCACCGACCAGACCAAGCAACGCAAAGGCGATCCAGTGATCAATGCTTTCCACGAGACCCGAGGCGAGGGAACCGAGAAACCATCCAATTATCGGCGTGACGGTTTCGACGACGCCAAACACCAGCCCGCCCTTCAGGGCATTGTTCAGCGTCGGGCGATGCGCCGCCCCCTTGCCGACAGCCGCGGCGAAGGCATCGGCGGACATGCTGAGCGACAACAGCAGGATAGCAAGCGGCGTCATGGATGGGCGTCGATAACCCCGCTTCCGGGCGGGCGCAAGCGCGGCATCCCGCTGCATCTTTTCTTTGCGCGGCATCCCCATTAGAGAGGGTGCATGGCAGGTCATTCCAAATTTAAAAACATCATGCACCGCAAGGGCGCGCAGGATGCGAAGCGCTCGCGCATGTTTTCCAAACTGGCGCGGGAGATCACCACCGCCGCCAAGGCCGGCAATTCCGATCCGGAATTCAACCCCCGCCTGCGCGCCGTGATTGCGACGGCGAAGGCGAACTCGATGCCGAAAGACAATATCGAGCGGGCGCTGAAAAAGGCCGAAGGCAATGACGGGGAAAATTACGAAGAAATCCGCTACGAAGGCTTCGGCCCCGGCGGTACAGCGATCATTGTCGAGGCGCTGACGGATAATCGCAACCGCACCGCCACGGATGTTCGCACCGCGTTTGCGAAGAATGGCGGCAACATCGGCGGTTCGGGCACGGTGAGCCACAGCTTCGACCGGCTGGGCCTGATTACCTATGGCGCGGATGCCGGCGATGCGGACGCGATTTTCGAGGCTGCACTCGAAGCCGGGGCGGAGGATGTGGAATCGGGCGACGAGGAACACGAAATCTGGACCGCCGTCGAGAATCTCCACGAAGTCGCGAAAGCGCTGGAAGCGAAGCTGGGCGAGGCGCAGGCCGTGAAACTGGCCTGGCGTCCGCATAACCAGGTGGAAGTGTCGGCGGAAGATGCAGCCATGCTACTCAAGATGCTGGACGCACTGGAAGATTCCGACGACGTGCAGTCGGTGTTTGGCAACTACGACATTTCCGACGAGGTCATGGCTTCACTATGAGGCTGATTCTCGGCCTCGATCCGGGGCTTGCCCGGACGGGGTGGGGAATTATCGCGGCGCAAGGCAACCGGCTGACGCATGTCGCGCATGGCGCTATTGTGACCGATCCCGCCGAACCGCTCGCCCGCCGGCTGGTGCGGCTGTACGACGGGCTGGCCGCCATGCTTGCCGCATATCACCCGCACGAGGCGGCAATCGAAGAAGTTTTCCTGAACCGCAACGCGCAATCCACCCTGAAACTGGGCCATGCCCGCGGCGTCGTGATGCTGGCGGCGGCGGGGAGCGGGGTGCCGCTTTCCGAATATGCGACGCGGCTGGTGAAAAAGGCGGTCGTCGGTACAGGCGCCGCGGATAAAATCCAGGTGGCAGCGATGGTGGCGCGGCTGTTGCCCGGTTGCGGCGCGATGGGCGCGGACGAGGCGGATGCGCTGGCGGTCGGCATTGCCCATAGCCATCTGGCGGCCACGGCCAGGCGGATGGCCACGGCATGATCGCCAGCCTTCGCGGGGTGGCGGCAATGCTCGCCGCCGATCATGCCATTATCGAGGTGCAAGGCGTCGGCTATCTGGTGCAGGCGTCAACACGCACGCTCGGTCAACTGACCGCCCAGGAGCCGGCGTTTCTCTATATCGATACGCAGGTGCGCGAGGACGCCATCACGCTGTTCGGCTTTGCCGCGATGACAGAACGGGACTGGTTTCGCCATCTGACGAGCGTGCAGGGGGTCGGCGGCAAGGTAGCCCTGGCGATCTTGTCCACGCTTTCGGGCGATGAGCTGGCGCAGGCCATTGCGACGCAGGACAAGGCGATGGTCGCGCGCGCCAATGGCGTCGGGCCGCGCCTCGCGACACGAATCGTCACCGAACTGAAGGGCAAGGTCGCCGCCCTGCCTGTCTCTGGCGTGACTGCTCCCGCAGCAACCTCCTCCGCCGCCCGTGATGCAGTATCAGCGCTGGAGCATCTGGGCTTCCGTCCGATGGAGGCGGCAAAGGCGGTCGCCGAGGCCGAGGCCGAACTGGGTTCGGCTGCCGGCGTGAATGAAGTGATTCGCGTTGCCCTACGGAAGGCGGGCCGATCGTGACAGATGAACGCCTGACCTCTCCCGAACGCCGCGCCGGCGATGCGGATGCGGCGCTGCGCCCCAAATCGCTCGCTGAATTTATCGGCCAGAAAGCCGCGCGGGAAAACCTGGCGGTGTTCATTGCCGCCGCACGAAACCGTCAGGAAGCGCTGGATCATGTACTGTTTGCCGGCCCGCCCGGGCTTGGCAAGACAACACTGGCGCAAATTGTCGCGCGCGAATTGGGCGTCGGTTTTCGCGCGACCTCTGGCCCGGTTATTGCGCGAGCGGGCGATCTGGCGGCGCTGCTGACCAATCTCGAACCCAATGACGTGCTGTTTATCGACGAGATTCACCGTCTGGCGGCAACGGTCGAAGAAATTCTCTATCCGGCGATGGAAGACCGCGTACTCGACCTGATGATCGGCGAAGGTCCGTCGGCACGTTCGGTGCGGATCGACCTGCCACCGTTCACGCTCGTTGGGGCGACAACACGCTCCGGCCTGGTCAGCCAGCCGCTGCGGGACCGTTTTGGTATTCCTGTGCGGCTGATCTTCTATACCGAAGAAGAATTATTGTCGGTCGTCAGCCGGGCGGCGCGCCTGCTCGATCTGGCGCTGACCGAGGATGGCGCGCGCGAAATTGCCCGTCGTTCACGTGGAACGCCGCGCATCGCCGGGCGGTTGTTGCGGCGGGTGCGTGATTTCGCCAGCACGCGCGGCAAGGATGCGGACCGTCCCGTCGATCGCAGCTTCGCCGATCAGACGCTGCGGCGGCTGGAGGTCGATAATCTCGGGCTCGATGCCCAGGATCGCCGTTATCTGTGGATGATCGCCGATCTGTATCGTGGCGGCCCGGTCGGCATCGAAACGCTGGCCGCCGGGCTTTCCGAAGCACGCGACACACTCGAAGATGTGGTCGAGCCCTATCTGATCCAGACTGGCCTCATCGCGCGCACCGCGCGCGGACGCGTGCTGAACGGGCCGGGGTGGGCACATCTTGGCCTGAAGCCCCCGGCAAGCCAAACCATGCTGCCGCTGGAAGAAGAATAGCCTCTTCAGGCGTTTTCGGGCTTGCGCTCTCGCCGGATAGCAAGGCCGATCAGCCCGAAACCGGACACCATCAACCCCCAGCTCGCGGGCTCCGGCACACCCGGAAGCGGAACGGGTGTACGGTTCCCACTGAGACCACCGTCGCCACCGCCACGATTGCCGCCGCCGGAGCCTCCGCCGCCATAACCACCCCCGAAAAACGGAGTCCCGCCCGCAATCGTTGGAGAACTGATGCCGGGCTCCATACCCAACGCGCCCAGCGGTACTGCCGGGGCGCAATCGATCATGCCCGCCGGCTTCGCGGCAGGAACTGTCGCCGCCTTTACCGCCGACCGCGGTGCTTTCGGCTTTGCAGCGGACTTGTGCGCAACGCGCTTTACCGCAGGCGCCGTTTGTTGGACGGCCACTACGCTTCCAGCTCCTACTCCGCCAGCGAGAAGCAGACCGCAAATTTCCCTGAAACCCATCATACGCTTACCCGTACAAAATGTGCTCACCAAACAGCCGTTCACCGATTAAGCCGGCCCGGGACTGCACGGTCATTATTGACCGTCACATTAATGTGGTGATGAAAGAAAATTGAAACAATGGCTGCTAACAAAAAAGTGTGTAAATGCAAGTCAATACTGTTAACGTATTAACCTTTATTTGAATAGCGCCGAGCCGATGCGAATGTGCGTGGCTCCCAGTGCCGCCGCGATATCATAATCCCCGCTCATACCCATACTTAGCAGCGGCAATTTATGCCGTCGTGACAATTTGGCCAGCAGGGCAAACCATGGCGACGGCTCCTGATCCGCGGGCGGGACCGTCATCAGCCCCGATATTGTCAGCCCGGCATCCGCCGCTCTCTCCAGCAATGCGGGCAAATCCTCCACCGTAACCCCGCCTTTTTGCGTTTCGCCTGCGAGATTCACCTGAATGAACAGCGTCGGTCGCCGTCCGCTCCCGGCAATTGCCCGCGCCAGCGCCGCGATAAGGGACGGTCGATCGACACTATGAATGGCATCAAACAACTGGACTGCTTCCGCCGCCTTGTTCGATTGCAACTGGCCGACCATGTGCAATTCCACATCGGGAAACTCCGCCCGCAGCGCCGGCCATTTCGCTTGCGCTTCCTGCACGCGATTTTCCCCGAAAAGACGGTGCCCGGCGATTAACAGGGGGCGGATAGCGTCCGCGTCCGCCGTTTTGCAAATGGCGATCAGCGCGGGCGGCTTGTGGCCACCGGCCCGCGCGGATGCGGCGGCGCGACGGGTGATCGCCTGCAATCGTTCGGCGGAATCGCCTTCCGGCGCGGACAGGGTTAACGGCGTGGCCTTCTTCATCCAGGCAGCTTATAGGCAAGCAATATGGCCAGAACCAGGCAAATGCTTCCCCGCCTCTGGTTGATGACGGACGAACGGCTGGGCGGCCTTTCCCCCGACGATCCATTGTGGCGGGCAGTCGCCCGGTTGCCGCGCGGGGCCGGCATCGTGTTGCGCCATCATGGCTGGCCGCAGAAACAACGCCGCCAACTGGCGAAGGCGCTGCGGCAGGAGGCGCAGCGGCGCGGTCTGGTGCTGGTGGCGGCAAGGCCACGGGGGCTGGGGCGGATGGACGGCGTGCATTGGCATCGTGGCGCGCCCGCGCATCGTAGCGGGGTGATTACCGCATCGGCCCACAATGCCCGCGAAGTGCGCGATGCGGTCCGCCGGGGGGCAATGCTGGTTTTTCTGTCACCTGTCTTCCCGACGCGCAGTCATCCCGGTGCGGCCAGCCTCGGGCCGTTGCGGTTCGGCCTCATCCGGCGCGGTATCGATGCGCCCGTCATTGCGCTCGGCGGCATGGATGAACAGCGCTGGCGGCGGCTGCTATCGCTCGGCGCGGATGGCTTTGCCGCGATTGATTATTGGGCGGATTTTGCCGATTGCGGGCGCAAGATCGTCAGCAGCGCCTGCCAGCCGGGAATGTCGCCGGGTGAAGATGGCTGTTTGATGGCGCGTTCGCCTGCCAGCATCGCCGCCAGCGCCTGACGGATACGCGCCGCTGGCCATTGGGCCAGCGCGGCGGCAAACGCATCCTGTTCCTTCCAGAACACGGGCGGCCGCAGCGCC
Source organism: Sphingomonadaceae bacterium (assembly GCA_041675905.1). Classification (GTDB taxonomy): domain Bacteria; phylum Pseudomonadota; class Alphaproteobacteria; order Sphingomonadales; family Sphingomonadaceae; genus Sandaracinobacteroides. The sequence goes on along the minus strand of JBAYSX010000001.1, from coordinate 242,862 downwards.
TTGACCGCGGCGGCGGGTGGTGTGCCGCGATCCATGGCGGCGCGCGCCTCCGCCATTTGCAGCAGACGACGCGCCATGGCGCGCAACGCAGGAATAGCGCTGGTTCCCGTCAACAGGCGCAATTGCCGTTCCACCGCTGTGGGATTACCGCCGGTCAGCGCCGCCACCAGCGCGAACATATCATCTTCCGCGCTCTCTGCTCCCAGCAAATGCAGATGGTCGGCCTCCAGCCGCTGCGGTTGTTCGGGCGACGCATCGAGATACAGTGCGAATTTCTGCAACTCGGACGCGAGGATGCCAAGATCGTTGTTCGATGTCGCCAGCAACCGCTCGCCGACGCCCGGCGCCAGCGTCAGGCCCTGCCCGCGCGCGGCATCTGTCAGCCAGCGCGCCGCGTCCCGGCCCTCCAGCGGGTAGGATAGCAGGATACGCACATTGTCCGCCGTTTCCGCGCGTTTGCGCAAATTGCTGGATTTCGCCAGATCGCCTGCCGTCATCACCACCGGATTGCCTGCCGCCGGTGCATTGAGCAGCAGCTCCACGGCTTCACGGACGCCCTCCCCCGCCCCGGTTACGCGAATGGCGCGCGCGCCGCCGAACATCGACACGCTCGCCGCCTCATCCGCGAGTATCGCAGGGTCGGCGGCAAGGCCGGATGCCGGCAGATCGGTAATCGCCATCGGGTCCGCCGGGTCGGCGAACGCCGCCAATGCCCGCCGCGCGGCATTTTCGGAGGCGGATATATCCGGACCGGCGAACAGCCACAGGCGGATGGCAGGGTCGGGCTTTGCGAGCGCGCGGTCGAGGTCGCCGCGACGGATACTGGTCACGGCTGCTGGCGCACTTCCAGCGCGATGCGGGCGACGATCTGGTCCGCGACCGTTTCCGCCAGACGTTCCAGCGCGCTGGTTTCAGCGGCAACCACGGCATATTCGGATGTCACCACATCAATCCCGGCATCAGCCCCGGCGGTGGCGTCGAGCAACTGCGCGCCGGATTCGAGATCGAGCAACTGGTAACGGGCGCGCAAGGTTCGCCGTTCGCGAATGATCGAGTTATCACCACGCACCCCGAAACCGTCAATGTGATCGTCCAGCTTCACCACCAGCCGATAGCGACTGTCGCCATTCGGCTGGAGCCGGGAAACCAGCCGGTCCCGCACGAGAAATCCGGAACGTTCGAGAATGGGCGCGACCTCGATTGCCGCCAGCCGCGCCGCCGCCGGACCGCTGTTTCCGCCGGAATAGACCGGCGCGAGCTGGCAACCGGCCAGAGACAACAGCAGCAGGGCGACGAGCCACCTCACAGGACGATATTCACCAGGCGTCCGGGAACGACAATCAGCTTCTTCGGGGGCGCCCCATTGACCAGCGCCGCAACCTTCGGCAGCGCCAGCGCCGCCGCGCGCACCGCTTCCTGATCGCTGTCTTGCGGCAAGGACATGCGATCCCGCATCTTGCCATTGACCTGCACCGCATAAATGACTTCCGCATCCGCCAGCAGTGCCGGATCGGCAACCGGCCAGGAGGCGTTGGCGATCAGCCCTTCATGGCCTCCACGCGCCCAGATTTCCTCGGCAATATGCGGCACCATGGGCGCCGCCAGCAACAGCAGGATGCGCGCGGCTTCCCGGCGGGACGGGCCAGCGGGCGCTTTTTCGATGGCATTGACCAGCGCATAGGCATGGGCAACGGCCTTGTTGAATTGCAGCCGGTCGATGTCGTGGGTGATACTGTCGATAGTTTTGTGGGCCAGCCGCAACAGATCGGTATCGGTTGCATCCCCGGCTTCGGCGGCAAGGTCCGCCACGCGCCACAAACGCTGCACGAAGCGCGATGCGCCTTCGATGCCAGACAGCGACCACGCGAGATCGCGTTCGGGCGGGCTGTCGGACAGCATGAACCAGCGCACCGCATCCGCGCCATAACGGTCGAGAATGGAGTCGGGGTCGACGATATTCTTCTTCGACTTCGACATTTTCTCGGCGCGGCCATGGGTGACCGGCGCGCCCGTCGTCCGCTCGATCCAGACTTCGTCGCGTTTTTCGACCTCGCCCGGTTCCAGCCAGCGCCCTTCGCTGTCCTTGAACGTCTCGTGCGTGACCATGCCCTGCGTGAACAGGCCGCGGAACGGCTCTACTACGCCGATCTTGCCGATATGCGCCAGCGCGCGGGTGAAGAAACGCGCGTAGAGCAGGTGCAGAATCGCATGTTCGACGCCGCCGATATAATGGGCGACGGGCAGCCAGGATTCAGCCTCGGCACGGTCAAACGGGCGGTCCGCCGGCTGGCTGGCGAAGCGGATGAAATACCAACTGGAATCGACGAAAGTGTCGAGCGTGTCCGTCTCCCGCCGGGCGGGCTTTCCACATGCGGGGCAGTCCACATGCCGCCAGGTCGGATGACGATCGAGCGGATTACCAGGCCGGTCGAAGCTGACGTCTTCGGGAAGCTTTACCGGCAGATCGGCGTGCGGCACCGGCACGGGGCCGCAGGCGTCGCAATGGATGATGGGGATCGGCGTGCCCCAATAGCGCTGCCGCGAAACGCCCCAGTCCCGCAGCCGGAATATCGTGGTGCCGGTGCCCCAGCCCTGCCCTTCGGCGCGGGCGATCACATCGGCTTTGGCGGCTTCCACTTCCATCCCGTCGAGGAAGCCGGAATTCACCAGCTTGCCGGGGCCGGTATATGCCTCGTCGTCGATGGCGATATTTTCTTCGCCTGCGGGTGCGACCACGCGGGTAACGGGAAGCTGATATTTGCGCGCGAAGTCCAGGTCGCGCTGGTCGTGCGCCGGGCAGCCGAAAATCGCCCCCGTACCATATTCCATCAGCACGAAATTGGCGATGAAAACCGGCAAAGACCGGCCATCCTGCAACGGATGCAGCACGGACAGCCCGGTATCGAAGCCGCGTTTTTCCGCCGTTTCAATCTCTTCGGCGGAAGTGCCTGAATGACGGCATTGTGCGATGAATTCTGCCGCCGCCGGGTTGGTTTCCGCGATCGCGGCAGCCAGCGGATGATCGATGGCAACCGCGGCGAAACTCGCGCCAAACAACGTATCGGGACGGGTCGTGAAGACGTCGAAACCATCCGGCACGCCGGCGGGTGCGTCGGCGATAGAGAAGCGAAACTGCAAACCTTGCGATTTGCCGATCCAGTTTTCCTGCATCAGCCGGACTTTCTCCGGCCATTCGGTCAGTTTCTCCAGATCCGCCGCCAGTTCTTCGGCGAAATCGGTTATTTTCAGAAACCACTGCGTCAGTTTGCGCCGTTCAACCGGCGCGCCCGAGCGCCAGCCCCTGCCATCGATCACCTGTTCATTGGCCAGGACCGTCATATCGACGGGATCCCAGTTCACCCAGGCGTCGCGGCGGGTGACAAGACCTGCAGCATACAGGTCGAGGAACAGCGCCTGTTCATGGCCATAATATTCCGGCTCGCAGGTCGAAAGCTCGCGGCTCCAATCAATGGAAAGGCCAAGGCGCTTCAACTGGGCCTTCATCGCCGCGATATTGGCGCGGGTCCACTCGCCCGGATGCACCTTGCGCTCCATCGCGGCATTTTCGGCAGGCATGCCGAAACTGTCCCAGCCCATCGGATGCAGCACATCATGCCCCTGCATCCGCCGCGCCCGCGCAATCACATCACCCATCGTGTAATTGCGCACATGGCCCATGTGGATGCGACCGGAGGGATAGGGAAACATCTCCAGCACGAAAGTGCGCGGCCGGTCCGTCGTGGTTCCGGCGCGGAACACACCTTCCTGTTCCCAGCGTTGCTGCCAGCGGAAATCGGTGCTGGCGGGGTCGAATCCTTCCTTCATGCCCGCGGGACCGTCGGTCAATTGGCGGCCCAGGCGGCCTGACGCAGGTCGCGGGCTTTTTCGAGAATAATTTCTTCCAGCCGTTGCACGGTGCCGGCGCGTACCGGCGCATCTGTCCACTGGCCATTCTCGTTGATCTGCCGTGCTACTGAAACCTGCACTGCGTCCGCGCGCAAGGCGCCATCCAGAATGGCCACCGTCACCTTCATGCGTTCATTCGGGGCATTGGGATTTTGATACCAGTCCCCGATGATGACGCCGCCCGCCGAATCGGTCTGCGTCAGGGGCATGAACTGCATGGTTTCCAGAGCCGCGCGCCACAAATAGCTGTTGACGCCAATCGTCATCAGCCGCGTGTCCTCAGCCAGCGCGCGCGGCGAATCTTTCTTGCCGCACGCAGCAACCGCCACCAGCGCCAGCATCAGAAAACCGGCCTTCCCGATCGACATCATCCCGTTTCCAGTCAAGCCAAACTCCCGTCGCCCTTGCATCATCGCAAACCGGCCTCCGCGCAACTGGCTTGCCCGGCGACACCTTCACCGTCGCGCCATAAGGCTGTAACGGCTTTTTCGCAACTGCCACCGACTGCAGGATGGCGCCCGGGTTGCACGATACAGCCGGGCGTGGCATTGATGCCTCCAGGCGTGCAACGATGCGCCGCCCAAAAAAATGTGGGCAAAATGCAACAGGATTGCAACAAAAAGGGACCATGTAACGGGAATTAGGCGAATCGCTGTGTCAAGGCGTGGGCTTTACAACCGATATGGCGTATTGGGTGGAAGTGATGGAACGGGTAGTTGAGTCTTGTGGGGCAAAGCGCGTTTTTCTGCGGGGGGCAGGGACGATAGCTGTTGCGCTGGTGGCAGTGCTGCTGCCAGCCACCGGAACTCTCGCCAGTTCTGAAAAAGTAACGGGCAGCAATAGCAGCATTGGCTATCGCGCGAAGCAGACGGAAAGCTTCGCAGCCTTCGCACCGCCTGCGCTCGGCTCTATCGATGTCAGCAAATTTGCCTTTACCGCCCCTGGCGCTGTTCCGGGTCGCTCATCGACGCCGCGCACCCAGGTGGATGAGCGCAGTTTCAGTTTCACGCCTTCGGGCACGCAGGAGCGGAACCGGAAGGGACTGTCCATCGGAGTCACGACCCGTAGTCTGACGCCCGCCACAGCTTCCGCCCGCGCCGCTGAAGCCCAGGTGTCGCCGGGCGTCGCGCCGTCCGGTTATAATGTCGATCTGTCCGTCGGTTACAATGGTTTCTCTGTCAGCGGCGGGGTCGCCCGCGTCGATGCAGGCGTGAGTGGCGGGGAAAAGCGCGGCGCGGACGTCGGCGTCAGCTATGCCGGGCGCAACTGGAAAACCGGGGTGCGCGCCAGCGTCGAGCGCGGCTCCAGCCTGCCGGTCGCCGCGGATCTTTTGGGCAACAGCTATGGCGTAGAAGCCAGCGGTGCCCTGTCCCTGTCTCCGGGTATTTCAGTCGGTGGTTCATTGCGTTATCGCATGGCTCCACAAAACCCGACGCCGCTCGATCCGTCGAAGGATGAACGGGCCGTATTGGTGGGCGGCGCGGTCGCCTTCTGATCCACCGCCGATTTGCCCCGGACTGACAAGCGCCGCATGGATAGTGGGTGCATTTTTGCTGACGACTGCGTAGAGATGGCGTGATGAACGCCTCGACGCCTGCCCCTGACCCTTCCTCGACACCCCGGCGCCCTGTCCTTGCGCGCATTCCGCGCGTTGTGGGGATCGCCGCCATTGGCCTGCTTGTATTTGGCGTTCTCGCCATTGCTGCCTTGTGGTTTCTGGTCGGCAGGGGTTTGCCGGATGCGGCAAGCCTCGCCACCTACCAGTCGCCGCTACCAGGCATGGTACGCGCCGCCGACGGCACACCGGTGCATAGCTATGCGCGGGAACGGCGCATTTTCATGCCTTATGAAGAGATTTCGCCACAGGTAATCCAGGCCTTCATTTCAGCAGAGGATAAAACCTTCTTCACACATGAGGGTCTGGATTATGCCGGGATCATCTCGGCGGTGTTCACCAACTTGCGCAACCTCGGCGAGCGTCGTCCGGTCGGCGCCTCGACTATTACACAGCAGGTGGCGAAAAACCTGCTGCTAACCAATGAATTGTCGATGATGCGGAAGATCCGCGAAGCTATCCTTGCGCGGCGGATCGAAAGACAGTTCACCAAGGAACAGATTCTCGAACTTTACCTCAACGAAATATTCCTGGGGCGTAACGCCTATGGCATCGAGGCAGCATCCCAGAGTTATTTCGGCAAAAGCGTTACCGAGATCGGCTATCCGGAGGCGGCCTTTCTGGCAGGATTGCCGAAGGCCCCGTCCAATTATAATCCGGACCGGTATCCAGACCGTGCTACCGAACGCCGCAATTATGTTCTGACGGAACTGGCGCGGAACGGTTATCTGACCAGCGCGCAATCCGCGCAATACCAGGCCCTGCCGCTGGGAACGGGCCATTTCCGCCCTGCTCTCGTCGCCAACGACATGGGTGGCTCCGGCGGATATTTTTTCGAGGAAATCCGCCGGCAGCTAATCGAGAAATTTGGTGAGGACGCCAAAGACGGTCCCAATAGCGTCTATGCGGGCGGCATCTGGGTACGCGCAACCATAGATCCGGTGATCCAGGCAGCAGCCGAAAAAGCCTTGCGCGACGGCCTGGTGCGCTACGACCGGAATCGCGGCTGGCGCGGTCCGGCGGCCACCATCGAACTCGGGCAGGATTGGGAACGACGTCTTGCCGCGAAAAATCTGGGCGTCGGTTATCCGGAATGGCGCGCGGCGGTGATCCTGAGGCGCGCCTCCGACGGGTTCGACATCGGTTTCACCGATGGCTCCAAAGGCTATTTGCCCAACGGCAATGCCGGTATGCAGCGCGGCGGTGTGCCAGCATGGCAGCAATTACGCCCGGGCGACGTGGTGCCCGTTACCCGCGCCAACGCCAGCAGCTATGCCCTGCGCCAGATTCCCGAAATTTCCGGCGCACTGGTGGTGCAGGAGCCGGATACTGGTCGTGTACTGGCGATGGTAGGCGGTTTCGATATCCGTCAATCCAGTTTCAACCGCGCAACCCAGGCGATGAGACAGTCCGGTTCGGCCTTCAAGCCGTTCGTCTATGCCGCCGGGCTGGACAACGGCATGACTCCGGCGTCGATGGTATCGGATGCGCCCTACTGCGTGTTCCAGTCGGTACGGCTGGGACGCAAATGTTTCCGCAATTTCGGCGGTAATTATGCCGGCACCCAGACGATGCGTTGGGGCCTCGAACAATCGCGCAACCTGATGACGATTCGTGTCGCCCACAAGGCCGGCATGGACAATGTCGTGAAGCTGGCCAAAGACCTGGGCGTTGGCGAATATGATCCGGTGCTCGCCATCGCGCTGGGGGCGGGTGAAACCACGCCGATGAAACTGGTCAACGGCTATTCCATGCTGTTCAATGGCGGCAAGCGGGTGGAACCGGTCCTGTTCGATCTGGTCCAGGATCGCAATGGCAAAACTATTTATCGTGCAGACCCGCGCCCCTGCGAGGGCTGCAACGCGCCCGAATGGCGCGGCGGCGGCATGCCGCGCCCGGCGGATATCCGTCAACAGGCGCTGGATGCACGTACTGCTTATCAGGTGACACATATGCTGGAAGGCGTGATCGAACGTGGCACGGCGCGCATGTTGCAACCGCTGGGCATTCCGATTGCCGGCAAGACCGGTACCACCACCGGCCCGCGCGATGTGTGGTTTGTCGGGGGCACGCCGCATTTCGTGGCTGGTCTGTATGTCGGTTATGACCAGCCCGAGAATCTGGGCGGCTGGATGCAGGGCGGCTCCTTCGCCACACCGATCTGGCGAAATTTCTATGAGACCGCTTTCAAGGATAATGCCCCCGCACCGGACCCGTTCCTGGCGCCCGCAGGCGTACGCATGGTGCGCATCGACCGCCGTTCGGGTCGCCGCGTCTATGGCGCATGGCCCGGCGGGGAACCGCGCGCGTCGGTAATCTGGGAAGCCTTCAAGCCTGAATCCGAGCCGCGCCGCATCCAGCGCGCCGAGGCACAAAGCGATGTGATCGCGCCGGCACCGCAAGCACGCGTGCGTACCGACAGCGACTTCCTGCGCGGCAGCGGCGGGATTTACTGATCGTCAGGCGGCGAGCAGGTTATCCGCATTCAGGGGCCGCAAGCCGCTGAGAAACTGATCCGTACAATTCTGCCAGTCGTAACGGCGACCCTCGGCGACGCAGGCCTCGCGGTCGGCGGTCAGCGCCATGCGGATAGCCGCGCCCAGATCCGCATCCAGGGCACCGATTCGTGCCCCCGCGCGTCCGTCGGGGCCGAGGCCATCGGCGCCTACCACATCCAGTGGACCAGGCACCGGGCAGGCCGCAACGGGTATGCCACTGGCCAGCGCCTCCACCATCACCATTCCGAATGTATCGGTCAGGCTGGGGAAAACGAGGCAATCGGCGGAAGCGTAGGCAGCGCCAAGCTCCACGCCATGCAGCGCGCCGGTGAAAACCGCATCCGGATAGCTGCGTTCCAGCCGCGCGCGCGCCGGACCATCGCCGACGACCACGCGCGTGCCTGACACCGGCACGGACAGGAAAGCGCCGATATTCTTTTCCGCCGCCACCCGGCCAACATGCAACAATATGGGGCGCGGCAAATGTACAAAGCGCCCGTCGGCGGCATCCGGCGAGAACAGGGAAAGATCGACCCCGCGTGACCAGCGGTGCGTTTGCGGCAAGCCATGGGCTTGCAGTTCGCGCTGCAAGGTGCCGGTGGCGGCGAAAATCGCTTCGGCAGCCCCGTGAAAACGCCGCAGGGCTGGCCAGAAACAGCGCGCTGGCAAACCGGTCCGCACCGCCAGATAATCGGGGAAGCGGGTGTGAAAGGAAGTGGTGAACCGCAAGCCACGCTTCAGGCACCAGCTGCGTGCCGCCCAGCCCAGCGGCCCCTCGGTGGCGATATGAATGGCATCCGGTACGAATTCGGCCAGCTGCCGCGCCAGCGACCGGCCGCAGCCGATCGCCAGGCGAATGTCGGGATAGGTGGGGCATGGAATGGTCGTGAAGCGGTCCGGCGTCAACGTCAGCACTTCCATCCCCCGCTCGCGCAGGATTTTGGTCGTCGTGGTCAGCGTGCGAACGACGCCATTCACCTGCGGCGCCCAGGCGTCCGTGATCAGCGCGATCCTCATGCGGGAACCGGCGCAAGCTGCGGTCGGCTGCGCGTCTCTCGCCCGTCCCTGCGGGCCAGCTCCATTTCGCGATGGTGCGCAGCCCAATCGATGATTTCCATGGACCCATCGGCATTTTCAACAAGCGCCGTGCAGCTTTCGACCCAGTCTCCATCATTGTAATAAGTGATGTCGCCGAACTGGCGAATTTCAGCTGAATGGATATGACCGCAAACTACGCCGTCCACCCCGCGTTCACTGGCTGCGCGCGCGACAACTTCCTCGTATCTGGAAATGAACTGGACGGCGTTCTTGACCTTTTTCTTCAGATGCCCGGCGAGTGACCACCAGGGAAGGCCAAACTGGCGACGGATAATGTTTACATAACGATTGCTCCGCAGCAGCAAGGTATAGGCCTTGTCCCCGAGAAAGGCGAGCCAGCGGGCATAAAGCATCACATTATCGAACTGGTCGCCATGCAGCACCAGCAATCTCCGGCCATCGGCCGTCATGTGGATTTCTTCAAAGGACAACTCCACGCCGCCGAAATTAAGGCCGGTATAATCCCGCATCATTTCATCATGATTGCCCGGGACATAAACGACGCGGGTGCCGTGCGCGGCCATTTTCAATACGCGGCGGATAACTTCATTGTGTGCCGGCGGCCAATACCAGCCTTTGCGCAAGACCCAGCCGTCGATGATGTCCCCAACCAGGTAAAGCGTTTCACATTCTACACTGCAGAGGAAATCATACAGCATTCCGGCGTTGCAACCGACGGTGCCAAGGTGCGTATCGGAAATCCAGATGGTTCGAAACTTCAGGCGTGGCGCACGAATTTCTGCCCCGCCGCCATCTTTTTCGAGCAACCAGCCAGGCAGGACCGGTTTTCCATTCCGGACCGGACCATCCCCAAAGGCCCGGGCGGAAGGAGCAGGCATGGATGCCATAGCGCGCATCTCCATGAAGCTTCGAATCGAGCAAGCATTATCGCCCCGTGATGACAGCTATGCGAACAGAGCGATGACAAATGTGCGACAAACCGGCGCAAAATGTCGCAGTAAAGGCGATGACAGCAGCAGATACAGCCGCCATACTGCTCCGCCCATCACAAGGAACCGAAGGGGAGAAAGTCGCTGAAGAGTATCGCAGTGTACAGCATGAAAGGTGGCGTCGGCAAAACGACATTGGCGGTCAGTCTCGCCCATGCGGCAGCGACCCGTTCGTGCCGGCGGACCCTGTTATGGGATCTGGATGCGCAAGGAGGCGCCACCTGGATTCTGGGCGCACCGGGCAAGAGCCTGGCGGCGCGGGCGCGGGAGGTGATCGAGCGCGATATCGACCCTGCCGAACGCATTGTGCAAACTGCCGTTCCCCGCCTCGACCTGCTCGGTGCGGACGCATCGTTGCGCGGGCTGGATGCGCTGTTTGCGGAACTGGAGCGCAAAAAGCGGCTGCGCCGGTTGCTCGATACGCTGGCCGAACGCTATGACCGGATCATCCTCGATTGCCCGCCAGGGCTCGGGCCGACAAGCGAGCAGGTCATCCGGGGTGTATCGCTCATTCTGGTGCCGGTGATTCCATCCACCCTGTCCCTCCGGGCAGCGGGTGAGGTGCGGGATTATCTGCATCTCAACCACAAGGGCAAGCCGCCCTTGCTGCCGCTGTTCAATATGGTCGACAAGCGACGGGCGCTGCACCGCGCGACGCTGGCCGAACAGCCAGACTGGCCAGCGATCCCGATGGCGAGCGCGGTGGAGCGCATGGCCGATGAACATGCGTCGGTGCTGGCCTATGCGCCCAGGTCGGCGGCGTCCCGCGCCATTGCCGATCTGTGGGTGACGGTCGAGCGGCAACTCACGCGGCAGGAAGATTGATCAGCGCGGCAGCTTGTTATCCTTGGGGAAGCCCTGCGGCGGCAGACGCCCGCTGCCTGCCCGGTTGCCCAGCCAGGGGGTGAGGTCGGTTTCGGTGCGGGTACGGGCGGATTCGCCACCCAGTTTCCAGCTCAGCCCGTCCGCCAGTTTCAGTGTCATGATGTCGGACAGGCTGCCGTCACGATATTTCTGCAATGCCACGCCCTGCCCGCGCGTCATCATCGGCAGGGTTTCCAACGGGAAAATCAACAGTTTGCGATTTTCGCCGATGACTGCGACATGATCATGTTCAGCGGGAACAGGGATCGCCGCCACCAGCGTCTGTTCCGGTTTCAGATTCATCACCTGCCGGCCCTTACGGGTTTCAGCGAGAAGATCGTCGGAATTGGCGATAAAGCCGCGTCCGTCGCTTGCCGCCAGCAGCCAGCGTTGTCCGGGGCGATAAGGCAACGCCGTCACCAGCGTGTCGCCAGCCGGAAAATCGACCATCAGCGACAAGGGCTCACCAAATCCGCGCCCGCCCGGCAGATCATTGGCGGAAAGCATGAAGAAGCGCCCGCCCGAGGCCGCCAGCAGCAATTTGTCCACGGTTTCCGCGTGGAAGGCGCAACCCGGGCCATCGCCCTCCTTGAACTTCAGATTGTCGATCGCGGCCGCTTCGGTATGCCCCTTCATCGCCCGCACCCAGTTTTTGGCGGAGATAATCACCGTCAGCGGTTCGCGTTCGATCATTGCCTCGGCAGACAAGGGCGTAACCGCGGGCGCTGCGGCAAAGCCGGTGCGGCGGCGACCGAGCGCTGTATCCGGCGCATAGATTTTGGCGAGGCTGTTCAGTTCCGCCTTCAGCGCGGTGCGCTGGCGCGCGGGCGAAGCGACGAGGGCATCGAGCTTCGCCTGTTCCGCGCTTAATTTCTCCTGCTCCTGGCGGATGGCGATTTCTTCCAGCCGGCGCAGCGAGCGCAGACGCATATTGAGGATGGCTTCCGCCTGGCGATCCGTCAAACCGTAGCGGGCGATCAGTTCCGCTTTCGGGTCATCTTCCTCGCGGATGATGCGGATTACCTCGTCGATGTTGAGATAGACGATCAGATAACCGGCCAGAAGTTCCAGCCGGTCGGCGATAGCGGCCAGCCGGTGGCGGCTGGCCTTCACCAGCACATCCTGGCGGTGATCGAGCCAGGCCTGCAACAATGCTTTCAGCCCCAGAACCTGCGGCGTGCGATCCGGTAACAACACATTGAGATTGATGGAAATCCGCATCTCCAGATCGGACATGCGGAACAGGCTTTCCATCAGCATGTCGGGCTCGACGGTGCGCGCACGCGGCACGAGAACGAGGCGAATTTCCGTATCGCTCTCGTCCCGCACATCTTCCAGAATCGGCAATTTCCGGTCGGCGATCAGACCGGCGATCTGTTCGATCAGCCGCGCTTTTGGCAGACCCCAGGGGATTTCATGGACGACAATCGCCCAGGTGCCGCGCCCCTGTTCCTCCACCTGCCAGCGCGCCCGCAGCCGCACCGGCCCGCGACCTGTCGCATAGGCCTCACGCAGGGATTCCGGCGATTCGACGATGATCCCGCCGGTGGGGAAATCCGGTCCGGGCATAACCGCGAGTATTTCTTCCAGGATGGTCGCCGGATCGTTCAGCAGCAGGGTGGCGGCGGCGGCGATTTCCGCGACATTGTGCGGCGGGATGGAAGTCGCCATGCCAACCGCGATGCCCGATGCGCCATTGGCCAGCAGATTGGGGAAGGCGGCAGGGAATACCTCCGGTTCCTCCTCCTCGCCATTATATGTGGGGCGGAAACCGACAGTTTCCTCGTCCACGCCTTCCATCAGCAGGGTGGCGGCGCGGGTCAGCCGCGCTTCGGTGTAACGCATGGCGGCGGCGTTATCGCCATCGACATTGCCGAAATTACCCTGCCCGTCCACCAGCGGATAGCGCAGCGAAAAATCCTGGGCGAGCCGTACCAGCGCATCATAAACGGACTGGTCGCCATGCGGGTGATACTTACCGATGACGTCGCCGACGACGCGGGCGCATTTTTTATAGGCAGACGCAGGATCGAGCCGCAGCAATCGCATCGCCCACAGCAGCCGGCGATGCACGGGCTTCAGCCCGTCGCGCACGTCCGGCAAGGATCGGGCGGTGATGGTGGACAGCGCATAGACGAGATAACGGTCGGAAAGCGCGGTCCCAAAGGGCGATTCAACGATTCCGGCATCGGCCTGTGGTTCGGGACTCATGGCCGCTCCTTTAGACGTCAGGCGCTCCCGTGCCAACCCGTTCCCTTGATGTTCCAAGAAAATCGGCGCGCGCCGCCGCCAGGCGCGGGTGGCTGTCGAACCAGTGACGTGCGAGGAAAAAGCCTGTCAGCGCCAGCGCCGCATCCGTATCGCCAGCGGTGGGAGAAGCGCCGGACAGCAGAAACGCGGGCAGGGGCAACAGCCGCCCGGCCCAGGGCTGGCCAGCGGCTTTGGCCCGACTGACGGCGCGTCCGCTGTGTGGTGATACGAACGCCAGATCATCCGCCGGGCCACCCAGCGCACATTGGCCGAGATCCAGGCCCAGACCTTCCTCGGACAGAAGCAACAGTTCAAAACGGGCGGTGGCGGCACGGGCTTCGGCAGGTGAAATACCCGCGTCCAGGCCCGCCAGCAGTGCATCCAGCGCTGCCGCCAGGCGCGGATGAGGCATGGCCTCCGAAAGCGTTTCCGACGTCAATAAAGTGAGCCAGGAAAGCGTTGCCGTCGCCTTTGTGTCGAACATGATCAGCGCCCGCGCGGCAACCGATTCCACCGTTGCCGATGGCAATTGCCCCTCCGAGCGAGCCGTCAGCGACAGCGCCACGCGGCTACCCGGCTGGATCAGCGCCCGTCGGCTGCGTCCCCGCGCACCCGGAACATAGCCGGCGCGCAGTCCATGCTGAAAGGTAAGAAAACGCACTACCGCCCCATGTTCGCCATGGGGCAGAGCGGTCAGAACCAGCGCGTCATCCGCAATCCGCAGCATGGCATGGTTCCAGACCTATTCCACCCAGTCGATGCCCAGATCGCGCCATACATGCCGGTCTTCCGCCCAGCCAGGTTTCACCTTCACATGCAGAAACAGATGCACGCGGCGGTCCAGCATTTCTTCCATCTGGTGGCGCGCGGCCTCCCCTATGGCCTTGATGCGCGCACCTTTCGCGCCCACGACGATGGCTTTCTGGCTGTCCCGTTCCACAAGGATCTGCTGGTGTACGGCGGCGGAGCCATCGGGCCGGTCCTCGAACTTTTCGCAATGGACGGCGGTGGCATAGGGCAGTTCCTGACCGAGTTGCAGGAAGAGTTGCTCGCGCACCAGTTCGGACGCCAGCATGCGCGACGGCAGATCGGTCAACTGGTCTTCGGGGAACAGCCACGGCCCTTCCGGCACGGCGGCGGCCAGCGCCCGCTTCAGATCGGCGACGCCATCGCCATCGCGGGCGGAAACCATGAAAGTTTCGGCAAACGGCAGCAGGACATTGGCTTCGGCGGCCAACGTCAGCAGCCTCCCCTTGTCGGTGGCGTCCACCTTGTTCAGCACCAGCCATTTGGGCGTGTGCCGTTCCGCCAGCCGCCCGAATAACGCCAGCACTTCCTCCCGCAAACCAGCCTTCGCATCGACCACGGCAAGAATGATATCGGCATCCGCCGCGCCATCCCAGGCTGATTGCACCATGGCGCGGTCCAGCCGACGCTTTGGTTGAAACAGGCCAGGCGTATCAACCAGCATCAGCTGCGACTGGCCCTCCATGGCAACGCCCATCAACCGCACACGCGTCGTCTGCACTTTCGGACTGACGATGGCGACCTTCTGGCCGACCAGCGCGTTCACCAGCGTCGATTTGCCGGCATTGGGCGCGCCGATCAGCGCGATGACACCGGCGCGGGTGGAGGTGTCCGCCATCAAAGTCCGCGTTCCGACAGAAACAGTTGCGCGGCACGGGTTTCGGCTTCCTGTTTGGAGCCGCCTTCAGCCTCCAGCGGTTCGAGATCGCCGATGGTCAGCCGCACGCGGAATACGGGGCTGTGATGCGGACCGGATCGGCGCACCAGTTCATAGGACGGCGGGCGCAGACTACGGCCCAGCGCCCATTCCTGCACCGCCGATTTCGGATGCTTGGCATGCGAAGTCGTGTCGGCGAAATAGGGTTCCCACACGCGCGTCACCAGCTGTTCGACGGCAGCGGTGCCGCAGGCGAGATAGATTGCGCCCAGAAGCGATTCCATCACATCGCCCAGAATATTGTCACTGTCCGCACCGCCATCGGCGCGTGCCTGGCTGTTCAGCCGGACGTAATCCGGCACACCCAGCGTGCGGGCGACCGCGGCGCAGGTTTCACGGCTGACAAGATGGTGGATACGGCGGGAAAGCTTGCCTTCGGATTCATCGGGGAAACGGTGGTAAAGCTGAACGGCGATGATCGCCGCCAGAATCCGGTCTCCCAGAAACTCCAGCCGTTCATAATTACCGCTGCCCATGGTTTTATGGGTCAGGGCGCGTTGCAGCAGGGCCTGGTCGGTAAAGCCCACCGCAAGATTTTCCTGCGCCCATCGCAAGCTGTCCAGTTGGAGGGTTTCGGGAGATTCCGTCATTGTGCTTTTTGTCCGATACGCTGCCAGCGGATACCATTCTGCCGGTCCAGAGAGAAGAAAATACGGGCACTGCGCCCGATAATATGATCGACCGGCACCAGCCCCATGCCACCATCTGCCACATGCGCCCGGCTGTCGAGGCTGTTGCCGCGATTGTCGCCCAAGACATAGATATAGCCGTCGGGTACGATGATTTCACGGACGTTGGCGAACGGGCCGGCGGCATCTTCGGCGACCAGCCACGACCGCCCATCGGGCAAACGCTCGCGGCAAAAGCCGGGGCCTTCTACCATGCAGGGAATTTTCAGGCCGTTCAGATGCACCCGGCCATCCAGCAGGGCCACGCGATCGCCGCCCCGGGCGATGACCCGCTTGATATAGGTCTGGCCCGAGGGCGGTCCGCGAAACACGATCACATCGCCCGCCGCCACCGATTTCCGGGACAGCGCAGGCCAGTCCCAGCCGGTTTTGTTCACCAGCAGATAATCGCCAGCTTCCAGTAATGGCACCATGGAACGCGTCGGAATGGCATAGGGCTGCACCAGCCATATCCGCACCGCGATGGCGATGCAGACAGCCAGCGCCACCAGCCCAAGACTGCCGGCAAGGCCATAGAATCGTTTTTCGCCGCCCGCGCGAGACGCGTAACGAACAGCCCCCGGATAGTTGACGCTCGACATTGTGGCCGGACGTGGCCAAATGGCTGGTGAATTGTCAAGCGAAGCTTCGGATTGACACAAGCCGGTAAGATGCGGTGACTACAGGGCCACACATGACAAGCATCAAACTTCCCCACGAAACCGCGGCCTGGGCCGCATTACAGGCGCTGGACCCGGTAGCGGACATCGGGGCGCTGTTCACAACAGAGGCAGACCGGCTCGGTCGCCTCGTGGTAGAGGTGGCGGGCATCCGCTTTGACGGCACGAAACTGCCGCTGGCGGCGAAGCATATGGCGGCGCTGCTGAATCTGGCGGCTGAGGTGGATGTGGCAGCCGCGCGTACGCGGCTCGTGGCCGGCGATATCGTCAATCCATCGGAAGGACGGGCCGCAACCCATATGGCCCTGCGCGACCCCGCCATCCGCCATGAACATGCGCCGATGCGCGCCGTGGCCGAAAAGATACGTGGCGGTGGCTTCGGCCCGGTGCGGCATATCATCCACATCGGCATCGGCGGTTCGGCCCTGGGGCCGCAATTACTGATCGACGCGCTCGGTCGCGACGGCGACGGGCCGGAAGTGCATGTCGCCGCCAATATCGATGGTCTGGCGCTCGCACGGGCCTTTGCCGCCTGCAACCCGCAGGAAACGTTGCTGATCGCGGTGTCGAAAACCTTTACAACTCTGGAAACGCTGACGAATTTACAGACGGCATGCGATTGGCTCGAAGCCAATGGCGTCGCCAGCGCCAAACAGCGGGTGATCGCGGTAACGGCCGCCCCGGCGCGGGCGCTTGGTTACGGCGTCAGTCCGGATGCGATTCTCGATTTCGCCGAAACGGTTGGCGGGCGCTATTCGCTGTGGAGCGCCGTTGGCCTGCCGCTGGCGATCCGCAACGGCTGGGACGATTTTGCAGCACTTCTCGACGGCGCATATGCGATGGACCGGCATTTCGTGGAAGCGCCGTTCGCCGTCAATGCACCAGTGCTGGCGGCGCTGGCGGATGTCTGGGCGGCGACGTTCCAGCAGAAGCCGACGCGCGCGGTTTTCGCTTATGACGAGCGGCTGCGGCTAATTCCCGCCTGGTTGCAGCAGTTGGAAATGGAATCGAACGGCAAATCCGTAACCAGCGATGGCCGGCCCCTGTCCTGGCCGACCGCACCCATCACCTGGGGGGGTACGGGAACGGATGCGCAGCACGCCGTATTCCAGCTATTGCACCAGGGCACCCACACCGACCCGATCGAGTTTCTGGCGGTGGCCACGCCCGGCCATGATCTCAATCCGGTGCATCATCAATTGCTGCTGGCCAATTGTTTCGCGCAGGGGGCAGCGCTACTGCGCGGGCGGACGGAAGCCGAAGCGCTCGCCGCCGCCGATGGCGACCCGGCGCTGGCGGCAGCCAAAAGCTTCCCCGGCAATCGCGGTTCCTCAACCTTGCTGATCGACCGGCTGACGCCGGACCGGCTGGGCGCGCTGCTGGCGTTTTACGAGGCGCGCACGTTCGTGGCGGCGACGCTGCTCGGCATCAATCCGTTCGATCAATGGGGCGTGGAACTGGGCAAGGCGGTCGCCAATGCGCTGACATCGGGCCAGGATAGCGGCGTCGACCCGGGAACGGCAGCGCTTTTGACTGCGGCGGCGCGCTATTCCAGCGCCGCGTAGATCATCGAGCGCAACTGCCGGCGAATCGGATAGAAAGACGACGGCACGAATTGCGTGAGAAAGACGACGGACAAGTCTTCCGCCGGATCGACGAAAAAGAAGGTGCTCGCCGCCCCGCCCCAGAACCAGTCGCCGTTCGATCCGGCGACAAGCGTGCGCGGACTGTCGACAGTAGTGGCAAAACCGAGCCCGAAACCGACGCCGTCATAGGCCGCTTCCGAAAAGGCGGCTTTCGACATCTGCTGCAAATATTTGCCGCCGGGCAGATGATTGGCGGTCATCAGGTCGAGCGTCTTGCGACCGATCAGGCGGGGCTTGCCCGTGCGCAGCGCCTCGATGAACTTCATATAATCGGCTGCGGTGGAAACCAGACCGCCCCCGCCCGAAATGAAGGACGGGGTTTCGAGAAAGCTGGAGGTTTCGGCCTGATCCTGCACGATCAGCCCGCCATCCGCGTCGCGCATATAGCAGGTGGCGAGGCGGGCGCTCTCTCCGGCGGGAACATGAAAGCCGGTGTCCGTCATGCCGAGCGGGCCGAGGATGCGTTCGACCACAAATTGTTCGAACTTCTGGCCTGAAATCACCTCCACCAGCCAGCCGATCACATCGGTGGAGACTGAATAAAGCCACCAATCGCCCGGTGAAAACTCCAGCGGCAGTTGCGCCAGATCTTCGATCATGCCCTCGAGCGTGCCAGATTTTTCCAGTTCGCCCACTTTACGCGCACGATAGGCGGCATCGATATTGCTACTGTTCTGAAAGCCGTAGGTCAGCCCCGATGTATGGCGCAACAGATCGAGAATCTGCATGGGCCGCGCCGGGGGGCGGGTAATGAAACCCGTCTCATGTGTACCGGCGACATACACCTGCAAATCGCGCCAGGCCGGGATATGGCGGTGCACCGGATCATCGATTTGCACCAGCCCGTCTTCCACCAGCATCATCAGCGCCACCGATGTGATCGGCTTGGTCATCGAATAGATGCGGACAATCGCATCCTCCGCCAACGGTCGGTTTGCGGCGATATCCGCATGGCCCAGCGCCGCCACATGGACGGGCCGGCCACGGTGGCAGATGTGCAGCACCGCACCCGGCAACCGGCCCGAATCGATATATTGATGCTGTAAAAACAGATCGATGGCGTTCAGGCGATCCCGGTTCATCGGCTTTTTATATTCCTACCATTCGAACTGCCCCCGGACAGTGACATGATCGGCGTTGCGTTTTCCGAATAGCCGATGATCGCTGTTGGAATGCACCCAGTCCGCCGTCAGTCGCAACCCCGGAACGGGGAACCAGCTGGCGACGCCACCATATGTTGTCAACCTGCCGCCATATATGCCCTGCTCATCGAGATCGATACGGGTAATGCGCGCGCCCAGTTCCACGGCTCCCGCGCCGCCTTCCGTTACCGGATCGTCCGGTTTGACACTGTCGAACACTCCGTCCCGGCGGCTATAGGGGCGTTGCTCGCCGGTTATGACCCAGCCCAGCTGCACGGACGCTCCTGTAAAGCCCGGAGTACCGCCGTTGCGCGCTGCGTCTTTCAGCCACAGGCGTCCGCCTTCAGCCTGGACCAGCCACGGCCCGTTGCGCCAGCCGAATTCGGCGGCGACCACGGTTTTATGATCGGCCATGAGCGTGCCGGTATCCAACACCCGGGCCACCAGCGCGTTTTCCGGTCGCGCTGACAAACGGAACCCGTCGCTATTGTCTTCCACCAGCGCCGACACCGCCAGATGCAGTACCGGATCGCCAGGGGCGGCGTCGCCATGCATGCGGATGGCCGCTGCTGCCGCGCCTTCAAACTCATCCTGCAACAGATTGGCCCCGCGCGCCCCAAACAGGGCGACGCGTATATTCCAGTCTCCCCGCATATGATCGACGGCGACACCCCATTGACGGTCGCCCGCGAACAGGCTGGCGAACGCCGAACGCTCGGTAAACAGCGTATCGACATCTGAAGTCAGATTGTCCGACGTAACCGGGTGTTTCAAATGACCGATCTGCAACCGCGTCGCGGGGCTGACCTCCCATTTCAGCAGGAAATCGCGCAACTCTATGGATTCATGCCCGATCTGTGAAAAATCCGCGTCCATTGTCCATGACAGATCACCTGTGCCGCCGCCCACGCCCAGAAACAGCCGCCGTACACGGGCCAGTTGCCGCCCTTCCGGTTCGCCAGCGGCCAGCGCATCCAGCTGCAACCGGCCACGAAATTTCCAATCGGCGGTCCGTGCCGGAGATTGCACCAGCATGGCAAGCAACGGTGCCGCGAGTAACAAAATGCGCATTCAATCTGCCTTTGACTCTCCTCTGGCCGCCGCCCGGTGATAACGAATCACTTCATCGATGATGAAGCGCAGGAATTTTTCCGTGAAGTCCGGGTCCAGCCCGGCGTCATGGGCGAGACCGCGAAGTCGGTTTATTTGCGCTTCTTCGCGCGCCGGATCGGCGGGCGGCAAATCCGCCTGCGCCTTGAACACACCCACCTTTTGCGTTACCTTGAAGCGTTCCGCCAGCAGGAAAACCAGGGCAGCGTCGATGTTGTCGATGCTGCGCCGGTACTCCAGCAACTGGTCCGCCGCATCTTTTCGCTGCTGTTGCGACATGATACCCCTTGCCTTTCTTCTCTGAAGGCACTTAGCCCAACCACCAATGACTGCAAACGTTCATGAAATCGCCGCGCGGCCTTCGCGCCCGAGCCTTCAGCCACTGATGACGCTCGTGGCCCCGGCCATGCATGCCGTCAATCGTGTGATTCTCGACCGGATGCAAAGCCCCGTGGCGCTGATCCCCGAACTGGCCGGCCATCTGATCGCGTCTGGCGGGAAAAGATTGCGCCCGATGCTCACCCTCGCCTCCGCCGAAGCACTCGCCTATGGGGGGGACCGGCATCACAAGCTCGCGGCTTCCGTGGAATTTATCCACACGGCCACACTGCTGCACGATGACGTGGTGGATGGCTCCGATTTGCGGCGCGGACGCGCCACCGCCAATATCATCTGGGGGAATGAACCATCGGTGCTGGTAGGGGATTTCCTGCTGGCGCGCGCGTTCGAACTGATGGTCGAGGACGGCAGCCTCAAGGTCTTGAAAATTTTGTCGCATGCGTCCGCCGTCATCGCCGAGGGCGAAGTGGCGCAATTGACCGCCCAGCGCGTGGTGGAAACCGGCGAGGAACGCTATCTGGAGATCATCCAGGCGAAAACCGCCGCCCTGTTTGCCGCCGCCTGCCAGATTGCCGCCGTTGCCGCGGAGCGGGAAACGCAGGTGGAATCGGCGCTCGAATCCTATGGTCGCAATCTGGGCATTGCGTTCCAGCTGGTGGATGACGCCATCGATTATGTGTCGGATGCGGCCACGATGGGCAAGGATCAGGGCGATGATTTCCGCGAGGGCAAGGTAACGCTCCCGGTTATCCTGGCCTATGCGCGGGGCGATGCGCAGGCGCGGGAATTCTGGCAGCGGGCGATCACCGGGCGCGCCAATGGTGCGGACGAACTGGCGGAAGCCATCGCGCGCGTCCAGGATACCGGGGCCATCGCCGACACGCTGGCGCGGGCGCGCCTGTACGGCAGCCGCGCCATTGATGCGCTGTCGATCCTGCCGCAATCCGCGGTGCGCGCTGCCATGACCGAGGCCGTGGAATTTGCCGTCCAGCGCGCCTGGTGAGACGATCCTTGCCGGTTTGCGCGCCCGGGCTGCCGGGCTGCCGGTTTTCGAACGGCTGGATGAACTGCATACCAGCCTCGCCACCCGCCCCAATGTGGTGCTGGTGGCGCCGCCCGGTGCCGGCAAAACCACAATAGTTGCGCCGTCGCTGCTGGAGCAGCCATGGCTTTCCGACCGGCGGATTCTGTTGATGCTGCCCCGGCGGCTCGCCGCGCGGGCAGCGGCGGAGCGTATCGCCGCGCTGCTGGGCGAGGAAGTGGGCGCGCGCGTCGGCTATCGCACCCGGCTGGAATCGAAAGTCGGCCCGAACTGCCGCATCGAATGCGTGACCGAAGGGATTGCGGTCAATCGCATCGTGGCCGATCCGGAACTAGCCGGTGTCGGCGCGCTGCTGTTCGATGAGGTGCATGAGCGCAATCTCGACGGTGATCTCGGGCTGGCGCTGGCGCTGGATGCGCAAGGGGGCCTGCGTCCGGATCTGCGTATCCTCGCCATGTCCGCCACGCTCGATGGTGCGCGTTTCGCCAGCCTGATGGGCGATGCCCCGGTGATCGAGAGCGAGGGGCGGCAGTTTCCGCTGACCATTCATCATGTGGGCCGCGATCCGTTGCGGCGGATGGAGGATGAGGTGGCCGCCACCATCCAGCGCGCACTCGCCACCGAGTCCGGTTCGATGCTGGTCTTTCTTCCCGGTGTTGGTGAAATCGAACGACTGGCCGAACGGTTGCGCCTGCCGGACGATGTGGAATTGCACAAATTACACGGCGCGGCGGACCCCCGGACCCAGCGCGCCGCCGTGTTGCCGTCGCGCACGCGCAAATGCGTGCTCGCCACCGCCATCGCCGAAACCTCGCTGACCATCGACGGCGTGCGGCTGGTGGTGGATGCGGGCCTCGCCCGCCGCCCGCGCTATGATCGGGGTTCGGGCCTGACCCGTCTGGTGACGGAACGCGCTTCCCAGGCGGCCGTAACGCAGCGCGCCGGACGGGCGGCGCGCCAGGGGCCGGGCGTCGTCTGGCGGCTGTGGGCGGAGGGGATGCGGGACCGGATTCCATTCGACCCGCCGGAGATTCTCGAATCCGATCTGGGCCCCCTGCTGCTGCAACTGGCGGCGTTCGGCGTGTCCGATCCCGACAGTCTCGCATGGCTCGATCCGCCGCCCGCCGCTGCCGTTGCGCAGGCCCGCGCCGATCTGCAGCAACTGGACGCGCTGGATGCCGACGGGCGATTGACAGCGCATGGCCGGAAATTATCGACGCTACCGCTGCCACCACGTCTGGCGCATATGGTGCTGACGGGCGCGGCGCGTGGGGCTGCTGAAATAGCCGCTCCTGTCGCGCTGTTGCTGCAGGAACGTGGCCTGGGCGGCAACTCTACCGATCTTGCCGACAGGCTGGCCATATTCGCGCGCGACCGTTCACCACGCGCGAATGCCGCCCGCCGCCTCGCCGCGCGCTGGGCGGAGCGGGCAAAGCGTCTGACGGAACCGGAGGATAACGGTCCGATTGATCCCGCCAGCCTGTTGGCGCTGGCGTTCCCGGACCGGGTGGCGCGGCGGCGGCGCGCGGCCCAAGGATCAGACGCCAGTGTCTCTTACCTGATGGCCAATGGCAGCGGGGTCGCGGTGGAAGCGTCGGATGCGCTGGCGCGCTGCGAATGGCTGGCGATTGGCGACGCAGGCGGTGCGGGAGCCGATAGCCGCTTGCGCCTCGCCGCCGCATTCGATGCCGCCGGTATCCGTCAATGGCTGGGCGCCCACGCCACACATAGCGAAAGCATCGCCGCCGATCCCGCCAACGGACGCATGGCCGCCGAGCGGGTCGAACGGCTGGGCGCCATCGTCACCGCCCGCACCCGCCTGGCCGCACCCCCGGCGGCGGCAATCGCCGCGGCGTTGCTGAAGGAAGCGCTGGCCGGCGGATTGGAAAAGCTGCCCTGGCCGGCCGCCGAAGAGGAATTGCGCCAGCGCATCGCCTTTGCTGCTACCCACGGTCTGGATGGCGTATCCGCCGTGGATGACGCGCATTTACGCGAAACGGCAGACACCTGGCTGTTGCCGCGCCTGACCGGCATCGACCGGTTAGCCGACGTGCGGCTGGAAGGCACGATAGCCGGACTGCTGGACTGGCAAACCAGCCGCGCCCTCGACCGATTCGCCCCCGCCCGCTTCGAAACGCCCGCAGGAACCAGCGCCGCCATCGATTACGCCGCCGACGGCGGACCGGAAGTGGAAGTCCGGGTGCAGGCGCTGTTCGGCCTCGCCACCCATCCGATGCTGGCCGTTGGCCGCGTGCCGCTGACGCTGGCGCTGACCTCCCCCGCCGGCCGCGTAATCCAGAAAACCCGCGACCTGCCCGCCTTCTGGCAAGGAAGCTGGGCCGAGGTGCGCCGGGAAATGCGCGGACGTTATCCGAAACACCCCTGGCCCGAAGACCCGGCCAACGCCGCGCCGACAACACGGGCGAAGCCGCGCACCAGTTGACGCGCAGCACCCGCCGCAAATCGGTTGAATGCCGTTGCAATTTTCTCCCACCGGAGCTTAAGAGGATTTTATGTTACAGGCTCGTATCTTCCAGAATGGCAAGCGCGCCACCCAATCCGGGCGGGCGCGCGCCAACATGTGGATTCTCGAACATGAGCCGATGGAGGGCAAGCGGCCCGATGCGCTGATGGGCTGGGCCGGGAGCGGCGATACGGAACAGCAGGTGCGTCTGACCTTCCCGACGCTGGATGCAGCACGGCAATATGCCAACCGCCATGGATTGACGGCCGAGGTCATTCCGCCCGCGCCGGACCGGATGATCCTGCAAAGCTATGCAGAGAATTTTCGCTAGATAAGGAAAACCCGCCCTTGAGGGGGCGGGTCAGGCCTTTGTCCGGCTGCCTCAGCTTTGGCCGGGGTTCGGCGACAGCAGCGGCAGTTTGTCGGGCTTGCCGTCCCAGTCGGCGGCATCTGTCGGGGACTCGCCCTTGCTGGTGATGTTGGGCCATTCAGCGGAATATTTGGCGTTCAGCTCGATCCAGGATTCCAGATTCGGCTCGGTATCCGGCAATATGGCCTCCGCCGGGCATTCCGGCTCGCACACGCCGCAATCAATACATTCGGAAGGGTTAATAACGAGGAAATTTTCGCCTTCGTAAAAACAGTCGACCGGGCAAACCTCGACGCAATCCATATATTTGCACTTGATGCAATTTTCTGTCACCACATACGTCATCGAAGTCTGTCCTGCACACTGATATTCTGCCTGTGCAGCTAGTAAGCCGGGTGCCTCACGTCAATGGCATGACAGCTATCTGCGATGTCACGCCGCTGCTTGTACGGCGCTTTCAGTATCGGGCAGCAGCGATGTATAGAGCAGCCGCGCTTCCGCGTAGGGGCCGCGCCGTTCCGCCAGCGCTTCCACCCGTACCGCCACCACCTTGTCGTCGTGCGGGAAAGAGATGACCGAGCCGGGTCGGACAAGAATACAGGATCGCTCGATAACCCGCCCATCCAGTCGCAAATGCCGACTTTCACATATTTCCTGCGCCGCTCCGCGCGATTTGGCCAGCCGTGCAAACCACAGCCATTTGTCGATCCGCATTCCTCTGCCGTATACCAAGCGTCAGCCTCCTATCAGCTCTCCCAGTTTGGCGAAGGGCAAGGACGCCGGGGAGCGCGATCCTGCCCGGCCCGCCTCCCGGCGGGCGTTACGGCGCTTTTTGCGCCGTTGGTCCGCCGGTGCGAAGGCAAAGCCATCGCCCGCGGTGCGAAAACCAAGTGCTTGCATCAACAAGGTGAAATCTTTTGATGCCAACCCCAGGCTCGTCATCAGCGCCGGATCGGGTTTGATCGGCCCGTCGCCGGCCTTTTCCGCCAGCCGCTGCCGATGCAGTTCGCGCGCCACCCGGTCCGCCATGTCGATGCGTACTGCAAAGCCCGAAAGCGCCCAGAAACCGGCCACCGCATAGAATCCCGGCGGCGCGGCGGCATCGATCTTCACCGACGTCAGCCCCGGACGCGGGGGCGGCGGCATTTCCGCTACCTGATTGGCGACACCCCACAGCGCCAGCCGCCAGCGCGTGGCCTCCGGCTTCAAGGCTTCCCCCAGATACAAATGCATCACACCCATCCGCACTCCGGCGCGGCGCAATGCCTGGCGGTCGTCCGCAGTCAGGCTGGAGACGAGAGGCGCCACGCTTTCGCGTGGCAATGCACCCGTGGTCTCAACCAATTGCACGACCAGCCCGCGCGCCGCAGGGGTTAGTTGCGGGGCGAGCGCCGCCACCCGTTCCAGCGCCGCCAGATGCGTGCTCTTGCCATGTTCCAGCCAGCGGCCAAGCCGCGTGAGAACCGCGGCGCGCTCGGCGGCGGACAGGGTATCGAGGCTGCGATCCGGCTCGATGCGCGGGTTCAGCGTATCCTTGCCGCGCCGCAACGCCGCCACGCGGGCACCGCGCCACAGCAACCGGGGCGGCATGCCGCCGTCGAAGAACAGATCGAATGCATGATCGGCATCGGCCACCAGTTCGGCGGCACGGCGGCGCAGTTCCGCCGACAGCCGCCGTTCGGCGGCGGCGAGCAGCATTTTCTTTTCCCCCGCACGGGCCGCCGGGTCGGGCTGAAAGGCGAATCCGCTGAGCGTGCCGATGATCTCCCCATCAACAACAACCGAGCCATCCGGGTCCACCTCTACCCGCACCGTCGGGTCGCGCAGTTTCAGATCTTTCAGCAAGACAGATGTGCGACGGTCGACGAAACGCTGGGTCAATCGCTGGTGGAGCGCATCCGATAGCCGGTCCTCGACCTGGCGCGCCTTTTCCGCCCAGGCCGGCGCATCCTCCAGCCAGTCCCCCCGATGCGATACATAAGTCCAGGTGCGGGCGGCCGCGATGCGGTCGGACAGGGCGCCGATATCACCCGCGACATTATCCAGCACCGCCAGTTCGGAACGAATCCACTCGGGCGGCAAATGACCATTTCCTTCGGACAAATGCCGATACATGCGCCCGACCAGCCGACCGTGCGCCTCCGCGCCGGTGCGGCGGAAGTCGGGCAAGCCACACGCTGCCCACAGGCGTTGCAGCGCCGGGCGACCCTGCGCCCGCTCCATCACCCAGGGTTCGCCGGCCAGTTTTTTCAGCACGGCCAGATCGATCGCATCATCGCCGCGCCATAATTCCGGGGCGGAAGGCCGTGCTTCCAGGCTGGAGATCAGCCGGTGCAGCGACGCAAAATCGAGCCGCGCGTTGCGCCAGTAAAGGCCGGTCAACGGCGGAAAGCTGTGCCCCTCCATCGCGGTGATCTCAACGTCGCTGAGCATGGGGCTGCCCGGCTCGCCGCTATGGCCCAGTTGCACGGTGCCAAAGGTGCCGTCGCGCTGGTGCCGCCCTGCCCGCCCCGCAATTTGCGCCATTTCAGCAACCGTAAGCCGCCGGTGCCGTCGCCCATCGAACTTCGACAGGCCGGCGAACGCGACGTGGGCGATATCCATGTTCAATCCCATGCCGACGGCATCCGTCGCCACCAGATAATCTACCTCGCCCGATTGATAGAGCGCCACTTGCGCATTGCGGGTGCGTGGGGACAGGCTGCCCATCACGACCGCCGCCCCGCCCTTGTGCCGGCGCAGCATTTCGGCCAGCGCATAAACTTCTTCGCTGGTGAAGGCGACGATGGCGGCGCGCGGCGGCAGGCGGGATAATTTCTTCGGCCCGGCATATTCCAGCCGCGAGAAACGCGGGCGGGAAATAATATCGGCATCCGGCAACAGCCGCCGCACCAGCGGTCGCAGCGTTTCAGAGCCAAGGATCATCGTTTCCGCTGTGCCGCGCATATGCAGCATGGCGTTGGTAAATACATGACCGCGTTCGGGATCGGCTCCCATCTGGCCTTCGTCGATGGCGACGAACGGCAGGGCTCGGTCGGTCGGCATGCTTTCGGCGGTGCATAGGAAGTAGCGCGCCGTGGGAGGCAATATGCGTTCTTCACCGGTGATCAGGGCGACCTGAGCCGCACCTTTCAGCTTGACCACCCGTTCATATACTTCCCGGGCCAGCAACCGCAGCGGGAAGCCGATCATGCCGCCCGCATGGGCGCACATGCGCTCGACAGCGAGGTGGGTCTTGCCGGTATTGGTGGGTCCGAGCACGGCCACAAGCTGGGCACCGAGGCGGATGCCCCCGGCCATCAGCGCAACCACCCCGCCGGGGGAATGGAGGTCGAGATCATGACTGGAAGATAGGAAATCCCGCCGGAAAATCCACTGGCGGTGAGGATGGCGACATTGCGGGTGAACCCGGGACGCCGGAATGACAGACCGTGAAAGGCACGCCAGACGGAATATGTCTCAACGGTTCGGATAGTCTTTCTCCACCCCGTTCACTCCATATCTTGTGGCACAACCGCAAATGGCGCGCAATAGCTTGTCTGGAGTTTTAGCGCGCCCGCTCCGGAAAAAGGTCGAATCTGGTGCAATTTCAGTGCGATTCGGTTCGTCGTTCATACAAAACCTTCTGCCGCAGCTATTGGCGTATGCTGAGCACGGCAGATTGACCGGCAGGGCGCAATCGACGAAAGCTGCGAGCTTCAGGGATAACCGGCTGTGCCGGTCAAGGATGATCACCGGCATCATGCGTTTCCGCATCAATCATAATCGCATGACCTCGGAGCCACGAATCCGTGGCTAGTATCGCCGCCGGTTCCCGCCAATTCGGACAAGGGACCACACCCCGCGTTGCCACTTCTGTGCGGGCGCCGCGCGTCTCCTCCGCAGGATCGGGGCGAATTGGTCGCATTATCGCCGACCTCGCCCATGCCGATCTGGTTGTCGATCTGGGCGACCGCATCGGCACCGCGCGCTGGTGGCGCGGTCTTGCCACCTTTACGGCACTTGCCGGCGCGGCGGCTTCCCTCGGCCTGTCCTTGCCGCCCATCACCGGGGCAGTGCCGCCCCGTGCGTCGGACGCCGTGCGCGAGGAACGCCGCGCCGACGCGTTCACGCCGCTGGCTTCCGGCGCAATATCGGGCCGCGTCACGGCCCCCACCATCCTCGTCGAACCCTTATCGGAAGTTCCGGAACGACCGCGGATCGAACTGGTGGCCAATGTCGGCTCAGGCGGGCTGGAGGCAGCCTTGCGCCGCGCCGGGGTGGGCCGGGAAGATCTCAGCGCCCTGCGTTCGCCACTGGGTAATTTGCGCAACGTCAAATCCGGGACGCGGCTGGATATCGTGCTGGGACGGCGGGAAACGCGCGCCGACCCGCGCCCGCTGGAGACGCTCGCCTATCGCGCCGCCTTTGATATGAAGGTGGAAGTGGCGCGTCAGGATAATGGCGCGCTGAAAGTTACGCGCATCCCGATCGCCATCGACGACACGCCACTGCGGGTTACTGGCACGGTTGGCAGTTCCTTTGCGCGTTCGGCGCGCGCCGCCGGCCTGCCGCAAAGCATCATCAGCGAATATACCCGGCAAATGTCGCATGTGCTGAATTTCCGCCAGGATGTGCGCGGCAAGGATCGTTTCGATATCATCGTCGCCCATCGTCGCGCCGAAACCGGTGAGACGCAGATGGGGGAATTGCTGTATGCGGGCCTGCGCGGCAAGGAAAATATCGAACTGATGCGCTGGGGCAAGCGCGGCAATTTCTTCCGCGCCAATGGCGAGGGCGCGAAACGCGGCCTGATGCAAACCCCGATTTCCGGCGCCCGCATGTCGTCAGGCTTCGGTATGCGGATGCATCCGGTATTGGGCTATTCGCGTATGCACCGGGGCGTCGATTTCGCGGCGCGGAGCGGCACGCCGGTGCTCGCCGCGGCCAGCGGGCGTATCAGCAAATCCGGCTGGGGCGGCGGCTATGGCAATGTCGTGATCGTCGATCATGGCAAGGGCGTGACAACCCGTTATGCGCACTTGTCCAAACTGCTCGTCCGCGAAGGACAACGGGTGGAACAGGGTGCGCGCATCGGCCTCGTCGGTTCCACCGGCATGTCCACCGGGCCGCATTTGCATTATGAAGTCTGGCAGAATGGCAAACCGGTCAATCCGCGCCAGGCGAAATACGAGTCCGGCGAGCAGTTGGCCGGGCGCGAGCTCGCATCATTCAAAAGCGAGATGAACCGTCTGCAGCGTCTGCAAAGTGCCGGCGACAGCGGTAGCATGCTCGCCGATGGCAAGGCCGATGATAAGGAAAAGCGCGGCTAGAGAGCCAGGCGTGCCGCCAGCACCCCGGCCACCTTGTCCAGAGCCGTTGCCATCGGGCCGGTCGTTAATGGCCGCCCGCTGTCCGATGCTTCCACAATAGCCGGGTCGAGCGGCAGATCAGCGAGCAGGGGCGCGCCGGTTTCCGCCTGGATATCGCCCCCCTGTCCGAATGGATGAATGATCTGTCCGTCGGGCAGCATCATACCGGCCATATTCCGAATCACGCCGAGCACCGGCACTTCGAGTTGACCATAAAGTGCGACAGCCCGCCGGGCGTCGGCCAGGGACAGTGCCTGGGGTGTGGTAACCACCACCGCGCCGGACGGCTTCAGCTTTTGCGCCAGGGACAAGTGGATATCGCCGGTGCCCGGCGGCAGATCGACCACCAGCAGATCGAGCGCTTCGCCGGATTCCGTCGCCCAGTTCGCCGAAGTCGCCATTTGCACCATCGCGCCAGACGCCATCGGTCCGCGCCACGCAACAGCCTTGCCCGGATCGGCCATGATCCCCATGCCCAGCATGGCAAGACCATGGGCATGCACCGGGTTCAGGCGCTTTTCGGCTGTGGCAGTCGCCCGCCCGGTAATGCCGAGCAAAATATGGACGGACGGCCCGTAAATATCGGCATCAAGAATACCAACCCGATAGCCGGCACGGGCAAAGGCCAACGCCAGATTGACGGAAATGGTGGATTTGCCAACTCCGCCCTTCCCTGCACCGATCGCCAGGATACGACGCACACCGGGAATTTCGCTAAGGCTGGCCTGCCGGCTATTTCTGTTATCATCCGCCGGCGCGGCACCGCGTTCGGCGGTCTGCACGATACGGAGGGATTCCACGCCCGGTTCCTGGCGGATGCGCGCCATGAGCGTTGCTTCCAGCCGCTCGGCATCACTGCGGGACAGGCCGTCAACCGCCAGCACCAAACCGACCAGGCCGCCATCGCGAATCGTCAAACCGGAGATGCGGTTATGAATGGACTCACCGGAGACTGGATCGGTTATGGTGTAAAAAAGCTGTTCCAGCCGTGGGCGGCTGATCATGTCGGGCCTCGCTTTATGGTTCCGGCTCTTCTATAGCGTTGCAGACCGTGGGGCAATGCCCGCCGGCGCAACCCGGTTGCGGCGCTGAAATCGGTGCGGAAAACTATCAGGTACGGGAAGCATGAATGCCCTGGCAGAATAACGACGGAGACGGAAAAAAGGGGAGACGCAACCCGTGGGACCCGCAAGGCACCGGGGGAAAACCCAAAAACCCGTGGGGCGAACCGCCGCGATCCGGCCCGGAAGATCGCCCCAAATCCGGCGGCGCGCCGGATTTCGATGAATTTATTCGCCGCAGCCAGGAGAAATTGCGCAATCTTGGTGGCGGCAATGGCGGCGGCGGTCCGCGTGGCGGTAACGGTGGTGGCGGGCGCCCGAATCTGCCCTGGGGGCTGATCGCCGGCGGCGTCGTTCTTGTGTTTCTGGCCACCTCCTCCGCCTATCGGGTGGATGCGGGCGAGCGCGCGGTGATTTCGCGCTTCGGGAAATATCTGGTGACGACGGGCCCCGGTTTCCACCTGAAATTACCGACGCCGATCGATCATGTCACCAAAGTAAGGTTCGAGCATATTCGCACGACCGAAGTGGCGACGCTCGACGCCAATAGCGAAAATCTGATGATTACCGGCGATCAGAACATCATCAACATCGCTTATGCCGTGCGCTGGCGGCTGAATAGCGCCGAAAATTATCTTTACAGTGTAGCCGATCCTGATGGTACGGTGCGTGACGCGACGGAATCGGCGATGCGCGAAGTCATCGGTCGCACCAGCCTGAATAACGCCATTGGCCCGGCCCGGGCCGCGGTGGCCGAGGAAGTTCGGGAAAATCTGCAACTCATTCTAGACGGTTATAATTCCGGCGTGCGCGTGCAGGGGATCGATATCAACAAGGCCGATCCGCCGGCCGCCGTCGACGAGGCGTTCAAGGATGTGTCTGCGGCCCAGCAGGACGCCGAACAATATCAGAACCAGGCCCGCGCTTACGCACAACAGGTTGAGGCGCAGGCAGCCGGCGCGACTGCCGCGTTCGACAAGGTGTACGCGGAATATCGGCTCGCACCCGAGGTGACGCGCAAGCGCCTGTATATGGAAACGATGGAAACAGTGCTGAAACGGGTGGACAAGACCATCGTGGAGACACCGGGCGGCGTCCAAACCTATCTGCCGTTGCCCGAGGTGCGCCGTCAGGCCGCCAAATCCGCCGCTGCCGCGGAGAATGGCCAATGAACAGCCGCATTCTGATTGTTGGCGGTGTAGTGATCGCCGCCCTGCTCTTCTTCCTGGCAACCGCCGTTGTCCGCGTCGGCGAGGCACAGCAGGCCATCCTCCTGCAGCTTGGCCGGCCAGTTGCGACGGTAAATACATACCAGCCGAATCAGCCCTATGGTGAAACCGGGGCGGGGCTGGTGCTGAAAACACCCTTCATTCAGAACGTCGTTTATATCGACAAGCGCATCATGGCGCTGGATATTTCGCCGCAAACCGTGCTGTCCACGGACCAGTTGCGACTGGTGGTGGACGCATTCGCCCGCTTCCGCGTGACCAATCCCCTGCTGATGTACCAGACGGTACGCACCGAGGAGCGGGTGGCGGAAGAGCTTTCCCGTATCCTTTCCTCCCGGTTGCGGAACGAACTGGGCACGCAGCGCTTCGCACAATTGCTGTCGCCCGAACGCAATGAATCGATGGAACGGATCCAGAATGCGGTCAATGAATCCGCCAAAGCCTATGGGGCGGAAATCATCGATGTACGGATCAAGCGGGCCGATTTGCCTCCGGGCACGCCGCTCGAAGCCGCGTTCGAGCGGATGCGCACCGCCCGCGAACAGGAAGCGCTGACGATCCGCGCGCAAGGCGCACGAGACAGCCAGATCATCCGGGCCAACGCCGATGCCGACGCCGCCCGCGTTTATGCGGAAAGCTTCAGCAAGGATCCGGAGTTCTATGCTTTCTATCGGTCGATGCAGGCGTATCGCACCAGCCTCGATGCCGGCAACACGACCTTCGTCATGTCGCCACAGAATGAATTCCTGCATGAACTGCAAGGGAGCAGATCGCGATGACCGGACGCGACCAAAATTGCGATGAACCGTTCAGCGCAAATTCAAACCATTGCGGCGAAAACGCCCGGCAATTCCTCCATTCAAACGGAGACACATCTGTGCGTGGATCATCGTCAGGCAAGAAAAATTTTCTGATCGCAGGCTTGTCAGCCGGTGTCGCGGCGGTGGTCGCCACCGCGCTGCCGGTCGTTGCGCAGCAGACGACGCCGCAGGTGGCGGCATCGCAACTGAATACCGTGCAGCCTCAGGTTCAGGCCTCGCAAGGGACCCTCCCCAGTTTCGCCGACCTCACCGCCCGATTGCAGCCGGCGGTCGTAAATATCTCCACCACCCAGCGGGTACAGGTTGGCCGGTTCCCGGGCTTTGGCATCGGACCCGGAACCAGCATCGAAGATCTGTTCCGCCGGTTCCAGGAACAGCAGACCGAGGACGGCCAACCCGTCACGCGCGAGGCGACGTCGCTCGGTTCCGGCTTCCTGGTTTCGCCCGACGGCTATATCGTCACCAATAGCCATGTGATTTCCGGTCGGGATGGCCAGCAACCTGTCGATACCATCACCGTGACCTTGTCCGATCGGCGGGAGTTTTCTGCACGGATTGTTGGTCGCGACCCGTTGTCTGATCTGGCGCTGCTGAAAATCGACGGCAAGAATTTGCCCTATGTGCAATTCGGTAATTCCCAGGCAACGCGCGTTGGCGACTGGGCGATTGCAATCGGCAACCCGTTTGGCCTGGGCGGTACGGTTACGGCTGGCATCGTCTCCGCGCTGCACCGCAACATCACCGGCATCGGCGCGTATGACCGCTATATCCAGACGGATGCGTCGATCAATCAGGGCAATAGCGGCGGGCCGCTGTTCGATCTCGAAGGTAATGTGATCGGCATCAACACCGCCATTTTTTCGCCGAGCGGCGGGAATGTTGGCGTTGGTTTCGCCATTCCGGCGGAGCTGGCAGCCCCGGTGATCGAGCAGTTGCGCGAAACCGGAAAGGTACGCCGGGGTTATCTCGGTGTGCAAATCCAGCAGGTTACGCCAGATATTGCCGCGTCGCTCGGCTTGCCGAAGGATCGCGGCGAGATTGTTGCCGCAGTCGAACAGCCCGGCCCCGCCGCTGCCGCCGGTATTCGCCAGGGCGATGTGATCGTGCGCGTCGCCGGTCAGGATGTGGCGCCGGATAATACGCTGTCGTTCATCATCGCCAACAGCCAGATTGGCTCGAAAGTCCCGATCGAAATTATTCGTAACGGCAAGCGGTCAACCTTGACCGCCACCATTGCGGAACGTCCATCCGAGGCCGCCATATTGGGCAAGCCGGAAACCGATGAATCAGCGGCGGATCAGGGGCCGGATCAGCCCGGCGCGGAGGCTGCGCGTCGTTCGCTTGGCATTACGCTTCAGGCGCTGACCCGGGAAATCCGCCAGCAATTGCGGCTGCCTGATAATGTACGCGGGGCCGTCATCGCCAGCGTCAACCCGGCCTCCAATGCGGCCGAGGAAGGGCTGCAACGCGGTGATGTAATCCTGTCGATCAACCAGCAGCCGATCAGTACACCGCAGGAAGCAGCGGACGCCGTCGCCGCCGCTCGCAAGGCCGGGCGTGACACGGTACTGTTGCTGGTGCAGCGCGGCAACGGCCCGGCACGTTTCGTCGGCATCAAGACCCGGTAAGCGCTTTTCGGGGGCAGACGGGTGACGGACGGGATTTTCGTCGGCGGACAGGCCGGAGGCGATGAACCGCGTCAACTGTTGCTGCGGCGCGCCAATCGTCATGGCCTGATTGCCGGGGCCACCGGCACCGGCAAGACCGTGACGCTGCAAATTTTGGCCGAAGGGTTCAGCTGCGCCGGGGTGCCGGTGTTTCTGGCTGATGTGAAGGGTGATCTGGCCGGCATGGCGATGCCCGGCTCCCCGATGAACAAAGCGCATGCCAGTTTCGCGGCGCGCGCCGCGGACCTGGGTGTCGCACCGTACAGCTATGAAGCCAATCCGGTAGTATTCTGGGATTTGTTCGGCCAGCAGGGGCACCCCGTCCGTACCACGGTGTCGGAAATGGGGCCGCTGTTGCTGGCGCAATTGCTGGGCTTGAACGATACCCAGGCTGGCATCCTGGCGATTGCGTTCCGGGTGGCCGACGACCAGGGCCTGTTACTGCTCGATCTGAAAGATTTGCGGCAGATGCTGATCTGGTGCGCGGACAACCGCCAGGATCTTTCCACAAGCTACGGCAATGTCACCAGCCAGAGCATCGGGGCCATCCAGCGGCAGTTGCTGGCGCTGGAATCGCAGGGTGCGGATCAGTTCTTTGGCGAGCCGGCGCTTGTGATGTCGGACATGATCGCGACCGATGCCGATGGCCGTGGCCAGGTGAATATTCTTGCCGCCGACGCGCTGATGTCCAGCCCGAAACTGTACGCGACTTTCCTGCTGTGGATGCTGTCGGAACTGTTTGAGGAATTGCCGGAAGTTGGTGACCCGGCCAAACCCCGTCTGGTGTTCTTTTTCGATGAAGCGCATTTACTGTTCGACGATGCGCCGAAAGCCCTGCTCGAAAAAATCGAACAGGTCGTCCGCCTGATCCGTTCCAAAGGCGTAGGTGTCTATTTCATCAGCCAGAATCCGCTGGATATTCCGGAATCCATCGCCGGTCAGCTGGGCAACCGCATCCAGCATGCATTGCGAGCCTTCACGCCGCGTGACCAGAAGGCGGTGAAGGCGGCAGCCGACACTTTCCGCACCAATCCCAGCCTCGATGTTGCAACGGCCATCACCGAATTGAAAATCGGGGAGGCGCTGGTGTCCCTCTTGCAGGAAGACGGTGCACCGGCCCCGGTCGAGCGGGCGCTTATCCGCCCGCCGGCCTCCCGCGCCGGGCCGCTTACCCCTGCGGAACGTGCCGCCGTTTTACACGCATCGCCGCTGACCGGCAAATATGACAAGGCGGTGGACCAGGAATCGGCGTTCGAAATCTTGTCCGCCCGGGCCGAAGAGGCAGCCGAAACGAAAGCCGCCGCGAAGGCTGAGGCCGATGCGCGCAGGCAGGCGCTGGACCAGGCGAAAGAGCAGCGGGCGGCAGAACGTGCCCGCCGTCATACACCGGTGGGCCGGGTGGAGAAAATGGCCAATGATATTGTGAACGCCACCACTCGCAACATCGCCAACCAGATTGGCCGGTCGCTGGCGCGAGGACTGTTCGGTAACCTGTTCCGCTCGCGCTGAGTGCATCAGCCGAGCGGGTAATGTTCCAGTGGTTCGTAGTGCGCTCCGGTCGCCCCGAGGCGACTTTCAAACAGAATGACTTCCTGTGCCGTCCAGCGGGCAACCGGCGCGGCGGTGTGGGTCAGGAAACGTCGCAACGCGATTTCCGGTGCACCGGGTGCGGAAAAACGCGCCAGCGTGATATGAGGCCGGAACCGGCGGCGATCGAATGTGACACCCGCCTGACGGCCGAGTTCGCGAACACGCGCGGCCAGTTCGGTCAGTGGCGCTACCGGCTCCGCGCCGATCCATAAGACCCCCACGCGACCCGTCCGGCCATTATCAAAAATGCCGAAATGGCCGAGTTCGACATCGATGGGCGGGAAGCGCAAACTGGCGAGCGAGCTGGCGATGTCGTGCGCCTGGTGGCGATCCACTTCCCCCATAAACGCCAGCGTCAGATGCAGTTGTGCATCCGTCTGCCAGCGTGCGCCTTCAATGCCACCCATGCAGCCGAGCAGCGCATCGCGAACCTCCTGCGGCGGCTGCAGCGCCACGAACAGACGCCATGTCATTGCGGCAACCTGTCCAGGCTCGAACGCACCATCGGCAGGATTCCGTTCACCATGCGGGCAACGCCGGCCCGATTGGGGTGCATGCCGTCCGCCAGTTGCAGTTTCGGATTGGCGGCGACGCCGTCGAGAAAAAACGGATACAGGCTTGCGTCATATTTTTTGGCAAGAGCAGGAAATATCGCCTCATATTCCTGCACGTAGTTCTGCCCCAGATTGGGCGCGGCGCGCATACCGGCAAGGATCACCGGAATTTCGCGGCGCTGAAACTCAGCCAGGATCGCATCGAGATTCGCCTGTGTAACCACGATCTTCTGCCCGCGTAGCATATCATTGGCGCCAAGCGCTAGAATCGCCAGATCAGGCTTTTGTTTCAGACTGTTGAGAACCCAGGCAAGCCGCGCCCTGCCCTGCGCCGTAGTGTCGCCGGATACGCCGGCATTATGCACCCGCACCTGCCGGCCTTCCTTTTGCAAGGCGGCCTGTAGTTGCGCCGGAAAGCTGGCGTCGGCGGGCAACTGATATCCGGCGGTGAGGCTGTCTCCCAACGCCAGAATCAACCGTTCGCTGGCCAGAGCCGGTCCGGCGCACGCCAGCCACAGCAATATCAGCAGGTGAAAAAGTCGTTTCCCGACACCATATTGTCTTGCTGACCGAATCCTGACCGCCACGAGGAACTCCATTGATGACAGCCGCCGATATGGTGATCGACGCCCGCAATGTCACCTTGACCCTGGGATCGGGGGACGCGCGCGTGGAAATATTGCGCGGGGTCGATCTGTCGGTGCGGCCCGGCGAACGGGTAGCGATCCTCGGCCCTTCCGGCTCAGGCAAATCCTCGCTGATGGCGGTTCTGGCCGGACTGGAAGCGCCAACTTCCGGGTGTATCCGTGTCGCCGGCATGGACATTGTTGGCCTTTCCGAAGATCGGCTGGCCGAGGCGCGGCGCGGGCGGATTGGCATTGTGTTGCAGGCGTTTCATCTGATCCCGACGATGACGGCACTGGAAAATGTCGCGACGCCGCTGGAGTTCGCCGGCCATGCGGACCCGTTCGTCGAAGCGGCTCGCGGGCTGGAATCGGTCGGCCTGCTGACGCGCGCCGCCCATTATCCCGCTCAGCTTTCCGGAGGGGAACAACAGCGTGTGGCGCTGGCGCGGGCACTGGCCTGCCGACCGGCCCTGCTGTTCGCCGATGAACCGACCGGCAATCTCGATGCCGCAACGGGCGAGACAGTTGTTGAATTGCTGTTTGGCCGCCTCGACGAAAGCGGCGCGACACTGATATTGATCACCCATGACCCCGATCTCGCCCGCCGCTGCTCGCGCATCATCACCATGCGCGACGGGCATATTGTGAGCGATTCCCTGGCGGTAGCTGCTTGAGCGCGGGCGGTGTGCGTCTGGCCATGAAGCTCGCCCTGCGGGAAGCGCGCGGCGGTCCGGGGGCATTGCGGCTGCTGTTTGTGTGTCTGTTGCTGGGCGTGTTTGCGCTGGCCGGTGTCGGGTCGCTGGAATCGGCCATTCGCGCCGGGCTGGCGGCGGAAGGGCAAACGCTGCTGGGCGGCGACGTAGAGGCGCGGCTGACCCAGATGCCACCTTCCGCCGAACAGCGCGCGACGATCATGGAATATGGGGAGACTTCCGAATCGGTGCGGATGCGCGCGATGCTGCACAGCACGGACCGGCAATTACTGGCTGAACTGAAGGCGGTGGACGGCGGTTGGCCTCTTTATGGCGAAGCGCGTCTGGCGGACGGCGGCGGCAATGCGGAGGTGCACTCGGCATTGGGCCGGGGCGTTGTCGTCAGTACGGCGCTGGCAGAGCAACTGGGCTTGCACGTCGGGGATGAAGTGCGTCTGGGCGAAGCACGCTTTCCGGTCAGCGGCATATTGACGGTGGAGCCCGATCGCGCCGGGCAGGGATTTACGCTCGGGCCGACGGTGTTGCTGGCGCGGGACAAATTGCCCGGCACGGGATTGATGCAGCCGGGCAGCCTGTACAGCTGGCATGTGCGGGTTAAACTGCCCGTCACTACCGATCCCGCTGTCGTTATTGCCCAGTTGGAGGCTGCCTTTCCCGATGCCGGCTGGCGACTGACAGACCGCGACAATGCCGCGCCGGGGGTACGCCGTTTCGTCGGGCGTCTGGGACAATTTCTGACGCTGGTCAGCCTGACGGCGCTGGCGGTAGCGGGCGTCGGTGTGGGCAATGGCGTAAGGGCGTGGCTGGATACGAAAAACAACACCATCGCAACGCTGAAGACACTTGGCGCATCATCCCGGCTGATCATTCTGACTTACCTGCTGCTGATTGGCGGCGTCGCGCTGCTGGCGGCGCTGATCGGGGCGGCGGCGGGCACGCTGGTGCCATGGCTGGTGGCGCGACTGGCGGGAGATGCGCTGCCCGCGCCGACAGCCGCAGGGTTGTATCCCGCGCCGTTACTTGTCGCGATCTGCTACGGGCTGCTGGTGGCGCTGATTTTCGCCATTCCGCCGCTGGCGCGTGCCGGCGCGCTGCCCGTGCAGCGTATCCTGCGCGGCGGCGCGGAAGCATGGCCGTGGCCATCGGCCCGCGCGCGAACACTTTCGGGCGGCATCGTGGCGCTGGTCGCGGGGCTGGCTATCTGGCAGGCGCACGATGCTGTGCTGGCGGCGATATTCCTGGCCGGTGCTGGCGGCGTGCTGGCGCTGCTTTACGGGCTGGGCGCATTGATGCAACTGCTGGCCGCCCGCCTGCCGCGCCCGCGCCGGCTGTTGCCGCGCCTGGCGCTGGCCAACCTCCACCGGCCAGGCGCGATGACCCGGCAACTGGTAGTGGCTCTCGGCCTGGGCCTGTCGCTTTTCGCTTGCCTTGCGTTGGTAGAAACCGGGTTTCGCCATGAATTACAGCGCAGTTTGCCAGCGCAAGCACCGGCTTTCTTCTTGCTCGACCTGCCAAAGGAAGACGAAGAGCGGCTGGCCGCGCTGCTGCCCGCGAATACCGATATCCAGTTTCAGCCATCCCTGCGCGGACCGATTACGGCGGTAAATGATGTGCGCGCCAGCGAACTGACCCCGCCGGAAGGCGCATGGATCCTGCGCGGCGATCGCGGGCTCACCTGGTCGCGAACCTTGCCCGAAGGCAATCGCCTCGTGGAGGGCGAATGGTGGCCGGAGGATTATGCCGGGCCGCCGCTCGTTTCGATGGATGCCGAACAGGCGGGACTGCTCGGGATTGAATTGGGGGATACAATCACCGTGTCGGTGCTGGGAGTCGAGTTGACCGCCACCGTCGCGTCGCTGCGGGAGATTGACTGGGACAGCCTGGGATTCAATTTCGCGATGGTGTTCGACCCGGCAAGCCTCGCTGGCGCGCCCTACAGCCTTATGGCGACGGTCTCGCCACCCGTCGAGGCGGAAGCCGGTTTCACGGCGAGGATCAGCAACAGCTTCCCTACCGTGTCGGTCATCCGGGTGAAGGATGTGCTGGACCGATTGAGCGGCATCGTCGGGCAAACGGGCGTGGCGGTGCGCGTGGCCGCCAGCATCGCCATCCTCGCCGGGATTGCCGTGCTGATCGGGGCGCTGACCGCGCAGGCGCAGGCGCGAACGGCCGATCATGTGATTTTGAAAACCCTTGGCGCCACAAGGCGGCAGTTGCTGGCGATTGCGGCGCTGGAATATGCTGCCCTGGGCCTGATCGTCGCCCTGCTGGCGCTGGCGTTGGGGGGGCTGGCGGCATGGGTCGCCCTGACTCAAATCCTGGAGTTTGGCTGGCATCCGGATTGGGGGGTCGCTACATTAACTGTGGCTGCGGGCGGGCTCGTAACAATGATGTTCGGCCTGGCGGGCGCGGCCCGCACCCTCGGCGTGCCGGTGGCGCAAGCCTTGCGGGCAGCCTGAAATCCTCCACTTTCGGCCCATTTCCGTCGGCACTCCCGTTTTCCGGCCTTGAAACCAGGCCCTGGCTGGTTGATAAATGGCGCCAGCCGCTTAAATAGCATTCTACTTTTGGACCACCAGTTTACCGGTTGGAGAATTTGACGATGGCGCATAATTACGATCCCAGGGTCTCGCCGGCCCCCGGACAACGGCAGGGTTATACCTCCCTGTCCCGGGAAGCATATGACGCGGGTCTGCGGTCCTATATGCTGTCCGTTTATAATTACATGATTTCGGGCGTGTTGCTGACCGGCATGGTGGCCATTGCCATGGCTTACACCGGCGCGGTTGCTGCCCTGTTCAATCCCGTCACCGGCGCGCCATCGATTCTGGGCTGGATCGTCATGCTGGCGCCGCTTGGCATGGTGTTTTTCCTCGGTTTCCGTATCCAGACCATGTCGCAGGGCGCCGCCCAGGCGACCTTCTGGGCGTTTGCGGCGCTGATGGGCGCATCCCTGTCCACCATTTTCCTGCGCTATACCGGCACGTCCATCGCGACGACGTTTTTCGCCACCGCCGCGGCCTTCGCCGGCCTGAGCCTTTACGGCTATACGACGAAGCGCGACCTGTCCCCGATGGGTACCTTCCTGATCATGGGCCTCGTCGGCATCCTGGTGGCGATGTTGCTCAATATGTTCATCCAGTCGAGCGCATTGCAGCTGGTGATCTCGATCCTTGGCGTGCTGATCTTCGCGGGGTTGACTGCGCACGACACGCAGAAGATCAAGCTGATCTACGATCAGGTTGCAGGCACGGAAATGGTCGGCAAGACGGCGATCATGGGCGCGCTGACGCTCTATCTCGACTTCGTCAACATGTTCACCTTCCTGCTCCAGTTCCTCGGTACGCAGAGGGACTAGGATTGCGGATGCCCCGGCGTAATTTACGCCGGGGCTCTTGCTCCCGACATGCCCTGGCCGCCGCAAGAGCGGCGATTTGCAATTTGGAGGAAGTTCGATGGGCGACATTTATCATCACAGGGCGCGCCTGATCGACGGTCGGGAAGTGGGACTGGACGAATGGCGCGGCCAGGTGCTGCTGATCGTCAATACGGCGTCGAAATGTGGTTTCACGCCACAGTATCGCGGCCTGGAAACCCTGTACGAAAATCTTCGCCACAAGGGATTTGCGGTGCTGGCCTTCCCCTGCAACCAGTTCGGCAAGCAGGAACCGGACGACGACGCGCAGATCGCAGAATTTTGCCGCACCAACTTCAATATCAGTTTTCCGCTGTTTGCGAAGGTCGATGTCAATGGCCCGGATGCGCACCCGCTGTTCGAACAGCTGAAGGAGGAAGCGCCGGGATTGCTGGGCTCGCGGGCGATCAAGTGGAATTTCACCAAATTCCTGGTCAATCGCGCCGGCCAGCCGGTAGAACGCTTTGCCCCAACGGTGAAGCCGGAAGATCTGGCATCGCGGATCATCAAACTATTCTGATGCTCCGCGGATGAACAGAAGTCGAAAGCCCGTCATCGCGGTTGACGGGCCCGCCGCCTCTGGCAAGGGAACCATCGCTCGCGCCCTCGCCAGGCAATATGGCATCCCGCATCTGGACACCGGCGCACTGTACCGCGCCGTGGCGCTGGCCGCAGCGCAGGACGGTGTCGCCCTTGACAACAGGGAGCGGCTTGCTGCCCTGGCGCAGGCGCTGGATCTTTCCCTGCTGGAACATCCGGATTTGCGGAGTGCGGCAACTGGCCAGGCAGCGTCTCTCGTGTCCGCGATTCCCGAAGTTCGCGCGGCCCTTCTGGCTTTCCAGCGCGATTTCGCCTCGCGTCCGGGCGGCGCGGTTCTGGATGGGCGCGATATTGGCACGGTGATCATTCCGGCGGCAGACGCCAAATTATATGTGGTGGCGGCCCCGGAAATCCGGGCATGCCGCCGTTTTCAGGAACTGCAAGCCGCCGGCCATGCCGTGACGAAAGAAGGCATTCTCGCTGATATCCGCATCCGCGATGCCCGCGATTCCAGCCGGACCGATGCGCCGTTGCGCCAGGCGAAAGATGCCGACTTGCTTGACACCAGTGCCTGCAGTATAAACGATGCCATCCAGAAAGCTGTGGAACTTGTGTCCCGACGTCTGGAACGGACCGTTTGACAGGAAAAGGCTCCGGCGGATTGCCCGTCTGCGCGCCGCTTTTGGTTTATCGGACTGATTTTTCACGCAAGACCGTCGGAAACAACCGGCCGGCCTGCA
This sequence comes from Sphingomonadaceae bacterium, assembly GCA_041675905.1. Lineage (GTDB taxonomy): Bacteria > Pseudomonadota > Alphaproteobacteria > Sphingomonadales > Sphingomonadaceae > Sandaracinobacteroides. The sequence goes on along the minus strand of JBAYSX010000001.1, from coordinate 200,169 downwards.
TAGCATAGAGATAAAGGAACTACATGGCCTCCACTGCAATGCCGACCCGCGATGATTTCGCGGCCCTCCTTGATGATTCGCTCGGTGAGAGCCAGAGCTTCGAAGGCAAGGTCGTCAAGGGAAAAGTGACCGCAATCGAAAATGACCTGGTGGTCATTGATGTTGGGCTGAAGTCGGAAGGACGCATTTCCATCCGCGAATTCACCCCGCCGGGACAAGCACCGCAAGTGGCAGTCGGCGACGAGGTAGAGGTCTATGTCGATCGTGTCGAAAACGCCCACGGCGAAGCGATGCTGTCGCGCGACCGCGCCCGTCGCGAAGCCGCGTGGGACAAGCTGGAAGAGCAGTTCAACGCCGGCGAGCGCGTGGAAGGAACGATCTTTGGCCGCGTAAAAGGTGGTTTCACCGTCGATCTTGGCGGCGCTGTCGCGTTCCTGCCGGGCAGCCAGGTCGATATCCGGCCGGTGCGCGATGTGACTCCGCTGATGGGCATTGCCCAGCCGTTCCAGTTGCTGAAGATGGACCGCAAGCGCGGCAACATCGTCGTATCGCGTCGTTCCATCCTCGAGGAAACGCGCGCCGAAGCACGCACCGGCCTGATCCAGTCGCTGCATGAAGGTCAGATCATCGACGGCGTTGTCAAGAATATCACTGATTATGGCGCGTTCGTCGACCTCGGCGGGATTGATGGCCTGCTGCACGTCACCGACATGAGCTACAAACGCGTCGGTCACCCGAGCGAAGTCATTGCCATTGGCGATACGGTTCGGGTGCAGATCATTCGCATCAACCGCGAAACGCAGCGTATCTCGCTGGGCATGAAGCAGCTCGAAACCGATCCGTGGGAAGGTGCGGAGCTGAAATATCCGGTCGGAGCCCGCCTGAAGGGCCGTGTGACCAACATCACCGAATATGGCGCGTTTATCGAACTGGAGCCGGGCATCGAAGGCCTCGTCCATGTTTCAGAAATGTCTTGGGTGAAGAAGAATGTGCACCCGGGCAAGATCGTCTCCACAAGCCAGGAAGTCGAAGTCATCATCCTGGAAGTCGATGGCGAAAAGCGGCGGATTTCGCTCGGCCTGAAGCAGGCGCAGCGCAATCCGTGGGAAGTTTTCGCCGAAGAGCATCCGGTTGGCTCGGTCGTCGAGGGCGAAGTCAAGAATTCCACCGAATTCGGCCTGTTCATCGGCCTGCCGGGCGAAGTGGACGGCATGGTCCATATGTCCGACATTGCCTGGGGCGTGACGGGTGAATCCGCGCTGCAATTGCACCATAAGGGTGAAGTGGTGAAGGCGCAGGTTCTCGAAGTCGATGTCGAGCGCGAACGCATTTCGCTGGGCATCAAGCAGGTTTCGGGCAGCGAAGGCGCCGGTGAAGTTGCTGCGGGCGCCTCCGGGGGCTTTGATACGCGCCGCAACGAGGTCGTCACATGCATCGTCCGCGAAGTGCGTGATGGCGGTATCGAAGTTCAGATCGGTGAAGATGGACCGACGGCATTCATCAAGCGCTCCGACCTGTCTCGGGACCGCGACGAGCAACGCCCGGAGCGTTTCCAGGTTGGTCAAAAGGTCGACGCCATGGTTGTCGGGTTCGAGCGCGGCAAAAAGCCGATGCTGTCCATCAAGGCGAGGCAAATTTCCGAAGAAAAGCAGCAGGTCGCTCAATATGGTTCGTCCGACTCGGGCGCGTCACTCGGCGATATCCTTGGCGCGGCCCTCAACAAGGCGCGCGACAACGGCTGATCGCGATCCGTTCGCCTGTCATAATGGGGGAGTCCGCGAGGCGCGGGCTCCCCCATTTTTCTTTTTGCGATGTATGACTTGACCAACGCCTTCAGAACGCGGCATAAGTTTTCCAACTTCTGCGGGAGCGGGTGTCAATCTGGCAGGTTCGGGGTTGTCCGTCTGCATGACAGACAACATCTCCTGGCAAGCGGGAGCGGAAAATGATTCGATCAGAACTGGTGCAAAAGATTGCTGACGCCAATCCGCATCTCGGCCAGCGGGAAGCTGAACGCGTTGTGGGAACGATACTGGATGCCATCGCGGATCGGTTGGCGGAAGGCGGACGCGTTGAATTGCGCGGATTTGGCGCATTTGCGACCCGGGAGCGCGATGCACGCACAGGACGCAATCCTCGTACAGGCGAGCCGGTATCTGTGGAGGCCAAACGTGTCCCCCACTTCAAGCCAGGCAAGGAATTGCGTGAGAAGCTGAACGTCGAATAAAGCGGCAGTTGTTTCAGCCGAAGCGGTTGCGCAGTTCCAGTAGGGCCAGCGCCGCCGCCACAGCTTCGCCGGCCTTATTCTTTTGCGCAGGGTCGGCACGCACCAGCGCCTGCGCTTCATTTTCTACAGTCAATATCCCATTACCGATGGGCAAACCGTCCAATGTCAGCGCCATCAGGGCGCGCGCGGACTCATTCGATACGATTTCGAAATGATACGTTTCACCGCGGATCACGCATCCCAACGCTACATAGGCATCGTAGCGCCCACTTTCCGCCGCCAGCGCAATCGCCGCCGGAATTTCGAGAGCGCCGGGCACTTCGATCAAGTCATGGCTGCATCCGGCCGCCTTTATAGCCGCGCGTGCGCCCGCAAGTTGCAGTTCAAAGATATGCGCGTAAAAGCCGGCTCCGGCGATCAATATGCGGGTCATCCCATTTCCTCCTGACCCGGGTGCCGGGATACTTCAATCGGCTGGTGACGTACCACATTCAGACCGTAACCGGAAAGGCCGACGAAGCTGCGGGAGGCGTTGGTCAGCAGAACAATATCGCTAACACCGAGATCGGCCAGGATTTGCGCACCGATCCCATAATCGCGCTGCTCCATGTCCGATGGCTTGCCAGCCTCCCGGTCCGCCAGCATGCGGGAAAGGCGATCCGGACGATTGTCGCGAATGATCACGATCAGACCCTCGCCTGCCTCGCTGATGATTTCCATGGACCGTTGCAACATGTTGTCCCGTTCGCCGATTTCCCCCAGCAAATCGGTAAACGGATTGAAATTATGCATGCGGACAAGCGTCGGTTGGCCAGGTGAAATGCGCCCCTTCTGCAACACCAGATGTTCGGCGAATTCTGCCTTGTTGATGTAGGTTTTCACCACCCAGTCACCGCCATAGCGGCTGTTCATCCGCGTTTCGGCCACGGCTTCCACCAGATGATCGTGACGATGCCGATAGGCGATCAGATCGCGGATGGTGCCGATTTTCAGCCCATGCTTGCGCGCGAACGGGATGAGATCATCCAGGCGCGCCATGCTGCCATCATCTTTCATGACCTCGCAGATCACGCCGGACGGGTTAAGACCGGCAAGCCGCGACACATCCACGGCGGCTTCCGTATGACCGGCACGCACCAGTACGCCACCCTCCCGCGCGATCAGCGGAAAGACGTGGCCCGGACTGACGATCGCGTCGGCCCGCTGGGCTGCGTCGATAGCAACCGCAATGGTACGGGCGCGGTCAGCGGCGGAAATGCCGGTCGTCACCCCTTCGCGCGCCTCGATCGACACGGTGAAAGCAGTTTCATGCCTGGAGCCGTTGGTGCGCGCCATCAACTGCAAGCCCAGTTGTTCGACACGCTGTCGGGTCAGAGCCAGACAAATCAGGCCGCGAGCATGCCGTGCCATAAAATTGATGACATCGGGCGTCACCATCTGCGCCGGAATAATGACATCGCCTTCATTTTCCCGATCTTCATCGTCGACCAGGATATACATGCGGCCATTGCGCGCCTCGGCGATGATTTCCTCGATTGGAACCAACGGACTCGGGCCGTTCTCCACCAGGAAGGACTCCAGCTTCGCCAGGGTTTCAGCAGTGGGATTCCAGCCCGGCTCATCGAGCGAGCGAAGTGAATTGGGATGCAGACCAACAGCACGCGCCAAAGCTGCACGGGTGATGCCTGTTTCTGCAAGATGGTCGCGGATGCGCTCGATCAACAAACTGCTCATGCCGCTCATTTTCACATTGTAATGTGAAAATCAAGGTTGGTAATCACATTATGATGTGATTCAACGCGTGTGCGGACTGGTTTGCAGGCGCTGTAAATAACGGGCGAGAATGTCGATTTCGAGATTAACCTTCGCGCCTGTTGCGATCTCGCCGAGCGTCGTCACTTCGGCGGTATGTGGAATGATATTCAGATGCAGCCGCGCACCGCGATCCTCATCTTCCACCTCATTCACCGTCAGCGAAATGCCGTCTACTGCAATGGAGCCCTTGGCAGCAATGAAGGGCGCGACAGCCGGTGGCGCGAGGATCACAAGATGCAGCGATCCGGCGACAGGTTCGACTCCCAGTATCTCGCCAACGCCATCGACATGCCCGGTGACGATATGGCCCCCGAGTTCATCGCCGATCTTCAATGCCCGTTCGAGGTTGAGCCTCGCCCCTTTCTCCCATTGGCTCGCCGGTGTGCGCGAGAGGGTCTCCCCCGACACATCCACCTGAAACCGCCGGCCTTCAATGGCTACCACCGTCAGACAAACGCCCGAACAGGCAATTGACGCGCCGAGCGCTACGTCGGACAGATCAAGATCGCTGTCGATCCAGAGGGACAAATCCGCGCCTGGCCGCTGGCGGATTTCGGCAACGGTGCCGATGGCGGAAATGATACCGGTGAACATGGCGAAGACCTAGCGTCTGCGTGCATAGACCTCAAGCAGGTCTGTGCCCAAGGGTCGGCGATCGAGCAGATCCCAGCGATCATGGGTTGCGGCCAGCGTTGATGGCTGCAACGCTTCCAGCCCCTGCCCCGCGCCGATCAATATGGGCGCGCGTAGCAGGATCAGTTGATCGACATGGTCGTCCGCGAGCAATCCGGCCGCCAGATGGCCGCCGCCTTCGCACAGGAGGCGGTTTAAGCCGTTTTCAACGGCGAAACGATCGACGGCCCCTATCGAATCGAAAGTCAGAAATGGCGGCGGTGCGGGTATTGATCCGATCACTCCGCGCAAGGGCTGTGGACCATTATAGCCGGGCAGGCGCACATCCAGCCGTGGATGATCCGCCAGAAAAGTTCCGCGTCCGACAATCACCATATCGGACCGGGCTCGTAACAGATGCGCGTAAAGCCGGGCACGTTCACCGGTGATCCACTGGCTGGTCCCGTCTGCCATCGCGAACCGCCCATCCAGAGACAGTGCCAGCTTCAACGTCCATTCCGGTCGGCCAGCCAGGAGCCGACGGGAGAATCCCTTGAGTTCACGCGCCGCCTCGTCGCGCAGAACATTCGTCTCTACCGTAATGCCGGCGGCGCGCAAGCGGGCGATCCCCGCACCAGCCGTGCGCGGGTCCGGATCTGTCATTGCGACAACGACACGCGCTACGCCCGCCCCGATCAGGCTGTCTGTGCATGACGGACCGCGCGGCGATTTATGTGCGCAGGGCTCCAGGGTTACATAGGCCGACGCGCCCCGTGCCGAAGCGCCAGCCTGTGCCAGCGCCATGGCTTCTGCGTGCGGGCGTCCCCCGTCGGCGGTCCAACCCCGCCCGATAACATGATCACCCATGCGGATCAGACAACCGACGTTCGGATTGCTTCCCGTTCGACCCCCGGCGCGACGCGCCAACGCCAGCGCCGCCGCCATCCAGCGCCGGTCGCCCGCTATGTCTTTCAAGACGGACTGGCGCCCCGTGCGGCCTCGCGTTCCCGCGCCAGCGCCGCTTCCCGTTGGGCGGCGGCACGAGCGTCAATCTCGGCATTATGCGCGGCATAGCGCTGACGCAGCGCCTCCATGGCTGCTTCGCGTTCTGCGGCAGCATCCTCGGCGGTGCGTTCTGATCCCCAGCTTTCAGCGTAGACAACGCGCGGGCCGACCCGCAATCCGGTATCGCTGGCGATCACAAAGCCCAGAATCAGGAGACCGCCCATCCCGACGCCCGCCATCAGAAACGGAAACTGCGCCGGCAGCCTCCGCATTCGATCACCCACCCGTTCGGCGATGCCGCGCCGGGGTTTCTTGCTCCAGCTAAAGCCGTCGAGTTCCTCCAGGTCGCGTTTGGCCCGGATGGCGCGGCGGCGCTTGTTCTCATCCTTGCTCAACTCATTATCCGGGAACGGCAAGGGCACCCGGACAGCTTTTGGTTTTTTCAGCGGCATAATGTCATCCGGGCATGAATGTAGGTTACACCCGCATCGGCATCAATACATAGAGCGCTTCGGCTTGCGAAACCTCGCGGATAAGCGTGGGGGCGACGGCATCGGCCAGATGGACTTCCACTTCATCGCTATCGATTTGCTGCAGAATATCGAGCAAATAGCGGCTGTTAAAGCCTACATCGAGCGCACCTGCGGCGTAGTCCGCCGGAATGTCCTCGGATGCCGTACCATTTTCCGGGCTGGTGACGGACAGCGTCACGCGATCCTGATCGAGGCTGAGCTTCACGGCGCGGGTCTTTTCGGACGCAATCGCCGTCACCCGGTCCACACCTTCGGCAAGGGTAGCCGGATCGATTTTCAGGATGCGGTCGTTCCCGGTCGGAATGACGCGGCTGTAATCGGGGAAGGTCCCGTCGATCAGTTTGGAGGTCAGCACCGCGCCGCCGATCTGGAAGCGGATGCGAGCGGCAGAGAGCGAGATACCGATGTCCTCGTCGCGCTCGTCCAGCAATTTGCGCACTTCCGCTACGCATTTGCGCGGAATGATGATGTCCGGCATGTCGGCGGCGCCGGCCGGCAGCGGCAATTCATAGCGCGCCAGGCGATGGCCATCGGTCGCCACGGCGCGCAGCGTTTGCTGACCAGCCGGCGCGTGCAGGAAAATGCCGTTCAGATAATAGCGGGTTTCCTCGGTGGAGATGGCGAAGCGTGTCTTGTCGATCAGCGTTCGCAGGGTTTCCGCCGGCATCGAAAAGTTGACCGGAAGTTCGCTTTCGCCGATCACCGGAAAATCTTCGCGCGGCAGCGTTTGCAACTGGAAGCGGGCGCGACCGGCTACCACCGACATGCGCGGACCGCTGGCGTCCAGCGTCACCTGCGCGCCATCGGGGATCTTGCGGATAATGTCGTACAGCGTGTGAGCGGAAACCGTCGTGGCGCCTGCAGTTTCAACATTGGCGGGAACTTCTTCCACAACCTGCAGGTCGAGGTCGGTCGCCATCAGTTTCAGCCCATCGCCTTCGGCGGAAAGCAGCACGTTGGACAGGATAGGAATGGTATTGCGCCGCTCCACCACCGATTGAACATGTCCCAGCGCTTTCAGAACATTTGCGCGCTCGACCAGCAATTTCATGCGTTGACTCATTCCCTGTCGTGCCGATTGTGGCGTTCTCTATACATGGAAGTGACGCCAGCGAAAGCCTCAACCGTCGGAAACCCAGTCCCTTAAGGACCTATCTGAAATATCTTTCCGGCAGCACCGCCAGCATCGACAGACGGTGCACGCCGCTGGCATTGACTTCGAAGCCGGTAATGCGCGGCGAAAGCAGAGTCCAGGCCAGCGGGCGAACCAGGCCGATGGCGGCGATATCATCGCGCCACAGCAATTCGGCCTGCTCCCATGCCGCCCGGCGTTCCGCCAGGCCCGGCGCCACCCACGCATCGGACAGCAATTGATCGGCCTCGGGGTTGCAGACGCCGAAGCGATTGGCGTCGCAGCGGAATGGCAAAAGAAAGGGCAAGGGCGAATCAATGGGCGAGATATGGCTGGTCAGCGCGAGGACGAAATCCCCCTCCTTGATGGCGCGGGCATGACCGGCCGGGGAGCGGCGTACCAGCGTCAGCTCGATGCCGATGGCGGCAAGATCGGCGGCAACGGCTGAAACCGTGTCAGCATCCGCTGACGACTGGCTGATCGCCACCGCAAGGCGCAGCGGCAATTCCACCCCGGCCGCCGCCAGCAATTCCCGCGCTTCGGCCTGACGCATGGGCAGCGGATCAGAGGAAATGGCGGGCAATCTGCTATCCGGCGTCAGACCATAGACGCCGGGCACCGTAGCATTGGCGAACAGGGTTGCGCCGAGTCGCTCCCGGTCGATCGCAAGCGACAGCGCGCGGCGGACGCGAAGATCTGCCAGAGCCTCATGCTGATGGTTCACCAGCAACAGCAACAATTCACGCGGCTGCTCTATCAGCAAGGTCGCCCGACGCCCCAGCGTGCGGGCATCGGCAAACCCTTCGAGCCGCCCGCCCGAGACCAGATCCGATTCGCCCCGCTGGAACCGCCCCACCGCATCCCGTCCTGCCGCCTGGCGGACACTCGCCGCCGCCACCTTCACGCTTTCGACTGCATAATAACGCTGGTTCCGGTACAGGTCGGTGAGATTGACGTGGGCCGGTTTTTCTCCGGCCGGTGTCAACGCAATATAGGGTCCGGCGAAAATATCCGGGTGGCGGACAGCGCGGATGGCGAGCGGCGGTGTCGCCAGCAGTTCGAGCAACTCCGGCTGTGGCGTGGAAAGCCGCAATTCGATGGTATCTCCCAGCGGCGCGGAAATCCCGGTCACGCCCGCCAGCAAGTCTGCCGTCAGATTATTGGCCTTGCGCGCGGCTTCCAGCGTGGACACCACATCCTCGGCAAGAATTGGCCGGCCATCCGAATATTGCGCCGCACGCAGACGCAAGACGATGGACAGGCCGTCATCGGACACGCGCCAGCTCTGGGCGAGGCCAGGAATAATCTGTCCGTGCGCATCACGCGCCGTCAGCCCGGCAGCCAGCGCCTCCGCCACAATCGCGCCCGCCGCACGGCTGCCGATGGCGTCGATGCGCAACGGCGATTCGGCGGAAGGGGCCCTGTCGCAGGCAGCGAGTAAAATCAGGGCAAGGCACATCACCGCCGCCGTCCACGCAGGACGGATGAACGGAACGAAAAACAGCCCTCCCGATCCCGTCAACAGTGTCTTCCTTCCCGCATTGCGGCCAGCCGTCCCGGCATAAAGGGATTATTTAGACATTGCGAAAAGAATTGCGGGTGGCAAGCGGCGCTGTGGCTGGTATGTCTCCGCTCCATGATGGAACCTGCTCCTGACATTGCGCATCTCGTTGGCAACACCCCGCTCGTCCTGTTGAAAGGCCCGTCCGAACGCACCGGATGCCGGGTATATGGTAAATGCGAATTCATGAACCCCGGCGGATCGGTCAAGGACCGGGCGGCATTGTTCATCATCCGCGACGCCGAGGAACAGGGTCAATTGCAGCCGGGCGGCGTCATCGTCGAAGGGACGGCGGGCAATACCGGCATCGGTCTGGCCGTGATCGGGGCGGCGCGCGGTTATCGCACCATCATCGTCATGCCGGAAACCCAAAGTTCGGAAAAGAAAGATGCGCTGCGGGCGTTGGGCGCGCAACTGGTGCTGGTACCGGCGACATCCTATGCCAATGCCGGCCACTATGTGCATACGTCGCGGCGGCTGGCCGAAGAAACGCCCAATGCCGTATGGGCCAACCAGTTCGACAATATCGCCAATCGTCTGGCACATATCAAAACCACCGCGCCCGAGATCTTGCGTGATCTGAACGGGAAGGTGGATGGCTTTACCTGCGCGGTCGGCACCGGCGGCACCTTCGCCGGCGTTGGCCTCGGATTGAAAGCCGAACTGCCGGATGTCACCATCGCGTTGACCGACCCGGAAGGTGCGGCCCTCTACAGCTGGTTCACCACGGGCGAACTGAAAGCCGAAGGTTCGAGCGCTGCGGAGGGCATTGGCCAGAGCCGCATTACCGCCAACCTGGAAGGTGCGCCGGTGGATATCGCCTTCCGCATTCCCGATACAGAAGCCGTGCCGATCCTGCACGAATTGATGGCGCGTGACGGGCTGCATCTCGGCCTGTCGTCGGCGATCAATGTCGCCGGGGCCGAGCGCCTCGCCCGTCATCTGGGGCCGGGAAAAACCGTCGTGACGATCCTCGCTGACAATGGCAGCCGTTATCTCTCGACGTTGTGGAATCCGGCATGGCTGCAGGAGCGCGACCTGCCACTGCCTGCCTGGTACAAGGAATCGCGGTGAGGCTCTCCGTAACCTCAACCCGTCCCGCACTCGACACGTTTGACGGCATTTGATACAGCATCACACTATGGATCGCGTCCGAACTGGCCTTACGGGTCTTGGTCTGGTGTTCCTGTTCACGCTGCTGGCTTCGGTCTTGTTTTCGCCGACGACGCAGCCGGGGACAGGGAAGGAAACTGCAGAACCTTTGGCGCAACTGGGCGTCGCTCCCGGAGCCGACAAGGCCAGCAGTATGCGCGGGGAAAAGGGCGCAAGCGATGGCGTTCTTCTGGGTGACAGGATCATGGACGACGCCGTAACCGGCGGAGATCCGCTGTTCGACGATTTGAACGGCGATCGCGCTGAAGAGGCGGGCCGAAAGCCCGGCCAATCGATCACGGGGCGGCCCTTGCAGCAATTGCTCGATAGCCGCACCAATCGCACCACCGTCTAGGCTCGTCGATATGGCTCCAGCTTATCCCCGGTCGGGCGGTCGCGGCGTGGCCTATGCGGTGGCTGCCCTGCCGTTCCTGGTTCTGGGGTTGCTGTTTCTGTTTCACGATCGGGGCACGAACCTGTTTCCTGACCTCGAACCGGCGGCGGTCGCTCATATAGAACTGTCGCATCGGGGTAGCGGTTTGCGCCTCGAACGCAGGGAAGATGGGTGGATATTGCCATCGGCGGCGAACGCGCCCGGTGATACCGCCCGGATCGAGCGTCTGCTGTTGGCGTTGACGCACATAGCGGGAGAACCTCTGGCAACGGAGGACACGCCGCGAACCGCGCCGCTGACCGTCATTTTGCGCGACTCAGGCGGCAAGATACTGGGAATAGCCGCTTTTCGCAACGGAGAGGCAGCACGGCTGATATCGGATGGCACCGTCATTTCCCGGCTTTCCATCGCGCAATTGCCGGCATTGCCGCTCTGGCCATCGGCGTGGAGCAGTCTGGAGCCGCCGGCGATCCCCAGGGATTCCGTCCGGCAAATCTGGCTGACGGGCGGCGCCGCCCCCATGGCCATGAATGCCGCCGACACAGCTACGGTGGCGAATATCCTTTCCCGTCTGTCGGCACAAAATTTCGTGATCGCCGATGATCTGGACTGGCAGGATGCGCGCCAATTGCGCGTGCAGTTGACGGATGGCGCGATGGTCGACGTACAGGCCGTGCAGCAGGATGATCGCTGGTTTGTGCGCCTCTCGTCGGACGCGCGCGCCGATATTCGCGCGGCTTCCGCCTTCGCGTTCGCAGCCCCGGAACCGCTACCCTGACACGAATTGAGGCGTCCACAGACCCTGGCGTGCTGGCGCGGGTTCCCGCCAGCGACGATGGCGCGCCCGCGCGGCCGGCAAGGCTGCAGCAACTGCCGCGAGCTTTTCTGCCCGGCTGGTGACGACCCGCTGTGCCAAAGCGGCTGTCCCGCCAGCGCGCACCTTTCGGCCAATATCGCCATAGATCCGCGCCGCCGCCAACACAGCCCATGCTTGCCGCCACCCAAGCGCCGGCACGCCCCAGACCGCCGACGCCTCATAGTAGCCGGACAGCGTTACCAGACGGGATACGACGCGGTGCAAGGACGGGCGACAGACTGCCGACGTGAAATTTTCCGCCGAAAGCCGCTCCGCCGCCAGCCATTCCGCCGGTAAATAGCAGCGGCCAGCAGCCGCATCCTCCATCACGTCGCGGGCGATATTGGCGAGTTGAAAGGCCAGCCCCAAATCCGACGCGCGCGCGAGCGTTCGATGGTCCATAGGCGAAACGCCCATTACCAGCGCCATCATGACGCCAACGCATCCGGCCACATGGTAGCAATAAGTCAGCAGATCACCTTCGGTATCCACCGGGAATTCATCGACATCCATCGCGAAACCATGGAGCAGATCATCCGCGTAGCGGCGGGGAATGGCCACATCGCGCACCAGCAGTGCCAGCGCGTCGAACGGCACATCACCGGTCATTTCGCCACCAAAGGCCCGATCCGTCGCCGCCCGCAATTCTGCCAGCCGTGCGGCAGGCGCTGCCAGGTCCGCCATCCGGCCCTGCCCATATTGCTGGCCGTCGATCACATCGTCACAATGCCGGCACCAGGCATAAAGCAGTGTAGCCCGGTCACGTGTTTCGGGATCGAACAGGCGGCTCGCCAGTGCGAAACTTTTGGACCCGCGCGCAATCGATGCATGCGCCGCCGCGATGATGTCTGTGCTCATGGCTGGCGCAGATCGGCCAGCATCAGGCGGGCGGTCGCCTTCGCCGATCCCACGACGCCAGGGATGCCCGCGCCCGGATGCGTACCGGCGCCGACGAAATACAAATTCCGCAAAACATCGTCGCGATTGTGGGTGCGAAACCAGGCGGATTGCCACAACAAAGGTTCGAGGCTGAAGGCGCTGCCCAGATGGGCCGCCAGTTCATGATGAAAATCAGCGGGTGAAAAGGTGCGCATCGTGACCAGATTTTCGCGCAATCCGGGTATCAGCCGTTGCTCCAGATGGTTGAGGATTTGATCCGCATAACGTGGACCATAAACCGACCAGTCGATGGGCAGTTTCCCCAGATGCGGCACGGGCGACAAGGCATAGAATCCGCTGCATCCGGGCGGCGCAAGATCCGGATCGGTGACGGTCGGGTGATGTAAATACAGGGAAAAGTCCGCTGCGAGGATGCCGTCATTGTAAATGTCTTCCAGCAACTCGCGGTAGCGCGGACCGAACAGAATGGAATGATGCGCAATCTCCGGATATTCGCGCTTCAGTCCGAAATAGATGACAAACAAGGACGGCGACCAGCCTTTACGTTTCAGTGATGCAGCCATTTTCACGCCGCGGGGATGGTGCCCGAGCATCCCGCCATAGCTGTGCAAGACATCGGCATTGGACGCGACCGCATCGAACCGCCGCGACGTGCCATCGGCCAGCGTCACCCCCAGCACATGGGTTGCCGCCGCCTCGATCCGCGCCACCCTGCACGCGGACAGATATTCTCCACCCAGGTCGGTGAACAGCCGCAACAGACCGCGCACCAATGCATGGGTGCCGCCTTTGGGGAACCAGACGCCCCACTTCTTCTCCAGTGCATGAATAAGCGCGTAAATACTGCTGGTCGTGAACGGATTTCCGCCGACGAGAAGGCTGTGGAAGCTGAATGCCTGACGCAATTGCGGGTCCGAAATATATTGCGACACGACCGAGTAAACCGATCGCCACGCCTGATATCTGGCGAGTTTCGGGGCGGCGGCAATCATCGAGCGAAAATCGAGGAAGGCAACATGCCCGAGCCTTTCGTAACCTTCCGTAAACACGCCGGCGCTATAATCCATGAAGCGTTTATAGCCTTCAACATCGCGTGGATTGCGCTTCTGGATCTGTTCCAGCAATGCAGCGTCGTCATTGCCATAATCGAAGCTGGAGCCATCTTCCCAATAAAGGCGGTAAAAGGGGGAAACTGGCAGCAATTCGACATAATCGGCCATATCCCGGCCAGCGAGGGAAAACAGTTCGTCGATACAGGTCGGATCCGTTATCACCGTCGGCCCGGCGTCGAACGTGAACCCCGCATCCTCGAATACATAGGCCCGGCCGCCGGGCTTGTCGCGCGCCTCGATCAAAGTGGTCTGAATACCGGCGGCCTGCAAGCGGATGGCCAGTGCCAGTCCGCCGAAACCACTGCCGATAACTGCTGCGGTGCGTTCGATCATTCCGGCTCCTGTCACCTCAGCACAGCCGCAACTGCCCGTCCCAATGGTACCGGCGGCTTGCCGGAGACGATGCGAAGTTTGTCAGCCAGACTGCTATGGCCGGCATAAAAGCGCCCGACAAGGCCGGCGTCCAGCCGATAGAAGCGCTGCAACACCCGCCAGCGATCCTGTGGCGATGCAGCCCGAAACAGCATCTTGTTGAGCAGGCGATAAAATCCCCGTTCCTGCCAGCGCGCGGCGGCCCATCCGCGCAATGCCCGATCCAGCGCCGGGCCGGACAGATCGCGCAGTTCCGCTACATGCAGGGCCAGCCGCACCGCATCGGGAAAGCTGTAGCCGGTGACGGGATGAAACAGCCCCGCCGCCATCCCCACCGGCGGCACACCCGGCGGGAATCCGGCAAGGTGGCGGTGGATATTGCCGCCCAGCGCGATGGGAAGCACGCCTTGCTCCTCGCGGATGTGGCGCAACGGTTGCCATCCCCGGGTCCGTCCATAATCGGTGATTCGGGCGCGAAGGTTGTCCGTCTCCAGCGCCGGTCCGTCGGCATAATAAGTGTCTTCGATCAACACTCTGGTCGGGCTGAACGGCAGCACATAGACGAAGCGATAGCCGTCATGCTGGGCTACCGTCGCGTCCATGATGATCGGGCCGGCAAGATGGTGCGGCGACGCCAGTTCCATCTCGATACCGAGAAACTTCTGAAAACCGAGGTCCAGGGCAGGCGTCGGCCGGTCGCCGCGCGCGTCGATCACGGCGCGCGCTTGCAGGCAGCGGCCATCGGCCAGTTGCACCGAGTCGGGAGCGAGTGTGCTGATGGGGACGCCGAGGAACCGGCAATCATCCGGCAAGGCCGCCATCAGCGCCGCATGCAATCGCCGCGATGTCCCCGATTGATAAATGGCATCGATCTGACGCGTGAAGGCCGGGAAGCGCAGTTCATGCGATGGCCAGGAAGCTTCGATCAGCGGCGCCGCCAACGCCGCGCCTTCCGCCGAAAAATCCGCCGCAAAGCAGCACCAGGTGTGATTGCCACCAAAGGCCGGCCCCTGTTCCACCACCGCCACCCGCGCATCCGGTCGGCGTGCGCGCAACGCCAGCGCTATCAGCCCGGCGGAAAGCCCGCCGCCGGCGAGGATCAAATCGAAGGTCATCGGCCTGTCCCTACCGCATGGCCGGTCGTCTGACACCCCCTTTGGTGGTAGAGGGCGGATAATGCAGGCGCTTCTCTTCTCTGCGGGCATGATGAGCCTGATTGTGGCCGCGCGTTATGTGGCAATTTCCGGGCTGTTCGCCTGGACGGCCCGAATTAAACGCCCGGAAATTTATGCTCCTGCCGATCCCCAAAAATTGGCCATGCTGTCGCGGCAGATTCGCCGGGAAATATACTGGTCGCTTTCCGCGGCTATTCTTTATGGGATTCCGGCGGGGATTGTCGCCCATTTGTGGCTCGAGCGGGGGATGACACTTATTTACACTGATATCCACGCCAGGCCCTTGTGGTGGCTGCCTGTTTCGGTTTTTCTCTATCTCGCCATTCACGACACCTGGTTTTACTGGACCCATCGCGCCATGCACCATTGGCCGAAACTGTTTCGCGCCGCCCACACCACCCATCATGAAAGCCGGCCGCCAACGGCCTGGGCCGCCATGTCTTTCCATCCGTGGGAATCGCTGTCGGCAGCCTGGCTGATACCGGCGCTTGTTTTCATAATTCCCATCCATATCGGCGGCGTTGCGCTGGTGCTGACGATCATGACCTTTTTTGGCGTCACCAATCATATGGGCTGGGAAATTTTTCCACGATCCTGGGTGGAAGGCAGCTTTGGCCGCCATATTATTTCCGCGTCGCACCATGATGTGCACCATCGCCATTATCGTTCCAACTATGGTCTGTATTTCCGTTTCTGGGACAAATTATGCGGTACGGACAATGGGCTGAGCGCGGACATGCTCCCGGCAAAATATCCACCCCGGCGTTTGTAAATAGCCAGAAAAGTCGGCACGTTGCCCGCGCGTAACACGTTATCAGTCCTGCGGAGACCAGACCATGAATCAGGCCGTCGTCAGCCTTAACTCAGGCTCGTCGAGCATCAAATTCGCGCTGTATACCATTGCAGACGACGAGCCCGTCCGGGTGTTCGGCGGCAAGATCGAGGGGATTGGCACGGCTCCACGCCTGATGGCACGGGAGGCCGACGGTACGGTCCTTGTCGACCGGTCATGGCCGGATAGTGCAACGCTCCCCCATGGCACGCTGCTTCAGGAATTTTTTCAATGGGCAGGAGCTCTCACCACGGATTATGAAATTATCGGTATCGGGCACCGGATCGTGCATGGCGGCACCGATTTCGCTGCGCCCGTGCTGGTCGACGAAGATATCATCGCGGCTCTCGATGCGCTTTCTCCGCTCGCGCCGCTGCACCAACCGCATAATCTGTCCGCCGTGCGTGCGCTGCGGGAGTTTGCCCCGCATCTGCCGCAAATCGCCTGCTTCGATACTGCCTTCCATCATGGCCGGGCGGACGCCACCACAAGATTCGCGTTGCCGCGCGCGCTATATGACGCCGGTGTACGCGGTTATGGCTTTCATGGCATTTCCTATGAATATATCGCACAAACACTGGCCCGCCACGATCCGGAACTGGCTGCCGGGCGGGTAGTAGTGGCGCATCTCGGCAATGGCGCCAGCATGTGCGCGATCCACGATGGCCGCTCTGTCGATACCAGCATGGGGTTCAGCACGGTCGATGGTCTGATGATGGGTACACGTTGTGGCACGCTGGATCCCGGTGTGGTGCTGTATCTGCAGACGGCCCTCGGCTATAGCGCGGAAGACATCGCGCACATGCTTTACAAACAATCCGGCCTGCTCGGCGTATCGGGAATTTCATCGGACATGCGCGAACTGACCGCCAGCGACAGACCCGAGGCGGCGGCTGCCGTCGACATGTTTGTCTGGCGTGCAGCGCGACATGCGGCAGCGCTGGCGACGACAATGGGCGGGCTGAACGGGCTGATCTTTACAGCCGGAATCGGCGAGAACTCCGCGCCGGTACGCGCACGCATTTGCCAGCATCTGGCCTGGCTTGGACTTGTGACGGACAGGGACGCCAACGATCGGAACGATCCCGTCATCAGCGCACCCGAAAGCGCCATAACTGTCGGGATCATCCCGACGGATGAGGAATGGATGATAGCCCGTCACACGCTGGATGTTCTGCAGCAACCGGAGGCAGTCTGAGACTGTCCGGGGATTTATCAGATACCGTAAATCCGCTCGTACATATGTTCAAGATCGGCGCGGTCTATCCAGCCATAAATCCAGTTGGCATAGAATAAACCGAAAAAGATGGTCGATATGATCGTCGTCCATAACACGCGTTTCCACATGGATGGCCGGTGGGGCGCGCCGACTTCTTGACCCGGAACATGTGTATCGCCTGCTTCTTCTCCGGTGCGGATGCCCCAGGGCAGTACGACAAACAGCGTTACCGTCCAGAAAAGCAGATATATTGCGAGAACAGAATACCACTTCATGAATATATCATTTATCTAGGTTTCGATAATTTGCACGTCGGTCATTGGTTTTTTGCCGGTCCATTTGCGTGCAACGCGCCGAACAGCAATTTTCACCTCGTCAGTAAGGCGCCGGGGGTCATTGAACCCCACTTTCTGGCTGGCTGCGGCAGCCTGGGTGCGACATTCCGCGAGGAACGCCTCCTCGTCCTCCTCCACCGGTACGCCTTTCGCCAGCACGACGGGTTCTGCGGCCAGCCGCGCCTTTTTGCCGACGACGAGCGTTACCACCATATAGCCGCCATAGCCGATTTTACGCCGGGCATGCAGCGTCGGGCCATCCGCCGGCAGGATCACATCACCATCCAGCACCAGCCGCCCTACGGGCTCGTGAGAGATTACCTGAGGCGCACCGGGAGCGAGCCGAATAGCGCTGCCGTTGATCGGCACGATCGCCTCGGGCACGCCCCACTCCCTCGCCAGCCGCGCATGTTCTTCCATATGACGGCGTTCACCATGCACCGGCACCGAGATTTTCGGTCGAATCCAACCGTACATGGCTTCCAGTTCAGGCCGGCCCGGATGCCCGGATACATGCACATGCGCCTGACGGTCGCCGATGATTTCCACGCCTCGCGCCGCCAGCGCATTCTGCACGCGCCCGATGGCGATTTCATTGCCGGGGATCTGCTTCGACGAGTAAATCACCAGATCCTGAGGATCGAGCCGGATATAGGGATGCGAACCGTCTGCAATGCGCGCCAGTGCTGCCTGCGGCTCCCCCTGTGTGCCGGTGACGACGATCAGCAGGCTTTCCGGTGCGGCGGTGCTTGCGGCTTCCAGACTGAGGGTTTCGGGAAAATCCCGCAAATAACCGCAAGCCTTTGCGACGCTGATGATTCGATCCAGCGAACGCCCCGCCACCACCAACCGCCGGCCACTGGCTTTCGCGACTTTCCCCAACGTGTGCAGGCGCGCGGCGTTGGAGGCAAAGGTGGTTACCACCACCCGCCCCCGGCGACGGCTCTGCACAAGACGCATCAACCCTTCATAAACGCCCGCCTCTGATCCGGACGCCTCGGCGTTGAAAACATTGGTCGAATCGCCCACCAACGCCAGCGTCCCGCGCCCGTTATTGGCGCCGATAGCTGTCAGTTCGCTGGCGGAGGCGGGATCTCCCAGCAGAGGCCGGTCGTCGAGCTTCCAGTCTCCGGTATGAAAAATCCGGCCATGCGGCGTGTCGATGACCAGCGCGTTGCCTTCGGGAATCGAATGGGCAAGCGCCACCCAGCGCGCCGAAAACGGCCCCAGTTCAACGCTGCCGCCCATCGGCACGACATGCAGCTTCACTTCGTTGGCGATGCCCTCCTCGTCCAGCTTGCGGCGGATGAGGCCAGCAGTGAACGGCGTCGCATAGAGCGGCGCGCCAAGGTCGGCGGCGAGATACGGTATGGCGCCAATATGGTCTTCATGGCCATGTGTCAGCAATATACCAAGCAAATCGTCGGCGCGTTCCTCGATAAAGGTCAGATCGGGCAAAACGAGTTCGACACCGGGCAAGGACGGATCGGCAAAGGTCATGCCCAGATCACACATGATCCATTTCCCGCGACAGCCATAAAGATTGACGTTCATGCCAATCTCGCCAGAACCGCCGAGCGGCAGGAAGATAAGCTCATCGCCCGGTTTCATGCTGCTGCCTTTTGATTGAGCTGGTGGATATGGATAAGTCCCTTGATCGTAAGATCTCCATCAACATGATGAATGGCTGCGGTGTGGCGGGCGAATAACGGCGCAATGCCGCCTGTGCCAATCACCGTCGCAGGCCGTCCGATTTCCGCTGTCATGCGCACGATCAGACCTTCGATCATACCGATCTGGCCCCAGAAAGCACCTGAATGCATCGCATGCACGGTTCCCTTCCCGATTGCGCCCTGCCCGTCCCGCGGCGGCTCCACCGCAATCCGTGGCAGGCGGGATGCGGCAAGATAAAGCGCATCCATCGAAATATTAACTCCAGGGCAAATCGCGCCGCCCTCATAGACGCCATCACCCGAAACCACATCGAAGGTGGTTGCCGTGCCGAAATCGACAATGATCAGATCGCCCGGCCATTGGGCATGCGCAGCGACCGCATTGACCACACGGTCCGCACCCACTTCCTGGGGGTTTGGCAGATTGATCGGCATGCCATAGCTAATGCCCGGCGCATTGCAGATCATCGGCTCGACATCGAAATAATAACGCGCAAGCCCGCGTAGATTGAACAATGTTTGCGGCACCACCGAGGCAATGATGACAGAATCAATCATCGCCGGTTCCACGCCTGCCAATGCCAGAAGCTGATGGAGCCAGACGCCATATTCGTCGGCCGTCCGGTTCCAGTTCGTTGAAATCCGCCAGCGCGCACGGATTTCGAGATCCTCCACCAGAGCGAAAATAATATTGGTGTTGCCGACGTCGATCGCGAGCAGCATCAGCCGCCTCCCCCGCCGGTCGTCACATCGCCGGCCCATATCACATGCACCTGTCCGTCCGCGTCGGCAAGCAACAGTGCGCCATCGTCGGCCAGCCCGGCAAATGTACCGGAGATCACATGGCCGCCCTGCGTCGTGGCCAAGGGCGTGCCGAGCGGGTGGGCCCGATCAAGCCAGTGCTGCCGAACGGCGGCGAACCCGCTTTCCGCCCATATTTTTCTCGATTCCGCGAACGATGCGGCCAGCACCGGCAGAAATACGTCGGGACCCGGTGGTGAGGCGTCCATCGCCGCGGCAAGCGCAATCGTTGCGCGGCCCGGCAATGCGGGCGCGGCTTGCAGATTTACCCCAACCCCCGCGATGACGGCATCCCCGGCGCGTTCCAGCAAAATACCCGACAGTTTCGCGCCATCCAGCAGCACATCGTTAGGCCACTTCAATTGAAGCCGCGCCGCCACTACAAAACGGCTTGCCGCATCAAACACTGCGAGCGCCATCACGAAGGCAAGTTCGGTGGGGGAACCTTCACCGACCCTTGGCCGGATAAGGCAACTGGCCGCAAGATTCCCCGGCGGAGAGTCCCACGCGCGTCCGAGCCGTCCGCGTCCACCCGTTTGCCGCGCCGCTGACACCCATTGAAGGTCCGCGAGCTGCCCTGCCCTGTCCCGTAACCAGTCGTTTGTGGATCCGACTTCGTCCAGCCGGATTGGTGTTGGCGCGGTCAGAACAAACTCGCGGCGGCCTGCCTTGTTGCGGCCGTGAGTGGTCCAATCAGCAAATAGCCGAGCGGGGAACAAATGATCGCTGTCGCTGCCATTACTGCCTGGTTGACGACAATGCCGCCGCCAGTTTCAGCGGGAGCAACCACATCCACCTCCGCATCAAAGAACATGATCTTGATGACACTGAGATAATAGTAGGCAGCTACAACGCTTGTCAGCACACCCAGCACCGCCAGCAGCCAGAGATTGGCACTGACCGCCGCATTGAACACGGCAAGTTTCGGCATGAAGCCAAACATTGGCGGCAAACCGGCAAGCGAGAACATGAAGATCGCAAGAGCCGTCGCCAGCCAGGGCCGTCTGCGCGCGAGCCCGGCCATATCGGCCAGATCCTCGACAGGCTGTCCGTCCCGATCACGCATGGCCAGCACGCAGAGGAAGGAGCCGATAATCATGATGAGATATACGGCGAGGTAGAAAAGCACGGCAGATGCACCTGCAGCGGTCGCTGCCGCCAGTCCGATCAGCATGAAGCCGACATTGTTAATCGACGAATAGGCCAACAGACGCTTGATATTGCGCTGCCCGATCGCACCCAGCGCTCCCAGGAGCATGGAGGCAACGGACATGAAAATGACGATCTGCTGCCAATCGGCCACCATGCCGGAGAAAGCATCAAGCGCGACGCGGAGAAACAGGCCCATGGCAGCGACTTTTGGCGCCGATGCGAAGAACGCCGCCACCGGAGTCGGCGCTCCTTCGTACACATCCGGCGTCCACATATGGAACGGTACTGCCGAAACCTTGAAGGCGAGACCTGCAAATATAAACACCAGGCCGAACAGCGCGCCGACATTACGCTCATCACCTGCCGACAGGCCGGCGGCGATCGCAGTAAAGTCTGTCGATCCGACAAAGCCGTAGATCAGGGTGACGCCATAGAGCAAAAGGCCCGACGAAAGTGCGCCAAGCACGAAATATTTGAGGCCCGCCTCGCTCGATTTCCCATAATCACGGTGAAAAGCCGCCAGTACATAGGAAGCCAGCGACATCAGTTCGAGACCAACATACAGGGTTAGCAGATTATTCGCGGACACCAGCACGAACATGCCAAGCGTCGCCAGCATCAGCAGTACCGGATATTCGAAGCGCGTCAGTTGCAGGCGGTCCAGCGCTGGCCCGGCTGTGATGGCCGCCGCCGCCGCACCAATCAGAATCAAAATCTTCAGGAACGCCGACAATGTGTCGGATACATAAAGATCATTCCATGCGAGTAACCGGCCCTGCCCGGCATTGAGCACCGTATAGGCTGCAACAGCAAATACAGCGGCTGCTGCCCAGGAAAGCGGTCTGTAGCCCTTGTCGCCGGTGAAAATGCCGATCAGCAACACGATCAACGTGCCGACCGCCAGCACGACTTCCGGTGCGCCGATGGAGAGAGACTGGATAAGAGCGGAAACGGCGGTCATTCCGCACCTCCTGCGGATACGGTGGCGACCGGCGTCGTCGCCGCAGCCCTGAAGTTGAATGGTGTTTGCGCAGGCTCGGCACGTTCGAGACGCGCGATCAGGCTGGCAACGGGTGCCCGTAACGGCTCCATGAACGGCTTGGGATAGAGGCCGATCCACAAGGTAATACCAGCCAGCGACACCATGATGATGATTTCCCGCATATTCAGATCCGGCATGGCGGCGACATCGGCATGCACCAGCTTGCCATATACCACGCGCGCATACAGCCACAGCATATACCAGGCGCCCAGGATTATCCCGGTGGTCATCACGAAAGCCACCCAGGTGTTGGCGCTGAACATGCCGCTCAGCGCCAGAAACTCGCCAACGAATCCGGACGTTCCCGGCAGGGCGATGGAGGCCATGGTGAACAGCAGGAAAAACACGGCATAGCGCGGCATATTTTCGACCAGTCCACCATAGCGGGCGATCTCCCGCGTATGCAGACGGTCGTAAATTACGCCAACACAGTAGAAGAGCGCAGCCGATACGACACCATGCGACAACATGACAATCATCGCGCCTTCAATGCCTTGTGTGTTGAAAGCGAAGAGCCCTCCGGTGACGAACGCCATGTGTGCGACAGAGGAATAGGCAATCAGCTTTTTCATGTCCGTCTGCACGAGCGCCACCAGTGACGCATAGACAAGGGCGATCATCGACAGCGCATAGATCAACCACGACAATTGTACGGAGGCTTCCGGGAACATTGGCAGCGAAAAGCGGATGAAGCCGTAACCACCCATTTTCAGCAGTACGCCGGCGAGGATCATCGAACCCGCTGTCGGTGCCTGGACGTGGGCATCCGGCAACCAGGTGTGCACCGGCCACATTGGCAGTTTCACCGCGAAGCTGGCGAAGAACGCCAGCCACAGCCAGGTCTGGGCGCGCACCGGGAAATCATAGGCCATCAATGCCGGGATGTCCGTTGCTCCGGATTCATTGGCCATCCACAGCATCGCCAGCAGCATCAGTACCGAGCCCAGCAGGGTATAAAGAAAGAATTTATAGGACGCGTAGATGCGCTGCGCACCGCCCCAGATCCCGATGATGATATACATTGGGATGAGGCCGCCCTCGAAGAAGATATAGAAGAGGAACAGGTCGAGCGCCGAAAAGACGCCCACCATCAACGCTTCCATGGCAAGGAACGCGGCCATATATTCCGGTACGCGGACCTTGATGCTGTCCCAGCTCGCAAGGATGCACAGGGGCATCAGGAAAACCGAGAGGAGGATCAAAAGGAGGCTGATCCCGTCAATGCCGAGATACCAGGAAAACACCTCACCAAACAGGTCCTGGCGTTCGATAAACTGGAAAGCTGCAGTCGATGAATCGAACCCGGCCCATAGATATATTCCGCATGCCAGCATGAACAGGGTTGTGCCGAGTGTCACCCAGCGCGCGCTGTTTGCCCGCGATTCATCCGAACCTGGCAACAGCAGGACAATTGCCGCCACTGCGAGCGGCACGAGGATCATTATCGAAAGCATCAGCCGCGCACCATGTACCAGGTGGCGAAAGCCGCCACACCAACCAGCATTACCAGGGCATAGGAATAGAGATAGCCTGACTGGAATCGCCGCGCGACCACGACGCCATCCGAGACGATACAGGCAAGTCCGTCCGCGCCAGCGGCGTCGATGACCTGTTTATCGCCCTTCCAGAAAAAGCGCCCGAGCCACAACAGGGGTTTTACGATAATCAACTGATAAAGCTCGTCGAAATACCATTTGTTCAGCAGGAAATTATAGATCAGCCTCATGCTGTTGCGGATCTCCGCCGATGTTCCGGGCCGGCGGATATAAAGATACCAGGCGACCGCGAGGCCGATCAGCATGGCCATGGCGGGAGACCAATGCACCCATGCGGGCACATGATGCAGCGCTTCGTAGAATGCGCCGTCATGCACGAGGGTGCCAGCCCAGAAGACCGTCTCATCGCCACCAACGAACCAGTCGTTAAATATGATGCCTGCGAAGAGGGCCCCGGCAGCGAGAACTGCCAGCGGAATCAGCATCACCGGCGGGCTCTCATGCGCGTGATACCCGCCTGTGCCTGACTGCGCATCGTCATGATAGTCCACGGCGTGGCGAATATGTTCTGATCCAATCCACCGGGCTTCGCCGAAGAACGTCTTGAAGATCAGACGCCAGGAGTAAAAGCTCGTGAGGCAGGCAACAAATATGCCGATAAAGAAAGCAACGCGCGCTGCTTCGCCACCATTTTCCCAGGCCGCGAACAAAATCGCATCCTTGGAGAAATAGCCGGATGTATAGTTGACGCCGGTGATCGCAATCGTACCGATGATCATCGCGGCGAAAGTGAGCGGTATCGCCTTCCGCAAGCCGCCATAGAAGCGCATGTCCTGCTCGTGATGCATCGCGTGGATCACTGAACCTGCACCGAGAAATAGCAAAGCCTTGAAGAACGCGTGAGTGAACAGATGGAACATGGCCGCGCCATAAGCCCCGAGACCCGCCGCAAAGAACATATACCCGAGTTGCGAACAGGTTGAATAGGCGATCACCCGTTTGATGTCGTTCTGGGTCAGGGCCACCGTCGCGGCGAACAGCGCCGTCAGTGCGCCGACGAAGATTACCACGGTGGATGCGACGGTCGATGCTTCGTAGAGCGGCGACATACGGCAAACCAGGAATACGCCCGCCGTCACCATGGTGGCGGCGTGGATCAATGCTGACACCGGCGTCGGGCCTTCCATCGCGTCCGGCAACCAGGTGTGCAGCGGCAATTGCGCCGATTTGCCACAAGCGCCGACGAATAACAGCAGCGCCAATGTTGTAATTGCATCGACCGACTGGCCGAGGAACGTAAAGGTCGCCCCTTCGGCAGTCGGCACGCCGGCGAGGATCGCGTCGATGGAAATGGTATCGAACAGCATGAACAGGCCGAAAACACCAAGGAGAAAACCGAAATCCCCGACGCGGTTGACTACAAAGGCCTTCATCGCGGCAGCATTGGCCGATGGACGCTGATACCAGAAACCGATGAGCAGATAGGAGGCAAGACCAACGCCTTCCCAGCCGAGGAACATCTGCACGAGATTATTCGCTGTCACCAGCATCAGCATCGCGAAGGTAAACAGCGACAGATACGCGAAGAAACGCGGCTGATCCGGATCTTCGGCCATATAGCCCCAGCTATAAAGGTGCACGAGCGCCGAAACAGTCGTGATGACGACCAGCATCACGCCGGTAAGCATGTCTACCCGCAAGGCCCAGTCGACCGCCAGGTCGCCGGACCGAAACCATTCGAGCACGACCACATCATAGGCCGGAGCCCCGCCAATCAGCCCGATAAAGACCCCCCAGGACAGCGCGCACGAAACAAACAGCGCACCGGTCGTTACCAGTTTGGCCGCCGCGTTACCGATCGCGCGATTGCCAATACCGGAAACCAGAAACGCCAGAAGGGGGAGGAAGACGAGTATCTGTATCATGTCGCCCCTCAGCCCCGCATCTGCCGGGCATCATCGACGGCGATGGTGCCGCGATTGCGGAAATAGATGACGAGTATCGCAAGGCCTATTGCCGTTTCGGCCGCCGCGACCGTGAGAACGAACATCGCGAAGACCTGCCCGACGACATCGCCGAGAAAAATGGAGAAGGCGACAAAGTTGATGTTGACCGCCAGCAGGATCAGTTCGACCGACATCAGAATGACGATCAGATTTTTGCGGTTGAGGAAAATACCCAGCACGCCAAGCGTCAGCAATATTCCACTGACAACCAGATAATGGCCGATACCGATCATTTAACACCCCCATCCGTATCGACACCTGCGCCAACCGCCGGTCGCGTGATACGTATAGCGGTATCGGGCGTGCGGGCGTTTTGTATCGCAACCGACTGCCGCCTGACACCTGGCCGTTGCCGCAAGGTCAGAACGATCGCGCCAATCATCGCAGTCAGCAGGATAAAGCCGGCCAGCTGGAATACGAAAACATAGTCCGTGTAGAGTATTGTGCCGATTTGTTGCGTGTTGGTAAGACCGGTCGCGACGGGCGCCTTGCGGGCGTCGAGCGCGAGGTCACCGAATGTCCAGGCTGCGCCCACCATCACCAGTTCCACGATCAGCACGAGGCCGACGAGAACACCAAAGGGCAGATAGCGCGCAAAACCGGCCCGCAAGGCCGAAAAGTCGATGTCGAGCATCATGACGACGAAAAGGAACAGCACGGCAATGGCACCGACATAGACGATGACAAGTATCATCGCCAAAAATTCAGCACCGATGACGACGAAAAGGCCGGCGGCGTTGAAAAATGCCAGAATTAGCCAGAGCACCGAGTGCACCGGATTTCGCGCCAGGATGACCATGAGCGCCGACGCCAGGACAATGCCAGCGAAGATATAGAAGATGAATGCCTGTATCACGCCGGACGCGCGTCCTTCCGCTTGCGGTTCATGCCTGGTCTCCGAACGCTTACCGGTAAGCCGCGTCGGCGGCGATATTGGCGGCGATGGCGCGCTCCCAATACTCTCCGTTCTGAAGCAGCTTTTCCTTGTCGTAGAGCAGCTCTTCACGCGTTTCGGTGGAAAACTCGAAATTGGGTCCTTCGACAATCGCATCTACGGGACAAGCTTCCTGGCAGAAGCCGCAGTAGATACATTTTGTCATGTCGATGTCGTAGCGTGTCGTGCGGCGGCTGCCGTCAGCGCGCGGTTCGGCTTCGATGGTAATGGCCTGGGCCGGACAAACAGCTTCGCACAATTTGCAAGCGATGCAGCGTTCCTCGCCATTGGGATAGCGACGCAACGCATGTTCACCGCGAAAACGTGGAGAAACGGGGCCTTTTTCGTAAGGGTAATTGTACGTCGCCTTCGGACGGAACGCATATTTCAGCGTCAGCCACATGCCGCCCGCAAACTCCAGCAGCAGCAACGATTTCGCAGCTTGCAGCACGCTCATGCCGCACCTCCCGAGAAATGTCCGGTGAAAACCAGCCAGCCTGAAACCACCACGACCCACAGCAGCGACACTGGCAGAAACACTTTCCACCCTAACCGCATCAACTGGTCATAGCGGTAGCGCGGGACAGTCGCCTTTACCCAGGCGAAGATGAAGAATACCCCGACGATCTTCAGCAGCATCCAGACGATCCCCGGCACATAATAAAGCGGCGCCCAGTCGATCGGTGGCAGATAGCCGCCGAGGAAAAGCACGGAACACAATGCCCCCATCAACAGAATGTTGATGTATTCGCCGAGAAAGAACAGCGCATAGGCCATGGACGAATATTCGACCTGATATCCGGCGACGAGTTCCGATTCAGCTTCGGGCAGATCGAACGGCGGACGATTGGTTTCGGCCAGCGCCGACACCATATAGATTACCACCATCGGCCACAGTAAGGGGTTAAAAATATTACCGTTTAATATGCCGAGAATATTGCCGCGCTGACTTTCCACGATAGTCGTCAGGTTGAAACTGGACGCATAAAGGACGACACATATCAGCACGAGGCCAATCGAGATTTCGTACGAAACCATCTGTGCTGCCGACCGCAAACCACCGAGAAATGGATATTTCGAGTTGGACGCCCAACCCGACATGATCACCCCATAGACGCCCATGGACGAAATCGCGAAAATAAACAGAAGCCCGACGTCGATATCGGAAAGCACCCAGCCCAGATCGAACGGAACGACCGCCCAGGCTACCAGCGCCACTACAAAGCTGAGCATCGGCGCAATCACGAACACCGGCTTGTCTGCGGCGATCGGAATGATGGTTTCCTTCATGAACAGCTTGATGCCATCCGCAAAGGGCTGCCACAGGCCGAGCGGGCCGACAACGTTCGGGCCACGCCGCAACTGCATCATGGCCCATACCTTGCGATCCACCCAGGTGGACATCGCCATGGCAAGCATCAACGGCAGCGCGATCAGCATGATCAGGATCAGGTGTGCGGCGATAAATCCGAACACATCACCCAGATGGGTTTGAAACCAGGCGACCATTATTCAGCCGCCTCCAGCAGCGGGGGTTGTCCTTGCACGATTTCGCGCACACAGGCCGCCATGGTCGGACTGGCGCGCAAGATCGGGCTGGACTGATAAAAATGCTCCAACGGCGGCAGTGGCCGGGTGGGACCGGATGGCGCGGCGGCGGCGCTTTCTGCCGGCGCTTCCCAAACGGCCGGATGCAGGGCCTCCTTCACCAGATGCGGCCATTCCTTGCCAATCCGCGCCCGCAATTGCACGATATTATCATAGGGGAGCGTGATGCCGAGGACATCTGCGAGTGCCCGGATGATTGTCCAGTCCTCACGCGCATCTCCCGGCGGGAAGGTGGCGCGCAAGGACCGCTGCACCCGCCCCTCGAGATTGACGTAGGTACCGTTTTTCTCGGCCCATGCTGCCGCTGGCAGAATGACGTCTGCAGTTTTCGCGCCAGCATCACCGTGCGAACCGATGTATATCCTGAAGCTGTCTGCCCAGGGCGACAGGTCGATTTCATCAACACCCAGCAGGAAGAGCAGCTTCGGCGCCAGGGACTTCAGACCCCCGGCAACAAAACCGATTTCCAATGCGCCGACGCGGGACGCCGCCGTGTGAAGCAGATTAAAGCCGTTCCAGCCGTCTTTCACCAGACCGAGCCGCTGTGCCAGCGCGAGCGCCGCCGCCAAAACTTCCGGGGTGGCGTTGCTGCTGCCGAGAATGAGCGCCGGCCGTACGGCATTGCGGAATGCTTCCGCCACTTCGGCGGGAAGATTGCCGAGCAGGGCGAGATCATCACCAAGATCGTTTACCGGCCAGGTCAGGTCGACTGGCGCGCCGATACGAAACACCTGCGTCTGGCCTTTCCGCACGGCTTTCCGCAAGCGGGTGTTGACCAGCGTAGCTTCATGGCGCGGGTCCGTGCCGACCAGCAGCACCACATCCGCCGTTTCGATCCCGGCCAACGTCGAGTTGAACAGCCAGTGCGCACGCGGGCCACCGATCGCGGCATCGTCCAGACGGGACTCGTGCGCCGAACTGCCAAAGCCGGCAAGCAGATCCTTCAGCGCCACCATTTCTTCGAGCGCCGCCATATCTCCGGCAAGTGCTGCAATCGCATCGCCTTGCAAGCCCGAGGATGCCGTTTTGATGGCGTCAAATGCCTGTGCCCATGTTGCCGGTTGCAACTTGCCGTTGACGCGCACCCACGGTCGATCAAGACGGCGTTCCAGCAAACCGTCGGCACAGAAGCGCGCGCGATCGGTAATCCATTCCTCGTTCACATCGTCGTTCAGCCGGGGTGTGATGCGGATGACCGCACCCGAGCGGCTGCCGATGGTGATATTCGCGCCGATGGCGTCGGTTACGTCGATGCCGTCCGTGCGTTTGAGTTCCCAGGCGCGGGCATGGAAGGCAATCGGCTTTGAGGTCAGTGCACCGACCGGGCAAAGATCAATCACATTGCCGGACAGTTCCGACGTAACCGCCTGTTCCAGATAGGAGGTGATCTGCATATCCTCGCCACGGAACAGCGCGCCGATTTCCTCGACACCCGCAATTTCCTCGGCGAAGCGCACGCAGCGGGTGCAATGGATACAACGGGTCATGATCGTTTTGATCAACGGCCCCATATGCTTTTCGGTGACTGCCCGCTTGTTTTCATGGAAGCGACTGACACCGCGTCCGTAGCCGACGGACTGGTCCTGCAAATCGCACTCGCCACCCTGATCGCAGATCGGGCAATCAAGTGGGTGGTTGATGAGCAGAAACTCCATCACACCTTCGCGCGCTTCGCGGGTTTTGGCGGAATCGGTGTGGATCACCATGCCATCGCCCGCCGGCATTGCGCAGGAGGCAACAGGCTTCGGATTCTTTTCCACCTCTACCAGGCACATGCGGCAGTTACCGGCGATCGACAGCCGTTCATGGTAGCAAAAACGCGGGATTTCCTTCCCGGCCGCTTCGCAGGCCTGCATGACGGTGGCGCCCGCAGGAACTTCCACCTCGATCCCGTCTACGATCAGCTTCGGCATGGCGTCGCTCTAGCCGGGCTGGACGTGGTTGGAAAGAGCATGGCGTCAGACTGCGTCAACAATGCCGCACTCAAATTGACCGTCATCGTGCCTGATGCGCGTTGGGCCGGTATGCCCGGACCGAAAATCCTGGAAAGGAACATGGCGTCTGTCACTCCGCCGCCACTGCGGGGACAGAAACAAAGCCCTGGCGCCGCGCGATTCGCTTTTCGATTTCGGGGCGGAAGTGGCGAATCAGTCCCTGGATTGGCCACGCTGCCGCATCGCCGAGCGCGCAGATCGTATGCCCTTCCACCTGCTTCGTCACATGGAACAGCGCATCAATCTCATGCGGTTCGGCGTCGCCCGTAACCAGGCGCTCCATCACCCGCCACATCCAGCCGGTGCCTTCCCGACAAGGCGTGCACTGGCCGCAGCTCTCATGTTTGTAGAAATAGGAAATGCGCGAGATGGCGCGGATCACATCGGTGGATTTATCCATGACCATGATACCCGCCGTACCCAGGCCCGAGCCGAGATCGCGCAAACCATCGAAATCCATTTGCGCATCAATGATTTGGTCTGCGGGCACCAGCGGCACCGATGAGCCTCCGGGAATTACCGCCAGCAAATTGTCCCAGCCACCGCGGATGCCGCCGCAATGGGTTTCGATCAGTTCGCGGAACGGGATCGACATCGCCTCTTCGACGACGCACGGCTTGTTCACATGGCCGGAAATCTGGAAGAGCTTGGTGCCCTTGTTGTTATCCCGGCCGATGCCGGCAAACCACGCGCCGCCGCGCCGCAAGATCGTGGGAACGACAGCGATGGATTCGACATTATTGACCGTGGTCGGGCAACCATAAAGACCGACACCGGCGGGGAATGGCGGCTTCAGCCGGGGCTGGCCTTTCTTCCCTTCCAAGCTTTCGATCATCGCGGTTTCTTCGCCGCAAATATAGGCCCCGGCGCCGCGATGAACGAATATGTCGAAATCGTAACCGGTGCCGCACGCATTCTTGCCGAGAAAGCCTTTCGCATAGGCTTCGGCGATGGCCGCGAACAGCGTTTCGGCTTCGCGGATATATTCACCGCGAATATAGATATAGGCAGCGCGCGCCCGCATCGCGTAGCCGGCGACGAGCGCCCCTTCGATCAGCTTGTGCGGATCGTGGCGGATAATTTCCCGATCCTTGCAGGAGCCGGGTTCGGACTCATCGGCATTTACGACGAGGAAGCTGGGCCGGCCATCCTTGGATTCCTTCGGCATGAAGCTCCACTTCATGCCGGTGGGGAACCCCGCGCCGCCACGACCGCGCAAGCCCGATTGTTTGATTTCGTCGATGATCGCGTCCTGGCCGCGCGCCATCAGTTCCTTGGTGTCCGCCCAGTCGCCGCGTTTGATCGCGGCGTCGATGCCCCATGGCTGGAAACCATAGACATTGGTGAAGATACGGTCCTTGTCTTCAAGCATCGTCATTCACCATATATTTCAGCGTCGTCGGTCCGCCCTCCGGGCAACTCGCCTGACGGCCGATCTGCGAACCTGGCTTCGGCAGCACGTCCGAAGCCAGCAGTTCCAGAATGCGCGTCATGCTCTCGTACGTAAGGTCTTCATAATTATCGTCGTTGATCTGCACGACCGGCGCATTGGCACAGCAGCCGATACATTCCACTTCGCGCAATGTGAACAAACCGTCCGCCGTGGTTTCGCCCTTCTTGAGGCCCTTGTCGGCGCAGGCGCGCAAGACATCGTCCGAACCGCGCAGCATGCATGGCGTGGTACCACAAACCTGCACCAGATAGCGCCCTACGGGTTCGCGGTTATATTGTGTATAGAAAGTAACGACTTCCAGCGCCCGGATATGCGCCATGCCGATCTGGTCGGCGACGAATTCGATAACCTTCAGCGGCAGCCAGGCGCTGCCGGTCTGTTCCCGCATCTGGCCTTGCGCCAGCCACAATAAAGGCATGATCGCCGACGCCTGACGGCCTTTTGGATAGCGACCGACAATCTCGTCAGCCTTCGCCGCATTTTCGGCTGTCCAGCTGAAATCGCTATAGTCTTTCCCGCTCACCGGTCCACCTCTCCGAACACAATGTCGAGGCTGGCGAGCACCGCCGGCGCATCCGCCAGCATGTGGCCGCGACACATGAAATCCATCGCCTGTAAATGGCTGAAGCCGGTGACACGCATATGGCAGCGATATGGCTGGTTAGTACCATCGGCAACCATGTAGATGCCAAACTCACCCTTTGGCGATTCGGTCGCCACATAGACCTCGCCGGGCGGCACCTTGAAGCCCTCGGTGTAGAGTTTGAAATGGTGAATCAGCGCTTCCATCGAGCGCTTCATCTCGCCACGCGACGGCGGCACTACCTTGCGATCGAGCGACGATACCGGCTCCCCCGCCGTGGTCGGCAGCAGGTCGAGGCACTGGTGGATGATACGCAGCGATTCGCGCATTTCCTGAATGCGGACCATGAAGCGGTCATAACAATCGCCATGCTCGCCGACGGGAATATCGAAATCCAGCTCACCATAAATTTCATAGGGCTGGGATTTACGGATATCCCACGGAATACCGGCGGCACGCAGACCCGGTCCGGAGAAGCCCCAGGCCAGCGCATCCCTTGCGTTGATCACACCGATATCGACATTGCGCTGTTTGAAAATCCGGTTTTCTGCCGTCAACGCCAGCGCATCCGTCAGCATGTCCGGAAATTCATTGGCGAAGGTGCGGATATCCTCGGCAAGGCCTTCCGGCATATCCTGGTGTACGCCGCCGGGGCGGAAATAGGCAGCGTGCATGCGCGCACCCGAAACCCGCTCCGAAAACTGGTAGATGCGCTCCCGCTCGTGGAACATCCACAGGTTCGGGGACAGCGCGCCGACATCGAGCGCGTGGCTGGCGCAGGTCATCAGATGGTTGGAAAGCCGCATCAATTCCGCCCACAGAACGCGGATGATCTGCGCGCGGCGTGGCACGGCGAGACCCAGCAGCTTTTCGATGGCGAGCACATAGCTGTGCTCCATTGACATGGGCGAACAATAGTCCAGCCGGTCCATATAGGGGAGCGCCTGGAGGTAAGTCTTGTATTCGCAGAGCTTTTCCGTGCCACGATGCAACAGGCCAATATGCGGATCGCAGCGCTGGATCACTTCGCCGTTCAGTTCCAGCACCAGCCGCAACACGCCGTGCGCCGCCGGGTGCTGCGGACCGAAGTTGATCATATAATTCTGGATGCTGGTGTCGGGCGCCACCAGCGTCGGGTCCAGCGGCTGTCCGTCCGCCAGAACACCTTCGATTACGACGCGGGTATCAATCATTTTTTCTCTCCCGGATCGAGGCCAGGAGCCGGAGTGTCGTCGGCCTTTTCATCGCCCGGCAGCGGCCAGCTGCCTTCCCATGGCGACAGAAAGTCGAAATTGCGGAAATCCTGCTTCAGGGTAACGGGCTCATAGAGCA
This sequence comes from Sphingomonadaceae bacterium, assembly GCA_041675905.1. Classification (GTDB taxonomy): domain Bacteria; phylum Pseudomonadota; class Alphaproteobacteria; order Sphingomonadales; family Sphingomonadaceae; genus Sandaracinobacteroides. The sequence continues at coordinate 166,863 of JBAYSX010000001.1, read as the reverse complement.
CGCGCCCCTGCTCTTCCGAATAACGCAGTTCGACATGGCCGGTCAGCGGGAAGTCCTTGCGAAACGGATGGCCTTCAAAACCATAATCGGTAAGGATACGGCGCAGATCCGGGTTGCCGGCGAAGAATACGCCATAGCAATCCCAGGTTTCGCGTTCCAGCCAGCCGGCGACAGGAAACAGCGAAACCACCGACGGCACCGGTTGCACCTCGTCCGTCGTCAGCTTCACCCGTATCCGCCGGTTATGCTTCAGGCTCAGCATATGGTAATTAACGTCGAAACGCTCGGCGCGTTCAGGATAATCCGCCCCGCAAATATCCATCAACTGCTCGTAGGCGAGATCGGGCGTATCGCGCAGCGTTTGCAACACCGTCACGATCGCATCGCGTGCAACGACCAGCGTGATTTCGCCCAAATGGGTGCGGGTTTCCAGCAGATGCGCGCCAAGGAGTTCGGCGGCGCGGGCCGCGACCCCTTCGTGAGAAGCAACAGCAGGCAAATGGCTCATGATGCGCTCCTACCGGTCGAAGCTGCCGAGGCGGCGAATTTTCCGCTGCAACGCCATGACGCCATAGATGAGCGCCTCGGCTGTCGGCGGGCAGCCGGGCACATAAATATCCACCGGCACGATACGATCGCAGCCACGCACCACCGAATAGCTGTAATGATAATAGCCGCCGCCGTTGGCGCAGCTGCCCATGGAGATCACATAACGCGGTTCAGGCATCTGATCGTAAACCCGGCGCAGGGCTGGAGCCATCTTGTTGCAAAGTGTTCCGGCGACGATCATCACGTCTGACTGGCGCGGGGAGGCGCGCGGCGCGGCGCCGAAACGCTCCATATCGAAATGCGGCATCGACGCGTGCATCATCTCGACCGCGCAACAGGCAAGCCCGAAGGACATCCACCAGAGCGAGCCGGTGCGCGCCCACTTTACCAGATCTTCCATCGAGGCCGTCAGGAAACCCTTGTTGGAGAGTTCCTGATTGACGTCGGCGAAAAATTTATCCTGAGCCGGCGGATTACGCGACAGTTCCTTGCCATCGGCGGTGACAAGTCCGGTGGAGGCCATAGTCATCACTCCCAATCCAGCGCCCCCTTACGCCACTCGTAAATGAAACCGACCGTCAGCACACCCAGAAATACCACCATCGAACTCCAGGCGAATATCAGATCCGGCCCCATTTCCTTCAGACTGACGGCCCAGGGAAACAGGAACGCCACTTCCAGGTCGAAGATCATGAACAGCAGCGACACCAGATAGAAGCGGATGTCGAACTGGCCGCGCGCCGACGAGAAGGCCGGAAAGCCGCTTTCATATTCCGTGAGCTTGTCGCCATAGGGCTTGCTGGTGCCGACGACGTTCGCCACCAGCATCGGCAGACCGAAGAATACTGCAGCGAAGCCGGTCGCGACGAGCACGAACAGCAGGATCGGTAGATATTCCCGGCCGAGGTAAAGGATGTCAGTCATAAGTGAGCCAACCCTCTAGGCCTCATGCCGCGCGGCGGCAAGCCCGACTGTGAACGTTCGATGCGAAGTTTTGGGCCCAGGCGGCGGCGGTCCGCGCATCGGGGCAACGAGTGCGGCGGATATATCCGAAATGCATGCAACTATAATTGTTGAAAAATTATTATTAATCGAAGGAAGGCGCGCTCATTCATCACAAAGGGGCACTTATGCGTGCAATTAAAACTTTGATTCCGGCTCTTCTGCTGTCGTCTATCTCTGTTCCGGCCTACGCGGCGCCGCTGATCTTTACCGGTCAGGATGACGGCGCAACGCCAGGCGGCGTTTTCAGCGCATCCCGGGCGGCAGAAAACGCTTTTCGTAATGCTGCTGCCGGTTTCGGCACCATTATAATGGAAGATTTCGAATCTTACGACACCGGCCATTACTATATGATTGAGAGCAAGGGGCTGACCATATATCCGCTGGCGCAGGATCTGGGCGCGGCGTTTTCGGGAATCGCCAACAGTGTGGCTGGCGGCGCCCCGGATGCCGACCCGGCCCGCTATGGCTTCAACACCACATCAGGCGGTGCGAACTGGCTCGGCTTTCCAGGCTATTTCGATTCGGAAGCGCATTTCCTGTTCGATGTGCCCACAAACAGCTTCGGCTTCTTTACCACCGGCGCGGAAATGGCATTGACCGCGAGCATCACGGTTACATTGTTCGATGGTTCGGCGCTCAGCTATGCGCTGCCGATGAATGATGCTGGCGGCGTCAGCTTTTTTGGCCTGATCGATCCGACGGGCTTTTCGCAAATCGCCATCCGCCAGACCAATGTCGGCGGCACTGCCGATGCCTGGGGCGTGGACGACATTTCATGGACGTCTGCAGCTAATCCAGCCGCTGTCCCGGAACCTGGCACATGGGCGTTATTCATCGCCGGATTCGGGCTGACCGGGTTTGCCGTACGCAGGCGGCGCGTAGTGACCGTCAGATAGAAAAACGCCGCTGCGACCGGGTATTCCGGTCGTAGCGGCTTCCATTATTTCTGCAGGGTGCAGTTCTTCAGGACGGTGGCCGCGCTGGCGTCGTCCAGACGGTCGGAAGGCGCTTCCCACAGGGTCGCCTTTTCCCCCTGCACTTCCCAGATCAAACCCTTGCCTTTTTCCAGCCCGTTGGCAGTAGTGTAACGTTTGCCGGTCGTCGCCGGGGTTTCAACCAGATCATAGCTGACGCCCTGAACAACCAGCGCGGCGTCGGATTTACCCTCTGCGTTCGTGCCATAAACGGCGGTAATCGGCAGATCCTTTTCGCAGGTGTAGCCAGCCGATTCTGCGGCGGTGGCCAACGGCGCGACCGGCTCAACCGGTTCCGGCGCAACTGTGGCTTCTTCGGCAGGTTGCTGGTTGCAGGCGGCAAGCAGGATCGCAAGAGCGGCAATGGGGGTAATCCGGCGCAACATCATGAACCTCTCAATGCTTTTTCAATGGCTTTAGTCAGTTCGGGACTATCAGGCGTGACTTTCGACGGGAAGCCGGCGATCAGCTTGCCATCGCGCCCGATCAAGAATTTATGAAAGTTCCATTTCGGGGCATTCTGTGCTGGCAGGCTGGCCCTTGCCCATTGATATAGAGGAATAGCGTTCGCGCCCGTCACCACGGATTTTTCGGCCATCGGGAAGGTAATGCCGAATTTAGATTCGCAAAATTCCTTGATCTCGGCGTTTTCCGCATGTTCCTGCTCGCGGAAATCGCCGGACGGCACACCGATCACCGTCAGACCTTGCGGTCCGAATGTCTCATGCAGTTTCTGCAGGCCCTCATATTGCGGGGTGAAGCCGCAAAAGCTGGCCGTATTCACAACCAGCAGCACCCGGCCGCGATATTCGTCGAGCGGCATGGGTTTGCCGTCGATCGACGTCAGACGAAACTCCCAGGCGGTTGCCGGTCGGGGGGCAATATTTGCCTCCTTCGCGACGCTGCGCCCGGATGTGGCGGAAAATAACATGCCTGCGCCGGCAAACAGGGTTGCGAACCCGAGGATGTAAAACCAGAAGCGCATCAAAATTTCCCGTCCTGTTCGCGAGCCGGATCGCCCGTAACCCCCGGCCACTACCGCCAACAGACACAAACTTACAACCCGGGACGCCAGGCGGCAACCATATACGCACAAATATTTCGCCGGGGAATCTTGTGATATCGGGCGGAACAGGTCTAGAGCGTATCGTCAGCCGCATCTTCGAATCGGCAATTATCTCTCTTCTTTTTCGCATGGTCTGCGCGAGATGGCTATCATCTGATCGCGCTATGCTTCAGGTCTCTTGCAATGAAACGCGACACAGGACGAAACCGGGAAATCACGGCCAGATGGCGCCCGGCGACCCAGGCTATCCGGGGCGGCACCAGGCGCTCGGAATTTGGTGAAACCAGTGAAGCCATATTTCTGACATCCGGCTATTGCTACGACAACGCCGAAGAAGCTGCGGCGCGGTTCCGTGGCGAACGGCCCGGCATGACATACAGCCGGCTGCAAAACCCGACGGTCGAAATGCTGGAAGAGCGGCTGGCGTTGCTGGAGGGTGCCGAAGCCTGTCGCATGTCCGCGTCCGGTATGGCGGCAATGTCATCCACGTTGCTCTCCACCCTTTCGGCGGGCGACCATCTGATCGCGGGGCGAGCGGCCTTTGGCTCTTGCCGGGTGCTGGTGGATACGATTTTGCCGCGCTTTGGCATTCAAACCAGCGTCGTCGATGGCAGGGACACCGACGCCTGGGCGCGGGCGCTGCGCCCGAACACCAAAGCGGTGTTTCTGGAAACACCGGCGAATCCGACGCTGGATATCGTAGATGTACGCGCCGTATCCGCCATCGCGCACGATGCCGGGGCGCTGGTGATCGTCGATAACGCCTTTGCAACGCCGCATGTGCAACGCCCCCTGGAACTGGGCGCGGATATCGTCGCCTACTCCGCCACGAAATTGATGGACGGTCAGGGGCGCGTGCTGGCGGGCGCGGTGCTGGGTCCGGCGGAGTGGATGGACAAGACTTACCTCGCCTTCACCCGCCATACCGGCCCGGTGCTGTCGGCGTTTAACGCATGGGTTGTGCTGAAAGGTCTGGAAACGCTGGATCTTCGTGTCAGCCAGATGGGGCGGAATGCGCTCGAAATCGCGCGGTTCCTGGATGGGCGGATTCCGCGCCTGTTGTATCCGGGGCTGGAAAGCCATCCGCAACATGCACTGGCGATACAGCAAATGTCGGCGGGCGGCACCATTCTCGCCCTGTTCGTTGGTGGCGGGCGCGAGCGGGCCCATGCGTTGCTGGATGCGCTGGAACTGATCGACATTTCCAACAATGTTGGCGACTCGCGCAGCCTGATGACCCACCCCGCGTCCACCACCCATGCCAGCGTCGCTGAAGATGTTCGTCTTGAAATGGGCGTCACAGAGGATATGCTGCGGCTTTCAGTCGGATTGGAAGATCCGGCCGATCTGATCGCCGATCTCGATCAGGCATTGCGAAAGGTCGGGTTATGACGGGCACCATGGAAGGGTTTTTCGCCGTCAGCGGAGCCACCGGCCATATCCATGTGCATGTGCAGCCCCAATATGACGAGGAACGGTCGCAACCGGCGCAGGACCATTATATCTGGCAATATCATATCCGGATTGAAAATCACGGGCCGGAACCTGTCCGCCTGATCGACCGGCACTGGATCATCACCGACGGGCATGGGAATGTCCAGGAAGTGCGCGGGGAAGGCGTGGTCGGCGAACAGCCGGTCATCGCGCCGGGCGCGTCGTTCGATTATGTTTCAGGCTGCCCGCTGACGACACCGTCGGGAATGATGCAGGGCAGCTATGGCATGGAAACCGCCGAAGGCCGGCAGTTTCGCGTCGGCATTCCGGTGTTCGATCTGCTGTCTCCGGACAGTCGGCGCGCCGCCCACTGATGCGGCGTTCACTGCTGCCCCTGAATGCGCTGCGCGTTTTTGATGCGGCGGCGCGGTCGCTTTCCTTCACGCGCGCCGCCGACGAACTGGCCGTAACCCCGGCGGCGGTAGGCCAGCAAATCCGGGCGCTGGAAGAAACCCTTGGGGTCATATTGTTCCGGCGAACCGCCAGGGGGCTGGAACTGACACCCGAAGCGGATAGCGCCCTTCCGGCGCTGCGGGCGGGTTTTCAGTCTTTGGAAGAAACTGTCGAGGCCTTGCAGGCTGGCCAGACTTCCCTGCGCATGACAATCGCGGTAGCGCGCCCCGCCCTTCGGCACTGGCTGGCACCCCGGCTGGACCGCTGGCTGGATACCCACCCGCTGGCGAGCGTCCGTCTGCTGCCGCTGGACCAGCCGGTCGATTTCCGCGAAGCCAATCTCGATCTGGCGCTGACCTGGGGGCCGGCGCCCGATGCCGAAGGCGTTACGGGCCGCACTATCGCCGACGAGCAATGGACGACCGTTACCGCCGGAGATGCGGGCCGCATGATATGCTGGGCCGGTGACGGGCAAACGGCGACAGACAATGCCATCATCGTCGCCGACGCGGGCGCGGCGCTCGATCTGGTGCTCGCAGGGCTGGGAACCGCCCGTATTCCGCTGACGCTGGCGCTGTCTTTCATTGAATCCGGACGCATTGCCGAAACCGCACCGCGAATGCCTTGCGAACAGGGATTCTGGCTGTGCGCGCCAGCGCCACAATGGAAATCGCAGAAGGTCAAGGATTTGGTGGCGACGCTGCTGGGTCAGGGGTGACGGCGCGCATTATAGATTCCAGCGGGCATGGCCCAAATGGCCACACCCGCCAGAGATGTTGTGCTTATCCAACCCGAACGGACGCATCCCGCCGACGCCGCGCCGCCGTGCCAACCAGACCAAAACCGGCGATCATCATTGCCCAAGTGGCGGGTTCGGGGATAAAATTGGCGGGAAGAGGCTGAGAAAAGGTTCCAGTAGCCTCAAACGAGGTTATCCAGCCCGCTCCGTCAGTAACACTACCGCGATCGTCACCAGGATTGCAAAAACCTCTCATATACTCAGAGATACTAGCCCGATTGCTCTGGAAATTAGCGCCTACAAAAAAATCATCGGGGCATCCCCAATCTACCCGCCAGATAGAAAACCCTCTTATCGATCCGTTTATTATAGTTAACGAGGCATGTCCATCGTAGATCGAAGGGAAGCCGTGATAACCGCGGGACGGCGACATTATAGTCGCCCTCATGCTTTCAAGCTCCGCTCGCGACTATTCCGCCGCTTGCAGCACTTCGGTTTTGTCCGAAAGGGGTACGGCGAGGCGGGACAGCATTTCACGCGGGCAGATTTGCCAGAAGAAGGCGCGGCTGCGGTCCCAGTCGGCGAGGATGGTTTCGGCCCAGGGGCTGCCGGTTTCCTTGACGTGGCGTTCGATCAAGGATTTCAGCACATTTTCCCAGTGCGTTGATTCCAGCCGTTGCCACACCACGGATTCCGGGTTCACGCGGGCTTCGAAGCGGGCATCCGGATCGTAGACAAAGGCCATGCCGCCCGTCATCCCGGCGGCGAAGTTCGCGCCGACCTCACCCAGGATAACGGCGGTGCCGCCCGTCATATATTCGCAGCCGTTGGCGCCGCAGCCTTCCACCACCACGGTCGCGCCGGAATTGCGTACGGCGAAACGCTCGCCGGCCTGCCCCGCCGCGAACAATTCACCGGCCGTCGCCCCATACAGGATGGTGTTGCCGAGGATGGCGTTTTCCTGCGTCGGCAGCGTGGACACCGTTGGTGGACGGATGATGATGGTCGCGCCGGAAAGGCCCTTGCCGACATAATCATTGGCGTCGCCAAAGACTTCCAGCTTCACCCCCTGCACCGCGAACGCACCCAGCGATTGGCCGGCGCTGCCGCGCAGCCGCACATGCACATGGCCAGGAGCGAGACCAGTCATGCCGAACTTGCGCGTGATTTCCGCCGACAATCTGGTGCCGACGGCGCGGTGCGTATTGCGGACCGTGTAGGTGAGCTGCATTTTCTCGCCCCGTTCGAACACGGGCGCGGCATCGCGTAATATATTGGCATCGAGGCTATCCGGCACCGGGTTCCGGCCTTCAATGGACCAGCGGCGCAGATGATCGGGGGCATCGACCTTGGCGAGCAGCGGGTTGAGATCGAGATCGTCGAGATGCTCGGCGCCACGGCTGACCTGGCGCAGCAATTCGGTGCGCCCGATCACCTCGTTGAGGGTGCGCACGCCCAGTCTGGCGAGGATTTCGCGGGTTTCCTCGGCAATGAAGGTCATCAGATGGATAACCTTTTCCGGCGTCCCGGTGAATTTTTCGCGCAGCGCCGCATCCTGGGTGCAGACGCCCACCGGACAGGTGTTGGAATGGCATTGCCGCACCATGATGCAGCCCATGGCGACGAGCGACAGCGTGCCGATACCATATTCCTCGGCCCCGAGAATGGCGGCGATGACGATATCCCGCCCGGTTTTCAGACCGCCATCGGTGCGCAGTTTCACGCGGTGGCGCAAACCATTGAGGGTGAGCACCTGATTGGCTTCCGTCAGACCCATTTCCCATGGTGTGCCAGCATATTTGATACTGGTTTGCGGGCTGGCCCCGGTGCCGCCGGTATGGCCGGAGATCAGGATGGCATCGGCATGGGCCTTGGCGACGCCGGCAGCGATCGTGCCGATGCCGGCGGACGACACCAGTTTGACGCAAACTCGCGCGACCGGATTGATCTGCTTCAGATCGTAGATGAGCTGCGCCAGATCCTCGATCGAATAGATGTCGTGATGCGGTGGCGGTGAGATCAGGGTGACGCCTGGCGTGGAGTGGCGCAGTTTTGCGATCATCTCCGTCACCTTGAAGCCGGGCAATTGCCCGCCTTCGCCCGGCTTCGCACCTTGCGCCACCTTGATTTCGATTTCGGTGCAGGCGTTCAGATATTCCGCCGTGACACCAAAACGGCCAGACGCGATCTGCTTGATCGTCGAATTGGCGTTGTCGCCATTGGGATAGGGGCGAAAACGCCTGGAATCCTCGCCACCTTCGCCAGAGACCGCCTTCGCGCCGATGCGGTTCATCGCGATGGCGAGCGTTTCATGCGCTTCGGGGCTGAGCGCGCCGAGCGACATGCCGGGGGTGATGAAGCGTTTGCGGATTTCAGAGATGGATTCCACCTCGTCTATGGGCAGCGGTTGCTCCGCATAGTTGAATTCGAGCATGTCCCGCACATAGATCGGCGGCAATTGCCGGATACCGTCGGAATATTTGCGGAATAGCTCCATGCTGTCGGCGGCGACGGCTTCTTGCAGGGTGTGGATCAGGCCGGCCTGCCAGGCGTGGAGTTCGCCCCCGGCGCGGTAACGATAGATGCCGCCCACCGGCAGTGCGCCTGCGCGCGATTCCCACGCCGCCTGGTGACGGAGGCGCGACGTTTCGAACAGCGATTGATAACCCTCACCCGAGATCTTTGACGGCATGCCGGGAAAAAATTCATTCACCAGCGCCCGGGACAGACCCACGGCCTCGAAATTATAGCCGCCGCGATAGGAGGATATGACGGAAATCCCCATTTTGGCGATGATTTTCAGCAGGCCATCGTTGATCGCCTTGCGATATCGGGCGACGCAGTCCGCCAGCGAAAGTTCGCCAAACAGGCCGCGCGCATGGCGGTCGCGGATGGCGTCTTCCGCCAGATATGCGTTGACCGTGGTGGCCCCGACGCCGATGAGCACGGCGAAATAATGCGTATCCAGGCATTCCGCCGAACGGGCGTTGATGGACGCGAAAGTCCGCAAACCCTTGCGTACCAGATGCGTATGCACGGCGGCGGCGGCGAGTATCATCGTGACGCCGACGCGCCCGTGGCCCTGGTGCTCGTCCGTCAGGAACAGTTGCGACTTGCCCGAACGTACGGCGTCTTCGGCTTCGGTGCGGATACGGGCGATCGCCCGGCGCAGTCCTTCGACCCCGTCCACCAGATCGAAACTGCAATCGATTTCGGCGGCCTGTTCAGAGAAGTGACTTTGCAGCAATCGCCATTCGCGGTTGGTAAGAACCGGGCTATCGAGCACCATCACCGGCTGCCGCTCGGCTGCATCGAGGATATTCACATGGTTGTTGAAGCGGGTTTTCAGGCTCATCACCCGCTTTTCGCGCAAACTGTCGATGGGCGGATTGGTGACCTGGCTGAAATTCTGCCGGAAAAAATGGCTGATGCAGCGCGCCTTTTCGGAAATGACGGCGAGCGGCGTGTCGTCGCCCATCGAACCGACCGCTTCCTTTCCGTCATCCACCATCGGAGACAGGATCAGCTCCATATCCTCCATGGTGCGGCCAGCAGCAATCTGGCGACGGCGCAGATCCGCCCCTGTCCATTGTGCCGGCGGCTCCGCGCCATCCAGACTGTCGGCAACGTCGGCCAAAGTCGTGTAGCTGCCGACCAGTTCGGCATAATTACGCGCGGTGGCGATTTGCTGCTTCAATTGCTGGTCGTGATAGAGTTGCCCGGAATCGAGATCGACGCCGATCATCTGACCGGGACCCAAGCGGCCTTTTTCAAGCACCCGGTCTTCGCGGACGATGACCATGCCGGTTTCCGAACCGATAATGAGCAGGCTGTCGTTGGTCAGCGTGTAGCGCATCGGACGCAGCGCGTTGCGGTCCAGCCCGGCAATCGCCCAGCGGCCATCGGTGGCGGCCAGCGCCGCCGGACCATCCCAGGGCTCCATGACGCTGGCGAAATAGGAATACATCGCCTGTTGTTCGGGCGGCATGCCGGGATCACCAGACCAGGCTTCTGGCACCAGCATGGTTTTCGTGGTTGGGGCATCACGGCCGGAACGGACAATGGCCTCGAACACCGCATCAAGTGCAGCCGTATCGGAAGAGCCCGCCGGGATCAGGGGCTTGATGTCTTCGGAATACCGACCGAAGGCGTTGGCTGCCATCTTGATCTCATGGCTTTTCATCCAGTTATGGTTGCCACGGATGGTGTTGATCTCGCCATTATGCGCGAGGCAACGGAAAGGTTGGGCCAGCCACCATTGCGGGAACGTGTTGGTCGAATAACGCTGGTGATACACGGCCACGCGGCTTTCAAACCGCGAATCAAGCAAATCGGGATAAAATACCGACAGGCTTTCCGCCAGGAACAGGCCTTTATAGACAATCGACCGGCAAGACAGCGAGCAGATGTAAAAGCCCTGGATCTGCGCCTCGATTACCTTTTTCTCGATCCGCCGGCGCAGGATATAAAGATCCTTCTCGAAAGCATCCCGCGATTGGGTCGAAGTATCGACCGGGCCAGCGATCATGATCTGTTCGATTTCCGGGCGGAGCGCGGCGGCGGTCGTGCCGATGACAGACATATCAACCGGCACCTGCCGCCAGCCATAGATCAGATGGCCAAAGGCAATAATCTCGCTTTCGACGATGGTGCGGCAGATTTCCTGGGCGGCCAGATCGGCGCGCGGCAGGAACACCATGCCTACGGCCAGCAGATTGGGCTTGGGCGTTTGCCCGGCACGCCCGATAGCTTCGTGAAAGAAAGTAACCGGCAGGTCGAGCAAGATGCCCGCGCCGTCACCCGTCTTGCCATCGGCATCAACGGCGCCGCGGTGCCATACCGCTTTCAGCGCCGCGATGGCGTTTTCCACCACCCGCCGCGATGGCTGGCCGTCAGTTGCCGCCACCAGACCGACGCCGCATGCATCCCCCTCATACTCCGGCCGATACATACCTTTTTCCGCGATACGGGCGCGTTCGGTAAAATGCGGCGTGTTGGCGATGACATCATTGGGGGAAAACATGGGCGTCTCCATTATGGGCGCGGGGCGTTATCTGGGAGGAGCGGCGAGCTGCGGGAACATTTTCGGCAGTTCTGCCTGCAGTTTGGCGGATACGGTCTTTTCCGCGGCCTGCAGGCGCGGGGCGAATTTGGGCTGAACGGTACGGCCAACTTCTTCGGCGATGGCGCGCTGTTCGCGCATCAGTTTCGCACCCGGTGGCGAACGGTAAAAGGCGAGAATCGCTTCCAGTTCCTGGGCGGTGAAGCGCTTGGCGTAGGCGTCGATGCCAGCCTGTCGCCCTTCCGTCTGCATATCCCGCAAGATGGGGGCCATCGCGTCGGCCTGCACCGCGCCGACGCGGGCGATACCGGAATTTGCAGCCGGCTGATTTTTGGCCAGCTCCATCTTGATCTGCGGGTTCTGGCTCAACAGTGCGCGGACGGCGTCGCCCTCCCGCATCTGCTTTATGCGGGTGTTTACTTCGTTCGTCAGCCGGGCTGGTGGATTTTGCAGGTCGATCAGCGCCGCTGCCGCCTTGACGGCGGCAGGGTTCCCCTGGGCGAGCGCTGGCGCACCGGCCAGAAACGACGCGCCGATAGCACCTGCGATCCATGTACCAATCATTTTCTGTGTTGCACGCATGCGCCTTGCTCCTTCAGGCTGCCTGTCTCGCGTAGGCGGTCAGCCAGGCGTGCATGGCCATGGCGACATCGCGGCCTTCGCGAATCGCCCAGACCACGAGGCTGGCGCCACGCGAGATGTCTCCGGCAGCAAACACCCCCGGCAGGCTGGTGGCAAGGGTATGCGGGTCCGTTTTGACAGTGCCCCAGCGGGTAACCGCGAGATCGGGCACATCGAAACGTGCGACGAGCGGTTCGGGATCGAAGCCGAGGGCTGTGATAACCAGGTCGGCTTCCAGCAGAAATTCGGAGCCAGCTTCCGCCTCTACCCGGCGACGACCGGAAATGTCGGGCGCACCCAGCCGCATACGGGTTGCGCGCACACCGGCAACGCACCCGTCTGATCCGGCCTCGAAGGCCAGCGGCGCGGATAGCCAAGTGAAATGTACGCCTTCTTCCTCGGCATTGGCAACTTCGCGCTGGGAACCTGGCATATTTGCACGATCGCGCCGGTAAAGGCAGACGACTTGCGTTGCGCCCTGGCGGACTGCGGTACGCACACAATCCATTGCGGTATCGCCGCCGCCCACCACCACGACTTTTTTTCCGGCGGCGTTGAGCTCGCCAGAATTATATGCGGGGACCGCATCACCAAAACCAACGCGATTGGACGTAATCAGATAATCCAGCGCCTTGACCACGCCCGGAAGACCTGCGCCGGGAACGTCGATATCCCGTGCCTGATAGACGCCCGTTGCCAGCAGCACCGCATCGTGACGGCGGCGCAAATCCGCGAACGTCAGATCCTTGCCAATTTCGACCCCGAGATGAAGGCGGACGCCGCCTTCCTCCAGCCGCCGCACCCGCCGTTCGACGATATGCTTTTCGAGCTTGAAGCCGGGGATGCCATAAGTGAGCAGGCCGCCGGCGCGGTCATGCCGGTCGTAAACATGCGCATCATGGCCACGTTCGCGCAGATATTCCGCCGCGGTCAGTCCGGCGGGGCCGGCGCCAATAATGCCGACGGACAGGCCGGATTCGGGCAGGAACGGCGTCAGGGGCTCAACCCATCCCTCTTTCCAGGCCGTATCGGTGATATATTTTTCGATCGAGCCGATGGTGACCGCACCATGGCCGGCCTGTTCGATGACGCAATTTCCTTCACACAGGCGGTCCTGCGGGCAAATGCGGCCGCAGATTTCGGGCATCGTCGAGGTGGAGTTGGAGAGAGCATAAGCCTCCTGCAAACGACCTTCGGCGGCCAGTTGCAGCCAGTCGGGGATGTGATTTTGCAGCGGGCAATGGACCTGGCAGAAGGGCACGCCGCATTGCGAGCAACGTGACGCCTGCTCCTCCGCTTTTGCGGCAATATAGCTGCGGCTGATTTCCTCAAAATCGTGGGCGCGCACTTCGGGAGCGCGCTTCTCAGGATAGACCTGCCCCACATGGGTGAATTTCAGCATCAATCGGTCGCCCTATGGCCCGCCGGACCGCCTATTCGAGTCGGCGTGGCAGAGCTTCTAACAGCCTTTGACAAGACTGCACAGAATATAGGTCAATGCTAATGACCCATTTTTTAAAAAACTTTTGACCCGCTATTTCCCAATAGGATCTTGGAAGAAAATAGGTCCAATTTCAGACTATTTCATGAGAAGCCAAACGATGGCTATGGCCCCGAGGGCAATGCGGTACCAGGCGAACGGGGCAAATCCGTGCCGGCTGATAAATGCCACCGCTCCGCGTACCACCATCAGGGCGGCAAGGAATGCAACGCCGAAGCCCGTGGCGATCAGCCCCGCATCGTCGAACGACAGATTTTCCCATTCCTTGTACAGCGCATAGACTGTCGCCCCGAACATCGTGGGTATGGCGAGGAAAAAACTGAATTCTGTCGCCGTGCGACGGTCCACTCCCATCAGCAGGGCGCCCATGATCGTCGCGCCCGAGCGGGACACGCCAGGCACCATTGCGAGGCATTGCACCACGCCGACTTTTGCGGCCGTCTGCCAGTGCATTGTCTCGACCGAGCCCGATTCTTTTGGTTGCACCAGCCGTTCGATCAGCAAAATCGCAAAGCCGCCTATCACGAGCGCAATCGCGACCACCATCGGGTTTTCCAGCAGTTGCCGGATAGCCTTGTACGCAAATACGCCGATAATTACCGCCGGCAAAAAACCCAGAAGGATATTGCGGACAAATGCGATCGCCCCGGAATCACGCACGAGCAGACCGCGCGCCACACCGGTAAATCGCTGCCAATACGCCACGACTACCGCCAGAATTGCGCCCAGTTGGATCGCGATGGTGAACGCAACCGATCCCTCGCCTTTGAAACCAAGCAATTCGGAACCAAGGATAAGATGGCCAGTCGATGAGACGGGAAGAAACTCCGTCAATCCCTCTATGAGCCCGAGCAATATAGCTTGCAGGATCGGCGTGAGTTCCATGCTTGTCCTTTCCATCCGGAGGAGAACTCCGCCGCAATGGTGTCAGACACTGCGCGAAAAACGCGGCAAGCGGTTTTCCGCCCACGCTGCCCGACCGCAGCGAAGGAAATAGCGATCAGGCGGCGCTTGCCGCGAAGCGCCCGCCAGGGCGATAGTGATGAAGCCAGACGCGCGCGATACCGGCCAGCGCTGTTGGCGTGATGCCAAGTTCGGCAAGGCCAGGGAACTGGCCGCTGGCGACATTGCCCCGCAACAGCATCTCCAGTTGGTCTGTGGTGATCGGCGCACATGGAAGGAAGCTCGCCGCTGCCAGCAGGCGTGCGCCATATTCAGGCACGTCGACCAGCGTCCGATCGCGTTCGGTTAAATCCGCAAGCAGTTTCAGCAGCGAGCGCATCGTGACAATGTCAGGCCCGGCCAGTTCCCAGAGCGGAGCCACATCTTCTGCTTCCTCGAACCGGCGTTCCAGAATGGCAACGATGGCGGCAGCCACATCGCCGACATAGACCGGCTGTAATTTTGCGTCCGGCGCGATGACCGGCATAATCGGCGACCGCATCAGCAACCGGGCGAAACGGTTGGTAAACTGATCTTCCGGCCCGAAAATAACCGATGGGCGTATGATGATCGCTGCCGGAAATGCGGCTTTTACCGCCGCCTCGCCGCCGGCCTTGCTACGACCGTAAGCCGCGGGCGACTGCGGATCTGCACCGATGGCGGACACGTGCACCAGTTCGCGCACACCGAGCGCCGCGGCGGCCTCCGCGACATTCCGCGCACCGCGAACGTGAGCGGCATCGAACCCGGCTGGTGTCGCGTCGAGTATTCCGACGAGATTGACGACGGCGTCCGAGCCGGCAAGTGCCGGGCCAAGCGTGCCGGGAATTTCGATATCACCGGGAACATGGACAATCTGGCCGACATCACCCAACGCCCGCAACCGGTTGGCGGTGGCCGGATTGCGTGACAACACGCGGATGCGGATCCCGCGCCGCGCCAACGCTTCGGCAACAGCGGCGCCGACGAATCCCGAACCGCCGACAAGGGTAACGAGCCGTTCCATGCCTCAGCCCATTACGGCGGCCCGGCGCGGTTGACAATCACTGTAAACGCCCGTCACCATCAAATTTCATGACAGTTTGGCATTGACATT
This sequence comes from Sphingomonadaceae bacterium, assembly GCA_041675905.1. Taxonomy (GTDB): domain Bacteria; phylum Pseudomonadota; class Alphaproteobacteria; order Sphingomonadales; family Sphingomonadaceae; genus Sandaracinobacteroides. Next base: position 151,421 of record JBAYSX010000001.1, on the reverse strand, counting down.
GGTTGCGCGAGGCCATAACGCCCTGCCCTCACACCACACACCTGTGCCCAGGTGGCGGAATTGGTAGACGCGCTGGCTTCAGGTGCCAGTGGCCGCAAGGCCGTGGAGGTTCGAGTCCTCTCCTGGGCACCATTCACTTTCACTATATTCAGAAGAATTAGCGTGCGCGGCGGAAGGTAAGGTTTATCCTTGCCCGGCCCGCCGCAGAGTGTGTGCCGCTTTTCAGCGGGCTGATGCCGTGATAGCGCAGCCGGGATGGGCCGCCCCAGACGGCTATGTCGCCGTGGGCCAGGTTGAATTTCCGAATGGAGTCGGAGCGTCGCAGGCCGCCAAACAGGAAGGTGGCCGGCGCCCCGAGGGATATGGAAACGATCGGGCTGGATATGTCCTGTTCGTCCTGATCCCGATGCAGCGACATTTTTGCGCCGGGGACGTAGCGGTTGATCAGACAGGCGTCCGGCGCGAAACCGTCATAACCTGCTGCAGCGGCAGCTTCCATGGCGAGGCGCAGGAACGATGGAGGCATCGCCGGCCAGGGCTTGCCGGTTTCCGGATCATGCGAATCGTAACGGTAGCCATGACGGTCCGTAATCCAGCCGTAATCACCACAGTTGGTCATTGCTACGGACATGGTGAAACCGCCGGGCGTGACCATATGGCGGAACGGTGCGGCGGTAGTGATGAAGGCGATTTCTGCCAGCAATTTTTCGGCATGCGACCGGGCAAATCCGGGCAATAATACAGCGCCTTCGGTCATGGTGTCGCGTACCGGCAGGAAATCAGCAAACAGGTCAGGCATGAAATTGATTTCGCTTGTACGAGACGACGTCAACAGGTTGTTCGTTCGGTGGTATCTGCGACAGGAACATGCCACCGTGAGCTTCGCCGCAGGAGAGCATAATGCCCGCAGAAAGATCGCTTGTCATCATGAAAGCCGGTTCCGCACCTGCCTCTGTCGTTGCACGGATGGGGGACTATGAGGACTGGATCCGTGCCACTTTGCCGGATGACATTCGCGTACATATTGCCTTTGCGCAAAGGGTGGACAGGCTGCCGGCGCTATCATCGGTCGCCGGCTGCATTATCACCGGTTCACCGGCGATGGTGACGGACCGGGAACCATGGAGCCTGGCGCTGGAAAGGTGGACCATCGGCGCGGTAGAACATGGCGTGCCGACCCTGGGCATTTGCTATGGTCATCAGCTGCTCGCGCAGGCGCTGGGCGGCGAGGTAGCAGACCGTCCAAATGGCGTGGAAATCGGCACGGTGCAGGTGCGGCGTACGGCGGATGGGGAATCCGACCCGTTATTCGGTCGGCTTCCGGCGGAATTCGGCGCACAGACCATTCACTGGCAATCGGTTGTGCGCTTGCCGTCGAAGGCCGTACTGCTGGCACAGACGGATGCTGATGAACTGCACGCGTTCCGTTATGGTCTGAACGCATGGGGCGTACAGTTTCATCCGGAGTTTTCAGCCGCTGCCATGGCTGGTCATTTCGACGTTCTGGCAGGGGCGCTGACAAGACAGGGTGTCGATGCGGAAAGGCTGGCGGCGGCCATCGCAACGACACCGGACGCGCAGTCTATTTTGCCGGCGTTCGTCCGGCATGCGATGCGGCGCGTTTTATAAGGCGCCCGGATGGGCGGGCTTTATTTTTGTGCCCCATGGGCCGCTGACATCCTCCAGTGTCAGATCGATACATTCGGCTTTGGCGCGCAGGGAGATATTACCGCCGAACAGCAATTCCAGCCACTCGCTATCCGCTTTGACCGCCAACAGCACCAGGATCTGATCAGGGCTCGCGGGCCAGGCGCGGCGCTGCACATGTTCGACGAAATCCAGCCGCAAGGCCGAACGGATACGCGTGGGTTGTTTTTGTTCGTGACGGTAACGGTTGCCGATCAACGCGAGGCGCCGGGTGCGCGCATCCCAATGGATGTCGCCCGCGCGGACCGCCATGTCCTGTACCAGGGCTGACAGGGGCGGCAAATCATCCAGAGTTTCGGCGCGCAGGTGCAATCGTTCAGCCATCGGACACCCGTTCGATTTCAGCACCTACCGCCTGTAACTTTTCCTCCAGGCGCTCATACCCCCGGTCCAGATGATAAACGCGGGATACACGCGTTTCACCCTCGGCGGCGAGGCCCGCCAGCACGAGTGACATGGAGGCGCGCAAATCCGTTGCCATTACGGGTGCGCCCAGCAGCTTCGGCACACCGCGGACGACTGCGGACCGGCCGCGCACGACAATATCCGCGCCCATGCGTGCGAGCTCCGGCACATGCATATAGCGGTTTTCGAAGATGGTTTCGGTGAGCAGGGACGTGCCTTCGGCGACGGTCATCAGCGCCATCAACTGCGCCTGCATGTCGGTGGGAAAACCCGGCCAGGGGGCGGTGGAGACATTAACGCCATGCAACCCATTGGCACGCACCGCACGAAGGCCATCCGGCACGTCTTCGAAACGAACACCTGCCTGCTCCAGCACCGGCAGGATGGCGCCCAGGGTTTCTCGCGTAGCGCCACCCAGTACGAGATCGCCGCCGGTAATCGCGGCGGCGCAGGCGTAGGAGCCCGCCTCGATCCGGTCCGGCATGACGGCATAGGTCGCTCCGTGCAGACGTTCACGCCCCTGGATGATCAGACGTTCGCTGCCGATCCCGGAAATCTGCGCGCCCATGGCCACGAGGCAATTCGCCAGATCGACGATCTCCGGCTCTCTCGCGGCATTATCCAGCACCGTTTCGCCGCGCGCCAGCACGGCCGCCATCAGCACGTTTTCCGTGGCGCCTACCGAAACGGTCGGAAAGGTGAACTGCCCGCCGCGCAAACCGCCGGATGGCGCCGTAGCGCGCACGTAGCCGGAACTGAGTTCGATCGTCGCCCCCAGTGCTTCCAGACCCTTGAGGTGCAGATCGATGGGGCGGTTGCCAATGGCGCACCCCCCGGGCAGACTGACGACCGCCACCCCGGCCCGGGCCAGCAACGGCCCCAACACAAGGATGGACGCACGCATGCGCCGGACGATGTCATAAGGTGCGGTGGTGGCGGTGATGCGGCCCGCGCTCAGCGTCATGACCCGGCCGAAATCTTCTGGACGTGAGCCACGCACATGGGTTGAAGCGCCCAACTGGTTGAGCAAATGTCCGAACGTGTCGACATCGACAAGCCGGGGCAGGTTTCGCAGTGTCAGCGGCTCATCGGTCAGCAGGGCCGCCGGCATCAGTGTGAGCGCGGCATTTTTTGCGCCGGAAACGGGAATACGACCGGCGAGACGGCGGCCACCTGTGATACGTATCTGATCCATCGGGATCGTTGATAGCGACACCGCACACAGGAGGCGAGAGGCATTGAGCCTCAGGGCCAAATTTCCCGAAAACCGAAGGGCAACCCTGGCATCCGGTTGGGGAAAAATTTCAGCCACATCCCCTGGGGCGCTGGAATGCGCACATTATTTTACAAACAAAGAGAGAATAATAATTATTTTATGCATATTAACGAAATTTTTCAGATATTAATCCTTTCCTGCAGTTTGCCCATTAAGATTTTTAATATCCTTCGTTATTTATCGTTCTCCTTCGAAGAACTGGTGCTTTTCTCGCTTTTATATGTGCCCGAGAACGAAGGAGCCTATGATGATATCTCCCAACAGACTTTTTATCGCCTCGCTGCTCGTGGGCCTGAGCGTTTCTCCGGTTTCTGCGAGGGATTATTACGTCGATTATGCCAATGGCGATGATTCAAGGGACGGGCGGACGCCTGCAACCGCCTGGAAGCACGCGCCCGGAGACAATCTCGCGCCCGCAACCGCCGCCCACCAACGTCTGACATTACAACCGGGAGACCGGCTGCTGTTCAAGGGAGGCGTACGCTATCGTCGGCCCATCATGCCGCGTGGGGCCGGGACGGCTGATAATCCCGCCGTGATAGACGGCTCGAGCTGGGGGCCGGGCCGGGCGATTTTTGACGGGAGCAACCTGCTGCCGGGAGCGCGCAAATGCATCAGCGCCGCCGAATGTTTTGGCAATCCCAACTGGAAACAGTTGTGGCGTATACCAATACCGGCCGACGCCCGCTGGACCGACTGGCTTTTTGCCGGCGACCGGCCGCTACAACCGGCGCAGTATCCGGATTTGCCGTTATATCGCGCCGATGACATTTCGAAATATCTGGTTATCCCGAGAGACCGTACCGCCGCACTGCGTGCCGGCGCTATCACCCACCCCTTCCCTGCGAGCTTTGCCAAAGGCTCACCGGTACTGGGGCTGTGGATTCAGGGAAATACGGTTGCTTTTACGGATGCCATCACCGTGACAACTGCCGGGATTGCAGTCACCGGCTCCGCCTGGGTGAACGGCTCACTCCACCCTTATCTGGACCGCGAAAACCGTTTTACACTGCTTAATGTTCCGGATCAGGTAAAGCGACCGGGGACATATGCCGTCAGCGTCAAGGACGGATTTGCCATTGCCTGGCCATGGACACCGCTGGCCACCGACTTCAGTATCGGGGGTCGCCGCGAAGGAATTAACATGGGCCGTCTGAACCATACGGAGATTCGCGGCTTCACATTTGCAAACTATGCCGCCCGGCCCGGGGCTTACTCAACCGGAATAGCAATACTTGGCTCGTCTTCGACACAAGGGAACATCATTTCAGACAATGTCCTGCAATCTGCCGTCACATTCGCACACGGCAGGGCGTATCTAACAGTCATCAGTTCTTCAACGATTATTCGTAATAATATAATTCAACAGCTTCCCTGGTCTTCTGCTGTCCAGATCGACAACAGTAGCGGTCCCACACTTATACAGTGTAATCATATCCAGGATATCGGGCGCACCGGGATCCGCCTCACCAACACAGCCAATGTGACCGTGCGGGATAATTTTATCACCCGTTTAATAAATATCCATGGAAACGGGATAACCTTCTACTCTGATACCCGGAATGCATCCGTTATCAACAACATTGTTACCAAGACCGATCGCCCGTTAACAATGAACGGGAATTATAATAATTACTTTCCTTCAGGGGAAAAATCACTTTATATTTCTAAAAATATATTCTCTACCGACAATCCAACGAGTTCAGCAATCATCAGCTATGGTAATACGCAAAATGCGACGCTGGTAGATAATTTTCTGTCGGCCCCATCAAAGGCACTGGATCTCCGGGGAACCGAAGTAAATTTCTCTGCTCAGGGAAATACACTTGTTGGAACTGTGTTGGTTCATAATAAAGCGAATATTTTTGACCATTCGGCGAATATTTTTCAGGAGCCGGATGGAAATGGTCAATTACTGACGGGATCTATCCCGGGCGGCGGCCTGCCGGAACAATGTCGCCAATAGGATAATTTCTGCTCCGTGAAACACGCCCGTCCTGCCGGGACGGGCGTGTTTTACGCAGCAATCATGCAGCAAAATCCATTCCGATATCCGCCGCCGGAGCGCTTTGCGTCAGACGGCCAACCGAAATGAAATCAACGCCAGTTTCAGCAATGGCCCGGATGGTATCGAGCCGAACTCCGCCCGACGCCTCGGTCGGCACTCGCCCTGCCACCAGCGACAGAGCCTCGCGCAGCATGAGCGGTGGCATATTGTCGAGCAACAGGCGATCCGCGCCGGCAAGGATGGCCGGTTCGATCTGGTCGAGATGGTCCACCTCCACCGTGATCTGCGTGAGACCAGCCTGCTTGCAGGCAGAAACGGCAGCACTGATGCTCCCGGCTGCGGCGATATGATTGTCCTTCACCATTGGCTGATCATCCAGCCGCAGGCGATGATTGGTACCGCCTCCCATCCGGACGGCATATTTTTCCAGCATACGCAAACCGGGCAAGGTTTTGCGGGTATCCAGCAACGTGCAACCCGTGCCAGCGATCAGATCGACATATTGCCGTGTGATCGTGGCAATGCCGCACAGATGTTGCAGGGTGTTAAGCGCCGAGCGTTCTGCGGCAAGCAAAGCACGGGCATTACCCGATACGCCCATCAAAGCTGTGCCGGCGGCAACCGACGTGCCATCCTTTATGAGATCGTCGCACTCCACCTGTGGATCGAGCATCCGGAAAAACCGTGCCGCCAGTGGCAGGCCAGCGACGGAAATAGCATCCCGGGCGGTCAAGGTGGCGGAGAGGCGGGCATCCGCCGGAATGCATGCGTTTGACGTAATATCGCCGCCCTCACCCAAATCCTCGGCAAGGGTGGCGCGAACAAAAGCATCCACATCAAAACCGGGAATAATCATTTCACCTCTCGTTCCAGGTAAGCACGCATCAATGCGTAACGGTACGCCGATTCCTTGAGGTTGGCGACACCGGCATGGCCACCGTCAATATTTTCATAATAGTAAATGGTATGGCCATATTCGATCATTCGCGCCGCCATTTTTCTGGCGTGTCCAGGATGAACGCGATCATCTTTCGTCGATGTATAAAAAAATACACGCGGGTAATCTGCATCTGACTGAATATTCTGATACGGACTGTAAGCCCGAATGAAATCCCATTCAGCCGGAACTTCGGGGTCCCCATATTCGCCTACCCACGACGCTCCGGCTGGAAGTTTGTGATAACGCCGCATATCTGCGAGGGGTACGCCGACAAGTGCGCCTGCATAAAGATCGGGCCGTTGCGTATAGGCGACACCCGCCATTAAACCGCCATTGGACCGACCATGTACCGCAATCTTGCCAGCAAGTTTCTGCCGCTTCGCATCCTCCGCGACAGCATGTAAATCGTCATAGCTTCTCTGACGATTTTCTTTCAGCGCCGCCTGGTGCCATTCCGGGCCATATTCCCCTCCCCCACGTATATTGGCGACAATATATTGCCCGCCATCTTCCAGCCAGAACTGCACCTCCGGCGTAACATAGGCAGGAACCAGCGGGATTTCGAAGCCGCCATAGGCCCATAGCAACGTGGGCAAGGGTCCGGTTGCATCACGGGGGCGTACGAGGAACCAGGGTATTTTTGTTCCGTCCGACGAAGTTGCAAACTGCTGCGACACCGTAAAGCGCTCGCCATCGAAGAAAGCCGGTGCCGCAGCAACTTCCACCGGCGGCGCGCCACCCTCTGTTCGCATTAACCGGGCCGGTTCGACAAAATTGACGAGAGAGAAATACAGGCTATCCGCTTCATCCCCGCCCATCAAGGTTACGGCACTATTGTCGGGCAAGGGAATGACCTGCTCCCGCCATCCATCGTGTGCGGGAGACAAGCGTTTCAGTCTTGCAGCCACATCTGATAGTAATCCCAGATATACTGCATTTCCCGTAGCCTTTATTTCCTGGATGGATTCGCGGTCCGATGGAGCATAAACGAGGGAAACTGTATCCATATCCATCGGTCCTTCCATCGGGACCGGATAGGCGACCAAACTGCCCGTGGGCATGTCCCGCCATGCAGTGCGCAACAGGGCGAAAGCTGTCGGGCCGGCTCCGATATCGGCGATGAAACGAAAATCTGCATTTCCGGGAAGGGGCGATTCCACCAGACGGTCAGTCTGCACATGGTGCAGCTTTCCAGCCCAAAACGTCGCCCGCTGGTCCACGACGGCTCGTCGCGCAGTCCCGGACCCCCATGCATATGGCCAGACACCCATATCCATCGCCGGAATCTCCAGCAACAATGGAGCGTCGGCAAGTGGCGTACCACGATGCCAGATGCGGACCTGTCGGGCATAACCGGAATCGGTTAACGTATCCGGCCCAAAATCTGACGCAAAGAGCAGCGTGTCGGGATCAAGCCATGCCAAAGTCTGCTTAGCCTCGGGCGCGACAAATCCGCCGGGCACAAACGCCCGCGTATGGATGTCGAATTCACGCACCTCGACAGCATCCTTGCCTCCGATCGACAAACGCACAAGGCAGCGAGCATAAGTTGGCCTGAGGCATGTCGCGCCACCGAACTGCCAGTTTTCTCCCTCGGCGGCGGCGAGTGCATCCAAATCCAGCAATGTTCGCCATTGCGGTTTGCCAACATCATAAGCGCTTCGGGGCGATACGCGCCACAGCCCACGCACATGCCTGTCATCCCGCCAGAAATTAAAAACCACATCCTTCGTCACGCTCGACGGATCGACACCCGAGGGCCAGGCGATACGCCGCGGATCTTCCAACATTGCTTCCGCGCGCTGTCGCCAATTGGCAAAACCGGGTGTAGATTCCAATTCTGGCAGATAGCGGGCGTTCTGCGCTCGCACCCACTTCAGCGCCGTTGCGCTGCCCACTTCCTCCAGCCAAAGATGCTGATCTTCCAGCGCATCACCCGGTGTCGTGGTAGCGATGCTCATGCCGCAAAGCGCCGCACAGACGGACATGAAGGCCGACATAAAAGCCCCACGGATCAGGCGTCAGTCGCCAGTTACAGGTGGCACCGTCTGCGCCGGCGTAAGGTCGGGTGCCGCACCACTCGCAATCGCAAGCATCCGGTTTAAAGGGAGCAGTGCACGCAAACGCAGTTCTTCCGGCACCTCAATGCGTGGCTCCAAATCGCGCAGGCAAAAATATAATTTCTCCATGGAATTCATGGCCATGAACGGGCACATGTTGCAATTGCAATTACCATCCGCGCCCGGTGCGCCGATAAACAGTTTGTCGGGCGCCGCTTTCTGCATCTGGTGGATTATATGCGGTTCGGTCGCCACGATGATCGTTTGTGACGGGCTTTCCAGCGAAAATTTCAGGATTGCCGATGTGGAGCCGACGAAATCCGCGTGATCCAGAATTTGCGCGGGACATTCGGGATGTGCCGCGATCGGCGCATCCGGGTGCAATGCCTTCAGTTTCAGCAGTTCCGTTTCGGAAAAAGCTTCATGAACGATGCAGACGCCATCCCACAAAAGCATATCCCGGCCGGTCTTGCGCGAAAGCCACGCGCCCAGATGCTTATCGGGCGCGAACAATATTTTTTGATCCTTCGGCAGGGAGTTAATGATTTTCTCCGCGCTCGAGGACGTAACGATAATATCCGAATGCGCCTTCACTGCCGCCGAGCAATTGATATAGGTCAGGGACAGATGGTCCGGATGAGCCGCACGAAAAGCCGCGAAATCATCGGGCGGGCAACTATCTTCCAGCGAGCAACCCGCCGCCATATCCGGAAGTACTACAATCTTCTGAGGTGACAATATTTTTGCCACCTCCGCCATGAAGCGCACGCCACAGAAGGCAATAACCTCAGCATCCGTTTCCGCTGCCTTGCGGGACAACTCCAGGCTGTCGCCAACGAAATCGGCGATATCCTGCAATTCCGGCGTCTGGTAATAATGCGCGAGAATGACTGCATTGCGCTCCTTCCGGAGCCGGTTAATTTCAGCCTTCAGATCCAGACCTGCGATTGAACCCTGTATACGGGCCGCCGGGTCCAACAAGCGTGCATCCATCACAACCTCCAACTGCCCACCATGTAAGCCACATCGAGCCGATGTGAAAGATGCACGTGTAGCGCAAAAACCAAAAAAAGCCCCGCCTTCCCGAAGGAAGACGGGGCTCAATAACTCAGTTACCGATTAGTTATTCGGCTGACCGAAGATGATTTCAGCACGACGGTTCTGCGGTTCGCGAACGCCCAGCGGCGTATCGACGAGCAGACGGCTGAAACCGTATCCGCGGGTCGTGATCTGGCTTTCGGCAATACCCTTGCCAGCCACGTAAGCCTTCACAGCATCGGCCCGCCGCTGGGACAGACCAAGGTTATATTCCTCGGAACCCGACGTGTCCGTGTGACCATCAATCTCCACAGAGGACTGGCCGGTTTGCACATAGGCCTCGACCGCGCGATCCAGAATGGCCGCTGCTTCCGGAGTGATGTCATATCGATCCCAGTCGAAGAACACCAGGAACGGCCCCGGAACCACAGGCGCCGGAGGCGGCGGAGGAGGTGGCGGAGGAGGTGGCGGAGGAGGCGGCGGTGGCGGAGGCGGAGGCGGTGCCGCCTCATACAGATTATAGGTCAAACCCGCCAGAATGCTGTGGCTGCGGAAGCGACCGTCAAGTTCGGTACCAGCCGGCGCTGTCGTCACCAGGTCGACATTCTGCGCATTGAAGAAGCGATACTTCAGCGTCAGGTCGAGCTTGTCGGAGAGCGAGCGGCGAATACCAGCGATCGCTTGCCACGCGAAACCGGTCTTGCTGTCACCCGTGAAAGCCGGACCGTTCTCATCAACAAGTTGCCAGATATGCGCTTTGGTCCGCGCGACACCGGCACCACCGCCGATGAAGCCCGCCCATGGCGTATCATCATTCCCGCCGAAGTCGAACAAGGCGTTCGCCATAAATGACAACACCCGCGTGCTGCCGCCGGCTTCGTCGTAGGTGCCAATACCGCGCTGACCCGGCTCGATCGGCAGAGCGATGCTGTTCAGGTTAACTCGCTTCAGCACTGCAGATTTGTACGCCACTTCGAACTCGGTGCGCAGAGCCCCGAAGTCGTAACCGATCGTACCACCAACTTCCCAGCCGGTCTTGTTCTTGACGCGCACTGCATCGTCTACAACAATTTCGTTGTCACCAAGACTACGCACGTCGAACTTGGAGGATTCGGAAATGACACCGCCCCCTTCCAGACCGATGTACCAAGCCTTGTCACGCGCATGCGCGCTTCCGGCCAGCACCGTAGTCGCCAAAGCGACCGCAACGGCGAACTTCCCCATGATTATTCCCTTCCAGTGATAACGCACCAAGGCCGTTCTATCTAGCCGAGCCATTTACGAGATATCAAGGGGATAATCGCCAAAACTGTGGCTTCAAGGCAACACGCGTGCCGAGTAATAGACACTCACGCTAACCGACCAGACCCAGCTCCTGCATGCGCGCGATCACCGCGCCGATCGCCTGCCGGGCCTCCATATCTACATTAATACCGCCTTCCGCAATTGCGATGGAAACGGTCGGTACGCCCGCCAATGGCAGTTTTACCCAGTCACCTGAGCGATACTGAACATCCCCCGCCGTGTCCCGTACATAGGCTCGCATGCCTTCCCGCGGGACGATATACCGCCACCCTCCGCCAGTCCACGCCGCCAGTGCACCAACCCACCCGGACCAGACGCCCATCGCGCCCACTGGCACAAGCCAGCATTGTCCGGGTTCAGGTGTAGCTGGTGGAGCGGCAACTTCGGTGCTTTCCACACATACATGTAATAGAAGATCGATCAGTAATAATGCTTCATTATGGGTAATGTCTTTCTGTCCTTGCCCACTCACCAGCATCGGCAATTGATAGAGCGATGTATACTCCGACATAGCCTCTCCCTATACGTCAAATTCCAGCCAGCCCGTAGAGCGGATTTCGGTCGGACCATTACCCTCGACAATCAACTCACAGGCGAAATTCTCCGGAATGAATCCGAAATCCTCCTTCTGGTCAGTGGGTGAGTATGTAAACTCCCTGCCAGTCACGAATCTGGTTTTACCAATAATTACACTTGGGCCGTTGACGCGGAAGCGGCACCGAAACAGACGATCGCTCCCGTTTATATTCGCAGACCACTCAACCCATTGCCGCTCTCGGGGCACCCAGGAGACGATGATGTTTCCGGAAGCGTTACGATGCACTTGCACATGTACCGGAGCCAGCGGCGCATCGCTTTCTCCGGAATAAATGTGCACTGCTTCGGTGCCGCCCGGTGGATCACCCGCCCCCGCGGCGAATATTCTGACCTCACGACCGATTGAATCATTTCCCATTGACAGGAACAACAGTTGCTCCGGTATGATCGCCTGCACCCGCGTACCGGACGGGTGCGCGGCCATCACATGGTCCGTCCCGAACCGCCCGCGGAGCAAACCCTTAAGCCGCACAATTCCACCGGCTATCTGCTCGCAATCGCGAAACTGGATGAGTTCCTCCCCGACGCGTATCAGATTCGCTCCGGCCAGTACCGCCAAAGCTGTCCGCCCCTCAAAGCTGTTGTCTGGCTGATCCAGTCTGACATCGAGGATCGCACTCTCATCCCAGATCGTCGATGGCCCCGCCGCCAATCCATTGAGCAATATGCCGCCAGGTGTTGACGAAGAAATCTCCCCCAGAAATGCCGGATCTTCCCCGGCCGACCAGCGGATCTTCGCCCCGCGCCAGCCGGCACCGCCGGATGCGCTTACCCAGAAGCCATGGCCATTCACATCCGCGCGCAACGGCACAGGAGCCTCGAACACCGAGATCAGGGTTTCTGGTGCAGGCAAAACTGGCGCCGACAAGGCACGGCCGCCATCGCCGCCATGCTGCCACGCCTCAACATCATGCGGCTCACGTACCAGTTCCAGCCGGATGAGCATCGCCTCTATATCCCGTCGCACCACTCGCCAGCGCTCAGGCCGCTCGCCTAGCCTCAATGTATCGCCAACTGTCACATCCATCCAGCGCCACGACAGCGCGATCTCCAAAGTAGAAACGGCCGCCTCAGCCTTGCGCAACATCCTGTCAGCCAGCGCCCGTGCCATATCTGCAGAGACTGTTACCGGCGCATCACTCCCCAGAGCCGCGCCAGTCCGGCCGCGCGTGGCGCTTTGTCGGCCAGCCTGATAATCCCGGTCCGGATCAGCATAGCCCAATGTCAAACTGGCGGGTCGATCACCCGATGCCGCCCGCCGAACCGTCCGGGCGTCAATCTCAGGCACAACCGCACCAATTTCCTCTTCAGGAATCGTGAAAATCCGCCCCGCACCCGACACACATGCGACACCGCCAGCAAATCGCACTTCCGCACCGCACAATTGCGCCAACGTCTCCGCGTCCTGCCGCCATCGGGTTGCACTGGCTGCATAACCGAGCGCGCCGGTCCTTGTACCGTCCGGCATCACCGCAACGCCAGGCAAAGCCCCAAGATCGGAGAGCCATTCTCCCGGATCCAGATCGTCCGCGATCACCTCAAAACTCAGATTCGGGATACGATTTCCAAATGGCCCCAGATCGAGGTCTTCGAACACAACATAAGCCAGGTTCTGATATGCCGGCGCCTGCCCCATGCCTTCCGCCGCGATGATGACAGGATCAGCATCCTCTCGTCCATTACCCCTGTACACGCGCATACGCACCGGAAACTCAAAGATCTTGTTGGCATTGCGGATTTCCCGCCCATCAGCCCAGATACGCCCAACGTCCAGAATCGTTCGGGAAGATAACGCAACCGCGAACGAGGTCGTCCATGCCTTGCGTCCGCCTCCCTTGTCTCCTCCCCGGGCCAGCGGCAGCGCCCAGATGACAATGCCTGCCTGTCGCGTACGACCATAAAGCCGCGGTATCGCCTCCCCATAAGCAGATCGCTGCACCAGCAAATCATTCGCTGCCTTGCCCCGTCCGCCAAAAACCGCCCGATCCACGGTGCCACCGATTACCGCACCCACCGCTGCGCCCAATGGTCCCCCGACGGCATGACCAACAGTGGAAAACATCATAGTCGCCATGTATCAGACTCCCCTGTTGCAGGCATGCGCCATGCTGACTCCCAATTGTCATCCGCAGATAATGGCCGCTCAATCACCCGGCGCATGCCCAGGTGAGCCTCAACTACGCCCGACCCGGTGCATATCGCAAAATGCACCTGTCTCGTTGCAGGACTCTTCGCCAGCATATCCCCCGCTCTGGCCTCGCCGCATCCCAGCCGTCGAAATCCCTGGTTCACCAGACCCGCATATGCCTGCGCCAGCCCCTGTCCCGCCAACGCATAATCAACCGGCGCAATAACATGGATTCCGGCATTCGCCGCTGCCCGGATCACCACGCCCAGACAATCCAGTCCGTCGATTCCCCGCCCTTGCGGACGAAAACGCACGCCCACACACACCCGTGCGCCATCCACAATCCACGCCGCCCGTGGATGAAGGTCAGGATTCCCCATAACGAATCAATGCATCATTGCCGGGCACGTGGGGTTCACCATCGAACGCCGCACCGTTTGCAAACCGGCCCGCGCATGTTGCAAATCGCTTGTCGCACCCTTCGCGCAACCGGATCCGCGCGCCTGCCAGGCCATCACCATGGATCGGTTCCTCCAGCAAAAGCTCTCCGGCAGACGATACCGCAATCCTTCGATCGATTCCCGATAACGGTCCATCCAGAATCCGCATCCGCCCGTCATTATATAACTCCGGCGTCGACAGCGGTTGCGTCAGCCATACATGCTCCGCCAATCCATCCACCGCCCCCACTTCCACCACGCGCCCTTCCATATCGACCTGGCAGCGCGCATCCCCCAATTCGGCCCGGCACAAGGGCGAGCAGAGTGGCGCACCACCGCGTTCCAGTGCCGCCATTTCTGATTCCAGTTCCACCGCAAATCCAGCGCCCGTACCAAAATCCTCGCGCGCAACGTCACCGACGGTTCCGCGCATCAACCTCAACATGCCTTTTTCCGCATCGGTCCAGTCACAGGCGAACAATTCCAGTCGCGCACCATCCCACCGTCCGACATCGAGATCATCGGCACGCAACGCCATGGCCGCCATTGCGCCACGCACTTCCATAGTATCGGCGGAAAACCCGTCGCTTAACGCTACTGCCGATGGCGTCATACCCGGATGTGCCCGGTAGAGCACACCACCCGCCAAAATGTCCTGATCATGGCCGGTAAAGCCCAGCACCACGCCATCACCGCGCGTCAACCGCCACAGCAAAGCGATGGCCGTCACCTCACCGCCAAATGCGATCACGAGTTCCGGGCTCATTCCCGCACCTCAACAATCGGCACGGCAGGCAGTTCGCCTGCCCTCCATCCCGACAGGGAAATATCGATCCGATCCACCGCAAAACGTACCGGCACATCGAAATTAAACCCTGCACGCACCATTTCTCCCACCGCGGGCGCTACATCGAACTGCACCACACCGCCCGGCGCAAGGCTCCATCCCGCCGGCATCTCCATTCCACCGACTGAGACGCGGACACTCCCGGCGACCGGACGGGTTATCGGCCGCACCTCGTCACTACCCAATTCCCCATAGCGTTTGACCAACCGGAAAGAGAGCGTCGCCCCATCACCAATCCCCAGAAACTGGTCCCCCGCCGTCACCGTCCCGCCATCGGCGCTCGACCAGTCAATCGGGTCGCGAAACCGAAATCCAAAAGCCTGACCGCGCCGCGCACGAAAAAATGCCAGCAAGCGCACCAGATCTTCTTCCGAACGAACCCCAAGTCCCGCATCATAGGATAGCCGCGCCGTCGCCCATTGCATATTCCGTTGCTCATGACCGGAAGCCAGCATCGCCACCTGCGTTGAAAACTCCGGTCCGCCCACCGCATCGAATCCCGGATCGAGCGGAAACAGCACATCGTGAAAAGCTTCCATGTCCGGTTCCTCATTCGCTGCACCCAGCGCAAAAAACACAAATCCGTCGCGTGCAACCTGCGGCCACGCCCACACCAGCGTCTCCGGTGTCTCCCGCATAAAACTGTCGATTATCGCTTTGCCAATGCGCGGCCACTGCCGGGGAGCCTCTGCGCCATCCAGCACAAAACCGGCCAGATATTGCTGCTGCGCCATCGGATAGCGCAACCGTTCCTGCACTGCGATGCGCCCGCGCCGCATCCCCGCCTCATCGCCAGCGGTAACAAAGTCATAGTCTTCCAGTTGCAGCACGTCCCATTCCGGCCATGCCCAGCCTTCGGGCATATTGGCCCGCCACAATTCCGGGGCCGCCGCATCCAGAACCTGCGGCGCAAAAAACAGCAGATAAGACGTAAAGCTCCCCTCTCCTGTCGCCGCCCGCGCCGCCTCCCGCACGGCCGCTGTCGATTCCGCCAACCGTGCGCCGAGCCAGTCGAGCCACGCTTTCTCGTCCGCACTGCGCTCACCGCGCACATCGTCCATCAACGGCGGATATACCCCCCGTTCCGCCTCCCAGCGCCCGACCGTCGCCGCATCATAAAAACAGGGCTTCACCCCGCCTGACACCCACCACCAAGGCTCTCCCACCTGGAAATGAACGTCCACTCCCTCTGCAACCACCAGTTCGACAAATGCCCGCGCCATGCCCCGCAACCACGCCATTGCATTGTCATTACAGGGCGAAAGCAGCGTCGAAGGCGGTTCCCACCCTGTCAGCGCACGCTGACCATCCCCGTCCATCTGCGCCCATGCCGCCGGCGCGTTAGCGTCGAACAATTCATAAGAAAGCGACAGTAAAAGTCCGAACCTCGCCTTCACGAGCGCTCGTGCAAACGCACGATGCCATGCGCCAGCACTGGCGCACAAGCCGCCGGCCACCTCGAACCTGCCACCGCCCACATTTCCCAATGCATAATGGTGGCTCATACCAATGTAATGGTTGATAAACCCACGATACCCCAGCGCCCGCCACTGCTCCACCAGCCGTTCGGGAGTCTGATGATAGCTGTCATCATAACCGGAACACATACGCAATTTGTGTTCCGGCAACCACGCATCGCCAATCGTTAGCGACGCCCCGCGCCCACGAACGGCGATATTCCGCAACTCCGCCCAGGTCGAAACCACAGCTTCAAGCGGCACTGCCGTCTCGTCATAGGCATCCGGCACCAAAGAAATAAACATCCGATCGATGTCGCCCGCAAACACTGTCTCGCCATCGACGCCATATCCGGATTGCAGATCGTCAAAATCCAGAGTTATCCCCGCTTGCGCAGGCGTACCCTCAGCATAATTCCACAAACGCACATACCAGGTGCGCCCAACGCCTGCCGCATCGCGCCCCTCGATCGTAAGTACCGGACCATGCACCTGGTCCAGCAGCATCAATCCCGGCCCCGCCACCCAGTCGAACGTCCAGACAATTCCGCGATAATCACGCGCTGTCCGATACGCCAGCAACGGGTGGGACCAGCGATCCTCGCTATCCCAGATCAACCCCGCCAGATCATTGCGTGTCAGAAAATCCAGATCGACGCGCAAGGTGCCCGCCGCCGGTGCCGTAACAGCGGCCATCATCGGGCGCGGAAAATCCACCGTCCAAAATTGCGGCGCAAATCTTTTCACATATGCGGTGCGTAACTGATCCGCCGGTGTCGCGAGATAATGCTGCATCCGTCAGCCTCCTG
Source organism: Sphingomonadaceae bacterium (assembly GCA_041675905.1). GTDB lineage: Bacteria > Pseudomonadota > Alphaproteobacteria > Sphingomonadales > Sphingomonadaceae > Sandaracinobacteroides. Next base: position 134,404 of record JBAYSX010000001.1, on the reverse strand, counting down.
CCCGATCCAATGCCCGCCGCACCTGTCGCGCAACCTGCCGTCCGGTCCGCGCCATGTAATCCGCCGACGCTCCGCCCGACGCTGATACATTCACCGTCACATTCACCGGTGCCCGCGCGGTTCCCGGCACTTCCACCCGACCGCTCGACGTGGGTACAAACAGTTCCGGCCCCCGCTCCCCCACAACATATGCCTTCCCCGGCGATACAGGCCCGCCGGTCGCTCGCCCTGGCGCACCCATCATTCCCGACACCACACCGGACAACAGCCCCGCCAGTCCCCCGCCCGCCGCCTGCGCCGGACCGATTTTCAACGCCGCCGCCGCAATCTCGCCCAACGCCCGGCTGGCCGCCTTCGCCAGATCCTCAAACTCGAGTTTGCCTGACCGCGCCGCCCGCGCCAGTGCGCTGGAAACTCCCCGTCCGGCGGTATTCGCGCCACTGTCCAGCGACGTTTCCAGCGCCGTGCGCATATCTTCCACGTCCCGCCGGAATGCCGCCGTATCGGCCCGCACACGCAACATGGCGAAATCCAAATTCTCATCCATCCGGAAACAACTCCTTCAGCCGCGCCAGATCGGCGGCGGAAAGCGCCTGTGATGACGCCTCCAGGCCAAGCGCTCCCTCAACCGCCGTCTGCAACTCCGCCACCGTCGCATCCCAGAATCGGTCTGCCGGCCATGCCAGCCGCCCCGTCGCAAACCGCGCCGCCACCATCGCCAGCTCGGCAAACAGCTTCATTCCGAAGCAAACGCCGCGGACAGCAGCGCCCGATAGGCAGGCAACAGCTTCGCCATACCTGCCGCCAGCATTTCCTCGCCGAAGGCCGCCCGGTCAGCACCCTCTCCATCCAGGCAATGCCAAAAAAGCGCCGCAATCTCAGCCAGCCGCACATCGCCGGTTACCGTCCGGTCGATCAGCGCGTACAGACTCCCGATTTCCGCTTCCGCCGCCACCAGCCGCGCAAATGTCGGTCGCAACCTCCGCTCCTGCCCGCCGAGCGACAATGCCACCTCGCCGCGCAAACGATTGGCCACGCTCAAAGGCTCACCACCTGACCGGAGCTTTCCAGTGCCACCGTATAGGTGCGCTCCCCGTTGAAATCCCCCGCATAATCCAGTCGCGTCAGTTGAAAGGTGCCGCGTAATCGCTCACCCCCTTCAAAACTGACTTCAAACCGGTCTACCGCACCGCTCAGCGCCCGCGTTTTCAGCTGCGTTTCCGCTACCGAACCGGTAAACACACCCGCGCCAGAAATCGAAACGGATTTGATCCCGCCCGTCGGCAACAATTCGCGCCAACCGCCTGATCCCTTGTGCGTCACCACAACCGGGTCCGTCGTGAAACTCAGCTGCGTCGTCCGCAGGCCCGCCACCGTCACATATTGCTCCGGCGTCCCACCATCGCTCAGCTTCAACAAAAAGGCCGCACCGCTCTCAATCGCCATCCTGATTCTCCATCACCACCAGCGCGCGAAACTCTACCGTCGCTTCCGTCCATTGCCCGGGCCTCCGCCGCACCTGCGCCCGCAGCCTCCGCAACATCACCAGCCGTACGCCGTCGCCCACACGCGGCATCGCCAGAACCGCCGCCTCCACGTCTGCCAGAATAGCCTTCGCCGACCCCACGCCGTCCGATGCATCCCATAGCTGCACCTGGAAGCGATGATCCACGCCACCACCGCCCTTCCATCCCCAATCCAGAATATTTTCCGCACCCACGGACAGATAAGGGGGGGACGCATCCGGCGGCGGTCCATCGTAGATCCGCAGCTTCCGCGCAGAAAGGGCGGGCGAGGCGTGCAACGCCGCCACCACACGCCGCTGCAACACGACACTCGCCCGCATAGGCCTAATTCCCCCATTCTTCCGCCAGAACCATCACCAGGTCGGGTTGCGCCGGATCGACATGGATACCGACGATGCGCATCGGCCGGCCCCGCCATACCAGCCGCTGATCCAACGACAGGTAGACGCCCGCCCGCAACGTCACCCGCCATCGGCGCGAGGTGAGCCAGGTATCCGCTCCCACCGACGAAAAGGCCGAAACCCCCGTCCCCGCGGGCTGGACCCCGGCCCACCGCTCCGTCACCGTCGCCCAGTCCGCCTGCAATGCCCCCGTGGCGTCCGTCCTCCCGGATCGTTTCTGGATACAAACGCGCTCGGATAATTTACCCGCAACCTCGCGTCCCATTCCGCTCTCCCTTAAATCAGCCGCCGGCCTCGAAACGGCTCCAGCATCCGCGTCACAGCTGGCGGAATACCCGGATCCTCCCTGCCATCGCGGTGCGCATAAAAATGCCCCGCCAGCCGAATGACAGCCAGCCGGATCATCTCATCCAGCCCGTTCCAGTCCGCAGCCTCGCCAGCCACAAATGTCACCCGGACATCAGCCCGCATAACGGACGCTTGCACCAGCGCCGGTCCGACAGAGCCGTTTTTCAGCACCGCTTCCACCGGCGCTCCGTCCTCCTGCCGCACAACCGACAACAGCTCTCGCACCGGCGTCGCCGTCAGCCGCAACACACCGGCCGACAGCCGTCCCCGCTCCTCCACCTCGCGCGCAATCAGTAGCCAGCCCAGAATTGCTTCCGCCGCCCCGGTCGCCGCATGCAGCAACTGGTGCAACAATGCGTCCTCGCCCGTATCTTCAATCCGCAACCATAGTTTAAGTTCTTCCAGCAACGCCGCCACCGGCGCTTTTCCGCCACCAGCCATCAACGTTCCTCCACACGCACCACCAGACTGCGCTCGTCCACGCGCCCGTCCGACAGCGTCACGCGGTTGCCCACCCGGTACACACAGCCGGCAACCCCGCCACCCAGCATGGCGGATGTCCACAAGTCCCCGATCGCCACGTCGCTGACCGAGATTGCCCCGTCATGCCCCGGCTCCACGCTCCACACGCTGGCCGTGATCGCCACACCGTCCACGCACGCCTCGCGCCAGTCCAGACGATAGTCGAGCACCGCGTCCCGATCCTTCAGGAACATCGCTACGCCCCTCCAAATTTCTCATTTCCTGGTCAAGCCGGCGTCAGAAGGGCGCCCCGACCTCAATCGTCCAGGCCGCAAAATTGGCGGTCCCACCTGCCGTCAACACCTGCGCCGGACAAGTCGTTACATAGAGAAGCCGCGACCCCGCCTCATCCAGCAACGCCACATGGTCCGCGGTCCCGCTTGTCGTCACGGCAACATCACTTTTGGCCGTCACGGTAATTTTCCGCCCCGATGCGGCCCCGGCGCCTGCAACAAAGTCCGCCGCAGACAGCGCCGTTTCCGCCAACACTCCCGCGGTCGCAGACACATAATCCAACGGCTGACCGGACACAGCTACCATTCTGGTTGCCTCTGCCACCACCAACAGCGCGCCATCCAGCACATCTGCAGAAACCCATTTCGCCATATCAATCTCTCCTTGCCACCCTGCCCGATCAGTCCGGGCGCACCCGCAACACACGCACTTGCCCTGCCGACGGCCCACAATTCGCAGCCGGCGCCTCCCCTGGCCCTCCTCCGGTCGAAACCAGTCCCGCCGACCCGTTCACCACCAAAACAGACACTGTCGGCCTCACTGCGCCAACCGGTCCGACACCGGAGAGCACGCACTCTCCCGCTGTCACAACAGACACCGCCATGGCGGGCGCAAGCTCAGGCACTATCGCCCCGGCAAGACTGCCCAGGGCCCCCGCCACACCCACAGCGGGTCTTGGCGTCACGCCATCCAGATAAACGTCCAGGTTCGACACGCCCGCCCGGTTCAATGCAGGCGATCCGGCGTCTGGCCGGTAATCGCCGTTACCGGGCGTCACCGCCCCTTCCACACCGCCGCTCTCCGGACCGTAGCTGGAAAGATCGTTCACATATTTCGGATAGGTATTGGTCCCGAACGGCGGCTCATACGGGCCGGGGTTGGCTACCGAGCCAAGGCCGATATATTCAAAATTGAAATGACCAGGCGGCGAACCATGGTTGCGATGGTTCTGGACATTGCCCCTGTAGCCGACAGCATAGAGTGTATCCCATGCCGCCGTTTTCGTTCCGTCCGTGCCAAACACATCATGCTTGGTGGCAAGACGGTCGATCCAGCTATTGATGAAGACCGTGTTCGGATGGCGAATGTTCTTTCCGGTTGAGTCGTTGTGCAGGTTGATGGCATTGCCCACGGTCGAGAAACCGTCGAAAATGCAGTCCACCAGCGAATTGCTGCTTGACCCATAAGCGACAATTCTTCCGGTGTCCGAACCGGATCGCTCGACAATAGACGCCACCACTGCCAGACGGACAGTTTCATTGACGCCATCCACAACACGGCTCGTTGACGTGTTGAAGAGCACGCCGTTATTCTGGTACCCTTCGCACTGCCAGATCATATAGTCGGTTGTGCCGGAACGAAAGTTGAAGCTTTCCCCTCCGGTGGTAAGGCTGGACTCCCAATTCAACACCTTGCGGCTCGTAACATGGGTGATGGCGTTGGCCGTTCCCCAGGTTTCAAAGTTCCGTAGCAATCCCGCCGCAGACCAGTTGCCCCGCAGCGTTCCCGCATAACTGCTCAACCGGGAATTGGTCGCGGAAAGCTGGTACTGGCCTTCATTAACGGTGGTCGCGTGAAGCAGGACGGTGCCAGACGTAAAATCCGGCTTCCCCTTCATTGTTACATTATTGACGTGGATATATTTGGTCGCCCCGAGGAGAAGGGCGTTTTCGCCCAGTCCCACCGTCAGGGAGTCCAGCCAAAACCGGAAGATGCCAGCAGGAGGGCTTGCTGCGCTTGCGGTGGTGTTCCAGATACAGTTCTCGCGCGGCTTGGCGTCATCAGGATCGCCCTTGATAACGACACAGCCGTCCAGTCCCTGACTGATACCCGCGTTGATCGTTGTGTTGCCCCATGTCTGCACACCCGGAGCCAGCACAATCTCTGCCCATGTCGCGGCACTGGCACGGGCGGTAAAGCCATTGATCCCCGGAATGTTGGTGCCTTGCAAATATATCGCCTGAAGCGCAGCCGAGATGTTGGCGGCAGCCGTTCCGGCCTTCGCGCCAGCCAGATTATCGGCAACCATATCAGCCGACGCCGTGGTGGATCCCGTCGCTGCATCCACATACACTACCCTGCGAGGGAACACCGTCCGCCCCGGATCATAACTGGCCATGATCGGCACTTCCGCGGCGATTGTGCGGGCAGCGGAAGATGCTTCCGCAGGCGCAAATGTTCCGCAGGTGCGCGGTTCCCCGATCCACGGGTAAACCGTCCATGTCGTAATGATGTGGCCCGGATTCAGTCCATTGAACAGCCCGGAAGCCACCGGATCAAGTCCGATGCAGCGCAGATTGTCGCCATAGACGGTGGAGGTTGAAAGCCCCGTCACCCATACGTCATTCGTGGTGGTGCCATCGGTGGCCGTGAATTTCACGCCGGCAACCGCCTGGTGCAGTTCCACGCCATGATGTTCCGGGTGATGGCTGGCTACCAGCAGGTCGAACCGCGATCCGGCGCCCTCGATCATTTGCCACTGTGGCGACGCCGACCGCACGATGGGCATTGGCACGGCAAGGGTGGAATGATTGGTCACAACCGGCGTGTCCGCTCCTTCACCCGCATGCCAGCCGGCGGCAAAGGAACATGCCGCCACTACATCGCCGGCGTAGATTTGGCTGGAAAGAGCCAGACGCACCGTGCGCGTACCATCGCCATGGTCGATCTCGAACACTTCCGCGTGGTCAGGATACGCTTTGCGGAGGGGCTTCGTCGCCACGATCTGCCGCACCCGCGCGCTGTTCGCCACGGCCTGCCCGCCAACGCGGTCGAACCCCGCCGAATGAACGGTCAGGTTAACCTTCGGCGTCCCGTCGGGGTCAAGCGCGAAGGCGCTGTATGAAACGCTTTCTGGCCAGGCGCCGCGCAGGGCCATCACCCAGCCATTTTCTTCGATCGATGCCAGGATAATCGCCATCCCACGCCCCCGTGCAGCTTGTGAATACGAAAGAGGGGGGCCGTATCGCCCCCCTCCACTGCGCGGCCGTCAGACCGCTCCGCAGCGCGCCGGGCGAGCCTCCCCCGCCCGCCCACGCGCTCAGCTCGCCGAAAAGCGCATCACCTTGATCGCCTCGCTATTTGCGACAGCCCCGCCAACACGCCGCGTCGCATAAAAATGTACATAGGGCTTGTTGGAATAGGGATCGCGCAACACGGATGTTTCGCCGCGCTCGGCGATTACATAACCGGTCCAGAAATTACCAAATGCAATCGAAAGCGAGTTGGCCGCAATGTCCGGCATCGCATCTACTTCCACCACCGGATAGCCCAGTAATGTGTCCGGCTGCCCGTCGATCATGCCGGGCCGCCAGATAAAGCCACCATCGCCGTCCTTGAACTTGCGCACAGTCGCCAGCGTATTGGAATTCATAACAAAAACCGCACCCTGACGGTAGGGCGTCCGAACAGCATGGACCAGATCAATCAGCTTGTCTGCCGGATTGGTGACGGCAAATGCACCCGCATCGCCCGAGGGCACACATTGCAACGTGCCCCATGGTCGCGCTGCATCCCCTGTTATGGCTACCGGATAGGTCAGAAACCCTTTCGGCTGTCCAACGCCCGTGCCATTTACAAACGCCACGCCTTCCGCCCGGGAAAATTCCGCGGCAATCTCTCCGGCCAGCCAGGATTCCACGTCAAACATCGTGTCATCCAGCATCTGCTGGCTCGCCGCCGGATTGGCGTAAATTTCGCCCATGGGCGGTGCGATTTCCTGGAACGTCGGCGTCGCCGTCTCCGTGCGCGCGGCTGTTTCGGACACCCAGCCCGACGCCAGATTGCCCACGGCGACCAGCTTGCGATAATGCGACGAACCTACTTTCACCACATTGGCGATGCCGCGGATAGGGGAAAGCGACGCCAGGCGCCGCTCGATCACGGCATCGATCTCGGTTGGCACGGCCAACCCGCCTTCTGCTCCGGTCGAAACGGTCAGCTTCTTGTGTTCGAAGTCCAAATCCACCCCTTTACGCAAATATTGCTCCCCGAAAGCCGAGCGCTCCACCCCGTCCCGCACACCAGCCAGCATCGGCTTTCCGTTGGACACCAGCCGCTTCGACAGCGAAGCCACATCCGATTTCAGCTCAGTCACCGCCGCCTGCATCTGCTCCACCGTAATGGTGCCTGCGTCCTCTTCCGACGTAACCATCACGTCAGCCTTTACCTCATAGGTCATTCTACGCTCTCCTTGCCCGGTAACCCTATTCCCCGATCGCATCGACCCGCGCATCGGGATGCATCGGCAGCGTCACCACCGAACATTCCAGCAATTCCACCTTCAAAATCTCGCGCCCGCCGCCCGCAACCTTGCGCGCTTCCTTCACGCGATAGCCGAAAGACAGCCCATCGATCGCGCCCGAACGCACCAGCGCCAGCGCATCCAGCCCATCGCGGCAACCCGCGCTAATCCGCGCCACCATCCTCAACCCGCGCGCATCTTCGGTCAGCGACACCACCCGTCCAATGGGCCGCGCCACATCATGCTGCCATAATAATGGCACATCTGCTTTCGCTCCCAGAAAGGATCGCCGTCGCATGATATCCCCACTCCGGTCTGGCGTGTTGAACCGGCTGACATAGCCAGAAATCATCACCATATCGGTCAAGCGCGTGCCTCCTTCGCCCGTGGCCCCCAGCCCAGCATCTCGCGTTTCTCATCCTCGCTCAGAAAATCCGCCGAAGACACGTGCCGCCACAGCAATTCGCGGTCGGCCCACAGAGCCGGCACCGCATCCATATCCACTTCCAGCGAAATGCCCGGCCACCACATCTGCAAATGCGCCGACACCGCCGCCAGAATCTTGCGCAACATTGGCAACAGCGTCAGTCGCCACAACGACACATTCGCCTCTGCATAATTGGAATAGGTGGAATCCCCCGGCAGCCCCAGCAACAGCGGCGGCACCCCCAGACTAAGCGCCACTTCCCGCGCCGCCTGTTCCCGCAATCTCGCAAAATCCATTTCCGCCGGTGTCATGGCCAACGGCTGCCACTTCAATCCACCTTCCAGCAACATCGGGCGCCCGGCGTTGGCCGCCCCCTGGAATCCGGCCTCGATCTCATCGCGCAACCGGTCGAATTGCTCGGCAGAAAGCGGCCCGTTCGCATCCTCCACCACGAGCGCACCCGAAGGCCGCGCAGCATTAGCCAGCAAAGCCCGGTTCCATCGCGATGCCGCATTCAGTAATGCTACCCCTTCGGCAGCCCCCGCCAACGCCCCCGCCCCCATATGATCGTCCAGCGGATCGAAATTACGAATATGCAACAATCCCGGTCGGGCGGCATCGCCTTCAGCCGGATAGCGTACCGCTTGCGCACCAGGTCGATACACCCACGCGGCAGGCCAGCCGTTGGTATCCGTTTCCAGTCGCATCCGCTCCGGTCGCAACGCCCATAAAGCTCCTGGCCGACCGCGATGATCCAGCCCCGTTTCCAGAAACGCATTGCCATGCAACAGTAAATGCGTTGCGATCGTCTCGATCAGCAGGGGTGGCAACAGCCCCAGCGCCGCATGTTCCTCTCCCGAGGCCATCAGCGGCGCCGAAGCTGCGCCCTCCGCCACCAGCCGTATCGCCCGATGTGCGATCCCGTTGCGCATCGCTTCCCGCACCCGCGCTTCATAAGACGCCGGCACCTCACCACCGCCGCCGTGCCGTACACCCCACTGACGGGGCACAGACGCGTGCTTTACCTCACCGCCAAACCAGCTTTTCCAGTCCCACCGCATCAGCGCATCCCCCCGCCATCGCGGAGATCGCGCTCAACAACAGACTCACATTCCGGCAACGCACCATCATCCACGGCCCGACGGCGCATCAGCATCCGCCGCCCCGTCCCACCCGCCACCAGCCCGCCGCCCACGATCAGCGAAATCGCCTCCGCCATGCCATGGGCGCGCACCGGATCGGAGCCCATCACCACGGCAATCATCGCCATGCCCATCCATGTCGCGGGCTCCTGGGCGCGCTGCTGCATCCAGCGCACGAACTTCCACTTCATGATTTTCCCCTACCGCCAACCTTACACCAGCGCCCGCAACGCCGGTCGTCCGCCCGCATCGACCAAAAGCAATTCCGTCAGCGCCCATACCAGCGCATCGGCGCGATCCGGCGAACTCCCCGGCCCGACATAACCACCTCCAGCCAGCAAGCCGCACATTTCATCCTCAAGTTCGGCAAAGCAGCCGACGTGGCGCACACGCACCGCCGCATAGAGCGCCGAAACGGGTTCCGCCCGCGCCGATTTCCCGCGCGATGCACGCACCGTCTTCAGCGGCAAACGCATATCCGCCGCCTTCAGCACACTGCTAACCATCGCCCCCCCATTATTGATTTCCGCTACCACCCGGTCCGCATCATGCCGCGCCACCGCCGCACGCACCGCCGCCGCCCAGACTTCGGGAGCAGACCCGCTGACACTCGCATCCGCCAGGACAAAAGCTACGCCCGCCGCATCAAGACCGGCCACGACGATGCCGCACCCGCCCGGCCCGGCTGGCGGATCGACGCCAACCACCACTCGCACCAGATCAGCCGGAGCCGCCCGCTCCCGGCATCTCTCCAGTCCGTCCCGGCTCCACAGCGCGCCGTCCCGGGATTCCAGTAATTCCCCCATCAATTCCTGCCGCCCCAATCCGGTGCCCCCATAAGAGGAATGCAAATCCGTCAGGAACGACGCCGGCAAATTGGCACGATTATCGAAAGTCGACCCCCGCGACACGACCACGCCGCCCGCCACCGCCAGGTCCCGCAAAAATCGCAAGGGTCTTGGCGTTGTCGTCACGACTGCCCGGGGCTGCCGCCCCAGCCGCAATCCCATTTTCAGATTGTCCCAGGCCGCCTTTGGCCGTGGCCACGCCGCAATTTCATCGCACCAGGCGTAATGAAATTGCGGCCCGCGCAAGGAATCCGGCTCGACCGCCGAAAACAGCATGCCGGTTGAGCCATTGGGCCAGCGCAATTCCTTCTTCGAACTGCGCCAGGTCGGCGCAAATCCCGCCGGAGCTACAGCCAATAACCCTGACTCTCCTTTCAACATAACCGATTCAGCATCATGTGCTGTCGCCCCCACCAGGCCGATCCGACAGCCGGGTTCTTCCAGTGCCATGCGCGTTACCCATTCAGCCCCCGCCCGCGTCTTGCCAAATCCGCGTCCCGCCATAATGAGCCAGACGGTCCAGTCGCTGGCGGGCGGCATCTGCGACGGTCGAGCCGTCCAGCCCCACCCCTCCAGCACCGCCAGCCGCATGTCATCGGGAAATGCCGCCAGAATTTCGCCACGATAGCGATGCGGCAACCGCACCAGCCGCTCCATCAACGACAGTTCGCGCCCCATTCCCCACCCCCAATCAACTGTTCCCGCTACGCCAAAGCAGGTTGGGGGGCAGGCTGGCGGCGCGCGGATCATCTTTTCCGCACGCCACCGCGCAAAACCGTCTTCATCCTGTTTTAGCCCCCTGCCTCCTCCCGGCGCACTTCCTGAGCATGCCTGTATCTCTATATCAGACCGTCACGCTTGTCAACCATTTTTATCCATATTGGTTATTATAGTGTATTGCCAACCGATCCAGCGCCATGCCCAGCACCAGCTTCGCCGCGCGTGCAGGCCAGCCCAACTCCTTCTCTGCCGCCGATACTCCCTCGCCCGCGCACACCACCCGCCACAAAATATCGCTCAAGCCCGGTCCCGCCGCAGTCATCGCCGCATCAAAACGCCGCTTCGCCTCCAGACGCCCCAGCGCCTGATCTCCCGCACCCGCGCCAAAGCCCCGCTTCCCCCCTTGCGGTGCCGGATCCCACCGCATGGTCACACGCGCGCCCAAACCGGCATGGTAATGGTCCGCCCGCAATCTCTCACCCGCAAGAAGTTGTGCATCGGTCAGCATCCTGCGCCGCGCCAGCCACGCCAATGGCGATTCTGCCATGTTTTCCATTACAATAGTCCTGTCCACGGCATCCGCCGGTGCGAGACGCCGCTCGACAAGCTCACGATTCGGATAATCTTTCTGGTCAATCATGGTTGCATCTCCTCTCGACACGAACCAGGAATTGCCATATCGGTATCCATGTAGGACAGATGTGGTTCACACAAACCAGAACAACAGGATGGAGAAGCAGCAAATGATTTCGCGAATCCGGGAAATCCGTAAAGCCAGAGGCCTCACTCTCGCAGAAGTCGCCGAGCGCTGCACACCACCCACCACCGCCGTCACCATCGGCAGACTCGAAACGGGCGTGCGCTCGCTTTCCGTTAACTGGCTGGAACGCATCGCCGCAGCCCTCGAAGTCGACCCCAAGTCGCTGATTGCCCAGGCCCACGATGAAACCATCGCGGTTGCTGCACTCCTGTCCGCCGAAGGTCCTCACGCCGCCGGAGAACCTCTAACCCTGCGCTCTCCCGCGCCGTCTCCCGCCACCATCGGCATGATCGTCCGGGTGTCCCAGGGTGATTATCGCGCCGGCGACCAGCTCTGGCTTGAACAACTCCCTCCCCCCCGCTTTGCCGAGGCGCTGAATACCGATATTCTGGTTCCGCGCCCGGTGGGCCGGTTCGCATTCGGCAGGCTTGCTGAAATCGAAGGAACGCGAATCCGGCTCATTCCTACCCGCCCCAGCAGCCGTCAGTCCGTTATCTCCGATGCGCCATGGGTCGCCCGCGTACACACGCTCATCCGTCAATTTCAGCCCTGATCGCCCTCATTTCGCGCGCCACGCCAACGGCAGGCCGACCAGCAACAGGATAATCCCCAGCAAGCCGGCCGCCCGCCCGCCTTCCGTCCACATATGGCGGGCATAATCCACGCCAGACCACAGCATGAACAAACAGGCCGCCAGAAACACCAGCGGCAAGAAAGGTGGCGCGCGAAACCCTTCCCGGTCCGGATATTTGCTCCGCAACACAAACAACGAGACAGCTGTCAGACTCAAAAACAGCCAGAATACGGGCGCGCCAAAAGCCACCATGGCCGCAAAGCCATCGCGCGCCGTCGCCGCATAAAGCGTCAATGCCAAAGCAACGCCGCCCTGCGCCAACAGCGCAGCCACCGGAACCGAACGTCCCCCGTCCCATGCCCCCAGTCGCGCAATCAACGGCATATCCTGCCCCAATGCACAAATGGCTCTCGCCCCTGTGATTGCCGTCGCGTTGATTGTCGAAAGCGCTGCCGCAATCGCCGCCAGCGCAATCATCGCCCCAGCCGCAGTGCCAAAGGCGGCCTGCACCAGTACCGCCGCCGGCGCCGGGTTCGCCGCAAGCCCATCCACGCCCAACGCATGCAATAACGCCGCGTTGAACGCCAGGTACAGCACAGCCACCAGCAGTATTCCGCCGACGAGCGCTACCACCATCGACCGGCGGCCATCCTTTACCTCCGCCGACAAGTAAGCCGCCTCGTTCCAACCGCCATATGCCAGCATCACAAATACCAGCGCCATGCCGATGCCCCCGCCCGCCGGTATCGGCACGGCGTCCGTCACCACCGCCCCGGCTGGCATCCACAGCGCCGCCACCATCACTGCCAGCAATGATAATATGACCACGGCCACCAGGATCTGCTGCAATCTGCGGGTCATCTCCAGATGCACCAGCGCCGTCGCGGTCACAAACACCACCGACACAATCGCCCAGAACGCCGGCGGCGGACCATCCGGCCATAAAATCCGCATCTGATCGCCGGCCACAAACGCCACTGCTGCAATCGATCCGGTTTGAATGACCGCCAGCCGCGCCCACACAAACCATGCTGACAACCGTGGCCCGAATGCCAGCCGCAGGAAATGATATTCACCACCGATGCCCGGATAGCGCGACGCCAGTTCCGCGTAGCAAAAAGCCCCGGCCAGCGCCGCTCCCCCACCGACCACCCATAGGCCGAGCATCACCGCACCATCTCCGGTCGCGGCGGCAATATCCGCCGGCACGCGGAAAATACCCGCGCCGATCATGATGCCCACGATCAGAAGCGCCACATCGCCGGCCCGCAAGCGCCGCGCGGGCGCAGATTCCGCTTTACTCAATTGCCGTCGCGAATTCGCATGGCAGACCAGCCCTGCCCCTGCATGGTGTCGCCGCTCACCGTACCACGTAACTTCCCGCCGCCGGTCCGCTCCAATTCAATGTCCGCACCTTTTAACGAGCCGTTTTGAAACGCACCGCCCTCGGGAAAGGAGAGGTGCTGAAACTTCTGCTCAATTTCCCCGGTAAACCGCTTCCCGCTCACATCAAACGCCCATCGACCGGCAACTTTCGCCGGCACCACCCAATAATAGCCCGTGGCGCTGTCGGTCGTAATCGTTTCGTCCGCCAGCCAGTCACCCAGGGTAAAAGCATGGCTGACGATCCGTGTTCCCGGCTTCATATCCAGCAAGGCCGGTCGCAACTTCAAGTTCAGACTCGGCAACAAATACATGGTCACGACGGTCGCGTCGGAAAAATCCGTCTTGAATATATCGGCTTCGCGAAACTTCACCTTGCCGGCCACACCCGCCCGCCGCGCTTCCCGTCGCGCCAGCGCAACCATGTCTCCGTTATACTCCAGCCCCGTCGCCTTCGCGCCGAAGTCCCGCGCCGCCGCAATTGCAATGCGCCCGTCTCCGGATCCCAGATCCACAACATGGTCCGCGGGCGTCACCCTGGCGGTCTCCAGCATCGCCCGAACCAGTTCCGGCGGCGTCGGCACCCAGATCACATCCTTTCCAGCCTGTCCAATATCCGGTCGATACTCCGAATCCCCATTGGTAATCGCCTGTACCTTCGAGGTACTTTTTCCCAGAGGTTCGGTAATCGCAAAAGGATCTTCCAGAAGCGGCCCCGCCAGCAGGTTCATCCTGTCCGAAGCCGGCCACAACAAACTTACCTGAGCATGCGCAGCGGTAGCGCCCGCGATAGCCGTCGTGGTGGCCAGCATCATACAAGACAGAAAAATCAGCTTCCCGCGCATCCGATGCTCCATCCCTGACTTTCGATATTCTGACATATATCGCCTGCTAATACGAGGCTTGCCCGTTCCCGCCTTCCCAACGCGCAAACAGTGCCGTCGGCAACAGCAACCCCCGCGCCTCCTCCCTTATGGTCATTTCGCCTATCGTCCGCCGCCCGCCCAGCGCCGCCGTCACCTGCGCCAGCAACGGATCGAGCGCGAGCGCCGACAGGCGAACCGCATAGGTCGTCAAAATCAGCAGCCGGCTGCTGTTATCCAGCAACCGCGCGCAATCCGCCAGCAACGCCGGCAGATCCCGGGTCAAATCCCACACCTCGCCGTCGGTACCGCGCCCATATTTCGGCGGATCGAGCAAAATCGCATCATAGCGCCGCCCGCGCCGCACCTCCCGCGCTACAAATTTTCGGGCATCCTCCACAATCCAGCGAATGGGCCGGTCCGTCAGCCCGGAAAGCGCCGCATTGGCCCTGGCCTGCTCCACCGCTTTCTTCGACGCATCCACATGCACGACGCGTGCCCCCGCGTTCGCCGCCACCAGAGACGCCGCGCCCGTATAGCCGAACAGGTTCAGCACCTCTCCGCCACCGCGCACCGCGTCCGCCAGCGCCGCCCAATGCGGAGCCATGTCAGGGAAAAATCCCAGATGCCGAAATGGCGTGCATTGCGCCATCAACCGGATGCCTGCCTGCTCAATCGCCCAGCCCGCCGGCAGGTCCGGTTGCAATTGCCAACGTCCGCCGCCTTCTTCGTCCGGTCCCGCCAGATATTCGCCATCCGCCCGCCAATCGTCGCCCGCCGGCGACCACATTGCCTGTGGCTCCGGTCGAATAAAACGGTATGGCCCGCACCGCTCCAGCTTACGCCCATGTCCGCTGTCGATCAGGCCAAAATCCGGCGATGGTTCGGCTACCAGAAGCGCCAGCGCCGGATCGCTCATTGCAACTTGCCTGCCCGCGGCCCCACCGCCGCCAATGCCGCCGGCGATGCCAGCATCGCCGCACCCGCCGCCCGTGCCGCATCCACGGTCACCGCGTCCAGCGCCGCCACTACTTCCGCAACCGGCACAATCCGCCCATGCGTCAGCCACACGCGTCCCAGCCAGTCCGCCTGCCCGGCGCAGCCTTCCAGCCCCATCAACAGCCCGGCCTTCAGTTGCGCCCGCGCCCGTTCCACTTCCACCGGTTCCAGCCCCGTAACCGTCGCGCTGGCCACCTTGCGGGTCAGATCCAGCGCCGCGCCGGCATCTCGTGGTTGCGTCGCCAGATACAGGCTCAACATGCCCGAGTCAGCCCACCCCCCGTGGCTGGCGCTCACCGAATAGGCGAGGCCGCGTTCTTCCCGCACTTCCTGAAACAGCCGTGAAGACATGCCGCCGCCCAGCGCCACGGTGAAAATCTGCGCAGCAAAATAATCAGGAGCCAATGTACACGGCGCTTCATGGCCCAACGCAATATGCACCTGCTCCGTGCGGTTATCATCGCCCTGCCAGCCACCGGCCCAGCGCGCCGCTTCCGGTGCCACTGGCCCGCCCGCCGGAAGATCGTCAAACAGTTTCTCCGCCTGCGCTACCAGCGCGTCGTGGTCCACCCTTCCCGCCGCCGACAACACCAGACCACCGCCACGATATTGCCGGTCGCGCCAGCCGCGTAACGCGGCTGCATCCAGCCCGGCCAGGCTCTCCTCGGTCCCCAATATGGGCCGCCCCAAAGCCTGGCCGGGGAATGCCGTCATTTGCACATGATCGAAAACCAGATCGTCAGGCGTGTCACGGGCCTCGCCGATTTCCGACAGCACCACTTCGCGCTCGCGTTCCAGATCGCCCGCATCAAAACGTGCGCCGCGCACCAGATCGGCGATCAGCGTCACCGCCAGCGGCATATCCGCCCCCAGGACGCGGGCATGAAAAACCGTCGCATCGCGCGATGTCCAGGCGTTCAGCGACCCGCCGACATCCTCGATCGCCTCGGCAATGGCGCGGGCCGAACGCGTCGCCGTCCCCTTGAACACCATATGTTCAAACAGATGCGCCAAACCATTTTCAGCCGCACTCTCATGCCGCGCGCCGACATCCGCATTCAAACCCACCGCCGCCGTTTCAACATCCGGCAGCGTTCGGGAAACAATCGTAAAGCCGTTGCCCAGCCGCGAAACGCGCAGAGTCATGTCGCGGTCGCCGCAATATGCGCCTTCAGCGTGTCGGCATCGGCGGCCATGCGAATATAACGCTCTTCCCGGTCAAAAATCTGCCCCACCCGACGCGGCAACGCCGGGCGCACGCCCGAAGCCCGTTCCACCGCATCGGGAAATTTCGCCGGATGCGCTGTCGCCAGCGTCACAATCGCCCCGGGCATTTCATTGGCCCGCAACCGTGCCGCCGCCAGCCCGACCGCCGTATGCGGATCGATCAACTCGCCACTTTCATCCTGGGCTGCGGCGATGGCGCGCATCGTGTCATCCGGACCGATGCGCTGCGACAGAAACACCCGGCCTGCCGCGGCCCGTTGCGCTTCCGTCAACTCCAGCCGCCCCGTCGCCTCGAAATCCTGCATCGCGCAGCGCAACCGGTCCCCATCGCGCCCATAGAGGTCGAACAATAGCCGCTCGAAATTGCTGGAAATCTGTATATCCATTGATGGCGTATCGGTCGGCGTCACCGTTCCCACCGAATAATCGCCCGCGCCCAGCGCCCGCGCCAGAATGTCGTTGACATTGGTCGCCACCAGCAGCTTCCCCACTGGCAGCCCCATGCGACTGGCCGCATAACCGGCAAACACATCACCGAAATTCCCCGTCGGCACCGAGAAGCTCACCGGCTTTTCCGGCGCGCCCAGCCGCACGGCGGCATAGAAATAATAGACGATCTGGGCCAGCAAACGCGCCCAATTGATACTGTTCACCGCCGATAGCCGATGTTTCGCGCGAAACTCCGCGTCATTGAACAACGCCTTCACCAGCGCCTGCGCATCATCGAAACTGCCATCGATGGCGATATTATGCACATTGGGCGCGGCCACCGTCGTCATTTGCCGGCGCTGTACTTCGCTCACCCGCCCGGCGGGATGCAGCATGAAAATCGAAATCCCTGGCCGCCCCGCCACCGCCTGTATCGCCGCCGAACCGGTATCGCCGCTGGTTGCGCCAACAATCGTCAGTTGCTCGCCCTGACCGAGGAAATGCCCGAACAACCCGCCCAGCAGCTGCAGCGCCACATCCTTGAAGGCCAGCGTCGGCCCATGAAACAATTCCAGCAGCCAGTGGCGATGATCCAGCTGCACCAGCGGCGTTACCGCCGCATGACCAAAATTCCCCCAGGCCGCAGCGATCAGCCCGCGCAATTCCTCGTCATCCAGACTTCCCGTCACAAAAGGCTTCAGTATGCGAAACGCCGTTTCGCCATAGGAAAGCCCGGCCAGCGCCCGGATATCATCCGCCGAAAATTGCGGCCATTGTCGAGGCAGATACAATCCGCCGTCGCTCGCCAGACCGGCCAGCGTTACACCGCGAAAATCGAGGGCGGGCGCCTGGCCCCTGGTGCTGATATAATCCATAACCGCCGGGAATTAGCCCCCCGCCCGATGCGAAGCAAGCACTCCCGCATCACCGTCCCCCGGAAATCCCCCTTCCGTCAGTCCGGGTTGCCAATTTTCATCAGCGTCAGCACTTCCTTGCGGCTACGCTCATCGTCGCGGAAAACGCCCATCATCCGGCTCGTCGTCATGGTGACGCCCTGGGTCTGCACGCCGCGCGCCGACATACAGGCATGGGTCGCTTCCACCACTACCGCCACACCGCGCGGGTCCAGCCCTTCCTGAATGGCGTCGGCGATTTCCGCCGTCAGACGCTCCTGCACCTGCAACCGCCGCGCATATCCCAACGCCACCCGCGCCAGCTTGGAGATACCCACCACACGATCCTTCGGCAGATAGGCGATATGCACCCGCCCGATGATCGGCGCCATATGATGCTCGCAATGGGACTGGAACGGAATATCGCGCAACAGCACGATTTCGTCATACCCGCCAACTTCCTCAAAAGTCCGCGCCAGATGCGCCTTCGGGTCTTCCGCATAACCAAAAGTATATTCCCGCCACGCGCGCGCCACCCGGCCGGGCGTGTCGACCAGCCCCTCGCGCTCCGGATCATCCCCCGCCCAGCGAATCAGGGTGCGAACCGCCTCCAGCACCTCATCCGGCACACCGGCATCCCGGTTCTCGCTGAGACCCGTGCGATCATCATCGTCAAAATCAACCACTTCCTGCATGGAAAGCACAGTAGGCTCACTATTTTCGCAGGGCAATGCCGCACATGCTTGCACCGGCTCCCTGCCCCGCCTAGATGCATCCGTCACACGCCGGATTAGCTCAGCTGGTAGAGCAGCGGTTTTGTAAACCGAAGGTCGCGGGTTCGATTCCTGCATCCGGCACCACATAACAATCTGATTTTGTTGCGTTTACGCCATCGCGGGCGCTCCGCGAATCGCGTGAAGGCCGCGAAGTTGTCCGGTTAACGGCGGCACAAAAGGCACAGTTTGTTCCCGTCATCTGCCGAACCTAGGCCGCGTTGACAAAAGGGATTCCCAACGGGCCTGGGTTGTGATTCAAGGCTGCTTTTTTTGGGGAGCAGTCATGGGTCGCGGGGATTTGTCGGATGCGGAGTGGGAACTGATTGGACCGCTGCTGCCGTCTGAGCGGGGACGCTGGGCGCGACCTGCTGGTGACAACCGGCGCTTTCTCGACGGCATGCTTCATGTGCTGCGGCTTGGTTGTCCCTGGCGCGACATGCATGAGCGTTACGGCAAGTGGAACTCGGTCTATGTCCGGTTCCGGCGGTGGGCCGGGCAAGGCGTCTGGGACGCAATGCTGCAAACGCTGGTCGATCTCGGGCTCACCGACGACTGGCAGCATATGATCGACAGCACCACCGTTCGCGGCCACGTCTCGGCAGCGGGCGGAAAAGGGGGGCTCGTGCGCAGGCTTTTGGTCGATCACGCGGCGGCTTTACGAGCAAGGTCCACGCCCGCTGTGACAATCAAGGGCTGCCTGTCGGGTTCATCCTGACCGGCGGCGAGGCTTCGGACTATGCTGCCGTCGATGACCTGATGGCCCTGCAGCTGCCGAAGCCGAAGGCGCTACTCGCCGACAAGGGCTATGACGGCGACCGGCTCCGCGAAAATCCGCTCATGCACGGCATTTTGCCGATCATCCCGCCCCGGTCGAACCGGAAAACTCCACTCCATCCGGACTATCGGCGTTACAGGGACCGAAACCGCATCAAGCGGATGTTCGGCAAGCTGAAGCAACAGCGACGCATCCCCACCCGCTACGACAAGACCGTCCTCTCGTTCGAGAGCTTCCTCAACCTCGCCGCCGCCCGCCTAGGGCTGAAATTTTTTGTCAACGCAGCCTAGAAACTGGTGCGCAGCCCGAACAGGAAGTTGCGCCCGCGCAAGGGCGCCGCATTCCGGATGAAGGATGCGTGATTCCATGCCAGGCTATTCGTCAGATTGGTTGCGCGCAGGAACAGTTCGGCGTCCGCTTCCTTGATATCCAGTTTCCACGCAAGCGTGGCGTTCAGCATATCATAACCGCCTGTGCGGGTTTCGAACGCTGCGACGTCGCTCTGGCTGAATACATGATAATATTCGACATGGCCGGAAAGCTGCCGCCACTCGCCGTCGATATGCGTGCCGAGGCGACCGGCGGGAATGCGCGGCAGGTTGCTGCGTCCATCTTTCAGCTTCGCGCGCACATAATCACCGAAAAGGGAAATGCCGATTTCCGGCGTCAACTGGTGGTGGATCTCACCGTCGATGCCGCTGAAACGCGCATCCGCCGCCGTATAACGGATCAGGCGAAAATCCTCGAAACGGTCTAGTGTATCGGCAAAAATATAATCGTCAAACTTCTGGTGATAGAGACCGAGTGTGAAGGTCGTATCGCCGGATTTCTTCCGCAGGGTAAGGTCGACGGATTTGGCGGTTTCCTTGCCTAAATTCTCGCTGCCGAGTTCAAATGTATTGGTGGCCAGATGTACCCCGCGGGCAAATAGCTCCTGGGCGTTCGGGGCACGCTGCGAGCGGGCAAGAGAAATGGCCACTGAATAGTCGCCATCGATATCCCATATCGCGGCGCCGGAAACAGAAAAAGGTTTATGGCTTGTCTCACGGTTTAACGTTGTGTCGATCTTTTGCCATTCCTGCCGTGCCGCAAGTTCCAGGCGGAGCGGTCCGGCGTCAAATGTTTCCATCAGGAACAGGGCTGTATTGCTGGTGTCGCTGTCCGGCAAATAAGCTTCCTCTCCGGTGGAGCTGAATTCGCTGCTGGAATATTGTACGCCGACGACGCCTTCCATACCACCAAGCGGCGCGTGGGTCAGCTCGAACCGGATGTCGCTGGCCTTATTGCGGAACGTCGTGGCGACTTCGCCATGCTCCACCTCGTCATGTTCATAATCCGTGAAGCCCATGCGCAGGCGGACGCGCGCTATTCCCGGCATGGGGTCGCGATATTCGCTGCGGATGTCGAAGCGTTCGCTGCGCAACTTCACATAGGGCAGCGCGTGATCGTCACCATGATCGTCTTCCTCATGGCCGTGATCGTCATGATCATCGCCATGTCCGCCGCAATGCAGATGCGTGCCATGCGGATGGCAGGCTCCATAATCGTGGCCATGGCCCGGCAGGCCATATTCGCTGCGCTGACGGGTCCATGCGGCCCCGATATAGCCGTCCGCACCGATCCATGATCCGCCGGCGGTGAAAGTGGATGTATCATTATATGATCCATCGACATGACGTTCGCCGAATTTCCCGGGCACACCATAGTCGTCGCTGTTGCGGTGCACACCCTCGACATGCAAGGCGAAACTGCCGATTCCGGCGGTCAGTCCCCCGACCAGCGAGCGTTCATCGTCCGCCGTGCCGAGCCGCCCTTCGAAAACCCCGCTGATACCATTTTCAGGGATGGCGACAGGAATTTTATCGTCCAGCAGATTGACCGCGCCGCCGATTGCGCCGCCGCCATACAGCAGCGCCGACGGCCCGCGCAGCACTTCGATGCCGCTTAACAACAGGGGCTCGGTGACAATGGCATGATCGGGCGAAACCGCCGACGCGTCCTGCAGATTCGCGCCATCCGACAGGGTCTGCACACGTGGCGATGTCTGCCCGCGAATCACCGGGCGGCTGGCTCCACCACCGAATTGATCGAAATGGACCCCCGGTCGCCCGCCCAACGTTTCACCCAGCGTTGCCGCGCGTGTATGCACGAGTTCATGGCCGCTCAGCACGATCACCGGGGTGGCAGTATCCGCGGTGCGCTGGTGCAGGATGGCGGTGACGACGACATCCGGCGTTGTCGGGCTGGTATCAGCGCGTGCGGCGGTGGCGCAGAACAACGGTATAACGGCTGCAGAAAGAAAAATGGCGCGGAAATGCAAGATGTGAACCCCTGATTCGATTTCAGGTCGCTGTTAGGATATAATATATCATTACGCAAGCAGCCTTATGCTTGCGGCCTGCGCTGTCGTGCGCCAGAATTGCCAACATGGTGGATAGCGTTTCGGCTGAAGTCCGTAGCCGGATGATGGCGGGGATCAAGGCGAGCAATACCAGGCCCGAAATGCTGCTGCGGCGTGGCCTGCACGCACAGGGTTTCCGTTTCCGCCTGCACGACCGGAATCTGCCCGGAAAGCCGGATATCGTGCTGCCGCGCTATCGCGCCGTGATATTCGCGCACGGCTGTTTCTGGCATGGCCATGATTGCCATTTATTCAGATGGCCCTCCACACGCCCGGAATTCTGGCAGGCCAAAATTACCCGAAATCAGGCTGTAGACAAACGTACGGGCGAAGCGCTCGCCGCCGCCGGCTGGCGTCAGGCGATTGTCTGGGAATGTGCATTGAAGGGGCGAACGCGCTTGCCCCTGCCCGAGGTGCTGTCGACCCTCAGCGAATGGCTGCGTTCGCAAACTCCGTTGATCGAAATAAGGGGATAATGGCGACCCCGGCAGGAATCGAACCTGCGACCATTCGCTTAGAAGGCGAATGCTCTATCCAGCTGAGCTACGGGGCCGATAGTTGATCGCTATACGGTTCACGGCCCGCCTGGCAATGGTCAGGTAACGATTTACGCGTTTTCAGTTTGGGGAAATGGTGCCCGGGAGCAGATTCGAACTGCTGACACAGCGATTTTCAGTCGCTTGCTCTACCAACTGAGCTACCCAGGCACGGGGGTTTCGCCATAATGCGGCAAATGGAACCGGTCAAGCGCGATCAGCCTTCATGATCTTCACCCTCATCTTCTGCCGGGCGACCCGGCAGGCGATACCCTTCGTTCAGCCATTGCAGCAGATCGCGGTCACGGCAAACCGCCGAGCAAAAAGGGGCGTGGCTTTTGTCGACCACGGCCTTGCCGCATTGAGGACAGGTTTCAGCTTTGCGCGGACGTTTCGACATGCCCCTCCCCTGCCATAACGTCCGCCTTCAGGTCCAGAGTGCGACCGGCGCGCCGGTTCGCCGTCGCCAGCAGAGCAGGCCGCGCACGGATCCACTCCACCACCTTTGGGCGCGCCACCAGCGTCAACGGGCCGGGGCGTGGTTCGTGGACGGCGCGATTCAGCAGCGCGAGACCGGCTGTCGCCGTTGTTTCAAAACGGGCACGCTCCAGAATCGATGGGCCGGTACGGGGCAAAATGACGTGCAGCAATCCGAACCCGTTGACCGCCGTGCGCTCGAATTTGGTGTCTCCCATGGCAGCATCGAAGGCCTCCGCCACCGCCTGACGGCTGGCGCGATCCTGCACCGGAAAATCCACAGCTATGCCGCCGCCAATCCGCCATAACCGGATGGTCTGTGCGAGTGCCCTCGCCGCGTCCACAGCGAGTCGCGCGCCCGTGCCGTCGATATCGACGGCAACAAAGGCTGGCGTCGGCGTAAAGTTGAGACTGCCGCCGGGAATGACGACACGCCCGAGTTCAGCGGCCTGCCAGCCGGCATCCCAGCTTTCCGCGACTTCGTCCGGCCAGGCTTCGATTGCGGAAACAGGGTCGAAATCCGGCGCTGCCTCTAATAGTCCGGCACATTTTGCGGGGCCGATCCCCTTCGCCTTTGCGAGACGGTCACGGCCCGGTTCCCGCCAGCGTTGACGGCTGATACGAATTTCCACCAGCACGCCTTCGGCAAACCCTGCCGGCCATGGCTCCACCAGCACTTCCTCGCCGGATTCGAGCAAGGCAATGCCGCGCTGGCCCAACCGGGTTTTCAGGCGCGCTCCGTACAGGCTGCCCGCCGCTGCGCCATCGTCGTCACGCGAAAGCCGCATTTCCACCAGTCGATCCGCTTCCATCACGGCAAGCCACCGCTCGCCGATGCGGCGCGACAGAAAGGCTTCAGCCAAGTCGCCCGGCGGTCGTCAAAAGTGCCCGCGTTTCGAATAGCGGCAGGCCCATCACACCGGAAAAACTGCCCGATATCCAGCTGATCCAGGCCTCGAAATGGCCCTGAATGGCATAGCCGCCTGCCTTGCCACGCCATTCGCCGCCTTCAATATAGGCATTGATTGTCTGGCGGGTCAGCGGCGCGACTTTCACGATGGTGCGGCTGATCCGGTGGCGAGCCACGCCGTCGGCGGCCACCACTGTCACCGCCGTCAGAACACGATGCCGCCGCCCGCCCAGTAAATCCAGGCATTGGCGCGCGGTTTCTTCATCCTCGGCCTTCGGCAGGATGCGCCGACCCGCCACCACCAGGGTATCGGCGGCCAGCACTACCGCACCTGGATGACGCGCAGCGACTACAGCGGCCTTTTCGGCTGCCAGTCGCGCAACATGCGGCTCGGGCAGTTCACCCCGACGCACGCTTTCATCAAGGTCGGCAGGATCGACTGCATCGGGAATAACGCCAATGCGCGCCAGCAGTTCCAGCCGGCGCGGCGATGCCGACGCAAGGATGAACGGCGGCAGCACGCTATTTGAAGCGGTAGGTGATACGGCCCTTGGTGAGATCATAGGGTGTCAGTTCGACAAGCACCTCGTCGCCGGTCAGAACCCGGATCCGGTTCTTGCGCATTTTACCGGCGGTATGACCCAATATCTCATGGTCATTTTCCAGACGTACGCGGAACATCGCGTTGGGCAGCAGTTCCACTACTGTCCCACGCATTTCGAGCAATTCTTCCTTCGCCATGAGCGTCGTAAAGCCACCTTGCCTGTCGAGCGATGCGCCGCCATGCCGGAACGCCGGAATTTATGCAAGACTCTGTATTTGTCGCAGCTTCTTTCAACGAAAATTACAACCCGAGCACGTCCCGCATATAATATCGGTCCGCCGGGCGGCCAGCGAGCCAGCGCGCCGCCGCTACCGCACCACGGGCGAAAATCTCCCGGTGTTCAGCTTCATGTGTGATGATCAGTCGTTCGCCTTCCGATGCAAGAAACGCCTGGTGTTGCCCGGCAACCGAACCACCACGAAGACTGGCGAAGCCGATGCCTCCCCGCGGACGTGGCTCACCGATACCGTCATGGGGCGGCAGACGTAATTCCTCCAGCGTTCCGCCCCGTCCACGCGCCGCCGCCTCGCCCAGCGCCAGCGCCGTGCCGGATGGCGCATCTACCTTGTGCCGGTGGTGCCAGTCGAGAATCTCGATATCCCACTCCGGCCCCAAAGACCGCGCCGCCTGCTCCATCAGCGTCAACATCAGCGTGACACCAAGCGAGGTGTTGGCCGCCTGCAGGATGGGGATGGAACGTGCCGCCTTATCCAGCGCAGCATGGTGCCGCGCTTCCAGCCCCGTTGTGCCGACGACCAGCGCAACATTGGCGTCAAGGGCTGCGCGCAAATGTTCGTCCAGTGCGTCTGGCGAGCTGAAATCAACCAGCACGTCGGCCTTGTGCGCTACGGGAGCCGCATTGGCGCAAATCACCATCACCGAATCTTCGGACACTTCCGTGCCGCATGCCGGATGGCCCGGTCGCTCTACCGCACCGGCCAGTTCCAGGTCCGGGGCTGCAAGAATATCAGCGATAATTGCCCGGCCCATACGCCCGCCGGCTCCAAGCACAGCAATTCTGGTCATAAGCGACAAAACCCTTTCTCCGCTCTCCTTCCGCCAGATCGGGCTTTATGGCAAGAGCTGCGCATGTCCAGCAGTCTTGCCCGCCCCGATTCGCGCATCGTTATCCTGACCGGCGCGGGGGTTTCAGCCGAATCGGGTGTGCCCACATTTCGCGATGCCGATGGTCTGTGGGAGGAGCATCGGGTGGAGGAAGTGGCGACACCGCAGGCCTTCCGCCAGAATCCTGCGCTGGTACAGAATTTCTATGACCAGCGCCGCGCCGCGCTTGCCCGTACCGCCCCCAATCCGGCGCACCTGGCGCTGGCGCGGCTTGATGCGGAATGGGAAGGCAGTCTGCTGCTGGTGACGCAAAATGTCGATGATTTGCACGAACGGGCCGGTTCCGAACGGCTGCTGCACATGCATGGGGAATTGTTGTCGGCCTGGTGTCTGGCTTGCGACGCGCGCAGCCCGTGGGACGCGCCGCTTGGCGACAATCCCGCCTGCCCCGGTTGCGGAGAGGCAAAACTGCGACCCGACATCGTCTGGTTTGGCGAAATGCCCTATCATATGGAAGAAATTGAAGACGCGCTGGCGTCCGCCGATCTGTTCATCGCGATCGGCACATCCGGCCAGGTCTATCCCGCCGCCGGTTTCGTCGATCTTGCAACGCAAGCGGGCGCGCATACGATTGAAGTGAATGTGCAGCAGACATCTTCGCGCTTTGCGGAACATCGCACCGGCCCGGCGGGTGAAATCGTACCCGCGCTGGTCGCAGAATTACTCGGCTGCTGAGGCCTCGATCGCTTCGATATCGGCGTCCGACAGGCCGAAATGATGTCCCACCTCATGCACAAGCACATGGGTGACCAGCGCTTCCAGCGTGTCGTCACCTTCGGACCAGGCGTCGAGCAACGGGCGACGATAGAGATAGATGGTGGGCGGCATCGCGCCGGTCATGTCATGGCCGGGGCTGCCGACGGCATGTCCCTGATAAAGCCCCAATATGTCGAACGGACTTTCCAGCTCCATCATGTCCATGACTTCCTCGTCGGGAAAATCCGTAACCCGAAGGATAACATTGGACAAATGCTGACGGAATAATTCGGGCAGCCGTTCCGCAGCCGTCTGGGCGAGCTGCTCGATATGAGCCAGTGTTGGTGCAAGCAACGCCATGGGCCGGAACATCGCATTTATTGTCGCCGGCGTCGAGCGCCGGCGACCGGGGTTACGCGGTTTCTTCCGCTTTCACTTCACGTTCGCGGGTTTTCTCCGCCAGCAGGCGTTCGCGCATCGTGACGGATCGGGATCGGCGCTCGGCCATGGAACGCCAGGCAGCGGCAGAGCGGAGCAGGCGCGCCCGCACATTGACAAGGTCCGACACTTTTGCTTCGGCCGCGCACTTTTGCGCCTGAGCCTCATAAAAGTCGATGGTCGTTGGCAATATGTTCTCCTGTATTTTGTTACACCGGCGGGGTTGCCGCCGGTGTCCGGGATTCAATCAATCATCTCCGCAACAAGCCGGCGCAATTCACGTCGGGAAAGCGTGGGAACCAGTGGCACCGGATGGAAACGCACGGTCCGTCCAGAATGGTGCGTCGCGCCGGCAATGTCGGCTCCCGGGTGTCGATAATGTAGTTTGTTTTTATTTAAGTGCATATAATCCCTGGGCGCACCGGCTCGGTGCGCCATATTTAATTGTTTCCGGCTAGCGCCGGTTGCCCCTGTAAGGCCCGCCGCCTCCGCCCGGCGTCCGCTCCCGAAATACGATTCGACCCTTGTCGAGATCATAGGGTGTCATTTCAACTTTCACCCGATCGCCAACCACCGAGCGGATACGGAAACGCCGCATTTTACCCGCCGTATAGGCGATGATCTTGTGGTCGTTTTCCAGCAGGACGCGGAAACGGCCATCGGGCAGAATCTCGTCGATCTGCCCGTCCAGTGTAAGCAGGTCTTCCTTCGCCATGGGCTCAGGCCGCCTGCAGGTTAACCGCGGATTGTTTACCGCGCTGGTCGGTTTCGAGATCATAGCTCAGCCGTTGCTCCTTGTTAAGGGTAGCAAAACCGGCGCGTTCGACGGCGCTGATATGTACGAAGCTGTCCCCGGAGCCATCTTCATTCGAAATGAAGCCATAACCCTTGTCTGCATTGAAAAATTTTACTGTACCTGTTGCCATGAAAATATTCCTTTCAAATCCCAAAATTTCGCCCTTGCCACGCAAGGATAAATGCCTGCGGAGCCTTGATAGCGGGGAGAAGGAAGGATCTGCCCTGCGGGCGTCAATTTCAATTTCCGTCGCGGGCGACGTTAGCATTGCGGTATATAGGGAAGTTGCACGGCTTTTACAAGGAAGCCGCCCACAATGTTTCTGGAGGGCTTCGGCATGCGCGCGATTTTGCGTGCCAACCCTGCCTTTTTCGGATTCAGGATTGCGCTTTTTTACAGAAGACACGGGATTACCGGCCCGCGCCCGGAAGTCGGGCGCGGGCCGGAATGATGCCGGGATAACGGTTAGATGACGCCCAGCGCCCGCATCGCGTCAGCGACACGGATGAACCCGGCAATATTCGCGCCCAGCACATAATTGCCGGGCGTGCCGAACTCTTCGGCAGTTTCGGCGCAGCGATCATGGATGCCACGCATAATCTTCGCCAGCCGTTCTTCTGTGGCTTCGAATGACCAGGAATCGCGCGAAGCGTTTTGCTGCATTTCCAGCGCACTGGTGACGACGCCGCCAGCGTTGGTGGCTTTGCCCGGCCCGAACAGAATCCCGGCGTTCTGGAATTCCCGCACGGCCTCCGGGGTGCACGGCATGTTCGCGCCTTCGCCAACCGCCAGCACGCCGTTGGCGATCAGTGTGCGCGCGTCGTTACCGGTCAGCTCGTTTTGGGTGGCGCAAGGCATGGCAACATCGCACGGCACATCCCAGACGCTGCCGCCATTGGATTGATAAATGGCCGCGGCGCCGCGCATTTTGGCATAATCGGCGATGCGTCCACGACGAACTTCCTTGATTTCCTTCAGCAGGTCCAGATCAATACCTGCCTCGTCCACAACATAGCCGCTGGAATCCGAGCAGGCGACGACCTTGCCGCCCAGTTCCTCGATCTTTTCAATCGTATAGATGGCGACATTGCCCGAACCCGACACGACGGCCTTGCGGCCGGCCAGTTCCAGCTTGCGCGAACGCAGCATTTCAGCGACGAAATAGGTCGCGCCATAGCCGGTCGCCTCGCGGCGCACCTGCGAACCGCCCCAGGCCAGCCCCTTGCCGGTCAGAACGCCGGACTCATAGCGGTTGGTGATGCGCTTGTATTGCCCGAACATAAAACCGAGTTCGCGCTGGCCAACACCGATATCGCCGGCCGGAACGTCGGTATATTCACCAAGATGCCGGTAAAGTTCCGTCATGAAGGATTGGCAGAAGCGCATGATTTCGCCTTCGGAACGGCCCTTCGGGTCGAAATCCGATCCGCCCTTTCCGCCGCCGATCGGCAGACCCGTCAGCGCATTCTTGAATAATTGTTCGAAACCGAGGAACTTCACCGTTCCCAGCAACACGCTGGGATGAAAGCGCAAACCGCCCTTGTACGGCCCCAGCGCCGAGTTGAATTCGACCCGGAAACCGCGATTGATCTGCACTTCGCCCGTGTCGTCCACCCAGGGAACGCGGAAAATAATCTGCCGTTCCGGCTCGCAAATGCGCTCGATCAACGCGCCATCGGCGTATTCCGGTCGCTTGGCGATGACGGCGCCGAGGCTATCGAGCACCTCGCGCACAGCCTGATGGAACTCCGCCTCCGCGGGATTGCGCCGCAATACCTCGGCGTAGATGGGTTCCAGTTTTTCGTCGAGCACAGGCAAGATTCATCCTTCATTATTCAAATGGCAACATTCCTGTCCTTTAACCCGCCACAGGCCGGGCGCGGCCATCGGAAACCCTGGGCCAGGAAACCGGGAAAGGGCCGCTATACGCATCAAATGGCCGGCGTGAAACATCAAAAAGCAGCTTGAGCCCATGTTGCGACAGTGTGCCCGCCGGACACAGCGGGCGCTTCAGCCATCCTTTGCGATAATATTTTCAACAACGCCAAGCACATGCTGCGTCACATCGATAATGTCCAGGGCATGGCATTCCGCCAGGGTAAACCAGCCGAGATCCCCGAGTTCATGGCTGTCTTCCGGCTCGAACGACAGCAGCGCATCGGCATCCGCCATCAAAAAACGCGCATCGAACCGACGGACATGGCCGGCAGGTGTGATGGCACGGGCGATATAACGCAAAGGGGACAGATCGGGGCGATAGCCGCGCTCCATAAACGGCCGCCAGCCCCCCGGTGCGCGCGCCGGAGCAGCCTTGCGTCCGAGCACGAGCCCGGTTTCCTCAAACGTCTCCCGCACGGCAGCCATTGCCAGCGCCCGCGCCAGCCGCTCGCCATTTTGCCGGGCCAGTCGAGCAGTTTGCGCCAACGCTTCCGCTTCAGCATGCAGCAGTCCGGCGGCAGCCTCCGCGTGATAATCGGCGGGCTCAATCCGGCCACCAGGGAAAACCCATTTCCCCGGCATGAAGATATGGCCGCCAGCGCGGCGGCCCATCAAAATCCGCGCCGGCCCGCCAGACTCCCGACGTACGAGAACCAGGCTGGCTGCGTCGCGTGGAACAATTCTCCGGGGCAGATTCGTCGACATGGGTATCTCATGGGGGCAGATGCCGTTCCTGTGAAGCCCGGACGTCATAATGGGGATATAATGGGGATGTTTTCACATTCGGTTCATTGCCGCGCGGCGCGCAAAAGACTATGCGGCGAACAATGACTGTATATCTTCATGAAGGCGATTTGCCTGGCGATATTTTCGCCGCCGGACCTTTGGCTGTCGATACGGAAACCATGGGCCTCAATCCCCAGCGCGACCGTCTGTGCCTGGTGCAATTGTCCGATGGCGGCGGCGATGAACATCTGGTGCGCCTGTCCGGCGATTACTCCGCCCCGCATCTTCGCCGCGTGCTGGCGGACCCGGGCCGTCTGAAACTTTATCATTTCGCCCGCTTCGATCTGGCCGTCATCCGGTCTTACCTCCAGGTTGTGGCGGCGCCCGTCTATTGCACGAAAACCGCCAGCCGGCTGATCCGCACCTACACAGATCGGCACGGCCTGAAAGAGCTGGTACGCGAATTGCTGGGCGCGGAAATTTCCAAAGTACAGCAATCTTCGGATTGGGGAGCCGAAACCCTTTCGGATGCGCAGAAGGATTATGCCGCCTCCGATGTGCGTTATCTGCATCGGATGAAGCCAATTCTGGATGCACGGCTGGCACGCGAGGGCCGCACCGCGCTGGCTCAGGCGTGTTTTGATTTTCTTCCCTGGCGCGCGGAACTCGATCTCGCCGGCTGGCCGGAGATCGATATTTTCGCGCATGTCTAGGAACTTGCCCACCTGCCGGCATGATCGCGGGCATCAGTGACATGCCGATGAGTTCCACCGCAGCCAATGTACAGCGTGAAGCCCGCCGTCGGGCGATGCTGCCGGGCAGCCGCCGGGATCGCGCGGTAAAAATAGCGAAAACCATCTTTCCGGTGCTGGCGCTGCTGTTGTGCGCCGTGCTTGTCATCTTGCCGCTGTCGATCCAGCAGGAGTTCAGCTTTCTTCTGTCGAAAGACAGCGCCATGATGGCCGGCGAGCGCATGCAGATGCAGGAAGCCAGCTATCGGGGCGAAACGAGCGACGGTGAGCCCTTCGAAATTATGGCGCAATCGGGTGTGCAGAAAACCAGCAGCGTCCCGATTGTCGTGCTGACCGGCCTGTCCGCCAGCATCCTTCGCGCGGATGGCCCGGCGCGGGTTACGGCGCCTTCAGGCGAATTTCTGATCGACGAAAACCGCCTTCTGGTTAACGGTCCGGTGAAAGCTGAAAGCCAATCGGGTTACAGCCTCGATGGCGGCAAAATCCTCGTCGATATCAACGCGCGTCTGATCTCTTCGGATAGTCCCGTATCCGGGCTTATTCCGATGGGCGCATTCCGCGCCGACCGTTTCACCGGCGATGTCGATGGCCGCCGCGTGGTCCTGGAAGGCCGCGCGCACTTACGCATCACCCCGGAAAGGAGTCCGACATGATCAGCATCGCCCGGTCCGCCCTGGTTCCTGCCCTGCTGCTGGCGCTGCTGCCGGGCGCGCCCGCCCTGGCCCAATTGCCCGGAACATCGGCGCTGAAAGGTCTGGACACACAAGCGCCGATCGATGTCGATGCCGATCGGATCGAAGTGCTGGATCGGGAAAATCAGGCCATTTTTACCGGCAGTGTACGGGTTACGCAGGCGCGGATGACGCTCGAAGCCGGGCGAATCAAAGTTGTCTATACGCGGGGAGACACCGAAAATCCGGTTATTCGCCGGCTCGATGCGGATGGCAATGTGCGGTTGACCACACCGTCGGAACGGGCGACGGGGCGTTTTGGCATTTACGATGTGGAAAAACGGCTGATCACGGTGATAGGCAATGTCGTGCTGATTCGTGGCGAAACGCGGGTAGAAGGGGACCGGCTTACGATCGACCTCGCCAGCGGTCGCTCGCTGCTCGACGGACGGGGCAGCGCCACCGGCGAGGGTGGGCGCGTATCAGGACGCTTCGCGGTGCCGGACAGGAAATAGACCTACCCCTGCAGCAGGCAGCCTACCCCCACGCGCATCATCACGCTCATGGTCGCCGGATCGAGCCCGGCGGCCAGCGCGCGAATCGCCGTGTTGGTGTCGATGTCCCGCACTTCCGCGCGCGTGAGTTTCGCCACTTCTCCCAGATGCCGCAATTGATCGTCGGAAAGGTCGCGCGCCAGTGGCGCCGACATGCACCGCGCCGTGACTTGCGGGACTCCCGCATCCACCAGCGCCGAACGAATCCGCGCCTCCCGGTTGACGACGCAGCCGGCCAGCACCAGCGCAAGCGATAGAGCGGCGACGGGTGGCATCATCATCTGGCGCACGGAAACTTCTCCTTATCGTAACCCTGTCTGGCGTCGCGCCGTATTCGCCGGTATCGGCTGGCTCGCCGATGAACGACCTGCCCCCCGCCACGCATTTTCGCCCGCTGCACCTCAAGCTGATGATGGCCGGCTTGCGCACGGCGTGGAAATCGGGCGCACTGCCACCGCCGGATCTCGACGCCGACCGATTGCGCGCAATGGCCGAGCAGTCCACCGGACTGACCGACGACCCCGGCCGGGATTTTTTCGACCGGCAGTTGGCTGTATTGCTCGGAGCGCTGGAGCATGAAGCGCAACTGTCGCGGTTCGGTCGCCTGATCGCGCAGGGCTCATTGCTGAAAGTGATGCGAGAGCGGCTGCAATTCGCGCACATCCTGGCAGAGCATCCTGAAATAGACCGGCTGGATCTCGCGCCGCCGGTGGTGATCGTCGGCCCGATGCGATCGGGAACCACCCGGCTGCAACGGCTGCTGGCATGCGATCCCGGTTTCACCGCGTTGCGCCTTTATGAAGCGAGTTGCCCGGTGCCCTCTCCTGCTGCGCTGCGGGCGCGCGATACGGGCCGTCCGGACCCGCGCATTGCCGCCACCCGGCGAATCTTGTGGTTCCTGGCGTCGATCAATCCCGCCATCCAGCATGCACACCCCACCGGTCCGCTGGAGGTGGACGAAGAACTCGGCCTGCTGGAACAATCGCTAACCGGCGCCACGATCGAGGCGCAGCGCCGCGTACCGACATTTGCCCGCCATTGCGAACAACAGGACCAGACACCGGCTTACGTCCATATGTTACGCCTACTGAAATTGCGCACCTGGTTTACCCGCACCGACCCGGCGCAACCCTATATCCTGAAAACTCCGCAACATATGCAGGATCTGGCGGCGCTGCATGCCATTTTCCCGGATGCGCGGCTGATCTTCCTTCATCGCGATCCGGTTGAAACCGTGGCGTCAGGAGCAAGCCTCGTGTGGAATCAGATGGTGATTCAATCCGACACGGTCGATCCGCACTGGATCGGTGAAGAATGGCTGCACAAAACGGCCTGGCGCATGAAAATCACACGGCGGGTGCGGCAGCAGATTCCGGCACACCTCCAGATGGACGCAAGTTTCTCGGAAATGAACGCGGACTGGCGCGGAACGATGAAAAGAATTTACGCCTTCCTGGATCGCGAACTGACGCCGGAAATTTTAACCGCCATGAGCGCCTGGATGGCCAACTCCCATGAGAATCACGGTTTCCACCGGCATCGCTACCGGCTGGAGTCTTTCGGCCTGACTGAATCCGCCGTCCGCGCCCGGATTCCGGCATAAGCTTGCATCGGCCCCCGTTATTGGCATAAAGCACGAATCCGTTCAGGTATCCCCTGCGGGCGGTTAGCTCAGTTGGTAGAGCATCTCGTTTACACCGAGAGGGTCGGCGGTTCGAGCCCGTCACCGCCCACCATATAATTATTTGAAAATATTAGATAATATTTTAAGCCGATACTTTGAGCGGTCGGGTAAATTTGCCCGTGGAACCACCATGGAACCACCGGCGGCGGAATGCCCCCTCCATCATTATTCGAACCGGAATAGCCTTCCATGTCGGAGAAGCGCACTCGATACGTCGACGATTCGATGATCGGCCGTCGGGGGCGCAACCTGGCACGCCCCCGCGCTTGTCCGGGTTATATCGTGGCGGATGCTATGGTGTGCCAGAAGCCTACCTCAACGCCCCCATGGCGGCCCTTTGCAGCGATAGCCTTTGCGACATGGCCTAAAAGAATGGGAGCGCCGCTGTCGCGCATATCGGAAAGCACGGCCTCCGCTATGTGCCGGCCGGTAGCATTATCGGCCGCATAATCGCCCGTCTCAGGCACGCTCCACAGGTCGACCGTGCCATCGCGGTTCACAGCTGCACATGGTAGCGAGGCGAGCGGGTAAGATTTTTTGGTTTCCATTTAATTGTCCCTAATATTTGTTTCAACTGGACTCGGCGTCGTGCCAATGTAGGGAAATATCGTTCACGAATTGTGCACGAGTCAACGGAATTTATCATCACTTCTCACAATCAACATTTCCGTTATTACTCAACTTTAAGGTGATTTTTACTTGCTTCCGTTTGACGGAACTCCGGATCAATACTCCGGCGTACATGGAAGGCAGAATCAATAATCCGACGACGTGCCGACATTCGTTATAGCGGATGGCTGGTCGGGTCACAGGTCGCAGCCTAAACGCCCGCCGGGTGCCCGTGTTGGAGAGTGTTCGATCGGTCTCGGCTCGATGGGACGCTATGGAACGAATAAACGTCTGGCAGGACTATGGGCGGTTGTACCGGCTCTATGGCGGGAAGCCGGATTGTCGTTTCTATACAAAGGCATGGGTCCTTTTGGCGGTTTTAGCCTGGGGCGGGGGTCTCCGAGCCGCTGGAATCCAGCCATTTGAAAACGTGCTAAGGGGCATAGGTCGCCCCACGCAGTCCCAGATGATTTCTACCAGAGTTGAGGGAATTCGGAATTTACGCCTTCATGCGATGGCATTGAACGATATTTGTAATAATATACTGAGATATAGGAAAAATACTTTGTAACGAGTTTGCTTCTGACTGGACCGGTTTGGACCACCATCGTTCCAGTGAAAATAGGTCCCCAAATCAGATACCAAGGTCCTCTTTCGCGTTCCAAGCTCGCCTGCCTTCAAGCGTAAAGCAATCGACAGAACTGAAACGAGAATGCAGAGGCAGCCACGCAAACCTGACCTTTCCCAATATCGGACCGATGCTGGCGCTTAATCCACGGCGTCGTATATACGGACCAAGCGACGCATGGGATTCCGCGTCAACAGGGGGCTAGTCGAGTACGATGAAGTGGATTGAAGCGAACCATCTTGAGCAATGGGGCCGGACTAACGCCTCGGAAGCCCAACTCCCAGAGCTGGTAGCTGATCTCATATGCGCGACGACCGGCGGTATCAGTTCAATCCGCTTTCCCAGCCGAGGAAAAGGCCGCACCCGTGGGTTTGACGGCGTCCTCGAATGTCTGGAGGAATCGGTATACGTGCCGAACGGCAAGTCCGTCTGGGAGTTGAAGTCCTCGGCAAAGTACAAAGCTGCGGCCCAAGCCGACTTCTTCAAACGGACTGAGCAAACGGACCCAGAGGATCAAAAGCAGACAACGCTCATACTGGTGACACCTTTCACTTGGGACTCCTCCGACCGAAAGAAAACCCGTGAGGGCTGGATCGCCGAGAAGAAGAGCGAGGCACACTGGAAGAACGTCGCAATTATTGACGGCTCGATGCTTGAGCACTGGCTGCACATGGCGCCAGCAGTTGCGGCGCGGTGGGCACGCGAGCCCACCATCCGCGGTTTCTCGGTTCATGGCGTCCAGAGCACCGACGAATATTGGCAGCACTTTTCCGGCCGCTTCAATCCCCGCATCATCGAGGATCTGCTGACAACCGAGCGTGAAGCCATGGTCGAAAAGCTCCTGAAGGTCCTGATGGGGCCGCCGCAGCAGATCACCATCATGGGCGACGCCCCGGAGTTCGCCACGGCCTTCGCAGTTGCTGCTATCCGCAGCGCCAATGCGGATATTCGTCAATATATCGAATCCAGGACGCTGATAGTCGATACGATCGAAGCGGGGCGAGCACTGGTCGGCCAGAAGAATCTGGCCTTCCTGCTTCGAAACGAGGCCGCACAGTCCCCAGTGTCATTCGCCGAAGACGGTCCGACCGTTGTCCCCGTCGCCCGCCGGAATCCTGCAAACAATGGAATCCCGCTCATCCGCCAGACCGCGTTTGCCATCAAACAAGTGCTGATAAAGATGAATGTTGCCGAGGGCGAAGCGGAAACCCTTTCGCGTGGCTGCGGCGGAAGCCTGTCGGCCCTCCAGAGAATGAGACCGAGTGGTGCCTGCGACCTTCCCCCTTGGGAGGAAAAGAAGGAAACGTTGCTGCCCGCGGTCCTGGCGGGAGCCTGGGACCGTTCCAATTCGCTTGACAAGGAAATTGTCGCGGCCCTCGCGGGAACACCAACCTACAGCGCCTATGAAAGTCAAATACGCTCCTTCCTCAAAAAGGAGGATGCTCCGCTGCTTTTGGAGGAGAACATCTTCAAGGTCACAGCCCCAATCGATGCGTTCGTGCATGTAGGCACGCTAATTGGCGACGACAATCTGCAAAACCTCAAGGCGGTTTTGACCAGTGTGTTCAGCAAACTTGATCCAGAACCCGATCCGAATGATCTGTACCGAGCGCACGGTGCAAATAGGCACAGCGAATGGCTCCGAGACGGTCTTGCGACAACCTTGCTACTTATCGCAGCTTGGCAGAAAGAGGCGAGCCTTTCTCTCGCGACCGGCAGAGGTCAAGCGTTTGCCAACGAAGTAATCGGGGAACTTCCTGGTCTCGGTGCCGACCACCGGGTCCTGACTAGCCTAGAGAATGAATTGCCACTACTTGCGGAGGCTGCTCCCGGTCCTTTTCTGTGGGCCCTTGAGCGGATGCTCGAGGGCTCAGGGGCGGCGATCCGCCCGATCTTCGATGAGGTCGACGGACTAGCATTTCCGATTTCCAAGCACGCGGGCGTCCTATGGGCACTCGAAACGCTTGCGTGGGATCCAGAATGGTTCCGGAGGGTCTGCCTTGTTCTCGCGGGTCTTGCAGCGATCGATCCGGGTGGTCGCACGGCCAACCGGCCGATCGCCAGTCTTACCGATATCTTTCTATCCTGGATGCCTTGCACATACGTGTCGTCGGACGAGCGCTTCGCCGTGCTTGACGAAATTATCACCGACTATCCTGAGGTAGGCTGGGAACTCATCCTGAGGCTGTTGCCCGGACAGACCACTTCTAGTAGTGGCACTCATCGCCCGCGCGTGCGTGGCGCCGACTTCCCGTCCCAACCAGCCCTGACGCGAGGCGATGTGTGGGAAGCCGAGCGGGCGGTTAGCAATCGGGCGGTTGCGCTGGCGAATGGCGATGCCAGCAAGATGCAGCAGCTTCTCCGTCCGATGCTGGACTTCGCTGAGCCTGAGAGAAACACGGCGCTCGAGGCGCTGAACAGGACACTCGCTTCGGTTCAAACTTCCGAACGAACTACCCTGTGGCAAGCGCTGCAGAAGCAGATCGCTCGGCACAAGAGGTTCGCCTCCGCTAAGTGGGCCCTCGACGCCAAGACCCTCGCAGAATTTGAGGCGATCGCTGACGCGTACGAACCAAACGATCCGGTCCTTCTTGCCGCAGAACTCTTCACCTTTTGGGACGACGAGAGCGAGGCTGAGAAAATTCAGCAAGACCGCGTAGCAGCCGTTACGAATCTTGCCGATAGAAGCGGTCCTGACGCAGTGCGGGCACTTTTGCGTCGCGCCCAACAGCCACATCTAGTGCTAGGTTCCATCGCAGCAGCGAAATTCGATCCGTCGTTGCTTGAAGCCATGCTTAGAGGGGAGTTTGAGGAAAATCCGGACGATTTACGTGCCGGTAACTATTTCTCGATGCTGGGTCTCGCAGCGGGGGCCGATGCTGCCCTCAATGTCGCCGCTGATCTACTTCGATCAGGGAACGCCGCCTCTATCGCAAAGTTGATGCGTGTCTGGCCAACTGAGCCGGCAACATGGACTGCTGCGAAGTCGCTCGGTGACGAAGTGTATGAGCACTATTGGAGGGACTTCGAATCCCATCGCATCGATGGCAACAGGCGGGATCTATTGTCCGTCGTCATCCAGCTGATGCGACGCGGCCGCTCGCTTGTCGCGCTCGAGTCTTCTGTCGATCGCATTAAGGAGGTTCCGAGCTGCATCGTGCTTCGTATGCTCGATGAAATCGTTGGCGAACTTAATGCAGGCCAAAAACCTCGGGTGGGCGGCCTGCTAGGTTACGCATTAGAGAGAACTTTCAACTCGCTTGACCAGCGGAACCTTTCCGACATCGAGATCGGAAAGCGCGAATATGCGCTGCTGTCACTTCTCGATGGAGAACGCCGTCCGCTAAAATTGCACCATCTCATGGTCAACGATCCGGAAATGTTCCACCAGATTCTTCGGGATGTGTACCGCGCCGAAAGCGCGGTACACACGGAGAAGGAAGAGACGGACGAATCACGTGCTCAGTGGCGCCAAGCATACAGGCTCCTATCCGATCTCGCGACAGTCCCAGGCTTCACTGGCGACACGCCCGATCGGGATGCACTCGACACTTGGGTTGCTGCCGTACGAACTCTCGGCGAACAGAACGATCGCAAGGACGTTACCGACATCGTGGTCGGGAACGTCCTTGCACACGCACCCATCGACGACATCGATCAGATCTGGCCGCACCGGTTTATCCGCGACTTGTTGGAAAAGGAGAGTGGCAAGATTCCGCGAGGCATCGTGACTGAACGCGTCAACATGCGTGGCGTCACCGTTCGCGGGGTGTTCGATGGGGGAGACCAGGAACGCGAATTGGCGGCGAAATATCGTAAGGATGCTGGGGCTACTCAGCGCTGGCCAAAGACGTCAGAGATGTTGAGGAGAATTGCCAGCCGCTGGGACGAATATGCTAAAGAGTGGGACATCGACGCGAAGCAGCAACGGCTACGAAGCTGAACCTATACCGTTTTGGAGTTCGCATAATCCTCGTGCAATAACGCCGTTTCCTAACAGATGACTGCATTGCTCAATGTATCGAAAGAGCCGGAGGGTTCGGAACGGTCGGTGGGGCGGCACAACTATCTGTCGATTCTGTGGAACTGCATTTGCGACGGATGCGAGGGGTTGCGACTGACAGTCTGCCTCGGTCGTTACCCGACAAGAGAATTCATATCTGAAGTTTGGGCATCGTAGGCCGGGACAGGACAGGACATCCCTAAGGGATTTGTCCTGTCTGTCCCGGTCCGCCTACGGTTTTGCCAGCGGGACATGTCTCGCCTTGTCCCGGACATGTCCCGTTTTGTCCCAGTGTCCGCAATACCATCGAGTTCAGCGTCGAAAGCGTCGTCGCACGGCAAAACATAGTTCCCTCGGGTCTGAATATAGCCTCCCCGCGCAAGTGTGGTTATTGCGCGGTTCGTCGCCTTCCTTCGACTAGCCCGGGCGTCCGACGCGGAAACGCGGGGTCCGTCGATACACGCATGGCGCCATTCAGCTTCGGTTACATCGCGCCGCTCAAGCCCGCAAAGTTCGGTAAGAATTATCAGGGCCGCTTGCTCGCTTGCGCTCAGCTTCTGTCGCTTGGGCGCTGCGCCGTCCGCTTCGCACAAAACGGCAACGCTGATCTCGTCTCCGTCGTCGTCCTGCCCCAAACTCTCGGTCCCGATCGTAAACGCAAACTGCCTGTCGCATGGCCCGTTGCGATTCTTTCGCAGGTTGCCCCTGATAACGCCCTCTTCATCGCGCACCGCAAGTTGGAGAGTCACATCCAACGCGCCATTCAGCAGGCTATGACCCCGTGGTGTCGCTCCGGCGGTTTTCGTGTCGTGGTGTATGAGAACAACGGCCGCACCGTGCCGGGTCAATGAGCGCGCCACGTCGACAACCCTGCCCATGCCTTCGGCTGAGTTTTCTTCTAAACCGGGAAAACTTATTGCGAGCGTATCCAAAAAAATGAGGGCAGGTTTATGTTCGGCGACGGCTTCCCGTAATTCGGCAAGATCGGGACTGTCCTTTATCAAAAGATCGGACACGCCACCCACCAACAGAAAATCATTCGTTCCTGCCCCATATCGCCGTTCAAGCCCCGCAACCCGGCCGCGCATTCCGTGCGGATCTTCGGCCGCAACGTAAAACACCTTTCCCGGACGAGTCCGCATTCCGAATGCGGACTCCCCGCGTGCAATCCGATAGCCGATATAGGGCGCTATCAGCGACTTGCCGGCGCCTGGCGGGCCGAAAATGCAACCTACGTCCCGTGGTGCAATCAAGCCCTTCACGATATAGCCGCGCGGTTCCGCCGCCGCACATTCGGCGGGCGTAAGGAATGTGAGGCGCGACAGCCGGCGACAGGCCGGCTTGACTTCCTCCGGCACTTCATCGAATTTCGCATCGACATCAAAGCCGCTACCATACCCGTCGACCCATGCGGATGTACGGGGGCGAGTCCTCCGGGCGATACAATCGCGCCTTGACTAGCGTGCTGACAGGAATACCCGTCAGGTCGGCTACCTCTTTCACAGTAGCCAATCTTGAGTCGGTCATGTAATAAACCTCAGGGTTAACTCGCTGGCCCATTCCAGCGAGTTCCTGAGGGTGTAGCGCGATTCGGGTTATTGACTGCGTGGGTGAAAATCGGCTTTCAAATAACCGCCGCCCACAAGAATTGTCAGAATAAAACTATTCTATAGGTAAAATAGTTATAGCCTCCGCAACAGCATATAAATCATCTAGAACATCATTCTCCCATTTACAAAGAATGATCTCGTGCGGATCCCAATAATAGGGTTTTCGGCCATTACTGTTGCGCTTAGAATATCCGGTTTTTATGGTTTCAGGTTTCGGGGGCGCATCTCCCATATCTTTCTGATTATCATAGCCTGTATGTTTTAGGTATTTTCGACTTGATTTATAATTTTCAATTAGAATTGAGTAAACTTTATTGGCTCTATCTAGGAGGGTATATTTTGATACGTATTTGGAGTTAACGTAAGGCGTATCGCCATAGGCCTCATCCATAAGCCGATCTATTTCTTCTGCATTTCCTGTGGCAAATTCATTGCCTTCTATCTTTGGTTCAAATTTAGATGGAGGTACGAACTCAATATTTCCCAGTTTATGTTTTAGAACCATTCTCACGGCATATCGGCGTAATTTATCAATCTGTTTCCATTCAATAAGAGCGTGGTCTATTTTTATCTGTTCAGGAGTTTTGTTATTTGGGTCGGTTTTCCGCCATGCCCCATATTGCGCTTTTGATTGTCTGTGCGCCTCAATCCTCGATATGGATCGAGTGATTGAACGAAAAGCATTAGGTTGCTTTCGTTGGTATGGCTTAAACCGACCCCTGGAATGATTGACCCTTTGCTTTTCGGCGTCATTCTCGGATGCAATTGGTGGCTGTACTGGCGCCGATTCAAACGGGCTGTGGTTGTCCGGGCCATATTTGTGCAAGCACCACGAAGCAAACCGCCGCCACCCGTCGGCCGTATGATCGAACTGCCTTATTTTTAGCAACGCTTTTAGGCGCTCGCCTATATCGCGCTCATATTTGTAGCGTTGGTACAGGGCTTCCGTAGCGCCGGATGAGGTCACTAAGGTTTCGTTCGCATCCCGGTCCAGGTTCACTCCTCCCAGGATTTTTTGCCAGTCGATTTTTTTGCTTGTCGCTTGCACCCGCAATCCATCCCAATCGGGATGTTTGGACCAGTGTTCCCACTGGGGATACTTTTCGGACAATCGCCGCCGCGTATCACTGTCGGATTCCGGATTTATCCAAGTGCGATATTCGTTCTGAAGGTCTTCCCACGCCTGCTCTCGATATTCTTCGCATTCCACCCAACGCGTCCAATCGGGATGTTCCAATGGGTCTCTGAATCCTGGTGCCTTCAAGCCTTCAGCTTCACTTTCATAGCGGACCAGAAAACTTCCTGATTTCTCTGAGAAACTTATTTCCTCAATATAAAATTTGCTCTTTGCCACATCGGGCTTTCCGTCACTCATGCGGCTTCCCCTTTACGGATCGGAACGACATTATTGCCGGTATTGCTGGCCAAGGCAGCGGCGATCGTATTGGATATGGCGTCGGTCGCCCGTCGCAACGGATCGGCGTCCAAATGGGCATAGCGGGCCGTTGTGGCGGCGTTTGCATGCCCCAATAGCTTACCGATGATTGGCAGGCCAAGTCCCGCGCCCGCGCCAACACTTGCAAAGCTATGGCGAAGGTCGTGCAACCGCACGCCTTCAAGTTTGGCGTGCGCCTGCACCCGTGCCCATGGCTTCTTCAGATCGGCGCGCGGCTTATCCTCCAGCCGGGGAAAAACGTTCCCTTCACCCTGCACCTGCCTTGCAGTGCCCGGAATCACATAGTCGCCTATCTTGGGGAGTCCGTTGAGAACGTCCATTGCAGGCGCTCCCAAAACGATTGTTTTCTGTCCCGTCTTGCTATCCGGCAGAATGAGAAGCCCCCGGCTGGCGTCGTAATATTCCCACTTCAGATGCAGGATCTCACGCAACCGGGCACCCGTGAACAGGAGAAGCCGCAACCCAACCCGTCATTCCGCCGCGCAAAAACCGCAAGATCCAGTATGATTACGACCGTGCGATCTACAAGCAGCGCAACGTCGTTGAGCGGATGTTCTGCCGCTTTAAAGACTGGCGCCGCATCGCCACCCGCTTCGATCGCAACGTCAAAAACTTCATGAGTGCCATCAGCATCGCCGCAGCCGTCATCTGGTGGCTGTAGTGAGGCCGGACCCTGGTCCCGGCGGGAACTCCCGAATCCGCGGTCGCCATCTCACGCTGCATGTCGGCGCACACTGCTACGTGTCACGCTCCCGGAAAGAGCACCAGTCACT
Source organism: Sphingomonadaceae bacterium (assembly GCA_041675905.1). Lineage (GTDB taxonomy): Bacteria > Pseudomonadota > Alphaproteobacteria > Sphingomonadales > Sphingomonadaceae > Sandaracinobacteroides. The sequence continues at coordinate 91,927 of JBAYSX010000001.1, read as the reverse complement.
TGTTCAGGAATAACGCGCTGGTACAGAATGTCCGGTACCCACAGAACCAAAAGGGGATTTCGACGATGTTTGAACTTGGCGGAAAGCGTATCCTGGTTACGGGCGCGTCCAGCGGGCTTGGGCGGCATTTCAGCCTGACATTGGCGCGGGCGGGGGCGGAAGTGGTTGCGGCGGCGCGGCGGGAGGCAGCGCTTGAGGATCTGGTGCGGAAGATTACAGCGGGTGGCGGAAAGGCGCGCGCCGTGCGTCTGGACGTGACGGACGCCGTTTCCATTGCGGCCGCTTTCGATGCGTGCGGCGATCTGGACGTGCTGGTGAACAATGCAGGCGTCACCAATACCAGGCCGTTGCTCGATCAGACTGAAGCGGACTTCTCCGGCATTATCGATACCAATCTCAAGGGGACGTTCCTCGTCGCCACCGAAGCTGCGCGCCGCATGCGGGATCGGGGCGCAGCCGGGTCTATCATCAACATCGCGTCGATTCTCGGCCTGCGGCAAGGCGGACAGGTTACGCCCTATGCGATTTCCAAGGCCGGCGTCGTCCAGATGACCAAACAAATGGCGCTGGAACTGGCGCGCTGCAACATCCGGGTTAACGCGCTGGCCCCCGGGTATATTGAAACCGGACTGAATGAGGCGTTTTTCGCCAGCGATGCCGGCCAGGCGTTGATCCGGCGGATCCCGCAGCGCCGCCTTGGCACGCCGAACGATCTGGACGGGCCGCTGATCCTGTTGGCATCGGACGCCTCCCTCTATATGACGGGTTCCGTGATCGCCGTCGATGGCGGCCATCTGGTGGGGACATTATGAGGGGAACGGTTGAAATGAGCGGGATGAACGCCGACGCCAACGTGGGCACCACGGCCGTCCGCGAGGGCTTTGCCTTCGACGAGCAAGCGCTGGCGGCATGGATGCAGACGCATGTTACGGGGTTCTCCGGGCCAATCTCCGTTACGCAGTTCAAGGGTGGCCAGTCCAATCCGACCTACAGGCTGGAAACACCTGGCAAAACCTATGTGCTCCGCCGCAAGCCCTCTGGCGAGCTGCTCAAGGGCGCACATGCGATCGAACGGGAAGCAAAAGTGCTCGTCGGGCTGGAAAAAGCCGGTTTTCCGGTGGCGCATGTTTATGGCCTTTGTACCGATGACAATGTCATCGGCACCTGGTTTTATATCATGGACATGGTGGAAGGTCGCATTTTCTGGGATGCGACCGTTCCTGGTGTTACCAACACAGAGCGCGCAGCGATTTTCGATGCAATGAACGCCACGATGGCGCAACTGCATATGGTCGATTACGTCGGGGTCGGCCTCGGCGACTATGGTCGCCCCGGAAATTATTTCGAACGGCAGATCGGTCGCTGGTCGAAACAATATCTGGAAGATACGGATGCCGGGCGGGATCCCAATATGGATCGGCTCATCGAATGGCTGCCGGCCAATATTCCGGCGAACGATGATGCAACGAGCATCATTCATGGTGATTTCCGTATCGATAATATGATCTTCCACCCCACTGAGCCGAAGGTGCTCGCCGTGCTCGACTGGGAGCTTTCGACGCTTGGGCACCCGGGTGCGGATTTTGCCTATAATGCGATGATGTATCGCATGCCGCCCCATATCGTCGCTGGCCTTGCCGGGGCGGACATTGCGGCGCTGGGCATCCCGACCGAAGAGGAATATGTCGCCGCCTATTGCAGGCGCACCGGGCAGGTCGGCATGCCGGGCTATGATTTCTACATCGCTTTCAATTTCTTCCGCATTGCCGCCATTTTCCACGGTATCAAGGGACGGGTCATTCGCGGCACCGCATCATCCGCCCAGGCGAAAGAACGGGTTGCCGTTCTGCCGGAACTGATGGCTCTGGCGTGGGCGCAGGCCGAACGGGCGATGCGTTAGTCGCTCAGCGGTGGGCGTCCCCCATGTCGCGGATGGCGGCGACTTTGGCTTCGAATGGTTGCCAGTCGTCGCTTTCCGCTATGGGAGACCAGATGGCTTCGACATCCTCTATCAGCATCGTAACCGGCGCGCCCCTTTGCCAATAAGAATGATTCAGCGCATCAGGCATGGCGACAAAACCGGCAATTTTTTCCACGAACGGGCCGAAGGCCGGATGGGCATTATCTGGCACGCGGCCCCCGCGAAACTGATACCAGGCCAGATCCGGCTGGATGCCACTTTCGCGTAGCCCCACCTCAAACGCACGGATCAGCGCGGCTTCGCTGCTTTCTTCCCCCCGCACAAGCCCCAGTCGCCACATGACCTGCCGTCGATAATATTCGGAAATCCGTTGTGGCAATGGTTCCAGCGCCGGAATCAAGGCTTCCACCGGCGTTGCCTGGGCAAGGGCTCCCGCCAGTTGCCCCAGATTCCACTGCAAGGCTTCCGCCTGGCGGCCAAAGGCGTACAGGCCAAGGGTGTCGAAGTAGGCAGCCGTAAATGCGGGGTCAAAGCGCGGCAGGAACCTCCAGGGCCCGTAGTCGAAACTTTCAGAGGTGAGTGAAATATTATCGGTATTGAGCACGCCATGGACAAAGCCCGCCGCATGCCATTCGCTGACCAGCCGCGCTGCACCTTCCACCGCGTGCGCCAGCAGTTGCACTTCCGGCTCCGCTCCCGGCTGCTGCCCCAACAGATGCGTCAGGACATAGCGGGTTAATTTGCGGATATTGTCCGTCTGACCGAGCGTGGCCAGCCGCTGGAAGGTGCCGTAGCGGATATGTCCATGGGACAGGCGCACCAGCACCGATGATCTCGTCGGCGATGGCTCATCACCGCGTTCCAGCGCCTCACCCGTTTCGATCAGCGAAAAGCTGCGCGAGGTGGTGACGCCGAGGGCTTCCAGCATCTCGGTTGCGAGAATTTCACGCATCCCGCCTTTCAGCGTCAGCCGCCCGTCGCCAAAGCGCGACCAGGGCGTTTGCCCCGAACCCTTGGTGCCGAGATCGAGCAACCGGCCCACATCATCCTGCATCTGGGCAAACAGAAACCCGCGGCCGTCACCGAGATCGGGATTATAGCTGCGGAACTGATGACCATGGTAGCGCAGCGCCAGCGGTTGTTCGAGGCTGCCGGGAAGTGGTGTGAAACGGCCGAAATGGTCGATCCACTCCGCATTGGTCAATGTGTCGAGCCCGACTGTGCTGGCTGCGCGATCATTGCGGAATCGCAAAAGATGTTGCGGAAATTGTGCCGGGGCGACGACGTCATAGAAATCGTCGCCAAGCTCCAGAATCGCCTGGCGCGGCTGAAAGCGGGAGGAAATACTCACCTGTGCATCATCGCCGGATTGAGCGCCAATTGCTACCCGCCTGATTTACGCCGGATAGCGCCGCAGCAATCCCGCCAGCTTGCCCTGCACCTTCACTTGCGAGGCATGGTAGATTTGCGGTTCGAACGTCGCATTCGCCGGGTCAAGGCGGATCTTGCCCTTCTGCCGGTGCAGATATTTCAGGGTAGCCTCATGATCGTCGATCAGCGCGACGACGATTTCGCCGTCCCGCGCCTCTTCAGCTTTCCGAATCAGCGCCAGATCGCCGTCGAATATCCCGGCCTCCACCATGGAATCCCCACTCACCTGCAACGCATAATGTTCGCCCGGTCCGAGCAGCGCCGCCGGGACGGTCAGTTGTTCCTGATGCTCGATGGCCTCGATCGGCAGACCGGCCGCGATGCGTCCGACGAACGGCACTGTCTGCACCGGCGCTTCGCTTCGGGCGACGCGAGCGGCTGTAATGGGTGTAACATTCGTGGCTTCCCGACCACCCTGCACATCATCGGGCAGGCGGATGACTTCCAGCGCCCGGGCACGGTTTGGCAAACGCCGCAAAAACTGCCGTTCTTCCAGCGCGCTGATCAGGCGATGTACGCCCGATTTCGATTTGAGGTCGAGCGCGTCCTTCATTTCCTCGAACGATGGAGAAATACCCGTTTCCGCCAGCCGTTCGCTGATGAACAGCAGCAGTTCATGTTGCTTGCGCGTCAGCATATAACCTCCACCCGGAACATGGGGGGAACATTAGGCGAACCTGTTGGAACAGGTCAAGCGTTTCTGCTTATTTTCCGGTCAATAATTGCCTGGTTGCTGCTGCCACATCTTCCTGACGCATCAGGGATTCGCCGACCAGGAAGCTGGTGACCCCACATTCCCGCAAATCCTCCAGATCCGCGTGGGTCGAAAGCCCCGATTCGGCGATCACCAGGCGATTGGCCGGAACCAGTTCCGCCATCCGCGCGCTGACGCCGATATCCACCGTCATCGTCTTGAGATTGCGGTTGTTCACCCCGATCAACGAACTGGCCAGTTTCAGCGCCCGCGCCAGCTCGTCCTCGTCGTGCACTTCGATCAGCACATCCATGCCGAGTTCGGCGGCGCGCGCCTCGCATGCGTGCAATTCTTCATCTGAAAGGGCTGCCACGATCAGGAGGATGGCGTCGGCCCCCAGCGACCGCGCCTCATCGACCTGATAGAGATCGAGGATGAAATCCTTGCGCAGCGCGGGCAGCGACACCGCCCCTCGCGCCTCGGCCAGATAGGCGTCCTTGCCCTGAAAGAACGGCTCATCCGTCAACACGGAAAGGCAGGTGGCGCCTGCCGATTCATAGGCTCGCGCCAGTTCCGCCGGGTAGAAATCCTCGCGGATCAGCCCCCTGGACGGGCTGGCCTTTTTGATTTCCGCAATCAGACCAAAACGTGCGGAGGCGCGCGCCTCCAGCAGCGCGCGCGCGAAGCCGCGCGTCGGCCCCGCCGCATCGAGGTCGAGACTTTCGCGGGGTTTGACGACCTTGCGCGCTTCGACATGCGCGCGCTTGGTTTCGAGGATGGATGTCAGACGATCGGCCATAATGTCGCTTCCCTAACGAAAGGCGATAAAGCGGGCGAGGCGGTCTTCTGCCGCGCCGCTGGCCAGTTGATCGGCGGCGATGCGCGCGCCGGTCGCCATATCCGGGGCAGCACCGGCAACGAGCAGCGCCGCCGCGGAATTGGCCACCACAATATCATGATAGGCGCGCAACGTCGCCGTATCGCGCTTGCCGGCGAACAGCGCGCGGAGGACTTCCGCATTCTGTTCTGGCGGGCCGCCACGCAAGGATTCCAGTGGATGTGGGCCAAGCCCGAGTGCCGCCGGGTCGAACAGCGATTCGCTGATCCCGCCACCGGCAAGGCGGACGATATTGCTGCTGTCGTGTACGGCCACTTCGTCCAGCCCGGAACCGTGCGCCAGCAGCACATCGTCAGAGCCAAGCGTACGGGCGGCTTCCGCCATCGGCACCAGCCAGTGGCGGGCGAACACGCCGATCATCTGACGGCGGACTGCAGCGGGATTCGCCAGCGGCCCCAGCAGATTGAAGATCGTGCGGCGGCCAATGCGGCGCCGCACGCCGGCAACCTTCGCCATCGCCGGATGGTGCCGCTGCGCGTGCAGAAAAGCGATGCCAACTTCCGCGAAGGACGCCTCGATCCGGTCAATTGGCAGATCTCCTTGCCAGCCGAGCGACGACAAGATGTCCGCCACGCCCGATTGCGAGGATGCGGCGCGGTTGCCATGGCGCGCGACGGGGACGCCGGCGGCAGCCACCACAAAGCCGACGGCAGTGGAAATATTAAGCGTGTTGGCCATATCGCCGCCCGTGCCGCAGACATCGATTGCGCCTTCGGGAGCGGATACGCGCAGCATCACATCGCGCATCGCGGCGGCGCCTGCCGCCAGCTCGGCAGCGGTTTCACCACGTTCGGCAAGCCCGATCAGGAAGGCGGCGATGGCGTCGTCCTCGATGCGGCCCGACAGGATCAGTGCAAAGGCGTCCGCCGCCGTCGCCTGGTCGAGCGGTTGCGCCGGGTCGGGGAGAGAAAAAGTCGTCACGGCGCTCATGCCGTCAGCCCTTCCGGCGAACGATGGGCGATGCCTGCCATGTCGAGGAAGTTTGCCAGCAATTGATGGCCATATTCGGTGGCGATGCTTTCGGGGTGGAACTGCACACCGACTATCGGCAACTCCCGGTGCGCCAGACCCATGATGATGTCATCATCGGTGGTGGCGGTGATTTTGAGGACGGGTGGCAAAGTGGCGCGGTCCACGATCAGGCTGTGATAGCGGGTGGCCGTGAACGGGCTGGGAATATGCGCGAACAGATCGACGGCATCATGGCGTACCGCCGAGGTCTTGCCATGCATCTGGCTGGGCGCACGCACGATGCGCGCGCCGAAAGCCTGGCCAATGGCCTGATGGCCGAGGCATACCCCTAATAACGGCAGGCGGCGTTCGGCGGCCGCTACAATCAGATCGAGACAGATTCCGGCATCATCCGGCGTGCGCGGGCCAGGGGATAGCAAGATCGCCTTCGGGTTGAGCGCCAGCGCTGCATCCACCCTCAGTACGTCATTGCGGCGCACTTCCACTTCCGCCCCGAGTTCCAGCAAATAATGGACGAGGTTGAAGGTAAAACTGTCGTAATTGTCGATGACAAGGATCATGCGACGCATTGCTCCCGCGCGCGGGCAATGGCAAGAAAATCTTTGGCCTTCAGGCTGGCTCCGCCCACCAGCGCCCCGTGCACATTGGGGACAGACAGCAATTCAGCAGCGTTATCAGGTTTCACCGAACCGCCATACAGGATCACCGTGCCATTGCCCACTGCCGCCGCGATGCTGGCATGGACTTCTGCTACCTGCTCAACGGTGGGGGTACGACCGGTGCCGATCGCCCAGACCGGCTCATAGGCGACAACCACATTTTCCGGCGATGCATTGACGGGCAGCGATCCCTTCAGTTGCCGCGCGACGATATCCAGCGTCTGCCCGGCATCCCGTTGCGCCAGTGTTTCACCGACGCAGACGATCGCAACGAGCCCGGCGCGCAACGCCGCCACGGCCTTTGCCTGCACGATGGCATCCGTTTCGCCATGATCTGCCCGGCGCTCGCTATGACCGACGATGACATGGCTGGCGCCGAGATCGGCCAGCATCTCCGCTGAAACGTCGCCCGTATGCGCGCCATGGGCCCGGGCGTGGCAATCCTGTCCGCCGATTTTAACATGCGTGCCGCGCGCCTTCTGCGCGAAAGCCGAGACAAGCGTGAACGGCGGGCACAGCAACAACTCACCGGCAGGCGGAGGCGCTGCAATCAGGGAGTCCAGTTCGGCGATGCTCGCGGCCAGACCGTTCATCTTCCAGTTGCCTGCAATCAATTGGTTCGGCATGGTCGGGCATGGCTCCTGTTGTTCAGCGGGTGGAAAGCCACCCCTGTAGACAGGAGAAGGAACAAACGGCAACCCTCGGAGCATCGAACACCCTATGTACCGCTCCCGCGCCATGCTGGCGATCTGTGCGGCGCTGATCTTGTGCATGACCCAGATTCTGGCGGCGCCCGCGGCTGCGTTCAGCATCTTGCGCGACGCCGAAACCGAAGCTTTCCTGCGCGAAATTGGCGAACCGCTGATGAAAGCAGCGAAGCTGGACCCGGATTCCGTACATATCATGCTGGTAAACGATCCGGAGATCAACGCCTTCGCGGGCGGCGGCCAGAATGTGTTTTTCAACTCGGGCCTGTTGATTCGCGCTGACGATCTGCTGGAGTTGCAGGGCGTCATGGCTCACGAACTCGGTCACGTCGCCGCCGGGCATAATGTGCGTTTTGGCGAGGGTGCGGGGCCTGCCACCAACATTTCGCTGTTATCGCTCGCGCTGGCCGGCGCCCTGATGGCCATGGGTGGCGCTGACGCGGGTATGGCGGTGATGATGGCCGGCCAGCAGGCGGCAACCGGAAAGTTTCTCGCCTTCACCCGGGACCAGGAAAGCCGCACCGACCAGGCGGGCGCCCAATTCTTGCAGGGAGCCGGGGTTGACGGCTCCGGCATGATCGAATTTTTCCGCAAATTGCAAGGGGATGAATATCGCCTCGCGATCAAGCAGGACAACGCCTATAACCGCACCCACCCGCTGAACCGCGAACGGATCGCAGCACTTGAGGACGTGGTGGAGCGCTCGCCCTGGTACGGCAAGGGTGCAGACCCGGCCTTGCAGGCGCGCTATCAGCGGATTCGCGGCAAGCTGATCGGCTATTTGTCCGACCCGAACGATACGATGCGCGCCTACCCGGAAAGTGACACATCCGAGGCTGCCCGCTACGCCCGCGCCTACGCGTGGCACAAAAGCGCGCACCAGGAGAAGGCGCTGGCTGAGGTGGAGGCCATGCTGCAGCGTCTGCCGAAAGACCCTTATGTGCTCGAGCTGAAAGGACAAATCCTGCTTGAATCCGGCCGGGTGGGCGATGCGATTGCACCACTGCGTCAGGCGACCGCGCTGGCAGGCGGCGAGCCGTTGATTGCATCGATGCTGGGCCATGCGCTGGTGCAACAGGGCGAACGCGATGGCGACCAGGAAAAATTCGCCGAGGCTGAAACCGTCTTGCGCCGGGCGCTGGCGAAAGATCGCGATAATCCCTTCGCCTGGCTGCAACTGGGCACCATTTACGAACGGCAGGGCGATACGCCTCGTGCGGCGCTGGCGACGGCGGAACGCCTGCAACTAACGCGCGGCGACCCCCGCGCCGTGCTTCGGTCGGCGCAAATAGCCGGGAACGGATTGCCCAAAAATACGCCGGAGTGGTTGCGCGCGCAGGATATAGCGTTGATAGCGCACGACCAGGCCCAGCAGATGAAGAAGCGCAGATGACCTCTGAAAATAACCCCGACACCGCGAAGCCCCGACGCCGTCCGCCATGGCTGATGCCATTGCTGTGCCTGGTGGCGGGGGTAGCGGGAGCGACGGGGGCGATCTGGCTGTCGCCGCGTCCGGATGGGTCGGCCGGAGAGAGGGCGGTCATGCAGAAGGCCGTGGAGGAAGCCATATTGGCCAATCCGCAAATCATTCCGGACGCGATCACCCGACTGCAAGAGATGGAGGTAGAAAAGCTGCTGGCGTCCAACCGGGAGGCGATTGAAACACCTTTTGCCGGTGCATGGGCCGGAGCCGGGGATGGCGACGTCGTGCTCGTCGAGTTTTTCGACTATAATTGCCCCTTCTGCCGACGGTCCGCCGCAGATGTGGCGCGCCTTCTGGAGGAAGACCCGAAGCTGAAGGTCGTATTCCGCGATTTTCCGGTGCTTGGGCCGGATAGCGAGCGATTTGCGCGCGCAAGTTTGTCCGCCGCGCAGCAGGGACAGAAACAGTTTCTGCAATTCTACCGCAGCGTATTCGAGGCACAGGGACCGCTCGATCAGAAACGGCTGATCCAAAGTGTACGTCAGGCGGATATGAACGAAAGCAAGGTGGCAGCGAGCCTCGAGTCGCGCGAGCTGGGCGCGGAAATTGACCGCAATCTGTCGATGGGCCGCGCCTTGGGGCTGACGGGAACGCCAAGCTATATTGTCGGCAACAAGATTTTATCCGGTGCGGTGGGTTATGACGCGCTGAAACAGGCCATTGCCGGGGCGCGAGCGCAATAGCCAACAGGCCGGCTGTCCTACAGCCAGGATTTTTATTACCAATATGGTTCCTTTTGAAAGGAACTTTTGGTGTCTCTGCTCCTTATCCGACGTCTTTTGCCGTGGCTGAGACGCTGGTGGCCGCCCGCCGTCGGACTCCTTCTGCTGGCTTTATTGTGGTGGCGGATAGCCGTCGCAATCGACGACGCCCATGAGCGCGGCGGGATGGCGGAGCGTAGCCGCTGGCAACAAGCCGCGGCCCGCGCCGCTGAAGACGCGACGAGGATTGCCGCCGCACGTCAGGAGAATGCCGACCGGGCCGATGTGCTGGCGGCGCAGAAAATCGAACAACTGAATGCCGTGGAGGGGGATTATGTCGAGAAGGTCCGCATTCTTTACCGGGACCGTGTGGATGCTGGGTGCATCGATGCTGACGGCATGCGCCTCGTCCGCGCCGCCGATGCCGCTCGTGCGGCTGCCGCAACCGCCGGCGGCGGGGCTGGTTTCCTGCCGCAAGCCGGAACTGGCGGACAGCCTGCCCGCCAGTGAGGCGGTCATCGCACTGATCCGGCATCGTGCCGCGATCGACGCATGCGAAACGCGACGCCAGGCGCTGGTCAGCGCCTGGCCACGTTAGCCTTACTCGATGTCCGGGCCGATATTCTGGTTGCGCGGCGGCGCGGCGGCGGTCAACCGCAGCGCTTCAGCGGATTGCGCCAGCGAGCCGACTTCATCGGCCACATCATCATCGTCGATATGCACTTTTTGCAGATCACTGATGAGCTTTTCCGCGAGCGCTTCGGGCTTGACCGTCTTTTCGGCAATTTCCCGCAGCGCGACCACGGGGTTTTTGTCCCGGTCGCGGTCGACGGTCAGTTCCGCGCCGCCGGAAATCTGCCGGGCGCGCTGCCCTGCCAGCAACACCAGCTCGAAGCGGTTCGGAACGATCTCGATACAATCTTCGACGGTGACGCGTGCCATCCGGGCCTCATCCATGAATACGGGAAAGCTGGCTCGCTAGCCGGATGGGCAGGGAAAGTCAAGTTTTCCTGTCTTGACGCAGAGCCGCCCCGTGGCTAGACACCCCGCTTCGCATTGGCCCCGCACGCCCGGTGAAGCGGTGGCCCGGTTTCAGGCAAATGCTGATATCCGCGCGGTTCCGGGCTGGCCATGGCTTTCCGGTCGTGGCGCGCCCTCAGCAATGTCGCTCAGGGCCAGCGATAAGGTAATGATTGATGTCGAAGCGCACCAGTTCCAAATACAAGCTTGATCGCCGTCTGGGCGAAAATATCTGGGGTCGCCCCAAATCTCCGGTCAATCGCCGTGAATATGGTCCGGGTCAGCATGGCCAGCGCCGCAAGAGCAAGATCAGCGACTTTGGCCTGCAATTGCGCGCCAAGCAGAAGCTGAAGGGCTATTATGGCGATGTTACGGAACGGCAATTCCGTCGCGTTTATGCCGAAGCCGTCCGCCTGAAGGGCGATACATCGCAAAATCTGATCGGCTTGCTGGAACGCCGTCTCGGCATTCTGGTTTATCGCGCCAAGTTCGCGCCGACGGTGTTCGCCGCCCGCCAGCTGGTGAACCACGGCCATGTGCTGGTGAACGGTCGTCGGTGCAACATCGTTTCGGCCCAGGTAAAGCCGGGCGACGTGATCGAACTTTCCCCCAGGGCGCGCGAAATGGCGCTGGTGCTGGAAGCCAGCAGCTCTTCCGAGCGCGATGTGCCGGAATATGTGCAGGTCGACGGGCTGAAGGCCACCTATGTGCGGGTGCCGAGCCTGGACGAAGTTCCCTATCCGGTGAAGATGGAGCCGAACCTCGTCGTCGAGTTCTACAGCCGTTAATTTTGATTTCTCCGGCGGTTGCGGGCGCAAGGCCCGGAACCGCCGGAGAAACTATCCCTGCCTTACCCCCGAAAAACTGCTTCCTTTTCCATCGCTTCCCCCCATATTAAACGTCTATGTTGCGGCAATATGAGCTGGTTGAGCGGGTCAAGGCTTATGATCCCGACGCGGATGAGGATCTGCTGAATCGCGCCTATGTGTTTTCGATGAAGGCGCATGGCAGCCAGTTGCGCGCGTCGGGCGACCCCTATTTTTCCCATCCTATCGAAGTCGCAGGCATATTGACCGAGCTAAATCTCGACGATGAGACCATCGTGACCGGGATTTTGCACGATACGATTGAAGACACGGTGGCGACGCCGGAAGATATTCAGCGGCTGTTCGGCGATAATGTCGCGCGGCTGGTGGACGGGGTCACGAAATTATCCCGCATCGAAGCGCAGGGCGAAAGCGAACGCGCGGCGGAAAATCTCCGGCGTTTCGTGCTGGCGATGTCGGATGATATTCGTGTGCTGCTGGTGAAGCTGGCGGACCGTCTGCATAATATGCGGACGCTGAAATATCTGAAAAAGCCGGAAAAACGCCGTCGCATCGCCCGCGAAACGATGGATATATATGCGCCATTGGCCGAGCGCATCGGCATGTATGGCTTCATGGACGAGTTAAAGGAACTGTCCTTCGCCGAACTGGAGCCGGAAGCCTATGAATCCATCACCAAGCGTCTGGAGGCCTTGCGCGCCGACGGGGGCGACACGGTAAAACGCATTGAAAGCGGCATCCGGCACACGCTGGAATCCGCAGGCGTCCTTGTGGATGATGTGCGCGGTCGCGAAAAGCGCCCGTGGTCGATCTTCCGCAAGATGCAGGAGCGGCATGTCAGCTTCGAGCAATTATCCGATGTGATGGCGTTTCGCGTCGTCACCCGGTCGCCGGAAGATTGTTACCGGGCACTGGGTGCGATCCACCGGCGCTGGCCGATGGTGCCGGGCCGGTTCAAGGACTATATTTCGACTCCCAAACGCAACGGCTATCGCTCGCTGCATACGACCGTTCTCGACCGCAACCGCCTGCGCATCGAGGTCCAGATTCGCGATGCCGACATGCACGAAGAAGCGGAACTGGGAATGGCGGCGCACTGGGCCTACAAGCAGAAGATAGACAAAGGGTCGTTGAGCTATCCATGGCTCAACGATCTGATCGAGATCATTGATAACGCGCAAAGTCCGGAAGAAGTCCTGGAACACACGCGCATGGCGATGTTTCAGGATCGACTCTTTTGCTTTACACCGAAAGGGGAATTGATCCAGTTACCGTTGGGCGCAACTCCCGTTGATTTTGCCTATGCCGTTCACACAACTCTGGGCGACACTTGCGTCGGTGCGCGGGTGAATGGCAAGGTGGTGCCGTTACGCACACGTCTGGCCAATGGCGATCAGGTAGAAGTATTGCGCTCGTCGGCGCAGACACCCGATCCGGCGTGGGAGTATTTTGTTGTGACCGCCAAGGCGCGCGCCGCGGTCCGCCGCTATCAGCGCCAGCGCGAGCGGGAGGCGCTGCTGAAAACGGGGGATGCGCTGTTCCACGACATCGTCCGACGTCTGAAAATCGAGCTTGGCCCCGCCGCACTTGACGCCGCGCTGGCGCGGCTTGCGCTGCCCGATCTCGATGCCATTTATATTGCGCTCGCACACCAGACGATTACCGATACGCAATTGATGGAAGCGCTGCTTCCCGGCAGTTCGGCCAAACGCCGGTCTCGCCGCCCCACCCGCACGGCAAAGGCCGAAAATGCGATTGTGGTGGATGATCCGCATGCCGGCGGCGGCCTGGAAATGTCGGGCTGCTGCATGCCCATTCCCGGCGACCGGATCGTCGGTCTGAAACAGCCGGGCAAGGGGATACTGGTGCACCGGATCGATTGTCCGGCGCTGGCGGATGCCGAAGACGCCGAATGGGTCGATCTGAAATGGGCGAAGGATGTTGGCTCCGGCACGGCGCGAATCGACATGATCGTAAAAAATGAGCCGGGCGCACTGGCGCAGGCGACCGCGCTGCTGGCGCAGCAGGGCATCAATATCGTCAATCTGAAATTGAAAGAGCGGGATCGGGCGCATCATCATTTCGTCATGGATGTCGAGGTCGAGGATCTGAAACATTTGAGCGAGATGGTGGGCGGTTTGCGGGCACTGTCGCTGATGGTGTCCGCCCGGCGGGTCCAGATGGCGGATCAGCCGATCTGAGCTTGCCTTTGGACGTCTGCTCGTGGCACCGGAGCCGGAATGTTGCGCCCTGCCCTGATCGTCTTTCTCCTCACGCCGGTGGCGGCGCACGCTACCCCCTTGCCCGAACCCGTGCGCGCGATGATCGACGCGGCCCTGCGCAGCGGCAAGGCCAGCCGCGCCGAAGCAGTCGTTGCCGTCGCGCGCGAAACGCATCCTGAAAGCCTGACCGAAATCGATGCGATGGTGAGCGCTTATCACGCCGAAGAAGCCATTGCGCAGGAAGAAGCGCTGGCGAAAGCGTCGTTACTGGACAACTGGACCGGTTCAGGTGAAGTCGGCGGATCGTTCGCCACCGGAAACTCCGACACCGTGACGGTTGCGGTCGGCATCAATCTGGTGCGTGACACTCCGCAATGGCAGCATCGCTTTACCGCCAGCGCCGATTTGCAGCGCAGTGACGGATCGAACAGCCAGGAACGCTATTCCGTCAGCTATCAGCCGAACTGGAAATTGTCGGACCGCACCTATTTGTTTGGCCGGGTCGGCTGGGAGCGTAACCGGGTGTCCGGGCTGAAATCGCGTTTCGCCGAAGCGTTCGGGGTTGGTTATCAGGTGCTGGAAGATGGCCGCCTCAACTGGCAGGTCGAAGCCGGCCCGTCGTTGCGGCAAAGCGATTTCTACGACCGGCATGAGAATTCGGCAGCCATCCGCCTCGCCAGCAATTTTGCCTGGGAAATCAACCCCAACACGACATTCACGCAGAATACTTCGGGCATTTTTGAAACCGACAATAGCAGCATCGCGTCGCTGGCCGCGATAACCAGCAAATTATGGGGGCCGATGTCGGCGCGCCTGTCTGTCAACATGCTGTATGAAAGCAACCCGCCCGACGATTTGCGCAAGCTCGACACCGTCACGCGCGCAACACTGGTCTATGAGTTCGGCGGCAGTTGAGCGCGAGCCGCTGGCGCGGGGCGACAAAAACGGCTAGCGAACGGGCCATGGCTGAACCTTATCTGACCGACAATGCAATCCTTGCGGAATTCCGTGCGGCGGAAGCCCTGCTGGACGGGCATTTCCTGCTGTCTTCCGGCATGCACAGCGCCGTCTATCTCCAGTGCGCGCGGGTGTTGATGGATCCGATGCGAGCCGAACGGCTGGCCGGAGCGCTGGCTGCGCGCATCCCGGCGGATGTGAAGGCGCGGGCGCAAGCCGTCATCGCGCCCGCCATGGGCGGCCTGATCTGTGGATATGAGCTGGCGCGGGCGCTGGGACTGCTGTCGATGTTCGTCGAGCGCCCCTCCGGCACGTTCGAGTTGCGACGGGGCTTTCGCCTCGCGCCGGATACGCCCGTAATCCTGATGGAGGATGTCGTGACGACCGGTCTTTCCTCCCGCGAGGCGATTGCGGCGATTCGCAATGCTGGCGGAGACGTCATCCATGCGGCGGCCCTGGTTGACCGCTCTGACGGCGGGGCCGATCTGGGCGTACCCTTTACACCCCTGCTGCGGCTTTCCGAGCCCATCTATGCGCCGGATGCGCTGCCTCCCGCACTCGCCGCTATCCCGGCAGTCAAGCCAGGCAGCCGCGCAGCATGAACAGACAGCCATCCCCGCTGCGCCTTGGCGTCAATATCGATCATGTGGCCACCATCCGCAACGCGCGGGGCGGCCTGCATCCATCACCGTTGCGCGCGGCCCATGCGGCGGCGGCGGCGGGCGCGGACGGCATCACCGCACACCTGCGCGAGGATCGCCGCCACATGACCGACGGCGATATCGCCGAACTGATCGATGGCGTGGCGCTGCCGCTGAATCTGGAAATGGCGGCGACCGATGAAATGCTGGCCATTGCGCTGGCCCGTCGACCGCATGCCGCCTGCATCGTTCCGGAACGCCGCGCCGAACGCACCACCGAAGGCGGGCTGGATGTCGCAGGCGGCAGCGAACAGCTTCGGCCTTTCACGACGCGGTTGGCCGCTGCCGGTATCCGGGTCAGCCTGTTCATCGCACCTGATCTCCACCAGGTAGAGGCGGCAGCCGCGCTGGGCGTACCGGTCGTCGAACTGCACACCGGCCCCTACGCCCATGCTGTTTCGGAAAAGGACGTCTCCGAACAAATCGCGCGGCTCCGCACCGCGGCGGCGCGCGCATCGGCACTCGGTCTGGAAGTCCATGCCGGACACGGGCTCACCTACGCGAACGTCGCACCGGTCGCCGCCATCACCGATTTCCGCGAACTCAACATCGGCCATTTCCTGATTGGCGAGGCGGTGTTTATCGGTCTCGATGCTGCAATCCGCGACATGCGGCGGCGGATGACCGCGGCACGGGCACAGGGTCCGGCGCTGTGAACGTCATCGGCCTCGGCAATGATCTGTGCAACATCGAGCGGATTGAGAAAACCCTGACCCGCTTTGGCGACCGGTTCATTGCACGGGTGTTCACGGATATCGAGCGCGCCCGGGCCGAGCGCCGTCCTCTCACCCGCGCCGGCACCTACGCCAAGCGTTTCGCTGCCAAGGAAGCCTGCGCCAAGGCTTTGGGCACCGGCTTTCGCCATGGGGTTTTTTTCCGTGATATGGGCGTGGTGAACCTGCCCTCGGGCAAGCCGACGCTGGCGCTGACGGGCGGCGCTGCCGAACGGCTTGCAGCCATCACGCCAAAAGGCCATAGCGCCGAAATCCACCTGGCCCTCACAGACGACCACCCTTTCGCCCAGGCCATCGTCCTCATCACAGCGAGACCGGCATGAACGCATCCACTCCCGAGACGACCAGGCAAAAGGAAAAGTTCAGCTGGTCGCGCGAGATTCGCCAGTGGGCATTGCTGATTCTGATCGTGCTCGGCATCCACAGCTTTGTCGCCAAGCCCTTTTATATCCCGTCCGAATCGATGATGGCGACGCTGCTGGTCGGAGACCGGCTGATCGTGTCCAAATATCCTTATGGCTATTCCTATCTGTCGCCCTCCCTCACCATCCTGCCCCATATGGAAGGCCGGCTGTTCGGCAGCATGCCCGACCGTGGCGATATCATCGTCGTAAAATCGCCATCGGATGGCGCGGACTGGATCAAACGCGTGATTGGCCTGCCCGGCGACACGGTGGAATTGCGCGCCGGACAATTGTTTCTGAACGGCGAGGCTGTGCCGCGCGAACGCCGGCCCGACACCGAATTGCGCGTGTCGCCGAACACCGATTGCATGTATGCGCCGCACTTCCGCGCCACCGCCGCTGATGGTTCCGCCGTTTGCCGTTTCCCGACCTATCGGGAAACGCTGCCCGGCGGTCGCAGCTATGATACGCTCGACATCGCCATCACCGAACTTGATGATTTTCCGGCGACTGTCGTTCCTGCCGGCGGCATGTTCCTGATGGGCGACAACCGCGATAACAGCCGCGACAGCCGCGTCGCCGTCGAACTCGGCGGCCTCGGTTTCGTGCCGTGGGAAAATATCGTCGGGCGTGCGGAATTCACCACCTTCAGCCTGAACGGATCGCAGGAACTGAATCCGATGTCCTGGCCGGGTTCGCTCCGCCGGGACCGGACGCTGGTGAGCCTGCGGTAACAGGCAGGGGGGCGCCTGGTGGCTGATCGGGGGTTTACCCCGCCCGCTGCCTCTGCCAAATCCGAAACCTGCATCCGCTGTTTGAAAGGCCAGATCCCATGGCAGATGAGCTGCTGTTTGAACGTAGTGGCGCGGTCGCGCGTCTGACCCTTAACCGGCCCATGGCAGGGAATGCCCTTGATCTGCCGCTGGCCCGTGCGCTGATGGATGCGGCGATTAGCTGCGACGAGGATGACAGCATCCGCTGCGTGCTGCTGACCGGCAATGGCCGGCTGTTTTGCGCGGGCGGCGATGTCGGTTCGTTCAGCAACGCGGGTGAGCGGTTGCCGAACTTCCTGAAAGAGATCACCGCCTGCCTCCATTCGGCCATTGCCCGGTTCGTTCGCATGGAGAAGCCGCTGGTGACGGCGATCAACGGTCCGGCGGCGGGGGCTGGCATCGGACTGGCACTGATGGGAGACATTGCGCTTGCCGATCCGGCGGCGCATTTCACCCTCGCCTATACCGCGCTCGGCATCGCGCCGGATGGCGGAACGACCTGGCTGCTGCCCCGTCTGGTCGGGATGCGCCGGGCCCAGGAATTGGTGCTGTGCAATCGTCGCGTGGGCGCGCAAGAGGCAGCCGAAATAGGCCTGATCACCCGCGTTACCGCTGAAGGCCAGATGTTGAGCGAAGCGGAAGCGCAGGCACAGCAACTGGCGCAAGCGGCAACCGGCGCTTTGGGGGCGACCCGCCGCCTCCTGCTCGACAGTTTTACGACCACCCTGGAAACGCAGATGGAACTGGAAAGCCGCGCCATCACCGCACGCGCGCGCTCTGCGGAAGGCCGCGAAGGCATCGCCGCTTTCCTTGAAAAGCGCCCGCCGCAATTCAACCGCGAGCCGTCCTGATCCTCGTCTCAGGCCAGTTTTGCATCCAGCGTAATATTTGCATTCAGCAATTTCGATACCGGGCAGCCCGCTTTCGCTTTTCCGGCCAGTTCCTGAAAGCGGGCGGCATCGATGTCCGGAATCGCCGCTTCCAGGGTCAGGTGTGACGCGGTGATGGCGAAACCGTCATCCTTTTTCTCCAGCTTGACCGCCGCCGTCGTGTGCATGCGGTCGGCGGTGAACCCGGCCTCGCCCAGAATCAGGGACAGCGCCATGGTGAAACAGGCGGCATGCGCGGCGCCGATCAATTCTTCGGGATTGGTGCCGGTTTGTCCCTCGAAGCGGCTGGAATAGCCATAGGGATAGCCCCCCAGCGCGCCGCTGTCGGTCGAAACTGTGCCGCTCCCGTCCCTGAAGCCGCCACGCCATATCGCCGAGCCCTTGCGTTCGATGGTCATCTCGCCGTTCCTTCCGATGTTTCCACACAGGATTGCAACGCGCGGAGCGGATAAAAGTTCAACGGCGGTGTCCGTAAACATCGCCATGAAGATGTACCACCAGTTCATGATCGGCGATTTATTGCGTACGCCGCCGATCGCGGTTGGCATGGATGAGGCGCGGCAGTTCGCGCGGAATTATGATCCGCTGTTCGATCGCCCGGTTCCCGGCACGCCACAGGCCGATATTTATGCGGGCAAGATGGTCAGCCCGCTGTTCGTGCAGATGCTGTGCCTGAAGCATATTTTCGCCGATATGCAGGTGGCGCAGGCGGCGCTGGATGGCGCGCCGGCCTTCGCCGCGCCGCGCTTTCCGCACGCCGTCTATGTTTATGATCGCCTGTGCGTAGAAGCGGAGATCATCTCCAAGCGTTTGCGCGATGATATGGGTCGCGTGCACCAGCGTGTACGCGCCTGGAACCAGAATCGCGATCTGGTGATGCGGGTATCGCTGATTTGGCCCATCCGGGCGACCGTGGATGTTCGTCCTGCCCGGTTAAAACGCGCGGCCGTGTGAACCTGCCACCGGCGTCTCCTCGCGGCGCACCGCGATACCGATATAATTGACGGATTTATCGCCGGATATGTGAAACCCCTTGTGCGGGGCCCAGCTCAGGCCATGCACCGGCTCCGGGTGCAGCCCGGCGGCGGCGAGCTCGTCGGCCAACTCCGCAGGCGTGATGAACTGCTTCCAATGATGGCCGCCGTCGGGAATCAGCCGGGCAATGCGCTCCGCCCCGACAATCAGAACCGCATAGCTTTGCGGTGTCCGATTGGGCGTGGAGTAAATCAGCAAACCGCCCGGTTTCAGCAGATCGTGCAGCGCCCGCAAAAAGGCGCGGCGGTCCGCGACATGCTCCACGACTTCGAGGCAGGTGATGAGATCGAAAAATCCGGGTTTTTCGCGGGCGAGGTCGACGACATCGCCGGCGCGATAGTCGATCTCCAGCCCCTGTTCTTCAGCATGGGCGCGGGCAACCGCAATCACCTGTTCACCAGCGTCGATTCCCGTAACATCCGCCCCCATGCGTGCCAGCGGTTCGGCCACAAGCCCGCCGCCGCAACCGACATCCAGCGCCTTCAGCCCCAAAAGCCCGCGCCGGGCGCGCGGGTCGCGGTCAAAATGCGCGATTGCCTGGCCGTGGATGAACCCCAGCCGCGCCGGGTTGATCCGGTGCAACAGCTTCGAACTGCCGTCCGGGTCCCACCAGTCGGCGGCGAGCGTGCCGAACAGCGCGACATTTTCGGGTTTGGCGGTGGAAGCGGTGCTGGCCATGTTCCTTCATAGCCCGCTGCAATGGCGCACGCCAGCGTTGAACGCCGCTTGTACGATCGGGGGAAACAGCGATACAACAAACGCAGTTACGGCCCGAAGGAAAAGATCATGCGCCTCGATGACGAACGCGAGAGCAGCAACATCGAAAATCGCCGTGGTCGCGGTGGCTTCGGCTTTCCCGGCGGCGGCAATCGTGCCGGCGGATTGGGGGGTGGCGGCGGTCTGCCGACAGCCCTGCTTTCCATGATATTTTCCCGCTTCGGGATTCTGGGTGTGGTCGTCGTGGTCGGCGGTTTCTTCCTGCTGAACATGTTTGGCGGCGGCGGTCCGGCGCCGCAGATGACGCAGGTTGGCCAGCCCGCCACCACGGCGCAAACCAGTAAAACCGACCGTTTCGTGGCAAAAGTTTTGGCGACGACCGAGGAAAGCTGGGGCCAATATTTCGCAGCCCAGGGCCAGACCTACCCTGAGCCGACTCTGGTGCTGTTTGCCGGTCGGGTGCAATCGGCGTGCGGCAGCGCATCTTCGGCCAGCGGGCCATTTTACTGCCCCGGCGATCGGAAAATCTATCTCGACACCAGCTTTTTCGATGAATTGTCGCGCCGCTTTGGCGCGCCAGGCGATTTCGCCGCCGCCTATGTCATCGCACATGAAGTCGGCCATCATGTGCAAACCGTCACCGGCCTGTCCGAACAGGTGCAGCGCGCCCAAAGGGCGGCGCGCTCGCAGGCGGAAGCAAATCAGGTGCAGGTGCGTATGGAACTGCAGGCCGATTGCTTTGCGGGCGTCTGGGCCGCCTATCACCGCGACCTGCTGGACCGGGGGGATTTCCCCGAAGGGGTGCGCGCGGCGGAAGCCATTGGCGACGACACGCTGCAACGGCAGGCGCAGGGCCATGTCGTGCCGGACAGCTTCACCCATGGCACCGCCGAACAGCGGGTGCGTTGGCTGACCCGGGGTTTTGAAGCCGGCAACCCCGAAGCCTGCGACAGCTTCAGCCCTTCTTACGCCGCTCTGTAGCCAGCCGTTCGCGCCAGGCGGCATAGAGCCCGCTGCCGGCGATGATCGCGCCGCCCGCCAGAGTGTTGATCGTCGGCACGGTGGCGAGCAACAGCCAGCCGAGCAAAATCGCGCCGATAATCTGGAGATAATCGAAGGGCGCCACCACCGACACCGGCGCGGATTGCAAGGACGCCGTCATGGTGAGTTGCGCCAGCCCGCCGGCGATACCGCCGAGCGCCAGCAAGACGGTGGTGCGCCAGTCATGGATCTGACCGACGAAAGGCCATAAAATCACACCCACCGCCGCCGATCCAACAAAAAACCAGAAAGTGATGGCGGCGACATGTTCTGTCCGGCCCATCTGGCGCAGCGTGATGGTGACACCGGCTGCCCCCAGCGCGCCGACGAGGGCAAAGGCCACGCCGGCAAGCGGCAATTCAACGCCGCTGCCCCCGGGTCGCATCACGATCACAACGCCCAGAAAACCGCAGAGCACCGCCAGCCAGCGGCGCGGCCCGATGCGTTCTTTCAGCAACGCCCACGACAGGATGATCGCGAAGATCGGCGTGGTGAAACCGATGGTGGCGGCATCGGCGAGCGGCAACAGGATCAGCCCCTGGAAAACGCACAGGATAGAGGCAATGCCAAGGCTGACGCGCAGCACATGCGCCCAGGGGCGTCTGGTTGACAGCGCGCCCAGGCCCGGCCCGGACCATACCCAGATCAGGATAACGGGAATCCCGAAAATCGCGCGATACAGCAGCATTTCCGGCGCGGCGACACCATGCTCCCCCGCCATCTTGAACAACGCCGACATGATGGAAAAACAGCCAGCCGCCGCGATACGCAGGCCGATGCCGCGCGGGATATTTTCCGGCTTGCCGGACCTCTTTGCCATGATCCGCCGCTGTTGCCCTACGTGGCGCCGGCTGACAAGCGGACCATTGCCGCAATCCTGCATAGCCTTTATGCGATGCCCCGACGCCACAGTCGCGCCATGTATAAGCGAAAGTCTCCACATCGGCGGCGATTCGCCTATATAGTTCACACACAGCCGTTGACGGAGACGATGATGCGCAGCCTGACTTTAATTGCCGGACTGGCGTTTGCCGCCGCCGCCGGGGTGATGGTTTCAACGCCTGCGGCGGCGCAGGGCGGCAATTACCGTACCCGCACCATCGTCGTTTTTGGCAACGACGAATGCCCGAAGGCGACCAACCCCGACGAAATCATCGTTTGTGCCCGCCGTCCCGAAGAAGAACGCTACCGGATTCCGAAACCCCTGCGCGAGGCGGAAAAAGCGGCCGCCGCCGCACGTGTCGATGATGTCGGCACGGAGCGGGCGGCACTAGTCGATGGCCGCCGGTCGGCTACCGGCATTGGCAGTTGTTCGGCTGTCGGACCTGGCGGCGGCAGCGGCTGCACGCGCGGCCTCGATGTGATGGGCGTCGGGCGCACCATCGTCGAAGGCGTGGAAACCGCAACCGAGCCGACGGACGACTGATCTCGCGCGACCGGGCTTGCCACCCGCCGTGTATCAGCGGATAAACATGGCATGATCGTGCCCGGCACTGCCATAGCTGCGGCGGGCGTCGCAGACCATTATGACGAGCTGGATCTCGTCTACCGGCGCATCTGGGGCGAGCATGTGCATCATGGCTATTGGCAAACGGGCCGTGAATCCGCCGCCGAGGCCGCCGATAATCTGGTGCGGCTGGTAGAGGCAAGGCTGGCGCTTGAGGCCGGGCAGCGCGTTTGCGATATCGGCTGCGGCTATGGCGCCACGGCGGCCTGGCTTGCCGCGCGGCACCCTATCGAGATTGTCGGCGTAACGCTGTCTTCGGCCCAGCTTGAGGTCGCCCTCGCGCGCAGCACAAAAGGCGTCATCTGCTCGCTGCAAGACTGGCTGCACAATGATTTCATCGACGCTTCTTTCGATCGCGCCTGGGCCATCGAAAGCTCGGAGCATATGGCGGACAAGGCGCGTTTCTTCAGCGAAGCCTTCCGCGTGTTGCGTCCCGGTGGACGGCTCGTCGTTTGCGCCTGGCTGGCAGGTGAAAGCGCCCACCCGTGGGAAGTGCGGCATTTGCTGGAACCTATTTGCCGGGAGGGGCAGTTGCCTGGCATGGGCAGCCGCGCGGATTATGCCGATTGGGCGTCTCGCGCCGGATTCCGGCTGGAAAGCTATGAAGATATCAGCCGGCAGGTACGGCGCACGTGGTGGATATGCCTGAAGCGGCTGGCGGGGCATTTCTGGACGGATAGCGATATCCGCCGCCTGGCGCTGAGCCGCGAAACGCGCAACCGCAGTTTCATCCTCAGCCTTCCGCGCCTGATCGTGGCGCTGCGCACGGGCGCGATGCGCTATGGCATATTTACATTCGGGAAACCGGCGGCATGAGCCGCCTTGCCAGCCGCTCCCGTCAGGAAGAGCAGATGGATGCGCCGGGACTGGACCCGGCGGTATATGAGAAAGTCCTCCAGGATCTCGCCCGGGTAAATCGCTGGACGCTGACCGCCCGACCCGTGCTTGCCTGGCTCCGCCGGGCGGTCGGTCCGGCCCGGCGTTTTCGCCTGCTGGATGTCGGTTTCGGGAATGGCGATATCTTGCGCGCCATCGCCCGCTGGGCGCGAAGAAGGGAAATCGAAGCACAACTGGTCGGCGTCGATCTTAACCCCAATAGCCTTGCCGGGGCGTGGAAGGCGACCCCGCCAGACCTTCCGATTGAATATCGCATCGGCGATTATCGCGACGAAACCGGGCCTTTCGACTTCATCCTTTCCAGCCAGGTCGCGCACCATATGACCGACGACCAGTTGCTGACCTTTCTGCGCTATATGGAGCAGGAGGCGCGGCTCGGTTGGCTGATCTGCGATTTGCACCGGCACGGTTTTGCCTGGCGGGGCTTTCCGCTGCTGGCGCGGCTGCTGTGCGTGCATCGCATCGTTCGCGAGGACGGGCAACTCTCCATCGCCCGCGCCTTTCGCCCGGCGGAGTGGCGCGACATTCTCCTCCGCGCCGGGATTACGCCGGAAGATGTCCGGATCGTGCGACGGTTTCCCTTTCGCCTGTGTGTGGAGCGCGTGCGCTAGGTTCCGATGCGTGTCAGCCGCGCGGCCCATGCGCCCGCTTGCGGCGTGAATTGCAACAATCGGAGCAGTCCTTCGCGCAGCATGTGCCGTTCCGCGCTGTGTCGTAACCATCCGGCGATGGCCAGAGGCCGTCGGCATTTCCGCCGCCATGCCTGCTGCCAGCCGAGGGCGGCATCAGGTCCACCGGCGAGCATTGCCTCCGCCGCGCTCACGCCGCTGGAGAGGGCAATGGCGATGCCGTCCCCGGCAAGCGAGGCAATCACCGCGCCCTGATCGCCAAGACGGAAAACGCCCGTATGCGTTGCACCCGCCCGCCAGCCGTAAGGTACATTGGCGATGGCATTGAAGCGGGAGGGCGTGTCCGCCCCGACGCGCTGCGCAAGTTGCGGCGCTTCGGCGAAAATCCCGGCCATAAGAGCAGGCATATCCTCTGCCGCCGCCAGCCGGCTTCGCGCGACGGACAGGCAAAGATTGGCGGCCCCTTCCTCCTGCAACACCAGGCCGGCATAGCCCTGATCGAACAGATGCAGTTCGATCATGCCGGCCAATGCACATGTGCGTTCCGCATCTTGGGGCAGCGACGCGCGCAACCCGATGGCGGTCGCCTGACACCGGCCAGCCAGCGGGCGCGCCAGCCCCCGCAATTCATGCTTTCCGGTGGCGAGGAACAGCGCGTCGCCCGACAGCGTTTCCCCGTCGCCAAAGCGCACCGAGCGGCCGGCGGGATCGGCGGCGCGCGCACTTCTGCCACATATCACCCGCGCTCCGGCGGCGATGGCGGCGGCCAGCAACGCCCGGTCCAGTGTCTGGCGGGAAAGGCTGGCGGCGGCATGGGGAAGCGGGATTTCGACGCTATGGTTCCGGCTGGTCAGCCGCAAGCGGGTGACAGGCCGCGCACCCAGCGCCATGGCGTCGATGCCAAGATTTCGAAGTATTGAAAGCGCATCCCATCCGAGAAATCCACCGCAAACGCCCTTGCCCGGGGCGGCATTGCTCTCGAACAATTGCGTTTCCATTCCGGCGCGGGCGAGCATAATGGCCGCCGCCGATCCCGCCGGACCACCGCCGACGATCAGCGCGCCGCCCGCCATCAGCCGCTGCGCTCGAAGCGGAAACCTTCGGCAGCCAGCCCCGGTCCGAACGCAAGGGCTACTCCCTTGCCAAAGCCCGCGATTTTTTCCGCCAGAATGAACATCAGGGTCGAGGATGACATATTGCCAAAACGCGCCAGCACCCCGCGCGAAGCCGCGAGCGCCTGATCGTCGAGATCGAATCCATTTTCAACCGCATCCAGGATCGAGCGCCCGCCGGCATGGACGGCCCAATGATCGACATCTGCGGGCGCGTCCATGCCGAGCATCCGTTGCCGTGTTCGATCATCCCGCAGCGCCGCCTGGATGCGCCCCGGCACCTCACCCGAGAGGTGCATCTTGAAGCCTGTGTCGCCGATGTTCCAGCGTATCAGATCGGCGGCATCCGCCAGATTGATCGCGAAGGTCCGGTCGATCCACAAACCTTCTCCGGCTGCCGTCACCAGCGCCGCCGCCGCGCCGTCGCCAAACTGCAACATCATCAGCAACCGTTCGATCTGTTGTTCGGCTTGCAAATGCAGCGACGACAGTTCGACCGTCACCACCAGCACCCGCGCGTCCGGCTCCGAACGGACGATATGACGCGCGGTCCGCAAGGCAGCTACGGCGGCATAGCAACCCATGAAACCGATCAGCGTGCGCTCGACATCGGGGATGCCCAGACGCGCGGCGATCATCTGATCGATCCCCGGAGCGACAAAGCCGGTGCAACTCGCCACGACCAGATGGCTGAGCCCGTCCAGTGCGACCCGTTCGCGCAAATTGTCGATAGCGCGTAAGGCCAGTAACGGCGCATACTTGGCATATCGCCTCATGCGCGTCGCGGTCGTCGGCATACGATCCGCGTAAAATCCGCCTGTCTCCACGGGCGAACCGCCATCGGGCGTCAGCGGCAGCACCGACCAGCGATGGTTGATACCGGAACGGCCCGCCATGCGCCGGAATAACCGGCGGTCCACATCCCCCTCCACCTGTCGCCCCGCCCATTCGATGAAGGCGTGGTGGATATCCTGATCGGGCACGGCGCAGCCGATGGCGTTGATGCACGCACGCGCTTCCGTCATCAGCCTCCCCTCCTGTTTTCCCGCCGATCAGATGTGCATCATGGCCCTGCTGTCCCGGCGTCCACCGCATCCTGCAGCATGGCGAGGCTGACGCGCAAACACTGCAAGCGGGTACCACCCCGACCGATATCGCCGAAATGCTCTTCCCGATGCACGGTCGCCCCGCCACGCGTGGCGCAGGCGAAATGGACAAGGCCGGGAACGCTGGATCGCCCGCGCGAGCCGGCGAATCCGGTGATGGCGAGTGCAATATCAGCCCGCGACGCGCGGATCGCCCCCTCTGCCATGGCCACGGCGACTTCACGGCTGACCGCCCCGAAATCCTTCACCAGCGCGCGGTCGACGCCCAGAAGTTCGCATTTGGCATCCTCGCTGTATACGATGAAGCCGCGCTCGAACACATGGCTTACGCCTTCCACATCCGTCAGCAGCGAGGCGAGCAAGCCGCCCGTGCAGCTTTCGGCGGTGGCGAAGCGGCGTTTCTTTCTGGCGGCGGCGTGCAACAGACGGTGCGTCGCCTCTTCGACCGCATCGGGAAGCACCGGGGAGAGTGTCTCGGCTGCCCCCATCAATAGCCGCCGATAATCGGTAGAATTTCGCCCGTGATGTAGCTGGAACATTGTGGCGAGGCGAGAAACACATAGGCCGGGGCAATTTCCTCGGGCTGCGCCGGGCGTTTCATCGGCGTTTTCGCGCCGAATTCCGCGACGTCGGGGGCTTCGCGGTCGGAAGGGTTCAGCGGTGTCCATACGGGGCCAGGGGCAACCGCGTTGACGCGAATTCCCTGCGGAATCAGCAGGGAGGACAGCGCACGGGTGAAGGCATGAATGCCGCCCTTCGTCATCGAATAGTCCACCAACTGCCCGCTGCCGGTAATGCCGGTCACCGAACCGGTATTAATAATGGAGCCGCCGGCCGGAATATGCTCCGCCGCCGCCTGGGCACAATAGAAATAGCCATATAAATTGGTTTTCAGCGTATGGTCGAAATGTTCGGCGGTCAGTTCCGCGAAGCCTGGCGTATGGATCTGGAAAGCCGCATTATTGACGAGAACATCGAGCCGCCCGAATGTCTCGACCGTCTGCTTTACGGTGGCGCGGCAATAATCCTGCCTGCGCACATCGCCGGGGATCAGGATGCAGCGTTTGCCCTCCCTTTCCACCGCCTGCTTCGTGACTTCGGCGTCCCGATGCTCGTCCAGATAGGCGACCGCCACATCCGCGCCTTCGCGGGCGAAAAGCACAGCCACCGCCCGCCCGATGCCGGAATCGCCACCGGTAATCAGCGCCGCCATGCCCTCCAGCTTTCCCGAGCCGCGATAGAAAGGCGCGTCATACATCGGCGAAGGATCAAGTGTGGATTCGTCTCCCGGTTTTGGCTGATGCTGTTGGGGGAAAGGCGGTTCGGGATAGCGGCGCGCCCCCGCCTGCATCGCGCCTTCTGACTTTTCGTCGCCGGATTTGCGGTCGGCTGCATCCACCTGCGCCTGGATTTCGCGCTGTTGCCGGGATGTTGGGGATTTGCCCGTGCCGCGCTTGTCCTTCTTGCCCATTCCATCGCTCCGTCAGCCTGGCCTGCCGGTATAACCCTGTCTTCGGCATCTGGTTCCAGGCGCGACATATGCAGGATCGCTGCGGAACATCGGCGTCGTGTCCCTGTTTTTCTGACAGCGACCGGGGTTTCAACCGCCGGAAAATGTTTTTCTGTTAGATAAAGGAGAATTCATCATGGCAGATCGTGAACTCCCCACCGATGAGACCGCCCATCTGATCGCATCCGACAAGGTGGAAGGAACCGCTGTATATAATCCTGCTGGTGAAAAGCTGGGATCGGTGCATAATTTTATGGTCAACAAGATCAGCGGCAAGGTTGAATATGCCGTAATGAGCTTCGGTGGATTTCTCGGCATCGGCGAAAGCTATCACCCGTTGCCGTGGGATGTGCTGACCTACGACACAACGCAGAATGGCTATGTCGTCGATCTGGACAAGGAAACGCTGGAAAAAGGCCCGACATATAAACGTGGCAGCGAACCTCAGTATACGCGTTCCTATGCGTCCACTATCCACGGATATTATGGCGTTCCTTTTGTTTAGGGGCTGACGCGCAAGTCGGGGTCCGGATGAAATGGGCGCCACTTTTCCCGACGGAATTGACGCGGACGATGTCCGGCCCCGACGCATATTCCCCAGCCATAGCAGCCCCTTCTCCCTGCTGGTGCTGGGCGGCATTTTGCTCCTGGCGATGACAGGATGGGCTGGCGGCCAGCCGAACCGCATTTTCGTAGAAGACACCGACGGCGTCCGGCTGGAAGTTTCCTGGCCGAAAATCACCCGCAATGGACTGATATTTGAAACGCGCATCCGTATCGAACCGAAGCGCCCGGTCGATGATCTTGTTCTCGGCGTCTCCTCTTCTCTTTGGAGGGATATTACGATCAACTCGATGATTCCGGCCGCGACCGGGGAGGAAAGCCGACGCGGCCTTTTTCGCTTCAGCTACGGCACGGCGGAGGCGGGCGAGGTCATCGAAATCAAGATCGACGGGCAAATCAACCCTCCGCTATTTGGCGGCACGCAGGGTCACATCGCTATTTTTGACGATGAGGTCGAACTCGCCCGCATCCCGCTGACGATGGAGGTCAGACCCTGATGGATATTGTGCTGCGCGCCACCGCGATGTTCTTCATCCTGTTCGTGCTGCTACGACTGCTCGGCAAGCGCGAACTTACCCAGATGACACCATTTGAACTGGTGACGCTTGTAGTAATGGGGGACCTGATCCAGCAAGGAGTAACGCATAATGATTTCAGCCTGACCGGCGCGACACTGGCGATTACCACATTCGCATTCTGGGGCGTGGTCCTCAGTTGGGCCAGCTATCTTTCGCCACGCGCGGAACGGATGCTGGAAGGCGAGCCGCGCGTGATTATTCGCCACGGGGAACTGTTGCGCGATAATATGCGGCGGGATCGCATGACGGCAGCGGAAGTGGAGACGGAAATGCGCCTGGCCGGCATTGCCCATGTCACCGAAGTAGAGTGGGCCATACTCGAGACCAACGGCAAGGTCAGCTTCATCCAACGCGACGACGATGGCGAACCCAGCGCCCGGAGGAGTGAGCCGCCGATCAGTTGAAGGCCCGGCAGGCATTGTGTTTGGCGTTCGCGTTTCACCGATTTCGACAACAGGCGAAAGCTGCACATGACCACCAGACAACCAACCGGATTTCTGCCGCTGGCAGTGAACCATCCGACGCTCGATCATTCACATCTGCGAGCCAAATGCGTGATGGCCGCGATGGCCCTGATCCAGTGGCCATGGCTGCTGAAAAGCCTGTATGGGGGCACGCGTGCCGAAAAGCAGGCCCTATTGCGCCGCATCGATCTGCCGTCGGACGCCCTGCCTCACCTCGGCAGCTGGAAAGCCGATACCTTCTTCCTCAACCGGATCGTGGATAGGATTGAAGAACTGCGTCCGGCCACGGTTGTAGAATTAGGGTCCGGCGCATCGTCGCTGGTGATCGCCAGGGCGCTGGCCCTGCATGGGGGCGGCCGCCTGTTCAGCTATGATCAGCACGCACCGTTCATTGTCGCGATGGAACAATGGCTCGCAGAGTATCGCCTTGCGGCGAATTTCCATCATGCGCCGCTGACATTCTCCGCGCCGGAATGGGGAGACGACTGGTATCAACTGACCAATCTGCCCGCCACCATTGATCTGCTGATAGTAGACGGCCCGCCGTGGACGGTACATCCGTTCATCCGTGGCGCTGCCGAAATGCTGTTTCCCCTGATAAGGGTTGGCGGCGCGGTCTTGCTGGACGACGCGGCACGGCCCGGCGAGCGCATTGTCGCCGCGCGCTGGCGGCGGAAATGGGACGATTTTGCGTTCCATTTTGAAGCCGGAGGAACGAAAGGCCTGCTCGCCGGCGAAAGAATAGCCTGAGGTTTCGGCAATCGCTGACCTGTCAATTTGCGCATCGGTCTGCTGCTGGCCACCGCCCGGCGCAACGCCCGCGCCAGCCACGAAACGCGTCAGTCCTCTTTCTCCGCGCGGCCGTCCAGCCCATAGATATCCGGCTGCAACACCACGCCGTCTTTCGTGGCAGTGGCCGTCAGATAGGTGAGATAGACCGGCACTGTCGCGGGCAACGGCACGGCCTGCTCCGGCTCCTTCGATTGCGCTTTCACCTGCTGGCCCAGCATCCACTTGCCCAGTTCCACGGCCTTTTCCAGCCGGATGCAGCCATTGCTGAAGTGTCGGCCCGGCTTCGCAAACAAACCGCGGTTGGGCGTGTCATGCAGATAGATGCCATGATCGTTCGG
This sequence comes from Sphingomonadaceae bacterium, assembly GCA_041675905.1. Classification (GTDB taxonomy): domain Bacteria; phylum Pseudomonadota; class Alphaproteobacteria; order Sphingomonadales; family Sphingomonadaceae; genus Sandaracinobacteroides. The sequence continues at coordinate 61,643 of JBAYSX010000001.1, read as the reverse complement.
GAAGATAAACTTCACCTTCCCCATCGAATTATGCGACCCCGGCAGCTCGCGCACGCGCAGATCGTTGCGGCCTTCAGCTACCGCCACCCAGTCAATCCTTTTGGGATCGATCCGCTCCGGCGTCGCGCTCCAGTCCGACAATACCTCCATCTTCATGGATTTCAGCGTCCGCCCCGCCAGAATTTTACGCGCCACATTGTCGCGCACAAGATAGTCGGGAACATTCCAGTAGGGGTTCAGAATGGCGTAATTCAGGGATCCGGCCATCAGCGGCGTTTGCGTTTCGGCGGTGCCAACAACGACCTTCATCGACCCGACTTCCTCCCCGCCCTGATAATACCAGAGCCGCGCGCTGACGGAATCGACCACGATATGCCGCACCGTGGCCGGCGGCAGGTGGCGGGCGCGCTCCAGATTGAGGCGAAGGGTGTCGAGTATTTCCCCATCCGCCTCCTGTTTTTCCACCATGGCGAGCAATTCCCGCATACGGACATAATGTGGGCTCATCCAGCCCATGGATGCGACATAATCGGAAAAGGAACCTGCCCGTCCGGCAACGCGCAACAGCGTTTCTTCCTTTGGCACGACGGGTTCCAGTGCGGGATCGGCATAGATCATGCCGACATCCTGAACCTTCCGCATGTCGCGTACATAGCGGGCGAAGATTTTGGAGATTTCGAGTTCCGCGCGGGCGAGATCATCCGGATCGCCGCTATCCGCGCGCGCGATGGCGCGGCGCAAGGCGTCGCTTTTATAGCGCCGCGGCCTCAGTCCATCGAGGTCGGCCTTGTCCAGGTAGCGCAGGAGGATCTGTGCATCCTGGCCGATAATCTTGCCATCCACCCAAAGCGGCTCGAATGCGCGTTCCTTGTAAAAACGCTCCAGCGCGCCACGGCTGCGCTTTTTCAGCATATCGGCCACGGTCGGCTGTTCGGCAACGGCAGCCGGAGGCAGGGTCTGGTCAGTGCTGGCGGCTGCCGGCGAGAACGTGGCCGGGCTGGCGATCAACACCAGCCCGGAAAGCAGCAGGCAAATGGATTTCATCTATGGAAAATCCGTGCGTGTCAGCCTCTCTCTCCCATCGGCGTGGGCGCTGGCGGCGGCGGTGGCGGCGGCGGCACATAATTGGGATGGTAAATGCCGTCGCTGGTATAATAGCCATCTACAATACCGTCGCCATCGCGGTCGGCCGCGACCGAGCCGGGAACGGCGCCCGGTGGTGGCGGAGGTGGCGGAGCAACCGGCTCCGGTTCGGCGGTGGTGCAGTTGGCAAGCGCCAGCCCCCCCAGCGCGACAAGCAACAATCTGGAAATCTGCATGACAATCCCCTCGCAGACGTGCCGGAGTGGCACAGACGAAGGGTTACGGATCAAAAGCTTGCGGGAAACTGACCGGACATGCCGAGGCGTTGGGCGGTGCACAACTTGCGTTGAATTGCCGGATCACCCGCTTATGCCGCGACATCGGGGTTCTTCGCATATATGATGACGTGAAGCGCGCCGACATCGAGGGAGTAACCGGGAATGCCCGAAGCATATATTTACGACGCCGTCCGCACCCCGCGGGGCAAGGGAAAGCCAGGCGGGGCGCTGCACGAAATCACGCCCATTTCGCTTTCGGTTCAGTTGCTGGAGGCGCTGCGCGAGCGCAACAATCTCGACACCGGTCTGGTGGATGATGTCATCCTCGGCTGCGTGTCGCCGGTAGGCGATCAGGGAGCCGATATCGCGCGAACGGCCGTGCTCGTCGCCGGCTATGCCCAAACCACCAGCGGCATCCAGGTCAATCGCTTCTGCGCGTCCGGCCTCGATGCGTGCAATATCGCCGCGGCCAAGGTGATTACGGGCGAGGCGCAATTCGCCATCGGCGGCGGCGTCGAAAGCATGTCGCGCGTGCCGATGATGTCGGATGGCGGCGCATGGGCTGTCGATCCCTCCGCCGCGCTGCCGACCGGTTTCGCCCCGCAAGGCATCGGCGCGGATCTCATTGCCACACTCGATGGCTTCTCGCGCGAGGATGTGGACGCTTATGCCGTGCAAAGCCAGCAGCGGGCGGCGGCGGCATGGCAGGGCGCACGTTTTGCGCGGTCGATCGTTCCCGTGAAGGATCAGGCGGGCGACACAATCCTCGACCGGGACGAAAGCATGCGGCCCGATGTTACGGTGGAATCGCTTGCAACCCTCAAGCCATCGTTCGCAGCCATGGGAGAGATGGCCTTCGATGCGGTGGTGATGCAGCGCTATCCACAGGTAGAGTTCATCAATCACGTCCATCACGCCGGAAACTCCTCCGGCATCGTCGATGGCGCTTCCGCCGTGCTGATTGGCAGCCGCGAAGCCGGCGCGGCGCTGGGATTGAAGCCACGCGCCAAAATCCTCGGCGCAGCCTCTATCGGGTCGGAACCATCGATCATGCTGACCGCCCCTGCGGATGTTTCCGGCAAGCTGCTGAAGCGCCTTGGCATGAATGTGCAAGACATTGATCTGTATGAACTGAACGAGGCATTCGCGTCGGTGGTGCTGCGCATGATGCGGGTGATGAACATCCCGGCCGACAAGATGAACGTGAATGGCGGCGCCATTGCCATGGGTCATCCGCTGGGGGCCACCGGGGCAATCATCCTTGGCACGGTGCTGGACGAGCTGGAGCGGACGGGCAAATCCACGGCGCTCGTCTCGCTGTGCGCCGGCGCGGGCCAGGGCGCAGCGACGGTCATCGAACGGGTTTGAAGGGGGATTGGATCATGCAAAACTTTAATCTCGAAATCGCCGATGATGGCATTGCCACCCTCACCTTCGACGTCGCCGGACGGTCGGTGAACACATTGACGTCTGAGGTGATGGATGAACTCCCCGGCGTGATCGAACAGATTCGCGGGGACGATCAGATTCGTGGCGTGATCCTGCGCTCGGGGAAAAATACCGGCTTTTGCGCCGGAGCGGATCTCGGCGATCTGCTGCCCTATGCCGGTACGCGGATCGAACTGCCGCCGCTCTCCCGATTATTCCGCGCGCTCGAAACATCGGGCAAGCCGATCGTCACCGTGCTGGAAGGGTTGGCGCTCGGCGGGGGTCTAGAACTGGCGCTGGCCACACATTATCGCATTGCCGTCGACTCCCCGAAAGTAAAGCTGGGTCTGCCGGAAGTGCTGGTCGGGGTGCTGCCAGGAGCCGGCGGCACACAACGCCTGCCCCGGCTGATCGGGATTGCGCAGGCGCTGCCGCTGCTGCTCGAAGGCCGTTCGGTGGATGCGGCGACGGCAAGGGAACTCGGTTTCGTCGATGAAGTCGTGCCCGTCGAACAGGCGATCGAAGCGGCACGGCGCTGGTTGCGGGAAAAGGCCGACCCCGAACCGCGTTGGGACAAGAAGGATTTCAAGGTGCCCGGCGGGCTGGTTTACACCCCTGCCGGCGTCCGGACCTTCATGATGGCCAACGCGATGCTGCGCAAGAAAACATTCGGCAATTTCCCGGCGCCGGAAAATATCCTGAAATCCGTCTTTGAAGGCATCCAGGTTCCCATGGATGCGGCGCTCAGGATCGAATCCCGGTACGCCGTAAATACGTTCGCCACACCGCAGGCCCGCAACATGGTGCGCTCCCTCTTCATATCGAAGCAGGCGCTGGCGAAAGGAGCCCAGGTTACCGCCGCAGCCGGACCGCCAAAACGCGTCGCAGTGATCGGTGCAGGAATGATGGGCGCGGGCATTGCTTATGTGCAGGCAGCGCGCGGCATTGAAACGCTGCTGATCGACGTGAACAAGGCAAAAGCGGAAACCGGCAAGGATCATGCCCGCCAACTGGTGGGCAAGGCGGTTGAAAAGGGCCGCATGACCATCGCCAAAGGTGACGAATTGCTCGCCCGCATCCATACATTCGACAATTACGATGAGCTTGGCGATGTCGATCTCGTTGTCGAGGCGGTATTCGAAAATATCGAACTGAAGCATGAAGTCATCGGCAAGATCGAAGAGCGATTGCCGGCCTCCTCCTTCTTCGGATCAAACACTTCCACCCTGCCCATTTCAATTCTTGCCAAGGCGTCGCCGCGCCCGGACAAGTTCACCGGCATTCATTTCTTCTCTCCGGTCGATAAAATGGAACTGGTGGAGATAATTCGCGGCGAGGCCACCAGCGAGGAAACCATCGCGCGCGCCGTCGCCTATGCCGTCGCGCTCGGCAAGACTCCCATCGTCGTCAACGACAGCCGCGGCTTCTATACCAGCCGCTGCTTTGGCACCTATGTCGATGAGGGCATGGAAATGCTGATGGAGGGCATTCCGCCGGCACTGATCGAGAATGCCGGCCGCATGTCGGGTATGCCGCGCGGACCGCTGGAACTCCATGATGATGTGGCGCTCGACCTGTCTGTCCGCGTCACCCGGCAGACCAAAGCCGCGCTGGGCGATGCGCACATCGACCGGCCACACCATCGCGTACTGGAAAATATGGTCAGCGACGGGCGTCTGGGCCGCAAAAGTCGCGCTGGCCTGTACGAATATCCGACAGACGGGCCGAAGCGTCTGTGGAGCGGCCTTGCGGCAATCCCGCCGGGCGGCGTGCGGACAGACGATTTGCCGTCAGCCGGGCAGCTCGAAAAACGGCTTCTGCATCGCCAGGCCATCGAGGCGGCGCGCTGTTTCGAGGAAAGGGTTGTCACCGACGTCCGGGCTGCAGACGTCGGCGCGATCTTCGGTTGGGGTTTCGCGCCCTGGACCGGCGGACCGCTAAGTTACATCGACATGATCGGGGCGGCGCGCTTCGTTGCCGACTGCGATGACCTGGCCAAAACCCATGGCTCCCGCTTCGAACCTACAGCGGCGCTGCGACAGATGGCGGCCAGCGGCGGAAGCTTTTACGACGCAGCGCCGAAGCTGAAATAACATGGTCGCCGGGCCGGGGATCGGGCCAGGCCGGAGATTTATTCCGCCACCCTTCCCCACTCCTCTTCCGGTGGCACCGGCCGGAGGGGATCGCGACCGTCCCAATCTCGCGCCGAGGCGCGCATACAGGAGAAAAGCCGGGAGAATTTCGGATCCAGCCGGGCGACTTCAATGATCGGCCCCGGTCCGGGTATTTCGAAATAGGCCGCCTCCGCCGCGCCCGCCATGCGCGCCTCGTGGACGGGGACACCGCCCGCACCGGCCAGCACCGCGCGCGCCGCCGCCATATCGTTGACCGCGACGCAAACATGATGAAGATCCTCGCGCCCGGAATCGAGCCATTCGCGATAGGCGGAAGGTTCGTCATTATGCTGCACAATCAGTTCGATCTGCATGTCGCCCCAAAATCCAAGGGCGACGGATTGATCGATATCCGCGGGCTTCCCGCGATACCGCACGTCCTCAAGCGGAAGATGCTCGATATGGTAGAATGGGCCGGCACCTATGGTTTCCGTCCAGAAACGGACCGCTGCATCGAAATCCCGGGGCACAAACGCCATCTGCATAACCGGTCCGAGGCGGGCTATGGCGCCATGGGGTGAAGTCGTCATCATGCTTTTCTCTCCGGCATACGGGTTCCGCAATAGTCTGTCAGCCTGTCATGGAAATGGCGTATCCGGAGCTCCTGATAACGGCTGAGCGTGGCGGCGGGCTTGCGGCTGCTCTCGAAGCCTTCCTGTTGCAGGCGCATGTTGCTGGTGTCCTGGTCGAACACTTTCGCCAGATCGGGATCCATTCCGGGAACGCTGGCCCAGGATTCATCCAGGCCAACCCGATATGGCGCGGCCGGTTCCGGCCTCTCTCCGCTGTCAGGCAAGGGCCGCAGGAAGAACAGATCGAACAGCGCGCGGTCGGTCGCGCGCCCCAGCGGGCGGAAACGGTAAACCATCGGGATCGACAAGCCCGCGAAGAAAGTCGTGTTGGGGAACACACCATAGCCAATGGTGTCAATGATTTCAGTATCGGTATAGGCGGAAAGATCTGTCTGATAGAGTTTGCCCAATGTTGCCCGCAACTGCCGCGCCATCACGGAACGCGCGGTGTCCCCGGCCTCGAACCGGTGCGTTTCGCCGACAACGGAACGGTCGCCGACAAACATGGTTGCCAGTAATTCCTCTTCGCCCGGCGGTGACTCCAGATTGGGGCTGGCCACTCCGGAGGCTGAATAATAGCGTGAGATATTCGCGCCAAAGACATCATATTGGGTGTTCACATCCGCCAGTGCGAACAACAACTGCGGGTGCGTCACCATCGTATGATAGGACTCCATGAAAGCCTCTTGCGCAGCCTTCCAGTTGCAGGGCAGTTCCTTTTCGATGTGGAGGGCGACATAACGCTTCGAAAGATCCCATCGCGCGAAATGTTCAGGTAATGGCGCGAGATATTCTTCCAGCGGAGGCGCATTTTCGTCGAGGTTGATGAACACAAACCCACCCCAGGTGCCGACCTTTGCCTCGGGCAGACCAAATTCCTTTTTGTCCACATGCGGAAAATCCCACGAACAGGGCAATTCCACCATTTTGCCTTCGAGGCTCCAGGTCCAGCCGTGGAAGGGACAGGCGAGCTTCCCCGTCCAGCCCTGGGAAGCGGAAGGTTTCAGCTTGGTGCCGCGATGCAGACAGGCGTTGACATAGGCCTTGATGTCCCCGGACCCGGTGCGAACGACGATGACGGAATGACGGCCTACGTCATAGACATAATAGTCGCCCGGTTCGGGAATATGCTCTTCACGACATACCCACTGCCAGACACGGGGCCACATCAATTCCATTTCATCGCTGAAGAAGGCAGCACTCGTATACCGCTCGTACAGGACGCCTTCATCACCGAAAGAACGATCGGACTCGAGCGCCAGCGCATCGGGTATTTTCTGTCCGTCCCGTCGCACGATTTCCTGAATGCTCGGAGCGGGACAACGCGCCGGGTTTGCGACCGGGCTGGTTGAATCAGGCATGCTGCCTCCTTTTCAGTTCCGGACCGGCTGCCGTTTGCGCCGCTGGATCAGGCGTTCGCGCCAGTTCCGGTCCGGAGATGCTTGTATTACCAGTTATATTTCAAGGTTACGCCATATTCACGAGGCGCCGCATAATTGACGAGGGCAAATATTCCCGGCGCATCATAAACACTGGCAATATACCGGTTATCAAAGAGATTCCTCCCCCACAGACCAATGGACCAGCGTTCGCTTTCCGGAGTCCATTCAACATTCGCATTCACATAATGTGTAGGTTGAATCGTGGCTCTCGGTGTATTTAACAGAGAGGTATTATATTTCTTCCCTGTATAATTGTACATGATATTGGCACTCGTTGTGCCGTTACCCAACCGGAACTCATAGGCTGCGCTGGCAGACCCTGCCCATTTTGGCGCATTCTGCAGCCTGTAACCCGACAGATCGATGATCTCCGGCGCGCCTGTCAGGCCGATATTGGTATAGTCGAAGTTCTTGTACTTGGCGTCCAGATAGGCAAGGCTGCCGTTCAGTGTCAGACCTTCCACCGGAACCAGCACCGTCTCCAGCTCAAAACCCTTGATATGGGATTTGGCGGCATTGACGATGGTATTGCCGTTAACCAGAACGCCTTCCTCATTGGGCGCATAGTAAATCTGGGCGAGTTGCATGTCCCTGTAGATGGTAAAGAATCCGGTCAGATTGGTACGGAGGCGGTTACCGAACCAGTCCGCCTTGATGCCGGCTTCGAACGTATCCACGGTTTCCGGGCCGAACGGGCCGATATCCTGGGGCAGCGTGATGCGGCCCACGAAACCGCCTGATTTGAATCCACGCGCATAATAACCGTAAAGCAGCGCATTATCCGTCGCCTGGAAATCCAGTCCCAGTTTCCAGCCGAACTTGTCCCAGTTTTTGCTTCCCTGCGCGACAAAGCCGCCAAGCGGTGTATCGCCGGCATAGACTGCCGGCCCGTTCAGGTTGATAAAATTGAAAACGCCGGCTTCCATTTCCGTCTTCTCGTGCGTGTAACGGACGCCAGCCTGGAGCCGCAGCCGATCGGTCAGATCGATATAGCTGTGGGCAAACAACGAACCGGACCAGTTATCCTGATCCTGCGTGGAAAACTGCCGGAATCCGGGCAGTGCGAACTCGATGACATAATTCTGGCTGAGGTCGTAATGCGTTTTCATATACGCACCGCCGACAAGCAGATGAATCGAATCTGTCAGGTCAACACTGGTCCGCAATTCCTGATTGAACTGCCAGCCTTCCGTCGGTCGACGGTTGGCGTGAAAAAGCAGTGGCGTCCCGTCCTGATCGGTGGTTTCGTACAAATCAAACTTTTTATAGCCGGTAATCGACGTAAGGTCGCCAATGGCCGTATTCGCCCAGTTCATCGTCAGCGTCAGACGATACGTGTTCATGTCGCTGATGTCAGGTTCGCCAGCGGATGCCGAATAATATTTGTTGGGCGCATGACAACGCTGACCGGCAGGAACACAGGGAGAGGCGTACATCGGCAACTTCGCGCCCGCGACAGGCCCGGGCGGCAGATAGAGCGCCTCTCCGGGAATGGAGCCATTGACGATCATCGGCGCGCCATTGCGGGCACGCGCATATTCGCCGATCAGCGTGGCGTCAAAATCGGGCGAAGGCGTCAACTTCAGATAACCGCGCACCACCGTGACATCCTGGCTGCCCATGTCGGAGCCATCGACGATGTTCGTCACCCAGCCATCGCGACCATGGTGGAAGGCCGCGACCTTCCCCGCGAGCAGATCCTCGATAATCGGGAAATCGACCGCTGCCTTGATATCGATCCGGTTCCGGTTGCCGTAGGTGATTTCGGCGCGACCGCCAAATTCGCCCGTCGGCTGGCGCGTAACGACGTTAACCACGCCACCCGTGGTGTTGGCGCCGAACAATGTACCCTGCGGCCCGCGCAAGATCTCCACGCGTTCAACGTCGAACAGATCGAGCAAGGCGCCATAACTGAAATATTGCGGAACGCCATCCGACACAATCGAAACGGTGCTTCCCGCATAGGGATCGGGGTCGATCACGCCGACGCCGCGAATGCTGAAGACCGCCGTGTTGGGTGTATTGCCGAAGCTGCCGATCTGGATGGAGGGCACCGCGCCCTGCAATCCCTGCAGCGTAACCGCCTGCAGATTCTCCACCATCTCGCCGCTTACCGCAGATACCGCAATCGGCACCGACTGAAGATTTTCGGCGCGTTTCTGCGCCGTCACGATAATGTCCGCCACACCGGTACTGGCGGGAGTAACGGGCGCTGCCTCTCCTGCCGTCTGCGCCCCTGCGGGAGCGGCGGCCAGCGCGCACAGGGACAATCCGGCCAGAAAAATCGATCGGCCAGTTACCCCTTCGAACCTCGTTGATGTTTTCAATACTTCCTCCTCTGCATAATATTTATTTACGCTGCATTTATTCTTGACCGGCATGGCTTATTGTTAAGGATCAGCCCCTCTGTCTATTCCAGTGTCTCCAGAAGAGCGGGCACATAAGGTGACAGCCTGTCGAATTGTCCTTTTCTGACCTTGTGTGCCCAGTCGGGATTGGAAATCAGCCCCCGTCCGACCCCGATCAGGTCGACATCGTGACGCTCCAGCATGGCAAGGGCCTGGTCGATACTTGCCGGTGCCGCAGTCTCTCCAAAGAGCGTGTCGAGCATCTCACGGTCCAGGCCTACCGATCCAACCGTCATGACAGGCACGCCGGACAGTTTCTTTACCCAGCCTGCAAGGTTGAGGTCGGAACCGGCAAACTCCGGCTCCCCGAAACGCCGGGTGGAACAGTCGAACAGGTCAACCCCTGCCTCGACAAGAGGCGAAATGACGGCTTCCAGTTCCTGCGGATTTTGCGCCAGACGGGCTGTGTAATCCTGCGCCTTCCATTGCGAAATCCGGAAAAGGATCGGAAAATCCGGAGCTGTCGCGCGCCGGATGCCCGCCACAATCCCGGCGGCAAAGCGCGACCGGTTCGCGAAGGAACCGCCATAGTCGTCCGTGCGCCGGTTCGTTGCTTCCCAGAGAAACTGGTCGATCACATAGCCGTGCGCGGCATGCAGCTCGACACCGTCAAAGCCAAGTTGGAAGGCCGAAACGGCAGCCGAGACATAGGCTTCGCGCACCTCGTCGATTTGCACCTTTGTCATGGGCGGCGCCATCGGGGCAAGCGGCGTCCCGATGCCGCCAACAATACCGGAAGGGCCGACATGGCGCGGCTCGACCATGCCTTTGGCGTCATAAATTCCTTCAATCACGGGTTTGATCTGCAAACCCACATGCCAAAGCTGGGGCATAATGCGTCCGCCGGCCGCGTGAACCGCATCGACCACCTTCTTCCAGCCGGCAAGCGCATCTTCTCCATAAAAACGGGGAACATTCTCGTCGTTGGAGGCGCCCGCATGGGGTATCCATGTACCCTCGGTGATAATGAGCCCGACGCCGCCCTCTGCACGCCGCCGATAATAGGCGGCAACGTCGGCTCCGGGCACACCGCCCGGCGAAAAACAGCGCGTCATTGGCGCCATCACCAGCCGGTTCTCCAGGCTGAGGCCCGCGATGCGAAAAGGCGTGAACAGTGCTTCCGCGTGCCGCGCCACACCGGTTAATCCTGTGGTGTCCATAATTCCTCCTGATCGCCCCGTTATCCCGGGTGTCTTTTATCTGGTGACGCCAGGCTCCGGGCAGACGGGTTCGCCGCTCAAACCCAGCCCGCCATATGGGGCGAGGAACGATGGATGATTGACCGCAAACGCGTGAAGCGCCATTCCCCATCCACCTTGCGAAACGCATCGTCATATTCACTGAACAACCAATAGGGCGTCTCGCGTCCGTCGATACGCAGGGTGGCGGGGATGATCGCGCGCCAGCGGCCTTCAGCCACATCGCCCTTCACGTCGATGATGTCGTTAAGGGCCGTGTGCACGGAGAAGCTCACCGCCTTCGGCATCCCCGCGAAGAAATTTTCAATCGCGGTACGCCCGGCATACCGGCCATAATCCTCCCCGGCATCCCACACGCCATCCTCTGTGAACAGCGCCGCCAGTGCGGGGGCGTTATAATTCTCGTCGCACAATGCGCAGTAATGGTGCTTCAGCCGTCTGATGGCTTCGATATCTTCCATCAGCGCGAGGCGGGAGGCCAGATCATCCGTCATGCCGGGGCTCCCGCACGCGGAAAGTGATGTGGAGTTCCTTTAATGCCCGCAACATCAGATTGGGGAGATGCGCATAATCGTTTGCTGCCTCGTCAAGCTGGATGTCATCCAGCCGCTCCAGCACGGCGCGAAAACCCCAGTACAGTTCCCGCCGCGCCAGAGGCGCGCCAAGACAATGATGAATCCCTGCACCAAACGCCATATGCGCCCCCGCGCCGGGCCGGTCGATATCCAGTTTCGACGGGCATTCGAACCGCCGCGCATCGCGGTTGGCTGCTCCATAGCAAACGCCCACCAGCGCACCCGCCGGAATGGTGACTCCGGCAATTTCCGCATCGCGCGCGGCGACGCGATGCAGCAACTGCACCGGCGACTCCAGGCGCAACACCTCCTCGATGAACGGTCGCAGATATTTATCGGGATCGCTCCGCAGCAACTGGCCCTGCTGCGGATTGCGCGCCAGCAGCATGATTCCGGCGGACAACGCATTGGTCGTGGTCTCACTGCCACCTACGAACGTATCCGCCATAATGTGTGCGAAAAGCTCCTCGTCGGTCAGCCGCCTGCCGTCGCTTGTAGACGTGTTGACGAGATCGCTCAGAAGCGTGGCGTCCGGAGTCTCGCGCAGATCATCGAATATCTTCTTGAAGTAATGTTGCGCTTCGATCTCCGCCTCGATCGTAGCGAGTTCCTCCTCTTCCGTCTGGAGAAGACCGAGGCGCATGATATAGGCGTTGGTCCAGTCCTTGATCTTCCAGAGATCTTCCATCCTGGCGCCCATCTGGATGCCGATCACCCTCAGCGGCAGCGGCACCGCAAACTGTGAAACGAACTCGCAACGGCCGTCGGCGATAAAATCATCAACCAGCTCATATGCCGTATCGCGGACAATCGGGTCGAGTTCCTTGATTCTGCCCGCCCGAAACGCCTGCTCGAAGATACCGCGTGTCTGGCTGTGTCGCGGTTCGTCCTGCTGGGACAAGGATGGTCCGGGGAGCCAGCCTTTCTCGACATAGACTTCCCGCATCCGGGCTGCGCGTGACGCCTGGATGCCGTCACGCACATGCTCGACAATTCCGCCACTGACAAATGTTTCAGGATCCAGAATAACACGGCGCACATCGTCATAGCGCGTGACGATGTAAAACCCCGTCACCGGGTCGCGATACACCGGCTGTTCTTCCAGCAGATGGTCATAAACCGGAAAAGGACATTCTATGACTTCCGGATCAGTGAAGCTTGGCCCCTGATCCGCGACGTTGATATTCTCCAACATTCTTGCTCCCGCCCAATATCCATCTGCAACCCCGACACATTCTGTTTTTGTTGTGGTGGACATCCACCGCCGGACGGAGTTAAACAGTATCAGAACTCTGATTCTGCTTTTATGGCCGCAGCCGTTGCGTGTCAATATCACCCGAAGCGCCGGCCTGTGCCATTCACCGGCCACAAGATTGGGTGCCCGGGGCACGACCAGCGAGAGTGGATTTAAGTGACGAACGACGTATCAAAAGAAATTATCAAGTGGGCCGATCATTCCGAATGGACTTTCGCACCACAGCAGGAACGGAGCCGAAAGACACTTGTAAAAATTGTCGATGCAGCCGTTTCCCTGTTTTCCGCAAAGGGGTTCGAGAATACGTCTGTCATGGATATATCGCGCGAGTCCGGCGTTTCTGTTGGCGCGATTTATACGCGCTTCGCCGACAAGGAAGCGATCCTCCACACTGTCTTTTCGTCCTACTACAGAACCCGAAAAGACCAGTTCGATGCCCTTACCGAACCGGAGTTATGGCAAGGCAAAAATGTTACCGATGTGGTGACATTCTACATCAATATTCTCTTCAGTTCCTTTCGTCAGGATGCCGGCATGTTGCGCGTTGCCGAGCGGCAACGGCTGTCCAATCCGTTTCTGGCGGAAAGCGGTGCAAGCGTGAACCGGCATGTCGCCGACAGACTGGGCGCGATGCTGGAATTGCACGCCAACTGCATCGGCGGCGACGTGCGGACAAAAGCGAAATATCTGCACAACATCCTGCGCAACGCGCTGGTGGTGGCTATACTGCAGGACACTTCACCCGTACCACCCGCACTGGCCATCGCCACCAGCGAGTTCCAGTCGGAGGCCCTGGCCATGGCGCTCGCCTATCTCGGCCTTGATTCTGAAAACAGATAGGCAGGGGGTCCGGGAACAGGCCGCACGACCGTCAACAGCAGCAGCATGAACTTATGGATGGAAACCATCATCCTTCACCCGTTGCCGTTACGGTATATTTGCCGGATTCTCCGAAGTGTTGCGGGTAACATGATCCAGCCACGCGTCTGACAACGGCTCTGGCTCCACAGCCGCATCCGATGCCGATGCCGCCGGGGCGGTGGGAATCATGCCATCGTCGACTACACCATCCGCCGTAATGCCATAAACCTGATCGTCCGGCTCGATCCCGAAATCCGGCACTTCCACATCGTCCGACAAATCACTGGCCTCCGTCCCGGCCACGGCTTTCGACATAAACGCCTGAAAAATCCGCGCAGGAGCCTGACCGCCGGCCAGCCCGCGTACCGGTTTCGCGTCGTCACGTCCCATCCACACGCCCGATACCAGCTCGGGCGTAAAGCCGATGAACAGCCCATCCTTGCCGGAACTGGTTGTCCCTGTCTTGCCGGCCAACGGTCGACCGATCTGCGCCGCCCGTCCGGTTCCGGTCTCCACAGCGGCGCGCAACAGGTCGGTCATGTAGGCCGCGACGAACGGGGCAACCAGCACGCGCGGTGTTTCCCTTTCGCGGTTATACACCATCCGCCCGGACGCCGTGGTGATGGACTGAATCCCCCATGGCCGTACCTCGCGCCCATTGTTGGCAATGGCGGCATAGGCGGCTGTCATCTCGATCAACGTCGTATCAGACGTACCCAACACCATCGCCGCTCCGGTATCGACGGGCGTGGTGATACCCATGCGGCGCGCCATCCGCGACACTGCGTCCGTACCATAACGCACGCCAAGTCTCACGGCGACGGTATTGATCGACCGCGCGAACGCCTCCCGCAGTGTCACCGGACCCACGAATCGCCCGTTGGCGTTGCGCGGCGACCAGTTTCCCACACGGATCGGCTCATCAACCACCATATCGTCCGGCTTCATCCCCTCTTCCAGCGCCACCAGATAGGGGAACAGCTTGAACGATGAACCGGATTGCCGCCGCGCCGTCGTGGCCCGGTTGTAAATGCTCGTGGCGTAATTCCGCCCACCCACCAGTGCCGTCACCGCGCCATCGGTGCGCATCGCGATGATCGCTGCCTGGGTGCCGCCGATCTCCTGCGTATGCACCGCCGCCTCGGCTGCCGCCTGCTGCTCCGGCATCAGCGAAGTCACCACTTCCAGCGGTTCTTCCACCTCGTCGGTCAGCGTATCCAGTTGCCCCATTATCCAGTCGGTGAAATAACGCACGCTGCCGGTGCGTTCATGGTCGACGACAAACCGTACCCCGTCGACATCGGCGGCGGTGGCCGCCGAAGGTGTGATCGCGCCGCTGTCAGCCATGGTATGGATCACGATTTTCGCCCGTCCCCGCGCGCGCTCCGGATCTGCCGTCGGTGAATAGCGGCTCGGCGCCTTCACCAGGCCTGCAATAATCGCGGCCTGCTCCAGGGTCAGCTGCGTTGCCGGATGTCCGTAAAACCGCCGGGATGCAGCATCGATGCCATAAGCGCCGCCGCCGAAATACACGCGGTTCAAATAAAGTTCCATGATCTGCTGCTTGGTAAACCGGCGCTCGATAGCCATCGCCAGAATCACTTCGCGCACCTTGCGACTGTAATTCTTGGATGATGTCAGAAAGATATTGCGCGCCAGCTGCTGCGTTATCGTCGAACCACCCTGCACCTTGCTGCCCTGCCGCCAGTTCACATAAGCCGCGCGTGCCAGACCGATCGGGTCGACGCCCGGATGCCAGTCATAGCGGCGATCCTCCACCGCTTTCATCGCTTCCACCATCACGGCGGGGATTTCGGCATAGGGAATCCAGCGGCCATAGCTGGGGCCGATCGTCACCAGTTCCTCGCCATCGGCGGCGCGAATCACCACCGATTGCCCCTGCGGCGATTTCATCATCTCGGTGTAGGTGGGCAAGGAAGACGACGCCGTCGCCACCGCAATAGCAATCCCCAGTGCCACAAACGCCGTCACAGCCAGCACAGCCACCAGCAGCCTGAGCACCAGTCGGCGCACCGGATGACGGGAAGGCGATTTACGCCGCGAGGAACGGGAGGGCTGGCGCTCCATGGATGGGCTCCCATAGTCGCAGTTCGGCCCAACGGCAATTTCTTTCCTTGCCCTGTGCCACGCCCTGCCGGTAATCGACCGGCTTCTGGTGAAAGGGTATCGGATAGATGTCGGATGCGGTGAAAAAGGTGGTTCTGGCGTTTTCGGGCGGGCTCGATACGTCGGTCATCCTGAAATGGCTACAAACAACCTATAATTGCGAAGTGGTGACCTTCACCGCCGACCTCGGTCAGGGCGAGGAGCTGGAACCGGCCCGCCACAAGGCCGAAATGATGGGCGTCAAACAGATCTTCATCGACGATCTGCGCGAGGAATTCGTCAGCGATTATGTTGCCCCGATGATGCGCGCCAACGCGCTCTATGAAGGGCAATATCTGCTCGGCACTTCCATTGCCCGCCCGCTGATCTCCAAACGTCAGATTGAAATCGCCAAGGAAGTCGGGGCCGACGCCGTTTCCCATGGCGCGACCGGCAAGGGCAATGATCAGGTGCGCTTCGAACTGGGCTATTACGCCCTCAACCCGGATATCCGCATCATCGCGCCGTGGCGCGAATGGGATCTGACCAGCCGGGAAGCGCTGATTGCGTTTGCCGAAGCCCATCAAATCCCGATCCCGCGCGACAAGCGCGGCGAAAGCCCCTTCTCCACCGACGCCAATCTGCTGCACACCTCGTCCGAAGGAAAGGTGCTGGAAGATCCGTGGGAAGAAGTGCCGGAGTATGTCTACAGCCGCACCGATAACCCGGAAACCGCGCCGGATACACCGCAATATATCACCATCGATTTCGAACGCGGCGATCCGGTCGCCATCGACGGCGAGGGATTGTCGCCCGCATCCTTGCTCGCCCGCCTGAACGATCTGGGCAAGTTGCATGGCATCGGAAGGCTCGATCTGGTGGAAAACCGCTTCGTCGGCATGAAGTCGCGCGGCATGTATGAAACACCGGGGGGCACCATCTGGCATGCGGCGCATCGCGGCATCGAATCGATCACGCTGGATCGTGGTGCGGCGCATTTGAAAGACGAGCTGATGCCGCGCTATGCGGAACTGCTCTATAACGGTTTCTGGTTCTCGCCCGAACGCGAAATGCTGCAAGCCGCCATCGATCACAGTCAGGAAAAGGTAACCGGCACAGTGCGCTGCAAACTCTACAAGGGCAGCGTCCAGGTCGTCGGGCGCAAATCGCCGTTCAGCCTGTATTCGCCCAAAATCGTCACCTTCGAGGACGACGCCGGAGCCTATGATCAACGCGACGCCGAGGGCTTCATCCGCCTGAATGCACTGCGCCTGCGGATTCTCGGCCAGCGAGACCGCTAGCAAAGCGCAGATATCTGGTGCATTCCTTTCCGTGCGGTCATGCCTGACCGCACGGAGGCGGGCTGATGCCAACAGGAAATCACGGGGAACCTTCCGGTCTCCGGCTGTTTCGCCAGACGCTGGTCGTCATGGCCGGCATCGGGACGGCGCTGATCGCGTGGCGGCTTACCAATGTCATCCTGTTGCTGTTTGCCAGCGGCCTCGCCGCCATGCTCTTCTTCCAGTTGACGAAATTTCTGCAACGGCTGTTGGGGCTGCCTTTTGCGATCGCGCTGACACTGGCGGTTATCCTGCCGATCACCGGCATCATACTTATCGGGTGGATGTTCGGCAGCCTGATGGCGACGCAGTTCGCACAATTGTTCGTGCGTGTTCCCCATGCATTCGAGGTAGCAGACAACTGGTTGCGCGGCAGTTCCCTTGGGCGCGAAATCATCGCCCGGTACGAGAGCTTCCTGCCTGACGGCAGCCGGATTGTGACTTTCGTTCAGTCGCTGCTCGCCAATGTCGGCACCGCCGTCACCGAACTGATCATTGTATTGGTGGCAGGCATCTACCTCGCGGCCCAGCCGGCGCTCTATACCGGCGGCATGTTGAAGCTCGCACCCCCGCGTGCGCGCCCACGTGCACTGTCTCTGTGGAACAGCGTTGTCCGCGCGCTGCACGCCTGGCTGAAAGGCCAGGCTATCGGTATGCTGTTTGTCGGCGTCGGCACGGCGACGGGCTTCTGGGTCGTAGGCCTGCCGGCGCCACTGGCCATCGGTCTCGTCGCCGGATTATGCGAATTCGTACCCTATCTCGGCGTTATCGTCGTATCGATTCCGGCGATCATTCTCGGTTTCTCCATCAGCATCGAAACCGGGATCTGGACGATCCTCGTGCTGGTCGTGGTGCAGCAGGTCCAGGGAAATTTCGTTTCCCCGATGGCGCAGCAGATGATGGTCCGCCTGCCCCCGGCGCTCACCATCTTCTCGCTGATCGCCGCCGCATTACTCACCGGCCCGCTGGGCGTAATCCTCGCGGTGCCGCTGACTGTCGTCGGCCTCGTGCTGGTGAGGGAATGGGTGGCCGCGCGGGACCGCACCGCTATGGCAGCACTGCCGCCTCCGCCTCCGCCTGCTCCGGCTTCTCCACCGTCACCCCCATCTCCCTGACCAGCGCGTCCGCGCCGTCCAGCTTCGTCATCACCCACAGCATATAACGCGCATCCACCGAGATCGACCGCGCTACTTTCGGGTCATAATGCCAATCGGCCAGCATACCTTCCAGCGTCCCGTCGAAGGCCAGCCCGACGAAGTCGCCGCGCGCGTTCAACACCGCCGAACCGCTATTGCCATTGGTAATATCGGTCGAAGACAGAAAGTTGACCGGCAACGTCCCCAACGCCGGCGACGCGAATTGCCCCCAGTCTTCCGCGCGCACCAGATCCAGTAACGCCGGCGGATTGTTGAACGGCGGCTTGCCTGTCTCTTTCTCCAGCAGCCCGCGTGTTGTCGTGAACGCCGCCCATTGCGCGCCATCGCGGACATCACGCCCCTCGACATGGCCATAGGTGAAACGTAGCGAACCATTGGCGTCCGGATAGATTTTCTGACCCCTTGCCGCCGCATGCGCCCTCACCACGTCCATCCATGCCACGCGTGCGGCAGACAGCCGTCCTTCATGCTCGCGGCGGCGCGCGTCACCCGCCATTTCGCGTTCATAGGCGACGACCGCAACCTGAATGAAAGGATCATCCGAAGCACGAAAATCCTGCGCCGGGCGGTTGAGCCACGCCAGCCGTTGCGCCAAATCGCCCAGCTTCGTCCCCGCATACAGACCATCCAGTCCGATGCCGGCAATCTTGCGCTCCAGGGGCAGATTGCGATCAGCTTCAGGCAGTTTATGCACTTCGATCAGCGCCTGGGCCAGAATCGCCTGGTCAATCCGCGGTATATATTGACGATCGATAGCGGTCAGCCGGTCGGCCAATGCCTGGCGATCCCGCTCCTGCCAACCGAGCGCGCGCTCCGCATCCGGTCGCTCCCGCTCCATCGCCCAACGGTATAAATCGCGCGCCGCCCGCAACATCTGCACCCGATCCAGACTCTGGCCAATCAAGCCTGCCCGCGTCATACGCAATTCCAGATCGAGCAGCCCTTCGTACTCGGAGATCGCCCGCCGGTATTCACGCCTTTGCGGTTGTTCAGATGCCCAGCGCAGCCGTTCGGCATCCTCCCCTGCCTTTATTTGCAACAATCCCGCCGCGCGCGCTGCGTCTATCTGTCCCTGGATTTTCTTTTCATAATTTGCGGCGCGCCGCAGCAAAGACGCATAGGCGATGCGATCGGCCTCATCCTGCGCCCGGGATTCGATCAATCCGCTATATTCTGTCAGCAACCGCTTCCAGGTCGGATAAATATCCTCGAACCAGATTTTCGTCTCGCCCGCGGTCCGATAGCGCTCGGTCGTGCCGGGATAGCCGGCGATCAAGACAAAATCGCCCTGCTTCAGATCAGTGGTCGCCACTTTCAGATGTCCGCGCGACTGATAGGGAATATTGGTTTCACTATACGCCGCCGGCGTGCCGTCGGGCGCAACATAAGCGCGATACAGGCTGAAATCACCGCTGTGGCGGGGCCATTGCCAATTATCGACATCGCCGCCAAATGCCCCGACGCTGCCTGGCGGCGCATAAACCAGCCGCACATCCTGAATTTCGAGCATCTGCTGCAAATACCAGATACCCCCGCCGAAATAGGGACGCACATCGCAGCGCCGTCCCGGCTGCTCCTCACATGCGGCGATCAGTTTCTTGCGGTTGCGCTCCAGCGTCTGCGTCCGCGCGGCGCCAGACTGGCCGGACGACAGCCCCGCCTGCATCGGCGTGCTGACATCGCGCAATGCCTCCATCACCAGCACCCGACTACCCGGCGCCGCCGGCAATTCTGCCCCAAGGGTTTTCGCCAGAAACCCGGCTGTCAGATAATCCTGTTGCGGCGTCGAATGATACTGGATCGATCCATAGGCACAGTGATGATTGGTGGCGATCAGCCCCTGCGGTGAGACAAAAGCGGCCGAACAGCCGCCCAGGGATACAACGGCGTTCATCGGCGCGGCATTCATATCCGCCAGCGCCTGCGGCGGTATTTGCAGCCCCGCCTCAACCAGTTCGGCGGCGATCTCCGGGGCCTGCGACGGCAACCACATGCCCTCGGCGGCAAACGCCGCACCAGCGGCGAAACCCAGGCCAAGACCCATCACCCAACTTGCTAAACGCATGAAATCCCATCCCTCTCCGCCCCTTGACCTGCACTTTGTGAACTGTGTTTCACAAAAATGTCAATGTGCGGGGAAGGCTTAACCGCGCGCCACCTGGAAACCCGCAAAGGACTGCGTAACCGGCATCAGTTCCAGCGTGTTGATATTCAGATGCGGCGGCAAGGTCGCGACCCAGAAGATGGTTTCCGCAATATCCTCCCCGGTCATGGGATTGGCGTCGCCATAAAGTGCCCTGGATGCTTCTGCATCGCCGCCTGTCCGAACCAGGGTAAATTCGGTCTCCACCATGCCCGGTTCGATCGAGGTCACCCGCACGCCCGTGCCATGCAGGTCGGAGCGCAAGCCCAGCGAAAACTGCCGGACAAACGCTTTCGTGCCACCATAAGCATTGCCGCCGCGATAGGGATATGTCGCTGCCACCGAACTGATATTCACCACCACACCCTGCCGCGCGATCAATCCCGGCAACATCCGGTGGGTGAGCGTGACCAGGCCGGTGATATTCGTGTCGATCATCTGCCGCCATTGATCGAGATCGGCTTCCTGCGCCGGGCTGGTCCCCAACGCCAGGCCGGCGTTATTCACCAGCGCGTCGATATCGCGAAATTGCGCCGGCAACGCTGCCAGCGCCGCATCGATGGCGTCCGCATCGCGCATGTCGAAACAGACCCCATGCACCTGCTCCGCGCCCAGTTCCGCCACCAGCGCATCCAGACGTTCCTGCCGCCGCCCGGTGGCGATCACCTTCCAGCCCGCCCGCACAAACCTCCGCGCCGTCGCCGCACCGATGCCCGCCGTCGCCCCGGTAATCAGGATCGTCCCGGTCATATCATCTCCTCAAATTTCGAAAGCGGAACGGGAGATTTCACCCCCGTTCCAGCAGGTCAGGCGGCCGCGCGCACCCGCGCCGACGCATCTTCTTCCTCCCCGGTTTTTGCCGGATGCATCACGAAATCGAAGGCGATATCGGCATATTCACCTTTCACACCCAGGCTCGTCGCCGGCTCGCCGCCGGTTTTGTGAACCAGGTCCGGTATCAGATCGTCCCGCGTCGCATAGGCGAAATCGTCATGCAGATAAGGATCTCCGGCAATATTGATCTGCGTCGTCAAATGACGATGACCGTCTGCGGAAACAAAAAAATGGATATGTGCCGGCCGATGGCCGTGGCGGCCAATCGCCTTCAATATATTCTCGGTCGATCCACCCGGTGGGCAAGCATAGCCGGCAGGAACAATGCTGCGATAGGCATAGCGCCCGTCCGCATCAGCGATAATGGTGCGGCGCAGATTAAAGTCGCTCTGTGTCTTGTCGAAATAAGAATAATTACCCAGCGTATTGGCGTGCCACACTTCCACTTTCGCGCCCGGCAGCGCCTTGCCATTCACATCACGAACCTGCCCATGCATCACCAGCAGCTCGCCCTTGTCCGTGCCGTCGTCAAGCCGCGCCTTGCCCTCCACAACCGGCGCGCCGGCCACATACAGCGGTCCTTCGATGGTGCGCGGGGTGCCGCCCGTTACGCCGGCGGCGGCATCCTTCGCATCGGCGCGAATGTCGAGGAAGCGCTCAATACCAAGCCCCGCCGCCCACAAGCCATATTCGCCCGATCCGGTGGATGCAAAATTCAGAAATGTCCAGAATTCATCCTCCGTGATATCGAACTCCTCGATCGTGGCGAACAAATCGCCAACAATCCGGCGGGTAATCGCTTTCAGGCGCGGATCACCGCCACCGACATTGCCGCCGCTCAATTTATCGAGCAGTTCCTGAACTTCGGGGGAATCCACCAAACGCTCTGCCATGACGCTCTCCTTCTGCGCTTCCGCCAGGTCCTCCGAGCGCGCCGGCGTATCCGGACCACGCGCTGGAATCCTGGAGTCTGCCCACAGATATACGTTGGCCAGGGCAATGGGAAAGACTATTCAGAAAGGCACCAATCATCGGGGAGCAATAAATGTCGAAGACAAACACGCGTGTAACGTCCGGTTTTGACCGGGAATCGACCGCCATGGACGTGGTGGCGGGGCATGATCTTTCGGGCCGGAACGCCATCGTTACCGGCGGTTCCTCCGGCATAGGCATCGAAACGGCCAGGGCGTTGGCCAGTGCCGGCGCTGATGTGACCCTTGCCGTGCGCGACCTCGCCGGCGGGGAAAGCGTCGCCCGGGAAATCAACGCCGCGATCGGGTCGGAACGTGTCCATGCTGCCCGCCTCGATCTCTCCAGCCTCGCGTCCGTACGCGCCTTCGCCGCCGCCTGGGGAGAGCGCCCCCTGTCGTTGCTGATCAATAACGCCGGCATCATGGCATGTCCGTTCAGCCATACCGAAGACGGCTTCGAAATGCAGTTTGGCACGAACCACCTCGGCCATTTCCTGCTCGCCCACCTGTTATCCCCGGCATTGCAACGGGGCGCCCCTTCCCGCGTCGTCGCACTCTCCTCTTCGGCGCATTTATATTCCGACGTCCATTATGACGACATCGATTATACGGCCCGCGCCTATGATCCCTTCCAGGCCTATGGCCAGTCCAAAACCGCCAACGCCCTGTTCGCAGTGGAATTCGACCGGCGTTACCGGGACAGGGGCATACGCGCCTTTTCGGTGATGCCAGGCGTTATCAACACCGGTCTCGCGCGGCACCTCAACCCGGGCGATCTGGAAAAGATGCTTGCCCCCAGCGCCGACGATCCCCGTCCCTATTTTTTCAAAAATACCGGCCAGGGCGCGGCCACGAGCGTCTGGGCCGCCGTCGGGCCGGAACTTGACGGACACGGCGGGCTTTATCTGGAAAATTGCGCCGAAGCCCTGCCTTTCGGTCCGGATCTGCCGCGTGGGGAAGGCGTGAAATCATGGGCGCTCGATCCGAAATCGGCGGCGCGGTTGTGGGAGATCTCGGAAGCGCGCGTCGGCCTGGCCGGCTGAGCAACGCCGCCACTTGATTCCGGCGCGCCAAAGCGCCACTTCTGCGCGCCATGAGTCTGTTTCCCGATGATGCCCCCTATCGCGTACTGGCGCGCAAATACCGGCCCGCCGGCTTTGATGCGCTGATCGGCCATGCGGCGATGGTGCAGACACTGGGCAACGCCATCAGGTCCAACCGGCTCGCCCAGGCCTGGCTGCTCACCGGCGTGCGCGGCGTCGGCAAGACGACGACGGCACGCCTGATCGCCAAGGCGCTCAACTGCACCGGGCCGGATGGCGATGGCGGCCCGACCATCGCGCCCTGCGGCGTTTGCGCCAATTGCACGGCAATCGCCGCCGGCCAGCATATCGACGTGGTGGAGATGGACGCCGCGTCGAACACGGGCGTCGACAATATTCGCGAAATCATCGAGGCCGTGCGCTATGCGTCCGTATCGGCCCGATACAAGGTCTATATCGTCGACGAAGTGCATATGCTGTCGAAGGGCGCGTTCAACGCCCTGCTCAAAACCCTGGAAGAACCGCCGCCGCATGTGAAGTTCATCTTCGCAACAACCGAAGTGCAAAAGGTTCCGGCAACCATATTATCCCGGTGTCAGCGCTTCGACCTGAAACGAATTCCGCAACATCTTCTGGCCGAACATTTCGCCGACATTTGCCGGCAGGAATCCGTCACCATCGAGCCGCAGGCACTGGCGCTGATCGCCCGCGCCGCCGAAGGCAGCGCCCGCGACGGGCTGTCGATCCTCGATCAGGCGATAGCCATGGGCGCAGGCACGGTCACGGCGGATGCGGTGCGCGATATGCTGGGCCTCGCCGACCGTGGCCGCACGACGCGCCTGCTCGGGGCGGTGCTGGAAGCGGACGCGCCCGCCGCCCTTGCTGCCCTGCAAGACGGGCATGACGCCGGCGCGGAGCCCCAGGCGCAGTTCGCTGCCCTCCTCGATATGGTGCACGCCCTCACCCGCACGAAGTTTTCCGGCGCGCCCGATCCGGATCTGGCCGAGGACGACCGTAGCGCCCTTTCCGGCTGGGCCGGACAACTGGGCTTCCCGGCACTGCATCGCCTGTGGCAATTGTTGCTGAAGGGCCATGCGGAGATCAACCAGGCCCCGGACGCGCATCAGGCAGCCGAGATGGCGATTTTGCGGATCGTCCACGCCGCTGGCCTTCCCGACCCCGAACGGCTGGCGAAACTGCTCGATGGCGGCGCACTGCCCGCTACGCCAGCCGCCGCCGCGGCCCCTGCGCCCGCAAGCCCGCCCGGCCCCGCCGACTATGCAGAGCTGGTCGCGCTGTTCGAGCAAAATCTCGAAGCGCAATTGACCCGTCGCCTGACCGACGATGTCGCGGTCGTGCATATGACTCCGGGCGAATTGCAGCTCGCTGCCGTCGCCGAACTTCCGCCCGCCTTTACCAACGATATCCGCCGCTGCCTCGAAGACTGGACGGGGCGGTCATGGCGTGTCACGCTCACGGAAAATAGCGGCGGCGCCGAATCCCTGCGCCAGCTCGCCCGCCGCCGCGAGGCCGTTGCCCGTGAAGCGGCGCTCGCCGATCCGGTGGTTGTCGCATTGATGCGCGAATTTCCGGGCGCCCGGCTGGATGCCGTAGAACTGCCGACAGAAGAAAGAAGGATCGCAAGCGCATGAAAAGTCTCGATGATATTCTGAAAATGGCCAATAATGTTCAGGCCGAACTGCAAAAGGCCCAGGAGGGTCTCGATAATCTGATGGTCGAAGGCATGTCCGGTGGCGGCCTCGTGAAGGTAACGGCCAGCGCCAAGGGCCGAATCGTGTCGCTGTCGATCGATCCGTCGCTGCTGTCCGTGTCAGAAAAGGAAATGGCCGAAGACCTGATCGTCGCCGCCTTCAACGACGCCCGAACCAAGGCAGATGCACTGGCGCAGCAGGAAATGCAGAAAATGACCGCGGGCCTGCCATTGCCGCCCGGCTTCAAGTTCTAGGCGGAATCAGCGGCCAAACAGCCGGCGAAGCGCCATTCCGTCCAGACGGATAAAGGTCGGTCTACCGTGATTGCAGGTGCCGCTCGCCGGCACCTGCTCCATCTGCCGCAATATGGCGTTCATTTCCGCCAGCCCCAAAGGCCGCCCGGCCCGAACGCTGCCATGGCAGGCCATCGTCGCCGCCACATGGTCCAGCCGGTCGGTCAGCGCGAGAGGCGCGTCATGCGCCGCCAGATCATCGGCGAGGTCGGTCAACAGCGCGCGCGCATCCGGACTACCCAGCGCCGCCGGCATGGCGCGCACCAGCATCGTCGTCGGGCCGAACCGCTCCAGTTCCAGCCCGTAGCCGGCGAGTTGTGCTGCCGCTCCCTCCAGCCGGTCGCACGCCGCCACATCGAGTTCAACGGTTTCCGGAATCAATAACGCCTGCGCCGCCGCCGGGCGGTCGGCGGTGGCGGCGCGCAACGCTTCCAGCACCAGCCGTTCATGTGCCGCGTGCTGATCCACCAGCACCAGCCCGTCCTCCGCCTCGGCAACGATATATGTGTTGGCGATCTGGCCACGCGCGACACCCAGCGGAAATTGCCGCTCCGGCTCGCGCACAGGCGGCAATGGTCCGGACCGGGCCGGATTTTCTGCCTGAAACGCCCGACCGGATGGCGGTACATGATACGCCAAAGCCGGCTCCGCCAAAGCCCCCGATGGTGGCGCTGCCGGTGCTGGCTGTAGCGGCACCGCATGAAACGCCGTCGCCAGCGCTTCGCCTGCTGCCTGCACCGGGCGGATACCGGCAGCATCCAGCGCCGCCCGCACTGCCGACACGAGGCTGCCGCGAATCCGTGCCGCATCACGAAACCGTACTTCGGTTTTGGCCGGATGCACATTCACATCCACCGCCTGGGGCGGAAGGGTGATGAATAATGCTGCCACGCCATGCCGGTCGCGCGGCAACCGGTCCGCATAAGCACCGCGCAGCGCCCCGGACAGCAGCCGGTCTTTCACCGGGCGACCGTTGACGAACAGATATTGATGATCCGCCACACCCCGGCTGGCGGCTGGCAACCCGATCATGCCGCCAATGCCCAGATCCTCGCGCAAGAAATCCACCGGCACCATATCGCCACCCGCGGGCAGCAATCGCGCGACCCGCGCCGCCAGGCCCGCCTCGTCAGTGAGTGCTTCCGCTGCCACCGAAATCAGCGTCCGCCCGTCATGAACAAGTTCGAACGCCACCGCCGGATGCGCCATCGCCAACCGGCGTATGGCGTCGGTGATCGCCGCCACCTCCGTACGTTCGGCTTTCAGGAATTTCCGCCGCGCCGGCACGCGGCCAAACAGATCCTCCACCCGCACCCGCGTGCCCGGGGGCAATGCCGCAGGCGAATCGGCCAGCATTGCGCCACCATCCAGCCGCAACTCCCAGCCGGAGTCACTGTCTGCCGGACGGCTCTGGATGGTAAAACGCGCAACAGATGCAATCGCCGGCAGCGCCTCGCCGCGAAAGCCAAAACTGGCGATCGACAGCAAATCTTCCCCTGGCAGTTTCGATGTCGCATGCCGCTCCACCGCCAGCCGCAGATCATCAGGCCACATACCGCGCCCGTCATCCTCTACCAGGATTACGTCGATCCCGCCGCCTTTTACCGTCACCCGGATGCGTCGCGCGCCGGCATCCAGGCTGTTTTCCACCAGTTCTTTCACGACGCTCGCCGGACGCTCCACCACTTCACCGGCGGCGATGCGGTCCACAAGATAGGCGGGCAAACGGCGGATGCTCATATCCTCATTTCGCACCGGCACGGTGAAGGGGCAAGAGACGGGTCCGTTTTGGTGGACACAGATTCACAGAGTCGCTTGCATGGGTGCCGCCAACATCCTATGCGCCAAAGAACCCGCAACCTGTCCGCCCCGGCCATGTGCGACTCCTGCCGCCGCTGGAACCTGGCAGGCGGTATTCACTCGGGGCGATCCGGGGAGCGGCGCGAAACACGCGCTCGAAACAAGGTCTGCCTCCTGTGAATTTTTTTAACCGTCTCTTTGGGTTTTTCAGCCAGGATATGGCGATCGACCTCGGCACCGCCAACACCCTTGTCTATGTGCGCGGTCGTGGCATCGTTCTGAACGAGCCATCCGTGGTCGCCATCGAAATGGTCAATGGCCGCCGCCAGGTAAAGGCCGTCGGCAATGATGCGAAGCTGATGATGGGCAAGACGCCCGGCAATGTCGAGGCGATCCGCCCGTTGCGCGATGGCGTCATCGCCGACATCGAGGTCGCCGAAGACATGATCAAATATTTCATCGCCAAGGTGCATGGGCAAAGCCGCCTGCCATCCTGGCCGGAAATCATTGTCTGCATCCCGTCCGGCTCCACACCGGTCGAACGCCGCGCCATCCGCGATGCGGCCAGCAACGCCGGCGCCAGCCAGGTCAGCCTGATCCTCGAACCGATGGCGGCCGCGATCGGCGCGGGGATGCCGGTCACCGAACCGATTGGCTCGATGGTCGTCGATATCGGCGGCGGCACAACGGAAGTGGCGGTGCTGTCGTTGCGCGGCCTTGCATTCACCACCAGCGTCCGCATGGGCGGGGACAAGATGGACGAGGCCATCATCAATTATGTCCGCCGCAACCATAATCTTTTGATCGGCGAAGCCACCGCAGAACGCGTCAAAAAGGAAATCGGCACGGCGCTGCCGCCCGCCGATGGCATTGGCCGTACGCTCGAAATCAAGGGCCGCGATCTGGTGAATGGCGTTCCCAAGGAAATCACCATCAACCAGGGCCAGATCGCCGAAGCGCTTTCCGAACCGGTTTCCGCCATCATCGAAAGCGTACGGCTGGCGTTGGAGAACACCGCCCCCGAACTCGCGGCCGACATCGTCGATCAGGGCATCGTCGTCACCGGCGGCGGTGCGCTGCTCGGTTCGCTGGACGAGGCATTGCGCCAGGCCACCGGCCTGCCGGTCACCATCGCCGAAGAGCCGCTGTCCTGCGTGGCTCTCGGTACGGGCCGCGCGCTGGAAGATTCGGTCTATCGCGGCGTGCTGACCAGCGCCTGATTCGCAAAAACTTTACAATCTGCTAGCCTTGATGGCCGGGCGCTGTATGGAATGAGGGGCAATATGTCGCTCAAACCCGCATCTATGCCTTTGGGGGCACGGCCATGGTAGGCCGGCCGTCATCTGTCTCGGCGCGCCGGCGCGGTTTCGCCCGCCGGGACAGCAATCTGGCGCTTCTGGCCGCCCTCTTCACCGGCATTATCCTCGCGCTGGCGGTGCTGCTGCTCGTATTGCAACGGGTGAACCCCGCTCTGGGCCAACAGGTACGTGGCGCGATGGTCGATGCATTACAGCCCCTGCTATCGGTCGCCCATGCCCCGGTTGCCGCGGCGCGCGACATCGGTGACACCATCGGTGCACATTGGCGACTGGTGGATAAAAATGCGGCGCTGGAAGCCGAACTCGCGGAAAACCGCGCGGCAGTCGCACGCACGCGTTTGCTGGAACAGCAGGTGCGCGAACTGGAAGCGCTGATCGGTCTGCGCCGGCCCGAACGACGGGTCGTTGCGGCAACCGTCGCGGCAGCCGCGCCTGCGGTCGCTGCGCGCCGCACGGCCATTATCGGCGCCGGTCTCAAAGCCGGCGTGCGACCGCGCATGCCGGTCATCGCCGCCGATGGCCTCGCCGGTCGCGTTACCGAAGTCGGCCAGAATGCCGCGCGCATCATGTTACTGACGGACGCCAACAGTCGGGTACCGGTGAAGGTCATGCGCACCGGCTGGACAGGTCTGGCTATCGGAACCGGCGGCACATTGCTCGAATTCTCCTACGATATCGCTTCGGGGTCAGACCGGATCCGCGTCGGCGACCGTCTGGTGACGAGCGGCGACGGCGGGCTATACCCGCCCGGGATTCCCGTGGCGGTCATCATCGACGCCCGGGCGAGTCCGCCGCGCGCGCGGGCGCTTGCCAATCCTACGGGTCTCGGCGCTGTCATCGTCGAAGCTTCATGGCTTGCCCCCCCGGAAATCTTGCCCGTTTCCCCGGCGATACCCGAAGCCGATGTTCCGGCATCCGCCCCGGCTGCCACTCCATGAATCCGCCAATCATCAAGCCTTCGCCCATCGCGGATCGTGCCTGCAAGGCGATTCCGGCGGCGATCGTGTTTCTGGCCATGGCGGTGATGGCACTGCCGTTGCCGCTGGCAGTCGGAGCGATGCCGCATTTCGCTTTTTTGTTCGTCATTATCTGGGCCATACTGCAACCGCGCCTGATGCCGGTATGGGTCGCTTTTTTGCTTGGTGTGGTTTTCGATCTGCTGTCCGGCCAGCCGCTGGGTCAATCCAGCCTGTTGTTCGCCGGGGCGGTAGCCACCGTTCGCCTTGCCGAAGACCGCTTCGAGGGCCATAGCCTGGCGGTGGACTGGCTGTTTACAGCGCTGGTCGTTCTTGTCGCCCAACTGCTCTCCTGGCAGATCACCAGCTTTTTTGGCGCCACCACAGCGCTATGGCCCTTCCTGTTGCAAGCATTGACGACCATTTTTGCCTATCCCCTGGCGGTTGCCATCGCCGCCCGGGTGCAGCAGAAAATCCTGGTGTGGACCGCCTGATGCGCGGAAAAAAGCCCCCTGATTTCCGCAACAAGGGCGCATCCGAGCGGATGTTTCACCGCCGCGCCTTCTTCCTGGGCGCAGCGCAGATCGGTGCGGGCGCCGTGCTGGCCGGACGCATGGCGTGGCTGTCCATCGCTGAAGGCGAGCGATATGCGGTGGCAGCGGAAGACAATCGTGTCACCCTGCACCGGATTGTGCCCCGTCGCGGCTGGATCGTCGATGCGGCAGGCGAAACGCTTGCCAACAATCGCCCCGCCTATGGTGTTGAAATCATCCCCTCGCTGGCCGGCGATCTCGACCGCGCGCTCGACCGCATCGCCACCGTTGTCCCGCTCACCGCAGAAGATCGCGAGCGTATCCACGCCGAGGCGCTCGGGCTGCGTCCTTCCGCCGCCCTGCTGGTGGCCGACGATATCGGCTGGAAAGCCTATGCCGCCCTCAATCTGGATTTTACCGATGTCGCAGGCGTGCAGGCGGTCAAAACCTATGTCCGCAACTATCCGGACAGCACCGCCTTCGCGCATTTGCTCGGCTATGTCGGGCCGCCCACCGCCGAACAATATAAACAGGATCGCGACCCGCTCTACATGCTGCCCGGTTTTCGCGTGGGCAAGGACGGCGTCGAGAAATGCGCCGAGAAAACCCTGCGCGGCGAGCCCGGTGCACGGCGCGTGGAAGTCAATGCCCGTGGCCGTATCGTCCGCGAACTGGACACGCGCGATGATATTCCCGGCCAGACCGTGCAACTCACCATCGATCGCGGCCTGCAGGCATTTACGGCTGCCCGCGTCGGCGATGAGAGCTGCTCGGTCGTCGTCCTCGATTGCCTGACCGGGGATATCAAATGTCTGCTGTCGATGCCGGCCTTCGATCCCAATATTTTTTCCAACCGCATCCCGTCGAAATTGTGGAAGGAAATGCAGGCTGACGAGAAAAAGCCCCTGCTGAACAAGGTCATGCAGGGGTTATATGTCCCCGGATCCACCTTCAAACCCGTCACAGCGCTGGCGGCGCTGGCGAGCGGGGTGCCGCCCACCGATACGGTATTTTGTGGTGGCCGCTACACGGTTGGCGGTCGCAGCTGGCATTGCCACCGCCGTTCCGGCCACGGCACCGTCGCGATGCGGGACAGCATTTCCAAAAGCTGCAACGTCTATTTCTATTCGATGGCGCACCGCATCGGCGCGCAGGCCGTCGCCGATATGGCGCGTACGCTTGGTCTGGAACATAAATTCGACCTGCCCATGCCCGTGCAACGTGCCGGCATTATCCCCGATCCGGCGTGGAAACAGAAACGCTACGACCAGCGCTGGACGGCCGCCGACACGCTCAACATGTCGATTGGCCAGGGCTATGTGGTCGTCAATCCGTTGCAGTTGGCGGTGATGACGGCGCGCATCGCCACCGGTCAGATCGTTGAACCGCGCCTGCTGGCTGGCCCGCCGCCCGCGCCTTTCGAGCGGATCAACATTCCGCCCGAACATCTCGATGTCGTGCGTGCCGGAATGGACGATGTGGTCAATGGGAGCACCGGTACAGCGCGAGCCTCGCGCCTGAAGGTGCCGGGGATCGCGATGGCCGGCAAGACCGGTACGGCCCAGGTACGCAGCCTCAACCGCGGCGGCCCGCGCGGCACCGCCCTTCCCTGGCGCTTTCGCGACCATGCGCTGTTCATTGCTTTCGCGCCTGTCGAGGCGCCCCGCTACGCGGTCAGCGTCATTGTCGAACATGGCATGGGCGGCTCGCGCGCCGCCGCGCCCATCGCGAAAGATGTGCTGACCTGGATTTATGATCGCGAACTGGCGGAAGAATCGCTGGAAGATGTGCTGAGCAAACGCGCCGCCGCCGAGCGTGTCCGGATCGAAGCCGAGCGCCGCGCGGCTGCCGAGGCCGCCGCAACCGCACCCTCCGCTCCATGATCGGCGCGCTGCTCAACGCCCGCTGGCCGCAGCGCCTGCTGAAACTGCCATGGGGTATCGTATTGATCGTCACGGCCATTGCCGGTTTTGGCGCGACCATTCTCTACTCGACGGCGGGCGGCAATCTCATGCCCTGGGCACTGCCGCACGCCGTGCGCTATCTCGGTTTTCTGGTTCTCGCGATTCTGATGTCGCAGGTGCCGCTGACGCGCTGGCTGGCGCTGGCCTATCCACTTTATGCCGTGATCCTGCTTGCTCTCGTCGGCGTCGAGGCGCTGGGTGCGATATCCGGAGGTTCACAACGCTGGCTCGACCTTGGCATCATCCGGCTGCAGCCATCTGAATTCATGAAACTGGCGATCGTGCTGGCGGTGGCGCGTTTCTATCATTATCTGCCGCGCGGCTATGCGGGCAAATTCGCCGGCATATGGCCGCCGGTGGCGATGATTCTGGTGCCGATGGCGCTGGTTCTGCTGCAACCGGATCTCGGCACTGCAACGATGATCTTCGCCGGTGGTGTGGTTGTGATGTTTCTCGGCGGCCTGCCATTGCGCTATCTCGTCATTCCAGGCGCAATCGGCATTGCGTCGCTGCCTGTCATTTATAATATGCTGCACGATTACCAGCAACGCCGGGTTCTGACGTTCCTCGATCCGGCGAGCGATCCACTGGGTGCTGGCTATCACATCACCCAGTCGAAAATCGCCATTGGTTCCGGCGGCTTGACCGGCAAGGGTTTTCTCAACGGCACGCAAAGCCATCTCGATTATCTGCCCGAGCCGCAAACCGATTTCATCTTTGCCACCATGGCTGAAGAATGGGGGCTCATTGGTGGCCTGGTGCTGATCGCCGGGTATCTGCTGTTCCTGAACTGGGGAATCCGCACGGCATTGCGCGCACCCACGATCTTCGGGCGACTGGTGGCTGCCGGGCTATCGATGACCATCTTTTTCTATGTGCTCATCAACATCATGATGGTGATGGGCCTGGCCCCCGTCGTCGGCATTCCGCTGCCGTTGGTCAGCCATGGCGGCAGCGCCATGCTGACCGTAATGTTGACCTTTGGTATTTTGATGGGTGTTTACCGGGATAACCACGCGGCCCCCGATGGATGAGGTTGCAAATCGGCCACAATCGCCATTCTTGTGAAATTTCCGGTTGTGCAGTGCACCAAATTTCAGCATGATCGGCGGGCACAGAGGATGAATATCCCGCGCGAGCACAGGATATCAGACGGCTTTCCCGTCTGCCAACGGCCCCTGAACCGTTGTTCCAGGACGCTGTATCAGCGTCTTTCAGGGAGTAAGATCATGCGCGCTATTCCTTCCACACTGTTGATCGCCGCCAGCCTGGTTTCTGTATCCGCCGCCGTCAGGGCGCAGGACAATTTCCTCTCCGTCAGCGGATCCGCGTCCTTTGTGTCGGACTACCGGTTCCGGGGCGTCAGTCTTTCAGACAAGGATCCCGCCGTTCAGGGCAACATCACGGTAAACACCGCCCCCGGCTTTTTCGCTGGCGTCTGGGGCTCATCGATCCAGGATTATGCCGGGGCGACGACCGAAATCGACGTTTATGGCGGCTGGAGCAGGCAGTTCGGGCTGTTAACGCCCACTGTCGGAATCTATACGTATCTGTTCCCTGGCGCCTCTGGCGTCGACGTATATGAGCTTTATGGCTCGGTGGCCGGAAATCTTGGCCCTGCCACGCTTACTGTAGGTCTGAACTGGGCACCCGATCAGGGCAATCTCAACCGTTCCAGCCGCTATGTTTATGCCGCAGGGTCGGTCGGCATCCCCACCACGCCCCTGACACTCAAGGCATCCATCGGCCACGAACGCGGCGCGCTCGTCGTCGACCCCAGCGGCCAGACCACAAGCAAATTGGATTATATGGTTGGCGTGGACGCCAACTGGAACGCCCTGACACTCGGTATCGCCTGGATCGGCAATGATCTGCCCGAGAAATCCCGCTTTAATGAAAATGCCAAAAATAGTTTCGTCGTATCGCTGACGGCGGCGTTCTAGAAACACAAAAGGCGGGGCCATGGCTGGCCCCGCCTCTCGTGCAATTGGCAGACGAACTACTCCGACGCTGCCGGCTTTTTGGCGCGCGGCTTCTTCTCGGCCTTTTCCTCGCCATTATCTTCGTCCGAAGAATCGGCAGCAGCCTTCGCCTTGCGAGCCGCCGACTTCTTCGCCGGTTTCTCTTCTCCGGCAACATCGGCAGCGTCTGCATCTGCCACTGCTTCCGGTTCGGCAGCCTTCTTCGCCCGCGGCTTCTTCGCCGGTTTCACGCCTTCTTCAGCATGATCGTGCGCATGGTCGTGGTCGTGGTCGTGGTCGCAATCCGGACCGTGCACATGACCCGCATGGCCATGGGCGGCCCCGTGCGGTGTCTCGTCCTCGTCCTCGATCGCTGCTTCCAGTTCGGCCCGGGTCACCTTACGCTCGGTGATCTCCGCCTTATCCAGCAGATAATCAACGACCTTTTCTTCATACAGCGGCGCGCGCAGTTGCGCGGCAGCCACCGCATTTTCCGAGAAGAAGCGCTGCACTTCCTGCTGCTGGCCCGGATAACGCGAGGCTTCCTGAGCAATCAACCGGTTCATTTCCTGCTGCGTAACCTGAACGTCATTCTTCTGACCGATGTCAGACAGCAGCAAGCCAAGACGCACCCGGCGTTCGGCGATCCGGACATAATCGGCGCGATCGTCTTCCAGCTTCGCCTTTTCTTCCTCGCTGGCTTCCTGCTCCACCTGCCGCCAGATCTGGTTGAATTCCGCATCCACCATCGACGGCGGCACTTCAAAATCATGCGCTGCGGCCAAATGATCCAGCAGTTTGCGCTTCAGATAGGTGCGCGCCAGGCCGTTCAATTCCGATTCGGCCTGGTCCTTCAAAATGTCCCGCAGTTGCGCGAGATTTTCGAGGCCGAGATTGGTCGCCAGTTCCTCATCCACCGCTGGAACGCTCGCCTGCTTCACGGCCTTCACGGTTACGGCAAACTCCGCCGCCTTTCCGGCGAGATTTTCAGCACCATAATCCGCCGGGAAGTCGAGCTTGACGGTCCGCTCGTCACCAACCTTTGCGCCTTCCAGCTGATCCTCAAAACCCGGGATCAGACGACCGGAGCCGAGTTCGATCTGCATGTCGGAACCCGTGCCCCCTTCGAAGGCGACGCCATCAGTGGTGCCAACATAATCGATGGTCAGCTGGTCTCCCTTCCCGGCCGCATGGCCCTCGGGCGCATCGGCGAAGGTCTTTTGCTGTTCGGCCAGCCGTCCGAGCGCGGTTTCAATTTCCTCGTCGCTGGTTTCGGCCACCAGCTTTTCCAGCTTGATGCCACTCAGGTCGGATTCGGGCACTTCGGGCAAGATTTCCAGCGCGACCGAGATTTTGACATCCTCGCCTTCGGCGTCCGATGAATCGAGATCAATTTGCGGCTGTGTAGCCGGACGCAGGCCACGATCGGCCAGAAGCCGGTTCACCGATTCATTGATGGCTTCGTTCAAGGCGTCGCGCCGCAGCGATTCGCCGTGCATCTTGCGCACCAGATTGATCGGCACCTTGCCCGGACGAAAGCCCGGCATACGAATCTTCGGGGCGACGTCGGCAATGGCGGCATCGACCTTTCTGGCGATGGTCCCGGCGTCGATCACCAGGCTATAGGCCCGCTTCAGTCCTTCATTCAGCGTCTCGGTTACGGTCATGACGGTCGATTCTGTCCTTCTTTGTGCCGACGGCACGGCATGGCATGGTAAACGGTTACGGGGAATGCAGGGGGAATAACATCATTCTCGCTTCCGCAGCCATGTCCGGCACGGAAACGATTTTTCAGATCAGACCAGCTTTTCAATCCGTTTTCACCCTTACGTCAAATCTTTTGCATATACTCCCGCGATTTCTCGCGCGCACATAGCGCACCGGGCCGCGCGTGGCCACGAAATATGCACCAGCGTAATGGTGCACGGCAAGCGCTTCCCGGCAAAATCAGGGGACAAGATTATTTTTCTGCCCGCCAGCCGGTCAGGCTTTCGATGTTTTTCCAGACCAGCGGCACCAGGCGCGCCACCACCGGCCCCGGCCGGCCCGCACCCACCGGCGCGCCATCCAGCCGTACGATCGGCAGAACCGGAGCCGTCGTCGATGTCAAAAACAGTTCCGGCGCTGCACGCGCCTCCGCCAGGGTAAAAGTCCGTTCGAGGACGGGAATGCCCTGCTCCCGGGCAATTGCCATCAGCGTCTCGCGGGCGATTCCCGGCAATATCGATGCACACAAGGGATGCGTCACCAACCGCCCCTCGCCATCCACCATCCAGATGTTCGTCGAGGCCCCTTCCGTTACAACACCGTCCGGCTGATACAATATCGCCTCAAACGCGCCGGCCCGCCGCGCTTCCTCCTTCGCGAGCACCGCCGGCAGCAGTCCGGTGGTCTTGATGTCGCAACGGCTCCAGCGCTGATCGGGGAGGCTGATGGCGCAGACACCTTCGTGCTGTTGCGTCAGCCGCTGGCGGAAATCGAAGCGCCGCGCCGTCATCATCAGACCGGTCGCCGTGTTTGTCGGGAAGCCATGATCGCGTTTCGCCACGCCCCGGCTGACCTGGATATAGAGCAGGCCATCGTTCAGCCGGCTGCGCGCGATCAGTCTGTTCGCCAGCCGTGCCAGCACGACGTCGGTCGGCACCCCGTCCAGAAACAGCGCCGCCGCATTTCGCCGCAACCGCCAGATATGCCGGTCCATATCCAGAAGCCGGTGACTGAAGAAGGCCACCACCTCGTAGATCGAATCCGCGAACTGCACCGACCGGTCCTCGATACCGATTCCAGCTTCGGTGATTGGCAAAAAACGGCCATTTACATAAGCAACTGCAGACATGGGCGACCTGTTGCATGCCGTCCCACATGGCGCAAGCAGCACTCAGAAGGCGTTGCGGGAGAAAACCACCGAGATGGCCGTGCGAAACATGATGTAGATATCGAAGCCGACAGACCAGTTCTCGATATAGTAAAGGTCGTGTTCCAGTCGGCGAATCAGCTTTTCTTCCGTATCCGTTTCACCGCGCCAGCCGCAGCATTGCGCCCAGCCGGTAATGCCGGGCTTCACCTTGTGCCGGGCGGCATAGGTCTGCACCACTTCATGGAACAATCGACCGCCCGCACGCGTCGAAGGCGCATGGGGCCGTGGCCCGACCAGAGACATATGTCCCTGCATCACGTTGAACAACTGCGGCAGTTCATCGATAGATGTGGCACGCAGGAACCGGCCCACCCGCGTCACCCGCTTGTCGCCCCGTGTGGCCTGGACGATACTGTCCGTCTCGCAGCGATCATGCGTCATCGACCGGAACTTCCACACGCGAAAGGGCCGATTATTGAAGCCCTCACGCGGCTGGCGGAAAAAGACCGGACCGGGCGAATCGAGCTTTATGGCAATTGCCGCCGCCAGCATCACCGGCCACACCAGCAGTAAAATCAGGCCGGTGAGCAGCAGGTCCTCGGCGCGTTTCACAACAGCGTCAGTGCCGGAAATCGGTCGCTCGAACAGCGTCAGGACCGGCAGCTCCCCGAGCAGGACCAGCGGCCGGTGGGCAAAGGCAAAATTCGCCATATCGGGGGCCAGACGGATCCGTACCGGCGTCATCGCAATCTTGGAAACCAGTTCCTGAATACGCGCCTCGGCGGACCAGGGCAGCGCCACGATCACCTGATCGATCAGCCCTTCGCGAATCATCGCCACCAGATCGTCGGACGAGCCGAAAACCGGCAAGTCATCCACCAGCAGCGGGACGCGACCGTCGCGCCGGTCGTCAAAAAAGCCGACGATGCGAATCGTCAGGCGGCTATGGTTACGGATATATGCCGCCACCTTTTGCCCCTGGGAGGATGCGCCATAGATAGCGGCGCGACTGTTGAAAACGCCCTGTGATTTGAGATGCCGAATCCACACGGTCATCGCGGCGCGGGTGCCGCCGAGCATCACCGCGGTCGAGATGAACCAGGTGAACGCCCAGCCGCGGGAAAAATCCTCACTGCTTTTCAACAGGAAGCCCATGGTAATCAGGAACAGGGTGGTCGTTCCCCATCCCGTCATGACCCGTTGCCAGGCACGGCGAAGCGAAAACTGGGCGTCGACATCATAGGCGCCAATCACCTCGGCAACCAGCGCAAACACCAGCGCGCCACCGAACACCACCCGGCCATAGGAAGAGAATTCAACCGCAGGGATGCGCTCCACCCATAAATACATCGCCGTGATGCCGGCCAGCATGACGGTCACAAATTCGATAACACGAACTGCGAAAATCACGAGATCGATAGGCACATTCGCATGTCTTGCCGGGGCCGTGGTATCCCCGGGCGTCAGGACCGGCGAAACCGGAGGCAAGCGGTCTGCTTCTTTCAGGCCACCCTTCATAAAATCGTTCATCAATGCCCCCGTACCAGATACGTCCGCCGTGGACCGAACTGCATGTTCCCCCTGTCTGAAACGCACTGGGGGAGTTGCAGTCCGTTCAAAGGACGGGTAGCCATATAACGGGCCTTAACCTGACAGACCATCGTCAAGAATTTGCGAAAGAAAGCGGGTGCATGGAAACTGCGTATGACTGGATAACAGTCGGTATTTTCGCCGGTCTCATCGTGCTGTTTCTGCAACGCTCTGTCGGACCGGAAAGAGACCGCATGTGGCCCTATTTCGTTGCCTCTGTTGCGTGTGCCGTGATTAACCAGATTGGCAACAAGGCGGTCGAAAATGGTGACAGCCTCTATCATGTTGCGGCCATCGCCGGCATTCTTGCCATCCTGGCCTTTGTCCACTACACGCTCCGCCCCTTCGGCGGCGCGGAAAAATAGGCCTGACGCCAGCGCCAGCGAAGATTGCCCGGGCGTATCAAAATAATGCTGACGCCCGGGAGTGACAGTCTGCACCGCCGTTACCCCTTGAGCATCGCCTGGGTGAGCGGCCGGCCGAGAAGCGCGGGCAAACCTTCCGGTTTGGTAGCCCGGAGCATCACGCGCGTAAATTCCTCAAGCGCGGCGAACGTTGCGGGTGTCGGCTCGGCGACGGTCGACAAGCGCACCAAAGCCCCGTCGGATACATAGCCCTGCATCTCGGTACGTAGCTTCATGATTCGCTGTTCGTTGCCGCTGGTTGGCAGTGAATCACCAAGTCTGGTCCAGTAAAGTAACGGTTCAGTCCGGTCGTTGGATGTCGCAACAAGATGGCGTACCGGCAAATGCGCGTCGGTCGTCAACGGAATTTCATCCCGTCGGGATTCGCTGATCTCGAATCCGACGGCGGTATAACAGACCTCGGGTCGGTGGAGCTGCAGCTGATCCGACTGGGTGTCACCCCAGGCAATCACCAGCATGACCGGAATACGCCCTTCACCCAGATACAGCCGGCTCACCGTCTCGCCATAGAGCGTATCGGACAGACTGCCCTCTTCCGCCTTGGGCAGAATCACGGCATTCGACGGCGTTACATGCCAGCCGCCAAATTCCAGCGGAACCATATCTTCGATCTTCCGGTCACCGCGCAAGTTGATCCGCTTGCGCGGAACCAGGGCAACCGCGGCGCCAGCGGCAGCCAACAACGGCACACCAAGTAGCACATCACGCCGTTTGAGCATGGGGCCTGCCTCCCAGACGACGCCGGAGTGGGGTCAGAAGCCCATCCAGCAGGAATATCAGCAATAATGCCGATACAAAGGTCACGATGCCGGCGAAATCGTGCAGATAGCCCTGCGCCGCCTCGTCACCGAAATAATAGGTGATCAGCACCAGAATGATCACCCGCACAATATTCGCAGCAATGGCGATCGGCACCACGAAAGCCAGCAATATCAATGAATAACGCCACGAGGCATTATGCAGCAGATAGATGTAGAACAGGCCTACCGCCGTGAGGCTGATCAGGGAGTTCAGTCCGGCGCAAGCATCCTCGACCAGCAACTGATACTGCGCGATATACAGCGTTACGCCGGTACGGACGATCGGATAGCCAAACCAGGACAGCAGGTCCGTCGTAATATCGGAAACCAGCAGTTTGAGAGGCTGGGTCATCGAATCAAGCAACCAGCCCGGCAATGGAATCAGGAAGCCCATATAAATGATCGGGAACCACATCTTCATCAGCACCCGGTGGCCGACAAATGCATAGGCGATCGCCAGCAGGATAAGCAGCAGCGCCGCCACTTCGATCATCAGGAAATCAAAGGCGCGCCCGAATATGTAAACAGCAACCCCGAGTAACAGAACCGGTGCGGTAACTGCCGGGTGGCCCGGTCGGGCTTCGGCCATTATTTCATCCAGATTGCGCCAGACGAGCCAGATGGCGGTTGCCAGCACCAGCGGCCCATGCACTCCCTCCTCACGGGTCCAGCTCTCGGTCGCCATCGCATAAAGAGTGGGGATGCATAAGGCGAGCAACCCGAGAGCAAGCAACGGATATCCGCTGAAAAACGTCCGCCAGGTCAGGCGGGAAGCAGGATTGGCAACGCTCATACAACACTCCTGCAGGCCAGGTTTCCGTATCAGGGCCAGCGATCGACTAGAATTCGTTGAGCACAGAACCGATTACCGTTGCCCGTGCCGCCGAAAGCTGTTGGGCCAACGCCTGAACATCGCGGAAATAGGCCTGATCGCGCCGGGCGACGACCAGCGCATAACCAAGCACGGCGGCTACCGTCAGTGCGTCAGCATTTTCATTTGCGGCGGGCGTATCAAAGATAGCGACATCATATTGCCGCAACAGGATATCGACACCGACACGGAAACGCGCACCGGACAACAGTTCTTGCGGACGCGCCACCGGCGGGCCGGAGGGAACCACCGCCAGATTTGGCAGCACATCCGAATAAATCACGCGTTCCGGCCGGTTTGCCTGCATTGTCAGATAGGTGGACAGACCCGGTCCGTTGGGGTCGATGCCAAACACCTGGTCGACACGCGGATTGCGCAGATTGGCGTCGATCAGCAACGTCTTGATGCCAACCTGCGACAGGGCGACAGCCAGATTTGCAGCGACAAAAGTCTTGCCCGAACCGTCGGTTGCGGCGGTCACCGCAAAAGCCCGCCGCCCCGCCCCGATATGCTGGGCAATGATCTGGGTTCGCAGCAACCGCAAGGCCTCCGCCTGCGGGCCGACCGGATCCGACAAAACGACGATTTCATCCGAAATCTCGGTCGCGGGCGACAGGTCGAATGCCCGTTGTCCCTGCAGCGCCTGCCGCGCGAGGATGACGTCGTCTTCCGTTGCGAGGGCCAGCGCAACTGCGGCGCTATCGAAATTGCCACCGTCGCGCGCCTGTTGTTCCGCAACCAACTGTGCCTGATCGTCGGTTAACGCGCCCGTACGCAGCAAGGCGTCGTGGACCTCTCCTTCCTCGACGGCGCTTCTGTCGGGGGGCGGGACCTGTGCGTTGGATGCCGTCATATCAAATCACCTGCAATTCACCACCGGTGCCCGGCTCATCGGATTTCTTGCCGAGAAGACGCCGCACCGCGAGCCGCAAACCGGATGGTCGTGTGGCCCGTACCGTTACCAGCACCGGCGCGCCTGACGCATAGGCCAGATCTTCCTGCCCGCGGACACGCCGCGCCGCAAACTCCGTGACAATGGCCGCAAAAATCCCGAAGGCGAGGCCAACGAGGGTTGCAAGCGTTATGATCAACGGGGTCTTTGGATAGGAGGGCGTGGTGGACGACGTCGGGTCACCAAGGACCACCAAACCCGTTTGCGATACATCCGCCTGCATGCGCAAATCCTCGGTCCGCGCCATCGCACGCTCATACAGCGAGCGTTTCAGCGTGACATCGCTGGATAGCCTGACCAATTCATCTATGAGCGGTTTACGCTCCCGTACCAGTTGTTCCTGCGCACGCAGTTCCCGTTCCAGCTGTGCCAACGACTGCTGCGTCGCGCCGGTAACGGCTGCCACCCCCGTCTGGGAATTGGCTTCGGCCATGCGGATTTGCCGTTCGATCGTACCCTTGCGTGCCAGGATTGCCTTGTAAGAAGGATGATTCTGGCCGAGCTGGGAGCCGGCAAGCGCCAGCTCATCCTCGATCGTCGCGAGTTGCATCCGCAATTGCGACACCACAGGATCACGACCCAGCTGAGCGGTAGCCGCCGCCGTCGACGATGGTTCATTGCTGCGTACCGCCTGCACCGTCGCCGCAAGCGCCTGCAGCTGCGCTGTCTCACTGTCCATCCCGTCTACCAGGACGATATTATGCTCTGCCATATAATCGGCCAGCACCTTTTCAGACGCGGTCAGCGCCTGATGGGCCTTGGTAGCCTGTTCACGAAACCAGTTGCCGGTGCTCGCAGCTGAATCGACCCGATATCGCAACGAACTTTCGATATAGGCATCACGCAACGCGCCGACGATCTGCCGCGCCTGCTCCGGATCAGGCGCCTCATACAGGATTTCCAGAATATTCGATCCGGAAACCAGCTTTGCGTCCGTATTGTCAACGATGCGCTGCCCCACCCAGTTCCGCATACCGCCGTCCGATACGGAACGACCGGTTTCCTCATAGGCGGCGACCATCCCGGGATTCTGCGTGAGCCCCAGCCGGTCAACAACAAGGCCGGCCACACGCATGTCCTTGATCAGCTGGATTTCGGTGCGGATATACGGCAACGGGTTACGGCCAGCGACAGCTTCACCCGTGACAGGATCGGGTTTCACGATATCGAGGATCACCCGGGCTGTCGCAGGATACCGCTTCGGCAGCATCATGGCGATTGCGGTCGCCACAAGCAGACAGGCCAGCGCCGGTAACAGGATCATCCAACGGCGCGCGATCAGAATGCGCAAGAACTGTATCAGGCTCATGGCTGCATCACTCCTGTAACAACGGCGACGTCAACGGAGCGCAACGTGAAGAGCCGCATCGTGAAACCCCCGGGCCGCATCAAAACAACCGCTCCCGCACCCGCACGACATCGTCCTTCTCCAGCACGAACTGGTCATCGACAATTTCCTCATCGGCCGTGCCCCGGGTAACCCCGAACTTGCTCCTCGACGCAGTTTGCGCGACGCCACCCGCCTGCGCAAGCAGATTGGCGATCGTCATCCCCGGTTTCAGCTGATAGGCGCCCGGTCGCATCGCCGGGCCAGTCAGATAGACCACTTCTGCCGCCTCGACAAACAGCGTATCGCCCGGCTGCACAATAATATCCGAACCTTCGCCGGCCC
The DNA here is from genome assembly GCA_041675905.1 of Sphingomonadaceae bacterium. Classification (GTDB taxonomy): domain Bacteria; phylum Pseudomonadota; class Alphaproteobacteria; order Sphingomonadales; family Sphingomonadaceae; genus Sandaracinobacteroides. The sequence continues at coordinate 19,069 of JBAYSX010000001.1, read as the reverse complement.
GGGCCAGCTCATCCGTATCGAGCTGGATCTTCTGTCCGTCGGACGCGCGGTGCAATTGTACATAGCGCGATGCGCTGGCGCGTACCCAGCCGGCCTTCAGCAATACGTCCAGCACGGGGTAGTTGCGGTCCAGCGGCACGATGGTGGACGCACCAACATGACCGACGACGCGCGCAAAGCGGCTGTTATAGCCAGTTACCTCGATATTCACGATGGGATCACGAAGATAATTTCCCGAAACCAGCCGCTTGCGAATGTCATCCGCCAGCTGGATAGTATTCCTGCCCGCCGCTTCCACCCGACCGATCAACGGCATCACGATGGAACCATCCGGTTTGATACGTGTCTGCACGTTAAATTCGGACTGGCCATAGACCATCACATTGATCACGTCCGAGGGACCGAGCACATAGCCACCTGCATCCGCCGACTCAGGGGTCGAAGTTTGCGCCACTGCAGCCGCCCCGCCGAGAAGCAAAAACACCGCCAGTATGTAAAGCAGCAGTGTCGACCCACCGGGCATACGCGCCATTGCGATCCTGTCCATCATCCTATGCTCCTGTCTGCCTGCGCTTGCGCCATCTGTCAGAACCCGGCGCGAATGGTGAATGTTACCAGATTGGCTGAATAGTCCCTGAGCGCGCCCTGTCCGAATGCGGTGTCCGTATTGTTTGTCCTATGGCGATACTCAAGTGACGTCGATATCATACGATTGATCCTGAAATCCGTCCCTGCAAACAGGCTTTCGGTTGTTCGCTCGGGTCTTTGCCATTCAATGCCGGGAAGGATCAACAACTCCCGATACTCCGTTTTGCTACGGAGATACCCGGCCGTCATGGTCATCCGCTGATTGGCTTTATAGCTCAGATTGGCGTTTAACTGCCGCGAAACCGAGAGATTAGCCGCACCGCCGCCACCGGATGAAGCACTTCGGCTGGCGCCCACCGATGCCCCCAGACGCGGACCGCCATAGGTTGCACCGACCGACCAGCTGATTCCGGAAAAGGATGTGGCCAGCGGGTTGCGGGAGGTGACCCAGGTTTTGCCGATGCTGCCGTTCACGCCGATTGACGGACCGAAGCTGTACCCCCCGCCAACCGAGAATCCCTTGTACTTCTGCTTGTTTTTCTCCCCGGTAAGCAGAAGCTGATTCGGCCTTATACTATTTCTTAGGAAACCTGACGCCGATAACGAGCCGCGCGAACCGATCGGATAGGACAGCCCGCCTACAAACCCGTCTTCCCGGCGATTGCCAATTTGCCGGATCTCCTCGGAATAGGTGTGCTTCGACCAGTCGTAGGCGAACGTGCCCGTCAGCCGTCCGGCCAGACGGCATGCCGCACTCAATGTCGCGTCCACATCATTCTGGGCTGACGAGCGGAGAGCGCCGAGTTCATCCAAGAGATCGGTGCTCTGCCGGGTGGAATAGCCGCCCTGGATGCGGCCGCCACAGCGGGAGCCCAGAACCCACTGCACGCCCCCGTTCAGATTTACCCGTTCCCGGTCACGGTCGGTATTCCGCGCGTGGAAATCCCACCCGAAAGTTGCGTTCGCGAACAGCAAATGCCGACCCAGATTATGACCGGCGGCGATCGTGGCTTCTGGCGTGAAGCGCCATTCCGAGGAGGGTCCCGCGTCATCCCCTTCCGTTGCCCGTACGCGCCGATAATTATCATTATATTCCGTGCGGAGTTCAAAACTATAGTCCAGTCCGCGCACGGCGGATACTGCGAGCCCGGTCAACCACGGCGCAGAATCCCCCAGGATACGACCGGGGTTTGCCTGCACCACACCCTCGGCGGCGTCTCCGGTCAGCAGCGGCGTACCCAGCAAAACCTGTTGCTCAACCGATCCTGGCACCGGCTGCACGGTAGCAAGAGGCGGCTGTCCGGCGCGCGTCGCGCCCGCGCCGGTAAGCGGCGGCGGCGGCGCGATCAGGGGTGGCATCGTGGCCTCCGCCTCGTCCGCGATCAGTTCATCAGCTGGCAGTTGCACAGCAGGCTGAAGGATCGGAATCGTTGCCTCGCCTTCCGGCAACAACGGCCCGGATTCTGTGGTAAAATCAGACGGCGCGCGGGTCGCGGACGTGGATGGCGCAAGATCACCTGCCGATGAGGGACCGGGCATCATCGGCGCCGGACCGGCGGCGGTGGAAGGAGTTGTGGTCGCCGGCGCGGGGGACGCGGGGCTCGCAGCGCTGGCGGAACCTTCGGACGCTGACTCCTGGGCGATCACAGGCGTCGACGCCAGCAAGGCAATCGCCGCTGTCGCGCAACGCGCGGCCAGCCTGACGGGCAGCAAACCCTGATCTGCCAACGTCACGCCCCTCATCGCTTCCTCCGTTCGGCCCGATACCACATCATTATGTGCGTTAACAGCATGCCTGGCTAACGGCGATGCCGCAACGCAAAATTGCGCCTTCCATAAGCTGCGTCCGCGCACAAGTTAAAAAGGTGTAATTTCCGCCGCGAAGTTCCGGCAACCGCACTCCCGGCCTGCGGCCCGGCAGCGTCCGTCAGCGGGCATTCCCCTTCTCTATCCGGTATTTATCCAGCATTAATTCCGGTCCGCTAAAGGACGTTTATGCACCTGACCATGTTAACGGCTTTTCCGCGCGGCAATATATCTTGCAGTGCACAAAAGCTCGTGCCATCCCTTCCCCGTGAGCCGGAGTCTCCGTTGAAACGAATCTGCCTGCCCCGTCCCCGGAGAATGTCCGCGCCCGCTGCGTTTATTACGGGTGCCCACGGTGGGCTAACCGGCGCGTCGATGCTAAGGAAATTCTTAACCAGTGTTGAGAGGCCGGCATGATCTTTGCGCGCGACAAGACGAAACCCCGGGCAGGTACGGAGGACACCAGGATGGACCAGATGACGGATTCAGCGTCGATCAGGCGTAATTTTGGACTATGGCAACGCCCTCCGGCGAATCAGGAACCTGCTTCCCCTGTTGCCTCCCTTCCCCGCTTTGCCGTCGATGCTACCGACGACCCCGGCGATTTCCCGGGTGCCCCCGGTGCGCGGGGCGATGACCAGATCGCGCGGGCGCGGGTGGTGCTGGCCGATATGCTCGCTGCCTCGCAGCCAGCCATGGCGTCGTCCCGATTCGCCGGTCGCCGGGAAGCATTCCAGAATCTGATCAGCGCAATCGAGCAGCAGCGCGCCCATGTCGTGCTCTACGGCGATCGCGGCATCGGCAAGACATCCCTGATCCATGTATTCGCCGAAGCCGCGCGTGACGCCCAGTATCTGTTTTTTTACGGGTCTTGCGGCGTCGAATCGCGTTTCGACGAAATGTTTCGCGCCTTCCTTGCGGAAATACCCCTGCTTTATCACGCATCCATTTCCCCGACGGCGGATGAAAATGAACATAGCAGAAGCTTTGCTGACCTGCTCGGCGACCAGCGGCTCGACCCTCGCCAGCTGGCCGGCCTTTTGAGCGAGGTCGTCGGCACGAGGATCATCTTCGTGCTCGACGAGTACGACCGGGTGGCGGACATTGAATTCCGCCGCGACATAGCCGAACTGATCAAGAATCTTTCGGACCGCGCGGCGCGCGTCCAGCTGGTGCTCACGGGTGTTGGCTCCAATCTGGATGAGCTTATCGGTTTCACACCGTCAATCAGACGTAATATTGTCGGCATACCACTTGGCCCCATGCCCGACTCGGAGATCATGGAAATACTGGAACGCGCCGAAACCGCATCCGGGATCATTTTCTCCACCGATGCCAAAGGCCAGATCGTCCGCATGGCGGCGGGGTCGCCTTATTACGCACGACTGCTTGGTGGCCGCGCAGCCGGCAGGGCGCTCGACGCGGGCCGCATGGAGATCACCGAACATGACGTCACCGCCGGTACGGAAGCGGTGCTGGCAGAATGGAACGCCGGACTGCCTCGCCGGGTGCAGGCGACGCTGGCGCGCCCTGAAGTGCGGGCAGCCTGGCCGGTGCTGATCGCCGCGTCCCGGCTCACCGGCACGCCGGACGAATGGTTCAGCGCAGCGGACATCGCCGCCGAAACCGGACGCGCCCCACAGGAAATCGACCGCCTCCTGACGGGTTTCACCGGTGAAATCAATCTGTTCGAGCGGTCCGCACCGGTCATAACCGGGCCAGCGCCGGCACCGGCCGCGGCGGTCGTTGCGCCCGAACCGCGCTTCCGCTTCCGCACCCAGGGTGTGGCACAACTTCTCGGTCTGTCTGCAGCGCTTGCCAGGGCAGGCAAATAAGGACGTGCCGGAGCAGGCGCACATGCCGGATCATGCCGTCCCCGCCACGCCCGCGCCGTCCGCGTGCCAGGTGGACGGCGATCTCCGCGCCAGCGTCATCCTTCCCCACCTCAACACCCCGGAATTGCTGGTCCGCGCGCTGCAATCGGTGGCAGCGCAGCGGCTGGATCATGGTGCGTTCGAGATCATCGTCGTCGACAATGGCTCCCGTATGCCGCTCGACGCCGTGGCTGCAAGCTGGCCCGATGTGCGCTTCCTCGTCGAACCGGAACCAGGGCCTGGTCCTGCCCGCAATCTCGGCGTTGCCCACGCCCGGGGGCGGGTTCTGGCCTTCGTCGACGCAGATATTCGCGTTGCACCGGACTGGCTGCTGACCGGCGTCCGTGCCGTGGAGGCGGACCCTGATCGCCCGGTCGGCGGTGACGTGCGCATCGATTTCCACGACCCGCGCCGCCCCAATGCCATCGAGGCGTTCGAGGCTGTTTTTTCTTTCCGCCAGAAAATGTACATCAACCGCCGGGGCTTTTCCGGCTCGGGCAATCTGATGGTGGATCGCGAACTTTTCAGGAAGGTCGGGGGCTTTGGTCCGATCAACACCGCTGAGGATCGGCAATGGGGCCTGAAGGCGCGCGCGATGGGACATCCGACGCGCTATTTGCCCGAAATGCGCGTCTATCACCCGCCGCGCGGCAGCCGCGAAGATGTCGAGGCGCGCTGGGCACGATTGATTGCCCACCAGTTTGACGAGCATCAGGCGAAAGGCCGGTCGCCATTCCGCTGGAAGATGCAAGCTCTTGCGGTGCTGCTGTCGGCGGTGGCGCAGGCGCCGGTCGTACTCTTTTCTGAACGTGTACCGACGGCAGGCGGTCGGGTAAGGGGCTTGACCTTCCTGTTTCAAAACCGCTGCTATCGCTTTATGGAAATGCATCGAATCGCCGGCAATCGAGATGCAGGCGGCGCTGAAAGCTGGAATCGGACATCGTGAGTATGAGTAAATCACCGATAGCCGTGGAGAGTTCCCCCGGCGCAAACGTGGCGACCCCGGCCGAGACAGAGATTCCGGCGAATGTGCTGGCGGGAGACTCCGCCCCGCGTCTCGCTGTTATTATCATCAACTGGAACCGCTGGGCCGATACCATCGAATGTCTCGAGTCCGTCATGCGGACAGATTCGCCTGTCCGGGTCGTCGTTATCGACAACGCCTCGGGTGACGATTCAGTGGAAAGGATCCGGGCATGGGCCAACGGCTCCGAGCCTTTCACACCGCCTGCGGGACCTCTCGGGCGACTGACCCGGCCACCGCTCGCCAAACCGATCCCTCTGGTTGAACTGACCGACGAGGAGGCGACGACAACGCCTCCCGGTCGCGGTTTGCTGACGCTGATCCGCTCTTCGGAAAATCGTGGCTTCGCGGGCGGTAATAATTTCGCCATGCGCCACGCACTGCTGGACCCGGCGATCGCCTATTGCTGGTGCCTGAACAATGACACGGTCATCGAACCTTCCGCCCCGCGCGCGCTGCTGGCGCGCATGGACGCCACCCATCGGGTTGGCATGTGCGGAACCCAGGTGCGCTATTACCACCGTCCGGGTACCTGGCAGCAATTGAACGGTTCCCGATTCAAACTATGGTCCGGTCAAAGCCGGGGAATTGGCTCCAACCAGCCGATTACCCGGGCCTTCGATCCCAAACGTGTAGCCATGGACACGGATTTTGTGCTGGGCGCTTCTCTCGCGGTATCGCGGCCATTTCTCGAAACCGTCGGGTATATGGAAGAAAGCTATTTCCTCTATTTTGAGGAGATGGACTGGTCGGTGCGCAATCGCGGACGTTTCGCTATCGTCTTTGCGCATGGCGCGATCGTCTATCACAAGGAAGGCGGTTCTATCGGGTCTTCAGGCAAAAAAGGCGAGCGTTCGGCAACATCCGAATATTATCTGATGCGCAGCCGTCTCAAATTCTATCGACGCAACTATCCGCTATTGTTACCGCTGCAATATCCGCTGGGTGTCGGGCAGTTGCTGCGCCGTCTGGCACGCGGACAGCCGAAAAAAGCCGGCGCGATCGCACGGGCACTATTGGGCATGCCCCGCGGGGACTGAGCGTAGCAAACATAACAGTTTCAGGAGAGGTGGGATTTACTATGGTTAGTACGCATTCAGGGTTGGCCAGTCGCGGTACGCTTCTGGTGGTGGCCTTTGGCCTTGCGGTCGCAGCCTGCGGCAAGAATGGCAGCGGAGACCAGCCGACAGGTCAGGTCGTGGCGCGCCTGAATGGCGTGGATATCACCCAGCTGGAAGTGAATGCCGAATTGCAGGGCGCGCAAATTCCGCCGGGCATGGACCGCCGCGACGCGGAGAAGGCTGCACTAGCCAACATTCTGACGCGGCGGAAACTGGTTGAAGTCACAGAAGAGCGCGAGTTGACGAAGACGCCGCAATTTCAGTTGCAACAGCGCCGCACCGAAGAGCAATTGAAGGTGCAGGTGCTGGCGCGCGATATCGCCGGCAAGATCGCCCAGCCAACCCGCGACGAGGCGCTGGCCTACATCGACGCCAACCCGCTGACTTTTTCGCAGCGTGCCGTTTATCTCGTCGATCAGATCCAGTTTCCGCGCACCGCCAGCATGCCGGATCTGGATGATGCCGATACGATGGAATCCATTATCAAAATCCTTGGTGACAACAAGATCGAGTTTCGCCGCCAGGCCGCGACACTCGATCTGGTAGGCGCGGCACCCGATTTCGCAAAGGAGATCCATACGATCCTTGCGAAAAATCCGAATGAAATCATCGTGTTTCCGAATCCGATGCCTGGCCCCGTACCGCTGATGCTGGCCAATCAGGTGAAAGAATCGCGGATCGTACCCTTCACGGGCGACAAGGCTATCGAATTCGCCACCCGCGCCCTGCATAACCAGCGCATCCAGAAAGCACTGGCCGATGAAGTGCAGGCCCGGCGCAAGGAACTGGAGGGCGAGGTCGTCTACCAGGAAGGCTGGGAACCGGACGACAAGACCGACGTGGATACCAGCGTCCTGGGTGAAGCCGCAGCGGCGTCAGGAACAGTCCAGACGGGGACCACTCCCGAGCCGACTGCTCCGGGTCTGCCCGCGCCGGTAACACCGGCCGCGCCCGTAGCGGAGCCGACTGCCGGCTGAGCACTCCGGGTTCCGGCATTGAAAATGGAAGTTAAACTGCCGGAACCTGACGGCGGGAATGGAGTAACGCGATGATGGCGCACGAACGGCGGACGGGCGCCGGATGACAAAACGGAATATCGGCCTCTGCTGGCATGGCGACAGCAGCGGCAATCTCGGGGTCGGCGCGCTGACGGTCGGCAATATGGCGCTTGCGCGGCAGGCCGCCGCCCGCGCCGGCGTCAACATCGGTTTTCACCTGTTCAAATCCTTCGATCCCGACCCTTCCTATATCCCGGAAGGCATAGAGCGACGGCATATCCTGAACGGGCGTTTTACTTTCTCTCCCGGCGGTTACTGGAAGGCACTGGGAGATCTCGATCTGATGCTCGACATCAGCGCCGGCGACAGTTTCACCGATATTTATCCCGACAAGCGCTTCCTTTACATGGTGACGACCAAGGAATTGTGCGTTCTGAAAGGCGTGCCGCTGGTCTTGTCGCCCCAAACCATCGGGCCCTTCAGCCGGCAGCCGCACACCGCCGTTGCCCGCCATGTGATGGAACGGGCGAAAGCCGTGTTCGCCCGCGACCCGCTTTCTCTTGAAGCCGTGCAGGGTATCGCACCGAAAGCCCGCGCCTTTGAAGCCATCGACGTGGCCTTCGCCCTGCCGTTTGAACGGCGGCCAAAGGGCCCGGGTATCCGCGCCGGCATCAATGTGTCGGGGCTGTTGTATTCGGGCGGTTATGGCGGCGCGAATGATTATGGCCTGACCATCGACTATCGCGCCTTTACCGAACAATTGATCGAGGCCCTGTTGCAACGGCCCGGCGTTACGGTGGAACTGATACCGCATGTGAATACGCCGCGCATCCCGCGCGACGACGATGGCGCGGCGATCGACGCGCTGAAACAACGCTACCCTGAGGTTGTGCGCGTACCGGCCTTCGCGTCGCCTTCCGCCGCCAAAAGCTGGATTTCCGGCCTCGATTTTCTGGTCGGCGGGCGGATGCATGCGACCATCGCTGCCTATTCCGCTGGAACGCCGGTCCTGCCGGTCAGCTACAGCCGTAAGTTCGAAGGCCTGTATCGCGCGCTGGATTATCCGTGGCTGATACCGGCCAGGGGCTTCACCACCGCGCGCGCGCTGGAATATGCGCTGGATGCGTTCGACCGCCGCGCCGAACTCGCAGCGGATCTCCACCGTGGAGAAAAAGCCGTCGACCATGGCCTGGAAACCTATGTAGCCTTCCTCGCCGGGTTGCTGGCGAGACTGCCAAACCGATGAGCGTTAAAACAACCCCTGCCCTGCCGCCGACGCTGCGCCGTGTGCTGCGGGGCAACATGTGTTCGGGCTGCGGCCTGTGCGCCGGGCTTGATCCGGCTATTGCACTGAAACGCGATGACAAGGGCTGGTGGCGGCCATCGCCTGTGGGTACACCACGTCCGGAAACGGATGCCCTGCTGGCCGAAACCTGCCCCGGTGCGCGCATATCGCCATGGGAAGGCGGCGAACCACGCGAGATTTCCCCGATATGGGGGCCATATTTGCGCATCGCCACCGGCCATGCGACCGATCCGGAAATCCGCCATACCGGTTCCTCCGGCGGAGCATTGTCGGCGCTGGCCGTGCATCTGCTTGCTACCGGCGAGGTTGACCGGGTCTTGCATGTTGCCATGGACCCGGATGCGCCGCTGCTTACGCATATCGTCCGCTCGTCCGGCCGCGGCGATGTGCTGCGCGCGGCGGGATCGCGTTATGCGCCGGCAGCACCACTTGCGGAGATTCGCGCCGAACTGTCGGAACCTGGCCGCATATTATTCATCGGCAAACCGTGCGACGCCGGCGCGATGCGGCAATTGCTGCGCGCCGAACCAGAACTGGTTGACCGCATCCCCTATATCTTGTCCTTCTTTTGTGGCGGCACGCCCAGCCAGCGCGGCACCGAAAGGCTGGTCCGCCGCATGGGGCTGGAGCCGGATGACATCACCAGCTTCCGCTACCGTGGCGATGGCTGGCCGGGGCAAAGCTCCGCTGTCGATGCACGGGGCCGCACGGGTGCGCTCAGCTATGCAACAAGCTGGGGCGAGGAATTGTCGAAAGAGGTGCAATTCCGCTGCGGCCTGTGTTCCGACAGCGTTGGCGGGGCGGCGGACATCGCCGCAGCTGACGCCTGGTATGGTGACGAAACCGGCTATCCCACTTTTGACGAAGCCGATGGCCGTTCGCTGCTGATCGCGCGCACGGCGCGGGGCGAAGCACTGCTGCGCGCGGCCGAAAGTGCCCGTGCCATCGAAACCGCGCCATTGCCGATCGGCGAGATCGTCAAGATGCAGCCCTATCAGGCGAAACGCAAGCATCTCAATGCGGCGCGCCTTGCGGCAACATATGTTATGAACAGTCCGCGCCCCGATACGCGCGGCCTGAAACTGCTGGATGCGGCGCGTGACGCCGGCCTGCCGGCGCTGCTGAAGTCGTTCGCCGGAACAGCACGGCGCATTTTCCGAAACCGCCGCGCAGGGCGCTGAACAACCGAGGAGACAGGATGCGCAAGGGAATCGTTCTGGCCGGAGGCAGTGGCACCCGGCTTTATCCATTAACCCAGCCGGTCTCAAAACAGTTAATGCCTGTTTATGATAAACCGATGATCTATTATCCGTTGTCGGTATTGATGCTGGCGGGCATCCGCGAAATCCTGATCATTACAACCCCCCCGGACAGCGCCATTTTCCAGGGGCTGCTCGGCGACGGCAGCCAATGGGGTATTTCTCTCTCCTACGCCGTACAGCCGGAACCGGCGGGTCTGGCCCAAGCCTATCATATTGGCGCAGATTTCGTCGGCGATGGCCCGTCGGCGCTGATTCTGGGCGACAACATCTTCTACGGTCATGGCCTACCGGAATTGCTCGCCCGCGCGTCGTCGCGCGAATCAGGCGCATCGGTTTTCGGCTATTGGGTGAAAGATCCGCATGCCTATGGCGTCGTCAGTTTCGACGAAAATGGCCGCGCCGAAACCATCGAGGAAAAACCGCAAAAGCCAAAAAGCAATTTCGCCGTTACCGGCCTGTATTTCTACGATGGCCGAGCCGTCGATTACGCCCGCTCCCTGCAGCCATCGGCGCGCGGCGAACTGGAAATCACCGACCTCAACCGCAAATATCTGGAAGCTGGCGATCTGCAGGTAGAGATCATGGGTCGCGGCTATGCCTGGCTCGATACCGGCACCCATAGCAATTTGCTGGATGCGGCCCTCTATGTGCGAATCGTCGAAGAGCGCCAGGGTCTGAAAATTTGCTGCCCGGAAGAAATTGCGTGGAGGCAAGGGTTTATCGATACCGAACAATTGCTGCGCATCGCCGAACCCTTACGCAAATCCGGCTACGGCAGCTATCTCGCATCCCAGGCCGAACGCGGACGGGATCTGCCGGCATGATTGTCGAGGAACTGGCGCTGCCGGGCGTGAAGCTGATCACACCGAAGGTTTTCGGCGACACACGCGGATTTTTCATGGAAAGCTGGAACGCGAAGGTTTTCGCCGAAGCCGGGCTGGATCATGATTGGGTGCAGGATAATCACAGCCGGTCGGCGCAAGGCGTGCTGCGCGGGCTGCATTATCAACTCCATAATCCGCAAGGGAAGCTGGTGCGCGTGGCGACGGGGGCGGTGTTCGATGTTGCCGTCGATGTCCGGCGCTCTTCGCCAACCTTCGGCCAATGGGTCGGGGCGGAACTGACGGACACGAATCACCAGATGCTGTTCATTCCGCCGGGCTTCGCGCACGGCTTTCTGGTGCTGAGCGAAACCGCCGATTTTCTCTATAAATGCACGACATTATGGGATCAGCCGTCGGACCGGTCGTTACGTTGGGATGACCCGGAAATCGGCATCGCCTGGCCGCTGGACCGGATCGCAGGCGAACCGCAACTGGCAGCGAAGGACGCCGCGGCGCCCATGCTGGCTGAAGCAGAGGTCTTCGCATGAAGGTGCTGGTAACGGGCGCCGACGGACAATTGGGCCGCGCGCTGGCCAAAACCGCACCGGCGCACCTTCAGGTCACCGCTCTTTCCCGCTCGGCGCTGGACATTACGGATCCGCCCAGCATCGCCGCCGCCATCGCGCAACTCGCGCCGGACCTTGTCGTCAACGCCGCCGCCTATACCGCCGTCGATCGCGCCGAAAGCGAAAAGGATCTGGCCTTCGCTGTCAATGGCGCAGCGCCCGGTCAACTGGCCGCAGCGGCCCATGGCGCAAATGCCGGATTCGTACATATATCCACGGACTTCGTTTTCGACGGTCACGCGTCCGTCGCCTATGCCCCCGGGGCGCCGACCGCACCGGCGGGGGTTTATGGCGCGAGCAAACTGGCTGGCGAACAGGCAGCGATGGCGACGCACCCGGAGGCACTGATCGTGCGCACCGCCTGGGTTTATGCAGCGGCGGGCGGCAATTTCGTCCGTACCATGCTGCGATTGATGGCGGAACGTGACGAGGTGCGCGTCGTGGCCGACCAGATTGGCACGCCCACCCATGCCGACAGCCTCGCCCGTGCGATCTGGCAACTGGCGGCGGCGAAATTGTCAGGCATCTGGAATTGGACGGACGCGGGTGTCGCTTCCTGGTATGATTTTGCCGTGGCGATCCAGGAAGAGGCGCTGGCGCTTGGCTTGCTGTCCCGCGCTGTACCGGTCATACCGATTCGCACCGAAGATTATCCGACGCCGGCGCGGCGGCCCGCTTTCAGCCTTCTCGACAAACAGGCGACATGGGCGCAAACCGGGCTCGCCGCGCACTGGCGGGTCGAACTCCGCGACGCGCTCGAACAGATGAAGGAAATGACCAGATGAAATCGCTGCTGGTGACGGGCGGGGCCGGATTTATCGGCACGAATTTCGTCCGCTTCTGGCGGGACCGGCACCCGGAATCCACCATCATCGTGCTCGATCTGCTTACCTATGCCGGCAATGCCGCCAGCCTCGATGGCACCGACGCCGAACTTGTGGTCGGCGATATCGCCGATGAGGCGCTGGTCGAACGGCTGATGACGGAAAACCGCGTCGACACCATCGTACATTTTGCCGCCGAAAGTCATGTGGATCGTTCCATCCTCGGACCGGATACCTTCATCCAGACCAATGTTGTCGGCACACATGCATTGCTGAAAGTCGCGCGCAAGCTCTGGCTCGCCGGCAGCGGCCAGCCACATCGCTTCCACCATGTCTCGACCGATGAGGTATATGGTACGCTCGCGCCCGACGATCCTGCCTTTTCGGAAACCACTGCCTACGCGCCCAATTCCCCCTATTCGGCGTCGAAAGCCGCGTCCGACCATCTGGTGCGCGCCTATCATCATACCTATGGGCTCGACACGACCATTTCCAACTGCTCCAACAATTACGGCCCGTTCCAGTTTCCGGAAAAGCTGATCCCGCTGTTTCTGATCAATGCGCTGCATGGCCGGCCCCTGCCCATTTATGGCGATGGCATGCAGGTGCGGGACTGGCTGCACGTCGCCGATCATTGCCTTGGCATTTCCCTGGTGCTGGAACAGGGGCGAAGCGGCGAGGTCTATAATATCGGCGGCGGCGCGGAACTTCCCAATCTTGCCGTGATCGACACGCTATGCGCGGCGGTCGATGCGGCAGTTGCTGCCGATCCGGCGCTGGCCGGACGCTTTCCCGATACACCCGCCGCCCGCGGCGAGCCGACCGCCAGCCTGAAAAGCTTTGTCACGGACCGGCCAGGCCATGATCGGCGCTATGCGATCGATTGCCGCAAGATCGAGGACGAACTGGGTTATCGCCCCGCCCGGGATTTCACCACCGGCTTCGCCCAGACGCTGCAATGGTATCTGCAAAATGAATCCTGGTGGAAAGCTATCCTCGACGGCAGCTATCGCCAATGGATGGAAGCCAATTACGGGGCCCGAACGGCGGCCCTGTGAGGCAAGGTCAACGCATCGCCCGGAAATATCTTCGCTGGCTGGCCTGGCTGAGGCGTCAGCGATCGGCGATCACCCTCGTTTTTACCCTTCTTGTCCTGGTGGTGGCAGGTGTCGCGCTGTACGAATTGCTGCGTGATGTCCACTTCTCCGACGTGCGCGGGGCCATCGAAGCGGTGCTGCTACGGCAGATTTTATTGTCGATGGGGTTGGCCGCCCTCTCCTATTTCGTACTGACCGGCTATGACGTGCTGGCGCTTTTCGCCATTCGCAAACCCCAGCGATACTGGCGTGCGGCGCTGGCGAGTTTTTCCGCCTATTGTTTCAGCCATAATTTTGGCTTTGCGCCGATTACGGGAGGCGCGGCGCGCTGGCGCGCCTATCATGGCACCAATATCACGCCTGCGGACATCGCACGGATTGTCGTGATTGCCGGCGTCACCTTCTGGCTCGGCATTTTCCTGATGCTGGGCATTTTCATGGTTGCCTTTCCCGGCACCCTGCGCATCCACGATGAACCGCTGGCCTATTATCTCCAGGCAGCAATCGGTTCCATCATCCTGCTGGGAATTTTCGCCTATCTGATCGCCTGCGCCCGGCAAAACATCCCGATCACGATATTCGGCTGGACCTTGCCGGTGCCGAGTCTGCGTCAGGCACTGGCGCAATTTGCGCTGGCGGCGACGGATATTGCATTGGCGAGCGCGGCGCTGCTGGTATTGCTGCCCGAGGCCATCTGGCATGTATATCCGGATTTTATCATCGCCTATGTCGTGGCCATGGTGATCGCGATGATCAGCCACGCGCCCGGGGGGCTCGGTGTGTTTGAAGCAGTTATTCTTGTGACTTTGCCGCAGGTTGACAAGGTATCGCTGGTGTCCGCATTAATCCTTTACCGCGTGATATACTACTGGCTGCCGCTGTTGCTGGCGGCCCTGCTTCTGGGCCTGCACGAATTGCGGCGATACTATGTTCAGACCTGATACAGCTTCATTGTGCGAAGAACGGCTGCGACACCCCTTTTGACTTCCCTTTGGCGCTCAGGTTTCCCCTGGGCGCTTTTTTGTATCCCCCTGCGTCCGGCACGTGGCGGACGCAGGGGGATATTCTCAGGCAATCAGCGCCCGCAACATCCAGGCAGTCTTCTCATGGATCTGCATACGCTGGGTGAGCAGGTCAGCCGTCGGCTGGTCGTTCGCGTCTTCGGCGTCGCTGAAAATTTCCCGCGCCGTGCGGGTAACCGTCGCCTGATCGGCAGCGAGATCCGCCACCATCTGTCTGGCGTCCGGAATGCCTTTGGCTTCCTTCACCGTCGACAGTTCGGCAAACTGGCTGTAGCTGCCGGGGGCCCATGCACCCAGCGCACGGATACGCTCCGCAATCGTATCGACGGCGATGGCGAGTTCCGTATATTGTGTTTCAAACTGCGCGTGTAGTGAATGGAATTGCGGTCCCGTCACATTCCAGTGATAATTGTGGGTTTTCAAATATAATGTGTAGGTGTCGGCCAGCAAGCGCGACAAACCATCGGTAATTTTCTTCAGCTTGTTTTCGGGAATGCCAATATCCAGTGTTTCAGAACTGGGAACAGCGTCCGCCAATGCGCCTGTAGCCTGCGATGTGTCCTTTGCCATGCTTTTCTCCTGTCAGATCATGAAAGCTGCCGCCTCTCTGACGCGGGCGTTCCAAATACACGCCCACGCCTGAGCCGGACTTCAGCATAAGGGCGAACGGGACATGGTCCAGCGCAAAATACGGTCAGCGTTGGAAGCAGCGAGGTTGAGCACGGTCGCAAGCCCGGCTAGTGCACGGGGAATGGATGCGAATGCTTTGCCGGGAACGATGAATTTGGACGTTTTCTTGAGGATCGAGGCGCTGGTCGCCGATGCCGTGTCGTCTCTGGTGGCGGACGGGACGGTGCCGGCGGAAGCCGCAACCATGGCCGCCGTCGTCGAACCGCCGCGCGATCCTGCCCATGGCGACCTCGCCACCAACGCCGCGATGTTACTGGCCAAACCGGCGCGTGCAAATCCCCGTGAACTGGCGACGCGAATTGCCGCGCATCTCGCCCGTCATCCGGAAATTGCATCCGCGGAAGTTGCCGGCCCCGGTTTCATCAATTTGCGGCTGGATCGCACTGTTTGGGAAAAAGAAATCACCGCTATTCTGGCTGCCGGAGCCGATTACGGTCGTGGCGATCGCCAGCAGGCCGCCCTGCCCGTGAATATCGAATATGTGTCGGCGAACCCTACCGGGCCGATGCACATGGGCCATTGCCGGGGTGCGGTCGTCGGCGATGCGCTGGCCAGCCTGCTCGAATTCCATGGCTCCGAAGTGGTCCGCGAATATTATATCAACGATGCTGGCGGTCAGGTTGATGTGCTCGCGCGGTCGGCGCATATCCGTTATCGTCAGGCGCTGGGAGACGCTGTCGGAGAGATTCCCGAGGGCCTTTATCCCGGAGATTATCTGATTCCGGTGGGCGAGTCGCTTGCCGCCGAATTCGGCGAACAATATCGCAACGCGCCCGAAGCCGAATGGCTGGCGCCCTTCCGGTCCCGCGCCGTTGCCGCGATGATGGATATGATCCGCACCGATCTGGCGCTGCTCGGCATCCACCATGACCGTTTCTCGTCGGAGGCGGAATTGCAGGCCTCGGGCGTGATTGAAGCCGCCGAGGCCGAATTGCGCGGGCGTGATCTGATCTATGATGGCGTGCTGCCACCCCCCAAGGGTGAAACGCCGGAAGATTGGGAACCGGTGGAACTGCCGCTGTTTCGCTCCACCCTCTATGGTGACGATCTCGACCGTCCAATCCGCAAATCGACCGGCCAATGGACCTATTTCGGGGCGGATATGGCCTATCATGCGGAAAAAGCCCGCCGTTCATCGGCACTGATCGACATCTGGGGTGCGGATCATGGCGGCACGGTCAAGCGCATCGAGGCCGCTGTCGCGGCGCTCACCGGCGGCACGGTGCCGCTCGATGTGAAACTGGTGCAGATGGTGCGGCTGTTTCGGGCTGGGGAACCAGTACGCATGTCGAAACGCGCCGGCAATTTTGTGACACTCGCCGATGTGGTCGGAGAAGTTGGCCGTGATGTCGTGCGTTTTATGATGCTGACCAAGCGGCCCGAAGCCATGCTCGATTTCGATTTCGCCCATGTGGTTGAACAATCGCGTGAAAATCCGGTTTTCTATGTGCATTACGCCCATGCCCGTATCCGTTCTGTAGAGCGGCGCGCAGCCGCCCTCGCGCTCCCCCCCGCTCCGCTCGACCGGCTGGACGATCAGGAACTGGCGCTGGCGCGGCTGGCGGCGCAATGGCCGCGCCTGGTACGGCAGGCAGCCGCCGCCCGCGAACCGCACCGTATCGCCTTTTTCCTCGCCGATCTGGCCAGCGCCTTCCACACG
Organism: Sphingomonadaceae bacterium; assembly: GCA_041675905.1. Lineage (GTDB taxonomy): Bacteria > Pseudomonadota > Alphaproteobacteria > Sphingomonadales > Sphingomonadaceae > Sandaracinobacteroides. The sequence continues at coordinate 2,347 of JBAYSX010000001.1, read as the reverse complement.
CTATGGAATCGCGGCAATGACGATCCGCGTTTGCGGTTTCTGGTGGAGGATGATCCGGCCATCACAGCGGCGCGGCTGGAACTGGCGCGGGCGGTTGCCCAGGTCATCCGCACAGCCTTGCAGGTAATGGGCGTCACCGCCGCCGAGGAATTGCGCTGATGGCACGCGGGCCATCACCGCGCGATGAAGCCGGCAGGCGCGACGACTGGCAGGAGGATAGCACCCCGCAACCCTGGCTCGACGAAGCCGATGACGATGTCACGCCCACCCATACGCTTGTCGGGCGCGGCACCTTCTGGACGGCGCTGTTACTGGGCGCGCTGCTGCTGATCGGCGTCGCGGTTGGCCTGTGGCTGATTGCCGGGCGGGAAAAGGGCGCGATTGATGTGCCGCCGCCGGGCGCGGAACTGCCGCTGGTGCGCTCGCCGGGTCCGTGGAAAGAGCCGGCGACCGGCCCCGGCACGGAGGGCAAGGTGGTCGAAGGACAGGGCCAGGCGCGATTTGGCACCGGAGACGGGATCGATCCGGGCGGACGCATCGCATTGGAAGCGCTGCCGGAAGCTCCCGTGGAACGCCCCCGTCCCGCGCCGGCAGCGCCTGCCGAACCGGAACCCGCGCCAACTCCGGCAGAGGGCGGTCCCACCAATCTGTTGCCAGCGACCCAGCCGGAAACGCCGAAGCCCGTGGCAAAGCCGGCTCCGGCCCCTGCGCCAGCGCCAGCGCCAAAAGCTGCTCCAACGCCGGAACCCGCACCGGAAGCCTCGCGGGCAGCCGGGAATGGCAGCATATTGCAGCTGGGGGCGTTCTCCAGCGAGGCGCGTGCGCGGACGGCATGGAAAAATCTGTCGGAGCGGTTCGGTTATCTGGCGGGGCTTGACCCGCTTATCCAACCGACCGTGCGTGATGGTAAAACGCTCTATCGCCTGCGCACCGGCGCTGCGGACCAGGCCACGGCGCGCGACTTATGCGCGCGGCTGAAGGTTGCCGGAGAAAGTTGCACAATCGTCGGCCCGTAAAATACCGGGCCATCTGGTTTTCAGGCGGCTTCGCTTTTTTCGGGGGCGCTGGGCCGAACAAGCTGGCGGGCGTAGGGAATGCAACGACCACAGCGGATTTCGCAACCCAGCCGCGCGAACGCTTCCCTTTCGCATTTGATGCCACTGCGCGCAACATCGCGCAGCGCGGCTTCACGTAACGCATTGCAAGAACAAACAAACATCGCGTTTTACTTTCATCCCTTCCGGGTTATGATCCTGCCGCAACGGTTGATCCCGCCGTCAATTGTTACTGCGAATGATACGCAATACCCCCTTCTTATGCAAGCGATTCGCAACCTGATTTCCCAGCATTTTTCTCATCCGGCAACAAAAATACAAAGCTGAACGATATGGTTTTCAAGTTCGAAAACAGAGTGGCACTGGAACATTTCCCCTGATAGGGCTGGCGCGACGACCGATTCGCGGTCCGTTCAACAGGTTATATTTTGGGATAAGGTGCGTCGGATCATGCGGGCTAGTACACCCTTGCTTGCCGTTTGCGGCACGAGGCCGGAAGTCATCAAGATGGCTCCCGTTGTGAAAGCCTTGCGGCGACGTGGACACCGGGTGATTCTGGTCTTTACCGGGCAGCATCCGGATCTTGCTCCGCAGATGCTGGCGGAAGCCGGCCTTACGCCCGATGTCGATCTGGCCGTCCATCAGCCAGGCAACAGCCCGGCGCAATTGCTTGCCGGAATCCTCACGCATCTGCCGCCGGTGATTGCCGCATGGCGCCCCATGATGATCCTTGTGCAGGGCGATACAGTTTCGGCAATGGCCGGAGCACTGGCGGGGAATTATGCGCGCGTGCCGGTTGCACATATCGAAGCGGGCTTGCGCACCCATGATCGGGATGAGCCATTCCCCGAAGAAATGCACCGCTGCGTGATCGCGCCGCTGGCGACGCTGCATTTCGCCCCTACCCCTCGCGCCGCGATGGCGCTGGAACGGGAAGGGATCGACCCAGCGAATATCCATATGGCCGGAAATACCGCAATCGACGCGGTATTGGCGACCGCAGATCTTCTCGATGCCGACCCTGAATTCGCCCACAGCGTGGAACAGCGTCTTCCATTCGCACTCGATTCCGACCGGCCATTGCTGCTGGCAACCGTCCACCGCCGCGAAAACATCGGCGCGCGGCTGTCGTCCATCGCCGCCGGCATCGCTCGCCTTGCCGGATTCTGCGAAATGGAAGTGGTGTTGCCGCTGCATCCCAATCCGGCGGTCCACGGTCTGCTGCGCGCCCGACTGGCGGGGCTGGATGGCGTCCATCTGATTCCGCCCGTCGATCATGCCACGATGGTCTG